>JASGDT010000038.1:0-82161 GCA_047607085.1 Pseudoxanthomonas sp. | reverse complement strand
TCGGACGGAAAACGCCCCTGGTCGAAGCAGTCGCCGATGATCGGCAGCACCCGCTCGTCAACGAAACGCGCCACCGTGTCCTGCACCGCACGCTCGTCTTCGCTCAGCTGGGATCGGACATCGAACAAATCGAAAGGATCGAGAGACATTTTTTTCTCTTGGAGGAATGCAGGAAAAGGAATTCAGGCCGCCAGAATCTCAGCAGCGGCGCGCTCGCCGGAACGCACCGCCGCCTCCATGCCGGGATAGGCCAGTTCGGTGTGCTCACCGGCGAAATGCAGGCGTCCGAAAGACTGGCCGTTCCAGCGCAGGGTTTTGGCGACCATGCCCGGCGCCATCTCGGAGAAAGCGCCATTGGCGAGCGGCTCACTGCCCCAACTGCGGGTTTCCAGCGGCAGCAGCGCGCCCTTGGCAGACGGATACGCCTGTTCGAAACGGGCAATCGCCCAGGCGATGCGTGTGTTGCGATCCATCAGGTCGGCCTTCTGCGCCGCAGCGCCATTGAGCCAGACGATCAGACGATCGACTTCGCCGTTTGCATTGCAGCAAGGCAGCACGTGTTGCAACGAATCGGGACTCCACAATGCAATCGGCAAGCCATCGTCTTCCCAGAACTTGCGCAGCGGCCGCAAATGAAGGGTGGTAACGGCGTTGCTGCGTCGCGCCGCCCAGACTTCGCGCTGCTCCGCTGGCGGCACGGGGTCGATGTGAATGCGGCTCAAGGGGCCGCTGGGCAAGGCCAGCACAACGTGCGCGGCCTGGAATCGACGGCCATCCAGCGTGGTCAACTCCACGCCGCGCCGGCCGGAGCGGATACCCTGCACCTGCGCACCTAGCACCACTGGCTTTTTCAACGCAGCCGCCATCGCCTCAGGCAGGGCCTGGCTGCCGCCTTCGACCCAGACCGTGGCCTGCTGACCAAAACGACGATGCGCATCGCGGCGCAGCGCATCCAGCGCGCTGACCGTTTGCAGCGAGGTGTAGCTGTGCGCGGAATCCATCAGTTCGATCGCCGCTTGCGACCAGCCTTTCTGCGCCAGCAATTGCGACAACGGCACGTCCAGCACCCGGTTGGCCGGGTCGGCCCAACTTTCCTGCGTGGGCAGCGCGATGGCGTTCATCGCCATGGACAACAACGCCGACGGCGGAATGGTGCGTTCGCGGCCTTGCAGCGGATTGGCCGGGCTGTGGCTCCATTCGCCGGGGCGCATCACCCGGCCATCGACCAGGCAACCGGTTTCGCTGGGCAAAGGGCGGCTCATCGTTGGCGGACACATGCCCACGCCCAGCCGTTGCGCATGTGCGTGCACGCGCTGGTAATCGGTCCCCACTTCGATGCCGCCGACCTCGAAACGCTGGCCGTCGCGCACCACGGTATGCAGGCGACCCCCGATACGGTCGCCCGCTTCCAGCACGCGCACCCGTGCGCCGGCTTGTTCCAGCGCATGCGCCGCCGCCAGGCCCGACATGCCGGCACCGACCACAATGACATCATGGCCATTGGTCGCCACGGCGTGCGGCGATGCCAACGCCATGGACAACGCCGTCAACCTTGCCGCACCAGTCAGGAAGTGCTTTCTATTCATGCGGAAAGACTTCACAAAACGAATGAAAGAACCGACCCGCCCCCATCGGGGCCGGGTCGGCGAGTGCAAATCAGAAGCTGTAGCTCACTTCGATGCCGTACATGCGCGGGAGCGGCGCGGTTATTGCGAAATCACGCTGCTGCACGTACTGACGGCTGGTGCTTGGTGATTTGGCCGGGATATTGATGTACGGCGACGACCCGTTGGTGTCGAAACTCAGGTAACGCAGCCCACTCTGCGGCGAATCATCGTCGAACACATTGTTGACATAGGCGGTGATCTTCCAGGCTTCGCTCGGACTCAGGGTCATTCGAAAATTGCTCAGCCAGGATGCTTTCAGTATGGCCAGGTTGTCCACCTGCAGATAGCGATCACCTTCGTAGGTAGTATCCCAGTTGAAACCATAGTCCCAGCCATTGGCAAAATGGCCGTCGTAGGCCAGACCAAGGGTGAACTTGTTGCGTGGCACCAGCGGCGACTTGTGGCCCGCCAAATTGCCCAGCGGCGAACCGTCGCCGGGATTCGGCGTGTTGCCCGCTACGGCCGACATCAGATCGGCCTGATCGGCGGAGGAATACTCCAGGATTTCCGAATCGGTGAAGGCGTACACCAACGAAGCCAACCAGCCCGGAGCAAAAGCCCACTGCGACTCCAGCTCCAATCCGCGTATGCGGGTCTTGCCGACATTGACGACATAAGTATTGGTGTACAACGTGTCATTCTTCTGCATGGCCTGTGCAGATATCGACAGCCCCTGGTTCTTCCAGTCAAGCTGATAGAGGCTGGCATTGAACCGCAATGTATTTTCCAGCCAGTCGCTCTTGAAGCCCAACTCGTAGTTGGTCACTTCTTCTTCCTTCACCTTGTCGTATCCACCGGCGATCAGCTCGGCACGTGCCTCGTCGGTCAGGCCGGCATAGTACACAAAGGTATTGAATCCGCCCGGCTTGTTGCCTTTGGACACCAAACCGTAAAGATTGATGTTGTCCGCCAATTGGTAGCTGAGGGTCCAGCGCGGCGTGAAGCTGCTGTACTCGGCCTCGGCGACATAGTTGTTGGTGTAAGTGATGCCGCTCAGCGTGGCCGTGCTGACCCCTTCCAGGGTCAGATTGTCCCGCGAGTACCGAGCCTCCAACGACGTGGTCCATTTGTCGTTGATCTGCCAACGAATCTGTCCATATACGGACTTGTTGACGGTCGTGTTTCCGGGATCCGATGGCGTCGCAACGCCCGTTGTCAGGCTCCCCGAGTATCCCGGCAAGCCCTCGAGTTTGTAGTAATACGCGCCAACCAAACCAGCCAATGGCTTGTCATAGTCGCTGCTCAAGCGCAGACTCTGCGACTTGTCGCGGAAGCGCGCGAGCGCAAACGTCGCCAGCGCGCCCGGGAACTGCAGCGTCACGTATTCACTCAGTTTGTAGTAGTACACCTCGATGCCTTGATAACTCTGATCAACGGCATAATAGCGCTCATAGGTGTTGTAGGCCGAGGTCGATTCCAGCTTCCAGCCGTTATCGAAACTGTAGTCGGCCTTCAGGCTGTATCGATCCGATTCGCTCTTCACCCCGGGGAAAAGGCCCGCGTCGAGGAAACCCTGGGTGTTGATGCTCCACTCTTCAGGCAGCGGTAGGTTGCCGCAATAGTAACCCTTGCTGCGTGTCTGCATGTAATCCGACGGATCGGTGGTGTCCACGGTGGCTACCGGCAGGTAACAGTTGTTCTTGTCCGAGCCGATCAGGGTGATGGCCACGTGTTCGTCGCGGGTCTTCTGCCGCGTGGCGCGCGCCACAATGTCCAGGTTTTCGGTAGGCGACCAGGCCACCGCCCCCATGTAACTGAATGTCTCACTGCCATTCAGATCGCGCTTGCCCGAGGCGGCATTGTAGAAAATGCTGTCATTGCCGCGCTTGTTGATGCTGGCCTCGTATCCGAAGGTGCCGTCGTCGGTTCCACCTGAATAATAGATGCCGAGTTTTTCCTGACCGTAATTGCCGGCGCCGAGGGTTATCTTGCCTCCCGGCCTGCTGCCGGGACGACTGGTGATGAAATTGATCGCGCCGGCGAAGGTGCTGCGACCGAATGCGGCGGCCTGCGGCCCGCGCAACACCTCTACCCGTTCCACGTTCTCCAATCCGAAGGTGGACATGTCGCCGTTGACGTAAATCCCGTCGATGAACAGGGATGCGTTGGTGCTGATATCGGTCGAAGCAGGGGTTCCGATGTTCGACATGCCTCGTATTACCGGCACTTCCTGCCAACGGCCGAACGTCGGCTTCAGCGAGAAGCCCGGCGTCTGGTTGGCGATGTCGCGCATGTCCACCAGCCCCTTCTTCTCTATGCTTTCCTTTGAAATTGCGGTGATCGACAACGGCGCCTTTTGCAGGCTCTCCTTGACGCCGCGCGCAGTGACAGTGAGAGCTTCCAGTTGGGTGACATTCTCCTGGGTAGGTGCTTGCGTCTTTTCCTGTTCATCGGCATCGGTTTCGCTGGCCAGGGCATTGCCGGCAACCAGCGCCAGCGCCAGTGCAATCGAGGTACAAAGCAGATCGGGCTTCGGGGTCTTCATGGCGTCGTTTCTCTGCAAAAGGGCGAATGAGGTTGCCGTGGCGCGGCACGGCGTCGCGTGGTGGGGGTGGATGGGTGGGTTTCGCGGATCAGTCCTTGTTCCTGGATTGCTGCTTCAACTTCTTGTAGTACGTCCAACTGGTGACGTTGGGCTGCACCCATTCCGCAGGCGCAGTCACGTATTCGGGATACTTCGCGCGCACCACGTCGCGGATGTCCTGAGGCAGTTCGTCGAATGAGTCGAGCTTGGCGCCCTGCGCCACGTACAGCAGCGCGCCGGCGCGCTGGCCCAGTTCCATCCACGGCAGCCACGGGCCGGTGCGCGTCCACGAATAGCTCAGCGGCGCGCTCTTCAATGCGGGGTTTTCCATGTCCTTGCGCGAAACGAAGAACAGGAAATGCTCGGAACCGGCATAGGTCGGCCCGGAGGATTCCAGCGGGAACTCCTGCGGCTGCAGCGGGTTGGGATAGGACAGCGGCAGGTTCATCGCCAACATCAGGCGATCGCCCATTTGCACCCATGGCAGCGCCATCGCCGGACGACCCGGCGGGTTGAACACCTGGTTGACCGGATCGTTGGCGACGTCAACGATGGTGTTGCGCTGGCCCGAGATCGGGTTGTCCCAGGTTTCGAGGATGCGGCCGGTCTTCAGGTCGCGATAGAACGTCAATTCGCGCGTGAGCATGCGCCAGGTGCCGTCTCCAAGCTTCTCACCGCGGCAGATGTTGTAGCCTTCGAATCCCATCAGCGGCACCGGCGCTTTGCCCGTCTCCTGCTGGAACAGCGTGCCCTTCCACCACGCGATCACGTTGTCCTTCGGGTCCAGCGAACAGCGCAGCTTCATCATCGCTTCTGCCGCGCCTTGCGGCGAATCGATGTCCAGCGCATGCGCTGGCGCCGCGATTGCGGCCGACACCGACAGCAGGACAGGCAATATCATCTTCATCATCTTCATCGCACGATCCCTCTTGTTCCCGAAGCGTGGAATCCGTCCAGGCAATCCATTGCTTGCCGGCCCGTTGTGAAATCAGGGCGCCGCTTCCGGCAGCGCCCGTATGACATATACGTATATCATTAGAATCTAAATGTCCAGACATTTAACGCCGCCGTGACCCGGCGCTTGCGCAAACCGGCACAACAGCCACGACCGACTGCGCAGGCACATGCCGGATCCATCCCCGAAGTGGTGCGAATTGCGCAAACATCGGCAAATCCGCATTTGTGCCACACCATTTTCCGGCACTGCTTGACGCGTCGATAAAAATGACATATAGCTATATCATTAGAGCTTTATCGACTCCTCCCTCCCCTTGACGGAGCAACGCCATGAGTCCGCAAGCCCTGCCGCCCAGTTGGCAGCACGTAGGTCGCCACGCCGTATTCCCCGAAGGCACGCACGACGATGCTGCCCGTTTCGATTTCCTCGCCAGCCTCAATGGCTACCTCGCCACGCAGCTCAGCCCGAAGGTGAAAACCGCCTACGAAAAGCGGGTGAAGCCGGCCTTCGAGAAGACCAACGGGCGCGCGCCAACGACGCGCCATGAAGTACGCAAGGCGATGGCCACGGATCCGGTCTATCAGACATGGAGCGCGCTGCGCCGCAGTTCGATGGAAATGCGCCAGCAGACCGGGCGCAGCCTGGTGCTGCGCCAGATCGACGCGCTGATCGACAAGACCCGCAAGCTCAATGCCCGGGACGATGGCTTGCTGCTGGATGCTTCGGTCGAGGTTCCGCGCTATGCCAGCGCGGTGGACATCCACTGCATGCCCGGCGGCTACCACACCGAGCACCAGCCCGGCGACGTGTTGGCGCCAGCCAACTACGACTCGGGCATCTTCGCCACCACCGGCGGCATGCTGGGCCGTTTCAACGACGGCGGCGGCCAGGCGCTGGTGCAGTGGCTCAAGGAAGAACATCCGCAATTCAAGCCGCGCCGGGTACTGGACATCGGCTGCACCATCGGCCACAACATCGTGCCGGTGGCGGCGGCGTTTCCCGAGGCCGAAGTGATCGCGGTGGACGTGTCCGCCACCATGCTGCGCTATGGCCACGCCCGCGCCCGCGCAATGGACGTGAACAACATCGTATTCCGCCAGGCAAACGGCGAGGCGCTGGATTACCCAAACGGCCATTTCGACCTGATCACCACTGCCATGTTCTGGCACGAGACCTCGGCCACGGCCATGCCGCGCATGCTGGCCGAGATTCATCGCCTGTTGGCGCCGGGCGGCCTGACCGTGCACCTGGAACAACCGCAATACCACGGCATGGATCCCTACGAACAATTCATCCGCGACTGGGACGCCTACAACAACAACGAGCCGTTCTGGAGCGTGATGCACGACTACGACTTGCAGCAGATGCTGGCCAGGGCCGGCTTCGACACGCAGCGCTATTTCGAGACCAAGGTGCGCGGCGTGGTCGATCGCGACGTGTTCCCGGTTGCCAGCGAAAACGGCGAAGACCACGGCCGTGCCGCGTTGTGGACCATGTTCGGGATCTGGAAATCATGAGCGCGATCGACCCCATCGCCCTGGCCGGTGCACGCGCCAAGGGCAAGCGCCCGTATTTCTTCAAGGATCCGGACGTGGAGCGCGTGCTCGGCATCGTGATGGCGCTGGCCATGGAAAACGCCGTCACCCACCAGCGCCTTGACGCGCTGGAACGCCTGATCGAAAGCAAGAGGCTGCTGAGCCGCGAGGAGCTGGAGCAATACCAGCCCGACCGCGACGCCGAAGCGCAACGCACGCAATGGATGAAGGAATACATCGCCCGGGTGCTGCGCATCGTGCAGCAGGAAACCGAGGCATTGGAAAGCGGTGCCATGGATGTGCCGATGGAACAAGTGATGGACGAACTCCGCAACCAGTAAGGCGCCGCGCGCGTCGCAACCCCAAACAGGTACAGAGGACTGCACATGATCGATTTGCAAAAACACATGCCCTACCTCGCCAGGCACGACGGCGTCTGGGACGGCGTGTACCGCTACTACGACGCCAACGGCGACAAGTACGACGAACACCGCTCGCGCCTGGTCTGCCGCATCACCGGCGACGACAAGGCGCCCTACCACCAGACCAACCATTACAGTTGGGCCGATGGTCGTACCGAAATTCGCGACTTCCCCACCACCTACCTGTTCGGCCGAATCATCTTCGACAACGAGTTGATCTACGGCTGGTGCTGCGAGATCCCCGAGGACGACCACCACCGCACGCTGATGCTGCATTGGCAACGTCGCGGCGAGGACGACATCGAACTGTACGAGATGATCCAGCTCTCCGACTGCGGCACGCTGCGCAACCGTGTGTGGCACTGGTACAAGAAGGGCGTGCTGTTCCAGCGCACGCTGATCGACGAGAAGTTCGTCAGCCGCGACTGGCGCAAGCTTTCCGGCCCCAGCTTCGCCGGCGATCCGATCTGAGCCTCGCAACCTCGCGAACCCCGAATCCGCCTGCCATTCCGCAGGCGGATTTTTTGTTGGAGCCTGCCTGAGGATCCTTCTCCCCGCTGGCGCGGGGAGAGTGAGGTTCAAGCGAGAACCAGGACAATCCGAACAACCTGATTGTGGAGAAACGAGATGGATGATTCCCGACGTTCGTTCCTCACCGGCGCAACCGGCCTGGCGGCGATGGGTGCCATTGGCGGTGGCCTGCTCGGCGCAACCGGCAATGCGCGCGCCGCAACCGGCAAGGGCCAGGACGCGATCAGCCTGCGCGACGACGGCACTTACGACACGGTCGAACTGGCCGGGCCGG
The DNA here is from genome assembly GCA_047607085.1 of Pseudoxanthomonas sp. Lineage (GTDB taxonomy): Bacteria > Pseudomonadota > Gammaproteobacteria > Xanthomonadales > Xanthomonadaceae > Pseudoxanthomonas_A. The sequence continues at coordinate 74,250 of JASGDT010000038.1, read as the reverse complement.
CATGGACCCTGGGACTGGCGCAGACGCGCGTGCACAGCTTCGAAGCCAGCGAAACCCGCACCGCGCTGAAACGCAACCTCGACCACATGCTGGAAACCATCGACCGCGCGTTCTATTTCGGCCCGAAACCCGATCTGCTGCAATTCCACGAATTCCCGCTGCAGGGCTGGCGCCGATGGACGCGCAAGGAGGCCCACGCACTGTCGATCGAGTTGCCGGGCGTGGAATCGGAGGCCATCGCGAAGAAGTGCCGGCAGTACGACACCTGGATCGTGTTCGGCGCCTACGTGCGCGACCCCGACTGGCCGGGCCATGTGCTGTCGGTGACCACGGTGATGGACAACAACGGCGAAATCATCGACAAGCACTGGAAGGCGCGCAACATCAAGGGCGTGTTTCCGGGCTTCGAACTTTTCACCACCACCATCTACGACGTGCTCGACCGCTACGTCGAAATGTACGGCCGCGACGCGGTGATTCCGGTCACGCGCACGCCGCTGGGCAACATCGCCACCAGTTCGGCGCAGCGCGAGCCGGAACTGTTCCGCGCGATGGCGATGAAGGGCGCGGAAGTTTTCCTGCGCACGGCATCCGGCGGCTTCTCGCCGCTCGATGTGCAGGCCTGCGCGATGTACAACGGCGTTTACAGTTCGATCGTCAACAACTCGATCTCGCCGGACAACGGCCCGTTCTTCGACGATCCGGGCAGTGGCGGCACCGCGTTGTACGGGCCCGATGGCAACGTCGTTGCCGAAGCGGCCAGCAAGCACGAGCAACTGGTGATCGGCCGCATCCCGATCGCCGAATTGCGCGCGCGAAAACGTCAGCCGGTGCTGCACATGGAGATGTACCGCGACGTCTTTGACCGCTACCGCAGCCGCTACGCACCGAACCTGTGGCTGGACTACCTGCCCGAATCGCTGGAAGACGCCGCGCGCTACGTCAAGGACAAGTCGCGCTGGAAGTAGTACCTCAACGACTCGGCAAACCCAATTCCGCCAGCACCGCAGCAGTCGATTCGCCAATGCCGTCCAGGTGCGGATCGATACGCCCCGGTTCGTGGGCGAACTTGATCGGGATGCCCAGGTGCTTGCCGCCGTCGGGCGCGGTCCAGACCATGCCGCGTGCCTGCGTGTGCGGGTCATCGAAGGCTTCGGTCAGCGTTTTCACCGGCGCCCAGCACACGTCGATGCCAGCAAGAAAGTCACTCCATTCGGCCAGCGTGCGGGTGGCGAAGGTTTCCGCCAGGAAAGCCTTGACCGGATCCTGCCCCGGCCCCGGCGGCAGATGGCACAAGGGGATCAGGTCCGGCCGTGCCAATGCGTTCAACAGGTTCTCGGCGAACTTGTGTTCCGCGCCGCCCAGCGCCAGCCAGCGGTCGTCGGCGCAGCGGTACAACAGGTACATCGCATTGCCGCCCCAACTCCGCTCGTGGCGGATCACCGGGTCGCGTGCCTCGGCGAAGGGCGGGCCGAGCACGTTCGGCAGCCACGCCATCAGCGCGTCCTGCATCGACAGGTCGATGTAGTCGCCCTCGCCGGTGCGCTCGCGCCGCAACAACGCCATCAGGATGCCGGCCAACGCCATCAACGATCCGGCCATGTCGGCGACCGGCATGTGCGGCATTGCCGGCGTGCCGTCCGGCGCGCGATTCAGGCTGACCACGCCGCTGTCGGCCTGCATCGCCAGGTCGTGCGCGGGACGATTGACCTTGGGCCCGCTCTGGCCGAAGGCGCTGATCGCGCAATAGACGATCTTCGGGTTGAGCGCGCGGCAGGTTTCGTAGTCGATGCCAAGGCGTTTTGCCACGCCGGGGCGAAAAGCCTCGACCACCACGTCGGCCCACTCCACCAGCCGCGCGAATGCGGCCTGCCCGGCTTCGCTTTTCAGGTCCAGCACGATGCAGCGCTTGCCGCGATGGGTGTTGCGGAACCAGGTGGAAACCCCGGCCTGCTTCAGCCCGACTTCGCGCACCGGTTCGCCCGTGGGCGGCTCGACCTTGATCACGTCGGCGCCGTGATCGGCCATCATCATCGTCAGGTGCGGGCCGGGCAGGAACAGCGACAGGTCCAGCACGCGCACGCCCTCGAGCTTCATCTTCGTCACGCTCCCAGCAGGCGCGCGCAATCGGCTTCGTCGTAACCCAGGCCGCGCAGCAATTCGCCGGCATCGGCATCCAGCGGCGGACAGGCGTGGCCGGACAGGCGCTGGCCGTCGAGCTTGATCGGATTGCGCAGCATGCGTTGCTCGCCCTGCGGGTGTTCGACCCGTTGCAGCATATCGACTTGCTGCACGTAGGGGTTGTCCAGCGCCTGCGCGATGTCGAGCACCGGCGCGATCGGGATGCGTCCGGCGAACAGCTGCGTCCAGTGCGCGCTCGGCTGGGTGGAAAGCACCGCATCGACCAGCGGCGTCAGCTGTTCGCGGCTTTCGCGGCGCGCGGCGAAATCGGCAAAGCGCGGCTCGGTGGCCCACGCCGGGTTGCCGATGCCGTCGATGAAGATCTGCCAGAACTTTTCCAGCATGCACATCACCATCACCCAGCCGTCGGCCGTGCGATAGACTTGGCACGGCACGGTGGATGGGTGCGCGCTGCGCGGCAGGCGTTCGGTGCGATGACCGGTGTTGAGATACCACGCGGCCGGATAGCTGAGTTGGTGCAGGGCCACGTCGAACAGGCTCACGTCAACGTCGCGGCCAAGGCCGCTGCGCATCGCGCCGATCACGGCAGCCAGCAGGCCCATCGACATTGTCATTCCGGTCATGTAATCGACCATCGACAGGCCGAAGCGCGCCGGCGGCGCGTCCGGCTCGCCGGTCAGCGCCATGAAGCCGGCTTCGGCCTGCATCAGGTAGTCGTAGCCGGGCCACGCGGCGCGCTCGTTGTCGCGGCCATAAGCGGACAGATGCGCGCAGACGATCTTCGGGTTGAGCTTGCCCAGCGTGGCGTAATCCAGACCCAGTTTCGCCGGCTGGTCACCGCGCAGGTTGTTGAGCACCGCATCGGCGGTGGCGACGAGTTTCTCGAACACCTCGCGCCCCGCGCTGCCCTTCAAGTCCAGCCGCAACGAACGCTTGTTGAGGTTGAAGGTCTGGAAGAACAGGCTGTCGCCTTCGCCGAGGAAATACGGCCCGGTGGCGCGCGACACGTCGCCGCCGGGCGGCGATTCGATCTTGATGACCTCGGCGCCCAGGTCGGCCAGATGCATCGAACCGTAAGGGCCGGCGCCATACTGTTCGACGGCAAGGATGCGCAGGCCCTTCAGGGGCAGGTCTTTCATGGCGGCCTCGTTGGGGATCAGATCGGGTTCCGTGCCACGAGCTGCTTGGCGATGATGATGCGCTGCATCTCGTTGGTGCCTTCGCCGATGCACATCAGCATCGCATCGCGGTGGAAGCGTTCGATCTCGTACTCCACCGAATAGCTGTAACCGCCGAAGATGCGCATGCCTTCCTGCGCGCAGTACGCGCCGGTCTCGGTGGCGAAATACTTGGCCATGCCCGCTTCCATGTCGCAGCGCTCGCCCTTGTCATAGGCCTTGGCGGCACTGTCGATCAGCAGCCTGGAGGCTTCGACGCGCGCGGCCATTTCGCCCAGCTTGAGCTGGATGGCCTGGTGCTCGGCGATCGGCTTGCCGAAGGTCTGGCGTTCCTGCGCATAGCGCAACGACAGCCGCAGCGCGCCCTCGGCGATGCCGCAGCCGCGCGCGGCCACGTTGATGCGGCCCAGCTCCAGCCCGCCGACGGCATGGTGGAAACCCTTGCCTTCCACGCCGCCGAGCAGGCAATCGGCCGGCACGCGGTAATCCTGGAACACCAGCTCGCAGGTATCGATGGCCTTGTAGCCGCTCTTCTGCAGCTTCTTGGCAACGACGAAGCCCTCGCCCTTCTCGGCGATGAACATGCTCATGCCCTTGTGCCGCGGCTGCGCGTCCGGATCGGTCTTGACCAGCAGCAGGGCCAGGTCGCCGTGCAGGGAGTTGGTGATCCAGGTCTTGGCGCCGTTGATCACGTAGTGGTCGCCGTCGCGGCGGGCGACGGTGCGGATCGCCTGCAGGTCGGTGCCGGCGTTGGGCTCGGTCAGGCCCAGCGCGGCACGCAGTTCGCCGGTGACCATGCGCGGCAGGTACTTGCGTTTCTGTTCCTCGGTGCCGCTGCGTTCGATCGCCGAAGCCACGATCAGGTGCGAATTGAAGATGCCGGTCGGCGCCATCCACACCGACGACACCTTGATGATGATCTTCGCGTAGATGCGCGCCGGCAGGCCCAGGCCGCCGTATTCGGTCGAAATGGTCGCGCCGAACAGGCCCAGTTCCTTCATCTCCTCGACGAGCTGGTGCGGGTACTTGTCTTCCAGGTCGTATTCGCGCGCGATCGGCGCGACCGATTTCTCGACCCAATTGTCGATCGAATCGAGCAGCGCCTGCTCCTCGTCGGGGCCCCACAGTTGTTCGGTGTCGGTGCTCATCGCCGCTTCCTCAGTAGTTGACCTTGTCTTCGACCGAGTGGCCGCGGCGGGCGATCAGCATGGTGCGGTTGAAGGTGCAGACCAGCTTGCCGTCCTGGTTGTAGCCGTCGGTGCGGCAGGTGACGATGCCGGCGCCGGGGCGCGACTTGGATTCGCGCTTTTCCAGCACTTCCGATTCGGCGACCAGGGTGTCGCCGACGAACAGCGGATGGGTCATGCGGATATCGGTCCAGCCGAGGTTGGCGACCGCCTTCTGGCTGACGTCGGTCACGCTCATGCCGACCATCAGCGCCACGGTCAGCGGCGAGCACACGATCACCTTGCCGAATTCCGAGGCCTTGGCGTATTCCTTGTCGAAGTGCATCGGATGGGTGTTCATCGTCAGCAGGGTGAACCAGGTGTTGTCGGTCTCGGTGATGGTGCGGCCGGGGCGGTGCTCGTAGATCTCGCCGACGTTGAAATCCTCGTAGTAGCGGCCGAAGGTTTCGCGGAAGCGGTTTTCGGAAATCTGCTTGACGTTCTGAACCATGTCGTTGTCCTCGTGTGCGGGGTTGGCCGGCGCAGGGCGCGGCGCGGTTTTGTTGAAGGGCGAATCAGTCGTTGCGAAGGCCCAGCGCGCCCAGCGCGAGTGCGCGTTGGGCAGCGATCTCGATCGGGCGATCCACCAGCTTGCCGTCGATCTGGATGGCCTCGCCGCCGCTGGCGGCCAGCCCGGCGATCACGCGTTGCGCGCGCTCGTGCTCGGCGGCGGTGGGCAGGTAGCGTTGCTGGATCGGGCCGACCTGCGCCGGGTGGATCGCGGCCTTGGCGGTGAAGCCCAGCACGATCACGCGATCGGTTTCGGCAACCAACCCTTCCTCATCCTTGATGTCGAGGAAAGGCACGTCCATGCAGCCGATGCCGGCTTCGGCGGCAATCGTCGCCAGTTGCACGCGCGGGTGGAAGAAACTTTCCCAACCAGCGCGGCCGCGCAAGGCGACGATGTAGTCGAAGCCGCCGAACATCAGCGCCTGCAAGCGCGGTATCGCGCCTGCAAGCGCGCGCGCGTCGAGCAAACCCTTCGGCGTTTCGACCTGCGCGATGAAAGCCGTGTCGATGCCGGACAGCGCCGCATCGGCCTGTTGCAGTTCGGCCGCCGTCTCGACCTTGGGCAGCATCACGAAGGCCGGTGCCAGTCCGGAGTCGGCCAGTGCCTTCAGGTCGGACTGGCCCAGCTCGGTGGACAGCGGGTTGATGCGCAAACCGATCTCGCCGCGGCCTTGCGGCTTGCCTGCGAGGAATTCGAACAGCGACGCACGCGCGCTTTGCTTGTCAGCCGGTGCAACGGCATCTTCCAGATCGATGCAGACCTGGTCAGCGCCGGTTTCGATCGCCTTGGCGTAGCGTTCCGGACGCGAGCCGGGCACGAACAACAGGCAGCGGCGCGGGTTGGCGACGGCTTCGCTCATGCGGCCACCTGCGCGGCGAAATGCTCGGCGATCTGCCGACGGGTGGCGTACCAGACGCCCGGCTTCTGCGCGACGTACTGCAGGAATTTCTCGAACGCGCCGATGCGGCCGGGGCGGCCGATGATGCGCAGGTGCAGGCCCAGCGACATCACCTTGGGCGTGTGCTCGCCTTCGGCGTACAGCGTGTCGAAGCTGTCGATGGCGTAGTCCAGCCAGTCCTTCGGCAGGTAGGACGGTGCGACCCACATCTTCATGTCGTTGGTGTCCAGTTGGTACGGCACCACGATCATCGGTTTGCTGCCGCCCTCGACCTCGCCCCAGAACGGCGCGTCGGCCGAGTAGTCGTCCATGTGGTACAGGAAGCCTTCTTCCTGCAACAGGCGGCGCGTGGCCGCCGTGTGCAGGTAGCGCGACAGCCAGCCGACCGGGCGCGTGCCGGTGGTCCTTTCGATGCTGTCGGCGGCGTCGCGGATGAACTGCCGTTCCTGCTCCTCGTTGAAGCGGAACTGGTGGATCCAGCGATGGCCGTGCGAACAGGTCTCGTGGCGGCTGCCGCGCAGGTAGGCAGCCACGGCCTGCGCGCGTTCCAGCGACACCGCCGCCGCGGTGTAGGTGGCGGTGACGCCGTACCTGTCCAGCAGCGCGGCCACGCGCGCATGGCCTTCGTTGATGCCGTAGCGGTAGTTGGACTCGTTGCCGTAGTTGCGCACCGGCTTGGTCAGGGTGACCTGCAATTCATCCACCGGCTCGGTGATCTTGTCGCCGTTGCCGACGTTGTATTCGGACAATTCCTCGACGTTGACGACCACCGACAGCGCCAGCCGCGCGTCGTTGGGCCACTTGTAGCTTGCCTGGGACATGGGGATTCTCGAAATACGGGGAGAGATCAATGGTTTTCTTCGCCACCGGAGACGTTGATCGCCTCGCCGGTGACATAGACCGCATCGTCCGAACACAGGAAGGCGACTGCAGCGGCCGTGTCCGACGGCAAGCCCGGGCGGCCCAGCGGGATGCGTGCGCGCATGTCGGCCAGGTATTGCTCGACGGTCTTGCCGAACTTGGCGGCGAAGTATTCGTTCTGCCACGCACCCAGGCCGGTGGTGACGTGGTTGGGGCAGACCGCATTGACGTTGATGCCGTGCGCGCCCAGTTCCATCGCCGCCACGCGGGTCAGCCCGACCAGGCCGTGCTTGGACGAGCAATACGCGGCCGCGTGCGGGAACGCCGACTTGGCCGCCTGCGAGGCGATGTTGACGATGCGGCCGCCATTGCCCTGCGCGATCATCGCGCGGGCGGCATGCTTGGTGGCCAGGAACGCGCCGCGCAGGTTGACGCCGAGCACGGCATCCCATTCCTTCGCCTCGACATCCACCAGCGCCTTCATCAGGTAGCCGATGCCGGCGTTGTTGACGAGGACATCGAGCTTGCCGAAGCGTTCGACGGTGGCGTTCACCACCGCTTCCACCTGCGCCTCCTCCAGCACGTCCAGCGCCATCGCCACGCATTGCCCGCCGGTGGCGGCGGCGAGGTCGGCGGCGATCCGGGCCATTTCTTCGTCGGTGCCGACCGCAGTGACCGGCATCTCCGGCCCCCGGCCCTTGCCGATGTCGGTCAGCACGACCTTGCAGCCTTCCTGCAACAGGCGGCGGGCGATGCCCTCGCCCAGGCCGGCGCGGCGGCCGGCGCCGGTGATCAGGGCGACCTTGCCCTGCAGTTCGGGGAAACGGGCCATGGCGGGTTTCTCCTTCGCGCTCACAGCGCGCTGGTCAGGATGAACAGCGGGTTGTCGGCGTACTTCTGCTGGAACTGCGCCGCGCCGGCCTGCGCGGCCGGGTCGGCCAGGTCGGCGGCGAAGGCGGCCATGTCCGGCACGCGGATGATCTCGACGTATTCGTAGGGCGACGGGCCATCGCCGATCAGCAGGCCGCTGGCCTTGAGCACTTCGAACTTCTCCACCGACGCCAGGCCGTTGACCACCGGCAGGTCGCTGGCGCGCGCCCAGGCCTCGTATTCGGCGCGGCTGACGCCCGGTTTCAGGTTGAACAGCACGATGATGGTCTGCATGGCTTCCTCCGGGCGAAATACTGTGGCACAGTTTGTCCGGACAAAGTGTAGGCATGCGGTTCGCCTGCGGTCAACGCCACCGGCGGCAATCCCCCGCCGGGTACTTCTCCCCAACCTGCCGAGGTGCCCAGATGAAGCGTTACTACCCGTGGCTGATGGCGATCACCGCAATGCTGGTGCTGCTGGTCTCCAACGGCCTGATCATCACCGGACTGACCGCGTTCGACGAATCGCTGCTGAAGGAGTTCGGCTGGAGCCGCAGCGAGCTGAAGCTGCGCGACCTGATCACTCTGGTGCTGGCCGGCTGGCTGGCGCCCTTCCTTGGCGTGGTGATCGACAAGGTCGGCCCGCGCCGGCTGATCCTGGCCGGGCTGGCGCTGCTGGCGGCGCTGTACCTGGCTTATGCGCACGTGCATTCGCTGCTGCACCTGTACCTGATCCACGTCGGCTTTGCCGCGGTGCTGGTGGCCGCGGGCCTGAACGTGGCGGTGATCTACGTGTCGCAGTGGTTCGTCGCCAGGCGCGGCACCGCGATCGGCATTGCCCTGATCGGCACCAGCCTGGGCGGCATGGTGTTCCCGAAGCTGGGCGTGGGCCTGTTGCAGGGCATGGACTGGCGCAGCGCCTTCCTGTGGGAAGCGCTGGTGCCGCTGGCCTGCCTGGTGCTGGCCCTGGTGCTGGTGCGCAGCCCGCGCCCGGGCGGCATCGCGCCGTGGGGCGCGGACCAGGCCGGCGCCGCCGTCGCCAACGGGCCTGGCGCGAACGACCTGGGCTACCGCCAGGCCTTGCGCACGCGCACGTTCTGGGCGCTGGCCTTCGTGGCGATGACCACGTTCTTCTCGATCATGGCGGTGTCGGCCAACCTGTTCCTGCACATGCGCGACCTGGACTTCACCCCGGCGCAGGCCGGCAACGGGCTGGCGTTGATGTTCGGGCTGGCGATGGTCGGCAAGTTCCTGTTCGGCCTGCTGGCCGACCTGTTCCAGGCCAAGCGCGTGTTCCTGCTCAATCTTGCGGTGATGGCCGCCGGCGCGTTCCTGCTGGCGACGATGCGCGCGGACCTGCTGTGGTATTCGCTGGCGCTGTTCGGTCTGGGCTGGGGCGGCCTTTACACGATGATCCAGTTGCTGGCGGTCAATGCCTTCGGCCTGGGCGCGGCCGGCAAGATCCTGGGCACCATCACCCTGCTCGACGCCACCACCGCCGGCATCGGCATCTGGCTGACCGCCAAAATCTTCGACACCACCCACAGCTACCAGCCCGCCTTCCACCTGATCAGCGGACTGGTGGTGCTTGCGCTGCTGGCCGCGCTGCTGGTGCGCAACGAACGCGCGCGCCCGTCCAACGCCTGACCCGCCAACGCCGAGGAAACCGCCATGCCCGCGATGGAAACGTCCAACCTCACCGCCCGCCAATACTGGGAACAGGTCAAGGCCAACCCCAACCGCGCGAAGTTCGGCTTCGGCGCGCGCCCGGCGATCGTCAACATCGACGTGCAGCGCGCCTACACCGACCTGGCCGCGTTCAAGACCGCGTATGAAACCGACCCGCGCCAGATCGAATACATCAACGCGCTGTCGGCGCAGGTGCGCGCGCTGGGCCTGCCGGTGGTCTGGACCTACGTGGCCTATCTGGAATCGGGCGAGGACGCCGGCGTCTGGGGCACGCGCACCAATACGCCGGATTCATTGCAGAACATCAAGCACGGCTCCGAGCGCGCGCAGTTCGACCCGCGCGCCGACGTGCAGCCCGGCGACATCGTCATGCACAAGCGCATGGCCAGCCCGTTCTTCGAAACCAATCTCTGCTCGCTGCTGACCTTCCACAAGGTCGATACGCTGATCGTCACCGGCGGCTCCACCTCCGGCTGCGTGCGCGCCTGCGTGATCGACAGCCTCTCGCGCAGCTACCGCACCATCGTCCCGGAGGAATGCGTGGCCGACAAGCACGAGATCCCGCACTTCGCCAACCTGTGCGACATCATGCTGAAGTACGGCGACGTGGAGCCGGTCGAACACGTCGCCGCGCAACTGGAGGCCTTGCGCGCATGAACGCCGCCGCCAAGCCCGACCCCGGCCTGTACGACTACTGGCCCTACGACAGCCGCCCGAGAATCCGCTGGCCCGGCGACGCGCGCGTGGCGTTGTGGATCGCGCCGAACATCGAGTTCTACGAATACGCGCCGCCGCCCAACCCGCAACGAAAGCCATGGCCGCGCCCGCTGCCGGACATCCAGGGCTACGGCACCCGCGACTACGGCAACCGCGTCGGCCACCAGCGCATGATGCGGGTGCTGGACCAGTACGGCCTGCGCGGCTCGGTGTCGCTGTCCACCGCGATGCTGGTGCACCACCCGGAAGTGGTCGAAATGGCCGCCGAGCGCGACTGGGAATTCTTCAGCCACGGCATCTACAACACCCGCTACACCTACGGCCTGGACGAGGCGCAGGAACGCGAGATGATCGAGCACGCGATGGCGCTGATCGAAAAGCACACTGGCCAGCATTGCGACGGTTACCTCGCGCCGGCGCTGTCGCATTCGGACGCCACCATCGACCTGTTCGCCGAAGCCGGCGGCCTCTACACCTGCGACCTGTTCCACGACGACCAGCCGACGCCGGTGAAGACCCGCTCCGGCAAGCGCTTCGTGTCGGTGCCGTATTCGCTGGAACTCAACGACACCATCGTCTATGTCACCAACAAGATCGAACCGCGCCGCTACGGGCAGATGATCAAGGACGCTTTCGACCGCCTGTACGCCGAAGGCGAGCATTCCGGCACGGTGCTGTGCGTGCCGCTGCACGCCTACCAGGTCAGCCACCCGCACCGCTTGGCAGCGTTCCACGAAGCGATGGATTACGTCTGCGGCCACGACAAGGTGTGGAAGGCCACCGGCCGCGAGATCGCGCAGCACTATCTCGACCACCACTACGACGACGCGCTGGCCTCGATGGCGGCGGTCGCGGCGGAGGACGCGGCATGAGCCTGGATCGCAGCTTCCTGGAATACCCGCACCTGCGCCACGGCATGGACCACGACCGCTACGACTGGTCGATGCTGGCGCAGCGCCGGGCCGTGCGCTGGCCCGGCGACAAGCCGCTGGCGCTGTGGATCAACCTGTCGCTGGAACACTTCCCGCTGAACCCGAAGGGCGAAGGCTTCAAGCCGCACGGCGCGATGACGATGCCCTACCCGGACCTGCGCCATTACACGCTGCGCGACTACGGCAACCGGGTCGGCGTGTTCCGCGTGCTCGACGCGCTGGAAGAACACGGCCTGCAAGCCAGCGCGGCGGTCAACGGCGAACTGGCGCAGCGCTATCCATCGCTGTTGCGGCGGCTGAAAGCGCGCACGGTCGAACTGCTCGCGCACGGCTGGAACATGGACAGCATGCACCACGGCGGCATGACCCCGGAACGCGAAGCCGATTGCATCGCGCGCACGCTGGCGGCGCTGTCGCCGTGGTCGGATGCGCCGATCCGCGGCTGGCTGTCGCCGGCGCATTCGCAATCGGAAAACACGCCGGAACTGCTCAAGGCCGCCGGCATCGAGTGGTTCGGCGACTGGATAAACGACGAGTTGCCCTACCCGTTCCGCACCGCAAACGGCCCGTTGACCGCGCTGCCGCTGCCGCTGGAACTGGAAGACCGCTTCATCATCGGCGAGAATCTGCACGCCGAACCCGAATACGCCGACCAGATCATCGACGCCTGCGAATTCCTGCTGCAGGAAGCGCAGCGCGAAGGCGCCGGCCGGCTGCTGGCGATCAACCTGCACCCGTGGGTGATCGGCCAGCCGCACCGGATCAAGCACCTGGAGCGCGTGTTCGCGCACCTGGCCGCGCGCAGCGCGCTGATCTGGAACGCCGCACCTTCGGACATTGTCGGCGCGGCGGGGTGAAATCCGTCGCGCGGTTCTCGTTCTTCCCCAAATTCCTGGAGCCCTGATGAGCCTTGCCAGCCCCGGCGCACGTTTCCGCGCCGCATTGAAAGAAGAAACCCCGTTGCAGATGCCCGGGACGATCAACGCCAACCACGCCCTGCTGGCCAAGCGCGCCGGTTTCCGCGCGATCTATCTTTCCGGTGGCGGCGTCGCCGCCGGCTCGCTCGGCATGCCGGACCTGGGCATCATCGGCCTGGACGACGTGCTGACCGACATCCGCCGCATCACCGACGTCTGCGACCTGCCGCTGATCTCGGACATCGACACCGGCTTCGGCCCATCGGCGTTCAACATCGCGCGCACCATCAAGTCGCTGACCAAGGCCGGCGCGGCCGGCTGCCACATCGAGGATCAGGTCGGCGCCAAGCGCTGCGGCCATCGCCCGAACAAGGAAATCGTGCCGCTGGGCGAAATGGTCGATCGGGTCAAGGCGGCGGTGGATGCCAAGACCGACCCGGATTTCTTCGTCATTGCGCGTTCGGACGCGATCGCGGTACAAGGCGTGGATGCGGCAATCGAGCGCGTGCTGGCCTGCGTCGAAGCCGGTGCCGATGGCGTGTTCGCCGAAGCCTCGTACGATCTTGAAACCTACAGGCGCTTCGCCGCCGCCACCGATGCGCCATTGCTGGCCAACCTGACCGAATTCGGCCAGACCCCGCTGTTCTCCACCGACGAACTGGCCAGCGCCGGCGTGGCGATGTGCATCTACCCGCTGTCCGCGTTCCGCGCGATGAACAAGGCCGCCGAAGCGGTGTTCACCGCGATCCGCCGCGACGGCCACCAGCGCAACGTGCTCGACACGATGCAGACGCGCATGGAGCTGTACGACCGCATCGGCTACCACGACTACGAGCGGCGACTGGATGAAGTGTTCGCCGAAGGCAGGAAATGAAGACCTTCAGAGCCCGGCTTGCGCAAACGGATTGACGACCTTCAACCGGCCCTCGATCAACAGGCCGGCGTGCAGGTCTTCGCTGTAAAGGGTTTGCGCGCCGACCTGAAGGGCGGCGGAAACGATCATCGCGTCGTACACCTGCAACTGGTAGCGCTCGGCGATGTATCGGCCTTGCTCCCAGGCTTCTTCGGTCAAGGGAACGATCTTGCAGTTGCACCGGATCGCGGCGATGAATGCGTCGATTGCCGACCAATCCAGTTTCAGTTTCCTGCGCGCATTGGCGGTGAACTCATTCAACACCTGCACGCTGATGATGCCGCCCTTGTCCAGCAGTTCGGTTGCGCGCTCCGTCTTGCCGGCTTCGGGCAACACCAGATACAGCAGAACATTGGTATCGAAGAAATGCTCAGCGGGCATTGGTTTCTTCGCGGTCGAACTTGAAGTCCCTGGGCATTGCGCTGTAATCCACCTTGCTGCGCGCACGCGCCAGCAGTTCGCGGAAGCTGGGCGCGGCTTCCACGGTCAGGCTGTTCCTGTCGGCAACGCGGATTTCGATTTCATCGCCTTCCTTCAACTCCAACGCTTCAACCACGGGCGCGGGCAGGCGAACGGCAAGGCTGTTGCCCCATTTGGCGACTTTCATGGCAGGCTCCGGCAGATCACTGGATATACACATTTTCAATGTATATCCAGCCTGTGAACGGGTCAAGTCGCCGGGAACCACCACGGCGATGCAACGCCGTCGTTGATCAGCAGGGCCTGCGCGCGCACGAAGCGGCGGATCGAAGCCGTGCCCATGCGCGAGCCGCCCAGGCCGGAGAACTTGAAGCTCTGCTTCTCCGCGCCATGCACCATCACGGTCAGGCAGGCGTCGTTGATCGATACCGCGCCGGCCTGCAAGCGCCGGGCCACGCGCTGGGCGCGCTCCATGTCGTTGCTGAACACCGCCGCCGACAGGCCGAAGTCGGTGTCGTTGGCGCGGGCGATGGCTTCGTCCTCGTCGGCGACCACGATCACCGGCAGGATCGTGGCGAAGCTTTCTTCGCGTACCACCGCCATGTCGTCGCGCACGTCCACCAGCACCGTCGGCGGGCACCAGGTGCCACCATGTTCGACCAGTTCGCCACCGGTCAGTGCGCGCGCGCCCCTGGCCCTGGCGTCGGCCAGGTGTTCGCGCACCAGCTCGATCTGCGACTCGGCGATGATCGGGCCGATCCGGCCCTGCTGCGGGTCCGGCCACGCCAGCGGCAACGCGGCGGCTTGCCTCACCAAAGCGGCGATGAAAGCCTCGGCCACCGAGGCTTCCACATAGACACGCTCGATCGACATGCAGCTTTGCCCGCCGTTGACGAAGCCACCCCACGCCAGCGCGCGCGCCGCGCGTTCGATGTCGGCATCCGACAGCACCAGCGCCGGATCCTTGCCGCCCAGTTCCAATGACACGGGGATGAAGCGGCGCGCACAGGCTTCGCCGACCTTGCGGCCGGTCGCGACCGAGCCGGTGAAGCAGACCTGATCGACCGCATCGATCACCGCCTGGCCAACCTGGCCTGCGCCGGTGACCAGTTCCAGCACCTCGCCCAGGCCCGCCTCGGCCAGCGCCTCGCGCAGCAGCGGCACGAAACGCGACGTGACCTCGCTGGGCTTGGCCAGTACGCAGCAGCCGGCGGCCAGCGCCGGCACCGCATCGATCAAGGTCAGCATCAGCGGGAAATTCCACGGGCTGATCACGCCGACCAATTCATACGGCACCCACGCCTGCCGGCTGTGGATGAAGGGAATCGGCTGCTGCCGGGCCGGCCCTTCGTCGAGGCAGGCGGCGGCCTGTTTCGCCCAGCCGCGAATCGCGGCCACGGTGCCATCGACTTCCAGCAGCGATTCGTGCCAGCGGCCGGTATCGGCCAGCAGCACGTCGATGAAGGCCCCGCGCCGTGCAACCAATGCATCGGCCAGTTGGTCCAGGCGGGCGCAGCGTGCCTCGACCGGCAACGCCGCCCACGCGGCCTGCGCCGCGCGCAGGCGTTGCGCGGCGGCGGCGACCTCGGCCGGCGACGTCACCGCCAGTTGTCCATCGATCTCCCCGGTGCGCGGGTTGCGCAGCGGCAGCGTGGCGGCTTCAGCCATCGGTCAGCACTCCCATTGCTTTCAATTTGGCGATGCCGGCCTGCTGGCGTGCGGCGAAATCGGCGCGCTGCGGGATGCGGATCGCCTCGCCATCGAGCAACTGGTTCGGCGGCAACGCGGTTTGCGCCAGCCCGGCCGCGATCGCCGCCTGTGGCAGCCGCGACAAGGTATTGCCCATGCCCGGCCGCAGCCGGCGGCGGCGCAGACCGGCGATGTCCAGTTCCGCGTTGGCGGCCATCGATTCGCCGAAGCCGGCGGCGGCCAGCACGCGGCCCTGGTCATCGACCAGTTTGCTCATGCCGTCGGCGCTGGCCAACGGAATGTCCACACCGGCGATGCCGGCGGTATTGGCCGACACCACGAAGGCGAGGTTCTCGATCGCGCGGGCGCGTTTGGCGATGTCCTTCGGCGTCGGTTCCACGCTGCCGACTTCGCTGGTGCAATGCAGGAACACTTCCGCGCCGCGCAGGCCGTGCGCGCGCGCGATTTCCGGGTAAAGGATTTCCTCCGACGCGATGCAGGCCAGGTTGCCGATCGGCGTGCGCGCCACCGGGAACACGCCGTCGATGCCGTAAACGTCCAGATACCTGTCCCACACGTCGTGCGGGCTGGGCGCGAACAGCGAGATCAGCCGCCGATAGCGCAATACCTGATTGCCGGCATCGTCCAGCACCACTTGCGACTGGAAATACAGGCCGGGGAAATGCGGGTCGCGCTCGTAGGCATTGGCCGCCAGATAGACGCCGTTGTCCTGGGCGATGCGGCCAAGCTGTTCGTACTCGGGGCCGTCCATCGCGAAAGCGCCCTTCTCCGCCCAGCCCGGAATGGTGTCGCCCAGCGGGTAGCTGGTGGCGAAGTATTCCGGAAGCACCACCAGTTTCAGGTCCGGCCCGATGAAAGCCTTGGAAGCACGGATCTGGCGGCCGACGCGGGCGATGTTTTCCGCCACCCGTGCACGCGCTTCTTCAACGCTGGCGCAGGCGTTGACGGCATGGCAGGTGGTTTGCAGCGCAAGCGCGCGATAGGCAAGGCTCATTCGGGACTCCCGGGCAGGACATCGACAAGGCGAACGTTGAAACTGCCGCTGCCATCGCGCAGTTGCTTCAGTTCGGCGTATTCGGGGCTGTGCCAGAACGCCTGCGCGGCGGTGCGGTCGGGCCATTCCGACACCACGATGCGCGTACCATCGGCTTCACCTTCCAGCGTTTCCTGCACGCCACCCATCACCCGGTAACGGCCGCCGTGACGTTGCACCAGCGCCGGCACCTGCCGGGCGTAGGCGGCGAACTTCGACGGGTCGGTGAGGGTGGCGGTGATGATCAAATAGGCAGGCATGGCGTGCGTTCAAGCGAAATTGGGCGGGCGCTTGGCCAGGAAGGCAGCCGCGCCTTCGGCGAAGTCCTCGCTGTGGAAGGCCGCGTCGAAAGCGGCGTTGGCCTGCGCCAGGCCCACTTCCGCATCGCCGCCCAGATGCGCCAGCACGGTCTTGATGCCGCGCCGCGCCTGCCCGGAAGTCGCCAGCAGGGTTTCCAGTTGACGCAACTCGGCATCGTCCAGCGCGTCTTCGTCCACGACCTGGTGGACCAGGCCCCAGGCCAGCGCGGTATCGGCATCCAGCGGCCGGCCGGTCATCAGCATTTCCCGCGCGCGCGCCATGCCTACCGTATTGACCAGGCGGCGGCTGTCGTCGGCGCTGTAGATCAGCCCCAATTTGGCCGGTGTGATCGCGAAGCGGCTGCGCCGCGACGCCAGCCGCAGGTCGCAGGCCAGCGCCAGCCCCAGCCCGCCGCCGACGCAGACGCCATCGACGACCGCCAGCGTGGTCTGCGGCAACCGCTGCAACTTCAACTGGGTGCGTTGCACCTGCGCATTGTTGGCCGCGAACGCCGCCGGCTGCGCCAGCAACTGGCCGAGTTCGTCGATGTCCGCGCCGGCGCTGAACGCGCCCGGCACGCCGGACACCACCACCACCTGCGCCCGACTGGCGGCAATCGCGTCCAGCCCCGCCTCGATCGCCGCCCAATGGCTGGCCGCCAGGGCGTTGCGCTTGTCCGGCCGGCGGATGCCGATCCGGGCGACGGAACCGTCGATGCGGGTGGAAACGACCTCGTTCGTCATCGTCATCGGCGCAAACCCATATTATGTCATGTTGTTATAGCATTAGAGCGTATCATGCCCCCGCACGTGCGACACTGCGAGCCAATGGATGGGGAGAATCAGGCATGACCGACGACACGCTGGCGACTTTGCTGATGCCCAACGCGCACAAGCTGCTGCGCAACGACCTGCCCACGCCGCTGTACCACCAGATGTTCAACCTGCTGCGCGACCGCATCCTCAGCGGCGAGATCCCGCGCGGCGCCCGCATCCCGACCGAGTTCGACCTGGCCGAAGGCTTCGGCGTCTCGCGCATCACCGCCAAGCGCGCACTGGACGAACTGGCCGGCGAAGGGCTGGTGGAGCGCCGTCGCGGCAAGGGCACCCACGTGATCCACCGCCCGCGCACCAAACCGATGCAAAGCCCGCTGACCGGCCTGCTGGAAAGCCTGCAGACGCTGGCCGAATCCACCGGCATCAGGATGCTGCAATTCCGCCGCGCGGTACCGCCGGAACCGATCCGCGCCCTGTTCGAGACTGGCCCGCGCGAACTGCTGGCGCAGGCCATCCGCCTGCGCATCCGCGGCGACATCCCGTTCGGCTACTACATCAGCTGGACCCGCACCGACCATGCCGCCTTCAACGAAACGCGGCTGGCCAACACCGCGCGCCTGACCCTGTTCAAGGAAATCGGCATCCAGTTCAAGCACGTCGAGCAGGTGCTGTCGGCGGTGAATGCCGATGCGATCAGTGCCATGCACCTGAAGGTCGAACCGGGCACCGCCCTGCTGTCGCTGGAACGCCGCTGCTTTGATGCCACCGGCCGGCTGGTGGACCTGCTGAACATCCAGTACCGCCCGGACCAGTTCTCGTACCAGATGACGCTGGACGTGGAGCAGGACGCCGCGCCCGGCGACAACGACTAGAGCGTGGTCCGGCGCTACCTGGTTCCCGGCCCCGGATTGATATATAGCTATAACATTAATACTATTTGACCGGCGGCCGCTGGAACCGGTCGCGTACCCACCCGCCGGGAGCCATCGCTTGAGCCTGACCCTTGCCGAAAAAATCATTGCCAGCGCCAGCGGCAAGGGCTCGATCCAGGCCGGTGAAATCGTCACCGCCCGGCTCGACCTCTTGATGATGCACGACTCCGGCGGCCCGCGCCGGGTCGCCTCGCGACTGGAAAAACTCGGCGCGCGCGTCTGGGACAAGGACAAGGTGGTGGTGGTGTCCGACCACTTCGTGCCCGCCGTGGACCTGGAAAGCGCCGACATCCTCGCCCTCACCCGGCGCTGGGCGCAGGCGCAGGGCGTCACCCATTACGACATGCTCGGCATCTGCCACGTGGTGCTGCAGGAACACGGCCACGTGCAGCCGGGCATGTTCTGCGTGGGCGGCGATTCGCATTCGCCCAGCGGCGGCGCGTTCGGCGCGTTCATGGTCGGCATGGGCGCCACCGACATCACCGGCGCGCTGGTCACCGGCGAAACCTGGCTGCGCGTGCCGCACACCACCCGCATTCAACTGGACGGTCGCCTTGGCGCCGGCGTCAGCGCCAAGGACGTGATGCTGATGCTGTGCAGCCATTACGGCATGGGCAACGAGGGCCAGGTGTTCGAGTTCGGCGGCGAAGCGGTGCAGGCCATGCCGATGCACGAGCGCATGACCCTGTGCAACATGACCGCCGAACTGGGCGCGGAAACCGGCATCGTTGAACCCGACGCCACCACGCTGGCCGCGCTGCAAGCCGCCGGCAAGCCCTTCGCCGGCGACATCGCGCAATGGCGAAGCGACGCCGACGCCACCTACCTGCACGTGCATCGCCACGATGCGACCACGCTGGCGCCGCACGTGGCCGCGCCGCACAGCCCGGCCAACAGCCGTCCGGTCGGCGAACACGGCAGGGTGCACATCGACCAGGCCTATATCGGCGCCTGCACCGGGGCCAAGCTCAGCGACCTGCGCATGGCCGCCGACGTGCTGAAAGGCCGCAAGGTCGCACGCGGCACCCGCCTGCTGATCGCACCGGCCTCGGTGGCGATGACCGCGCAAGCCGCCGCCGAAGGCACGCTGGCCACGCTGACCGAAGCCGGCGCGATCCTGCTGCCGTCCGGTTGTGGCGCCTGCGCCGGCATGGGCGCGGGCATGCTGGCCGGCGGCGAAGTGTGCATCTCCACCACCGCGCGCAACTTCAAGGGCCGCATGGGCTCGGCCGACGCGCAGGTGTATCTGGGCTCGCCCTACAGCGTGGCCGCCGCCGCGATCAAGGGCGAAATCTGCGACCCGCGCGAACTGCTGGAGGAAACCGCATGAACGTGCGCGGCAAGGCCTTCGTCTTCGGCGACCGCATCGACACCGACGTGCTCGCCCCCGGCCCGTACATGCGCGAACCGCTGAGCGTGCTGGCCAGCCATTGCCTGGAAGCGGTGGACCCGAGCTTCGCCCGCGAAGTGCGGTGCGGCGACATCGTGGTCGGCGGCGAATCCTTCGGCATCGGTTCCTCGCGCGAACAGGCGGTGCAAACCCTGGCCGAACTCGGCGTGGGGGCAATCGTCGCCAAGTCGTTCGCACGCATCTTCTACCGCAATGCGCTGAACCTCGGCGTGCCGGCGCTGGTATGCACCGACCTGCAAGCCGAACGCGGCGACGAACTGGAAGTACGACCGCAGGAGGGCCTGATCCTCAACCACAGCCAGGGCCGCGAATACGCCTGCGAAAAAATCCCGGCGCAATTGCTGGACATCGTCAGCGCCGGCGGCTTGATGCCATGGCTGGAACGCAAGCTAACCAGCGAACAAAGGCAACGCGCATGAACCAACGCACCGCCGGCATCGTCCACGCCACGCTGCTGACCACGGATATCGCCGCCGCCAGCGCCGCCTATGTCGAACAACTGGGCCTGCAACGCGGCCGCCGCGAACACCTGTGCGACGCCGACGCCGTCCGTTTGGATCTGCCCGATCTGGCACTGCATCCGGTGCAATGGCTGACCAATGCTGATGGCCTGGAAATCCTGCGGCTGATCGAAGACCCGGCGGCCGCGCCGGCACGACCGATGTTCCATCACGGCTGGATGTCGCTGGAAATCCTCGTCGGCGACATCGACGCCCTCGCCGCGCGGCTGCGCCCGCCCTTTCAAGTGCTCGGCGCGCCGGCCAACCTGGATTTCAGCGATGCCATCCGCGCCGCGCAGGTACTCGGCCCCTGCGGCGAACTGCTCTATCTGACCCAGGTCAAGGCGCCAGTACCACCGTTCGACCTGCCGTTGACCGATGCCGAGGTGGCCTTCTCCTTCATCGGCGTGACCGCCACGCCCAGCCGCGATGCCAGCCACGCCGCGTGGAAAACCCTGCTAGACGCGAGCGGCTGGTCGATGGAAACCCGCATCACCGTGCTCAACCGCGCCCACGGCAAGCCACTGGAAGACCGCTATCCGATCGCCGTAGTGCCCATGCCGGGGCAATGCATGGTCGAAATCGACCAGGTCGAACTGGCCGACGCAACGCCGGCGCAACGCTGCACCGGACTCCACAGCCTCGCCCTGCGCCTGCCACAGGCCGTACCGGCCAGGCTGGCCCAGGCCGGCTGGCGCGTTGTCGATGCCGGCGGCTGCGGCTGGCGCGGCATCGCCAGCGAGCACATCGAACTGCTAGGCGAACCCCTCCAGGACTGAGGTTCTTCAACTGCCCGGTCGTGCGGGAGGAAATCTTGCGATCGAAATGCACTGATCCTTCGAAGTAGCCCTCTGCAAGGGCATGGATGGCTGCAGCTTCGAGGAACACGGGCCAATTCGTGAGCCCGCCCTGATCCCGGACACGCGCGAAGTAGACTTCACCAAGCAGAAACCTCGGCGAATAACAGTAGCCTTTAGGTGCCCAAGAGGGGCCTGCATCCGGCAGGCCGCCTGCGCCGCTGCATACGCACAGGTACGGGAAATGCATCGGTGCTTGCCGGGTAATCGCCGGGTTTCCCCCGACGAGTCCCGCGCCGATGTCCGAATCGTTTTCCCACGAGCAGTTGATCGCCTCCGGCGATGTCCCGCCGGCCGAGTTCGCCGCACAATTCACCGCCCAACCCAAGGCCGAATTTTCCAGTTCAGCTCGGGCCTAATGCGGGGAGAAGGTCAAGGAGGTCAAACCAAAATCTTCATCATCTATCGAGCCTCTTTTCAAATAGCCAAACGGTGCGCCTACACCTCCGTGCCCTAGCGTAGGGGCAACAACGGCACAGACAAATCAATCCTGACTTGGTGCAATCCCATCCCTTCAGGACGCCCCCAACAGAGCCTTCAACGGCTGCGTCTCGTCGGCAAGGCTTGTATCGGGCGCGTGAACACGATCCGCGACCAACTGCTTCGCAATCATGAAGTCATGGGGACGATTGACCGCGTCCGCTGAAATCACAACGCCATCCTTCACGTAGAACGCAATAAAGGAATTGGAATCGAAGCTGCCGCGGACGACGATCTGATCGTAGCCCGCCGAAAGACCAACCATTTGCAACTTCAAGTCGTATTGGTCCGACCAGAACCAGGGAACCGCCGAGTAACGCGCCGGCTTCCCGGTTATGTTGGATGCGACGATACGTCCCTGTTCAATTGCGTTCGGGACCGACTCCAATCGATGCCACTTCCCGTAGAAATCATTGTGGTGCGACGTGCAGTCGCCTGCGGCGTAGATGGAGGGGTCTGAAGTTCGGGTCTCGGCATCGACCACAATGCCGTTGTCCACTTCGAGACCTGCAATGGCAGCAAGCTCCACATTCGGGATCAAGCCCACCCCAACCACGACAAGGTCAGCCGGCAATTCCTTGCCGTCATCCAGCAGGACTGCATCGACGCGATCTTGTCCGAGCAGTTCACTCACCCCGCGCCCAGTCAACAATTCGACGCCATGTTCACGGTGAACGCGTTCATAGAACGACGATAGTTCGGGTGCAGCCACTCGTGCCAGTACCCGGGGTGCGGCTTCGACCACGCTCACTCGCAGCCCGTGTTTCACCGCGACCGCGGCCGCCTCCAGTCCGATGTAGCCGCCGCCAATCACAACCAGACGCGCGTCCGATCGAAAATCGCGCTTCAATCGTTCTATATCGTCCAGCGTGCGGACGTAATACACATTGTCGTGTTCAGCACCTGTAATCGTAAGCTTTCGCGGTCGTCCGCCGGTTGCAAGAACTAACGTTCCATAAGTTAGCGTAGTTCCATCCGACAGAAAAAGACGCCTGCTTTCACGGTCGATCTTCTCGACAGCGATACCGGTTCTACACTGAATCCCATGCTTTTCGTAAGCAGATGCCGCCTTGATGTACAACGACTCCTGGCTTGCCTCTCCCGCCAAATAGGTCTTGGACAATGGCGGCCTGCGATAGGGCAAGTAAGGCTCATCACCGAGCAGCACGATGCTCCCGGTAAAACCTTGCTGACGTAGCGATGTGGCGACCTCGCTTCCCGCCTGGCCCGCTCCGACGATCGTCACATCCGCAGTTTTTGATACATCGCTCATCGCCATCTTCCCGGTAAATCGCTATCCAAGGTATCCGCCAATCTCCAGATGGAGACGGGTATCAAATCGGCGCCACCCCCAAGCCCGTCGCTTCTGGCACGGGCATACACGTTGCCACAACGGATGTGGAAAGTTTCCTTACCCCCTTTGTTGCGAGCGTCGTCCAAACCGACGAGTACGACGACCATGGGGAAGCGGACACTCGTGGCTGCCCGATCAGGCGATCCGAGTAGTTCGCTTGGACGCCGGCCATACACGGAGATCCCATGATCGAGAACTACCGCCCGAGTTGGATGACTGAAGAACTTGATGCATTGCAGGATCTTGCCCGGCGCTTCGTCGCCGAGGAGGTTCTACCCCATCAAGATCGCTGGTTCGAGCAGGGCGCAACAGACAGGGATGTCTGGCTGAAGGCGGGGGAGCTCGGCCTGATCCTGACTGATATATCCACCGATTACGGCGGCACCGGCGGCACCTTCGCGTACGAAGCGGTTCTCGCTCACGAATTGTGCCTGGCAGGCGATACCAGTTGGCGGGCTGGCAAACAGATTCATGTCATTGCTGCACACTACATCGAGCGCTATGGCACCGAGGCCCAGAAGCAATACTACCTGCCGAAACTTGCCAGTGGCGAGATGATCGCCGGCATGGGCATGACCGAGCCGGGCGGCGGCACCGATCTGCAAAACGCCCGCACCCGCGCGCTCCGGAACGGCGACAAGTATGTAATCAACGGCTCCAAGACCTTCATCACCAACGGCTCCACCGCCGATCTGCTCGTGCTGGTGGCGAAGACCGATCCATCCGAAAAAGCCAAGGGGATTTCGCTTTTCCTTTTTGAAACGAAGACGCCCGGTTTCCGCGTCGGCAAGCGCCTGAAGAAGATCGGCCTGCACGGTTCGGATACCTGCGAGTTGTTCCTCGACGATTGCGAGGTGCCGGAAAGCGCATTGCTTGGCGGCGTCGAAGGCCAGGGTTTCTACCAGATGATGCAGGACCTGACCTACGAGCGGGCACTAACCGGCGTCAACTGCGCCGCCGTCATCGAGCACGCCTTCCGGGTCACCCGCGACCATGCGCAACAACGCAAGCTTTTCGACAGGCGCCTGGTCGACCTACAGCATCCGCGATTCGAACTGGCCGAAGTCAAGACCATCGCCACCATCGCCCGGCTGTTCGCCGACTTCACCGTGGAACGGATGGTCGCCGGCACCATGACCACCGATCTGGCGTCGATGAGCAAGTGGTGGATCAGCCAGCAGCAATGCGACGTGGTCAACCGTTGCCTTCAATTGTTCGGCGGGCACGGCTACATCCTCGAGTACCCCATCGCCCGCATGTACGTCGATGCCAGAATCGAGCCGATCTACGCGGGCGCGAACGAGATCCTGAAGGAACTCATCGGCCGCAATCTCTAGCAGCGCAGGCACGCCGCCAGTCGGTTCATATCACCTGCAGTCGTTCCAGTTCGGCTATCCGATCTTCCGGGACATTCCAGTCGGAAAGTATCCGAGAGCCGTGTTCCCCCGCGTTCGACGGCGCACACTGCACCGATCCCGGAGATGCACTGAATCGCGGCGCAGGAGCCGGCTGCACGACGCCATCGATCTCGACGAATGTTCCGCGAGCGACGTTATGCGGATGTGCAGGCGCCTCGTCCCAATCCAGCACCGGCGCGAAGCAGGCATCGCTGCCCTCGAGCAGCCCGCACCAGTGCACGCGCGACCGGCTCGCGAACAGCTCCGAGAGAACACGCCGCTGCTCCGGCCACCTAGCGCGGTCGTGCTGCGCATCGAACAATGGATTCTCCTGCAGGCCAAGTCGTTCCCGCAAAAGGCTGTAGAACTGCGGCTCGATGGCGCCGACCGCAACGAACTTTCCATCCTGACAGGCATAACAGGCATAGAACGGCGCGCCGCCGTCCAACAGGTTGGCGGCACGCTCGTTACTCCACGTGCCGCCCGCCTTGAACGCATAGGCGACCGCCGACAGCAGCGCCGCGCCGTCGGTCATCGCCGCGTCGACTACCTGCCCACGTCCGCTTCGCCCCGCTTCCAGCAGCGCGCAGGCGATGCCGAAGGCAAGCATCATCGCGCCGCCGCCGAAATCGCCGATCAGGTTCAACGGCACGGTCGGCGGCCGATCCGCATCGCCGATGCCGTACAGGGCACCAGTCAGGGCGATGTAATTCAGGTCATGGCCTGCGGCCAGCGCCAATGGACCGCTTTGGCCCCAACCCGTCACGCGGCCATAAACCAGCTTCGGATTGCGCGTCAGGCAGACATCGGGTCCCACGCCCAGACGTTCCATCACCCCCGGGCGGAAACCTTCGACCAGTGCATCGGCCCGCCCTATCAGGTGCAAGGCCGTCGCAAGACCGTCGGGGTGCTTCAGATCCAACGCCAGGGAACGTCGTCCGCGGGCCAGGATATCGAAGCGCGGCTCGGCGAAGAATGCCGACGAGGGCGCGCCCTGTGGCCGCTTCTGGTCGATGCGGATCACCTCCGCTCCCATGTCCGCCAGCATCATCGCGCAGAACGGCGCTGGCCCCAATCCGACGAATTCCACCACCTTGAGGCCGCGCAACGGTCCGCTCGCCACCGGGATTGCTGTATTCATGCATTCGAGCTCCGATCGATTGCCCGCCACACCGGGGTGCGTTGCCGCCGTTCATGCCGCGCGCTGTTATATTTCCCGTACCGGCGGCGCCCGCAGCGGTAGTCCGCCATCCTCTTCCCCTTCGCTGTGGTGCATTCAGCATGGCTCGCGTTCGCGCCGCCGACTATGACGAAAAGAAGCAACTGATCCTCGACCGTGCCGCCGCGCTTTTCGCTCGCAAAGGCTTCGCCAACGCCACGATGATCGATGTCGCCAAAGCTTGCGGCGCCTCGAAGTCCCGGCTTTACCACTATTTCTCGAGCAAGGAAGGCGTGCTGTTCGCTATCGTCGGCGAGCACATCAAACTGCTTACCGCGCAAGTATCGGAAGTGGCCGAGTTGCCGCTGCAACCTTCGGAGCGCTTCACCCGCTTCGTCGAGAACTTCGTCGCGCTGGCAGCCGATTCGCGCAACGAACACCTCGTGCTGATGAACGACCTCAAATTCCTGCCCGAAACCAAGCTCAAGCGCGTGCGCAAGATGGAGTCGCAACTGGTCGACAGCGTCATCGGCCTTCTGGCGGCGTTGAACCCTGCGCTGATGGCGCAGGAAAAGCTCAAGAAACCCTATGCCATGCTGCTGTTCGGCATGATCATCTGGACCTTCACCTGGTACGAGAAGTCGGGTCCGATTCCACCAGATGAACTGGCCGATCGGATTTCCCAACTGTTCGTGCGGGGCTTCGGCGACCTGCCTGCCACCTGATCCCGCAATTGCGGGGCAAGCGTGTCCCGTTGCAGTCGCCCGCAACGCGCTCATCCGGTCACCGCGACGATTCCACGGTCGTGCAAACGGGCGAACTCGACCGAAGACAGGCCGACGAGATCGCACAATACCTGTTCGGTATGCTCGCCCAGCCTCGGCGCAGGCCGAGCCGGCCCGCGCGGCGATTTCTGGAATGCTAGCGGGATGCCAGGCGCCAGCACGGGGCCCACGCCGGCCTGCTGCACGATCGAGAACATCGGATTTTCCGGCGAGCATGCCGGATCGTTGCGGACCAATTCGTCGACGTGCTGGTAACGGCTCCAGCACACGCCATGCTTGTCGAAGGCATCAGCGACTTCCGCGAACCTTCGCGCGCCGATCCAGTTTCCGAACAGATCGGCCAGCGCTTCGCGCGCCTTGAAGCGCTCGCCTTCCCGCGACAAATCGACAGCCAAATGTTGCGCCAGCGCTGCCACCTCTCCGCCCATGTCGGTAGCCTCGCACAGGGCGCGCCATTGCTTGCCGGTCAGACCAACGACCATCACCCGCTGTCCATCCGCGCAGACGAAATCCCGGCCGAACGCGCCGAACAGGAAATTGCCGCCGCGCTCGCGCTTGTGCCCCAATTGCGCTTCGGCAATGAACCCGAGGTGCCCCATCGTCGCCAGTGCCACGTCTTCCAGGGCAAGCGTCACCTGCTGGCCCTCCCCGGTAAGGCGCCGATGCCGCTCGGCAGCCAGCAGACCCACCGCCGCCATCTGACCGGTGATCAGATCCCATGCGGGCAACACATGATTGACGACCTCGTCGCTGCCGCTGCCTGTCAGGTAAGGCAGACCAACCCGCGGGTTCACGGTGTAGTCCACGGCCGAACCGCCGTTCCTGTCGCCCTGCACGGTCAACTGGATCAGGTCCGATCGAAGCGCCTGCAGCTTTGCGTAGTCCAGCCATCCGCGTGCTGGAAAATTGGTCAGCAGCAATCCTCCGTCCTCGCCTGGCGCGGCGATGATCGCTATCGCCAGTTCCCGGCCCTCCGGGGAAGCGAGATCGAGCGCGACCGAACGCTTGGACTTGTTCAGGCCGCACCAGAACAGGCTGACGTCGTCTTCGGTCACCGGCCAGCGGCGGTAGTCGAGGCCGCCGCCAAGTGCGTCGATACGAATCACGTCCGCGCCCATTTGCGCCAGCGTCATGCCGCCCAGTGGCGCGGCGACGAAGGCGGATGCCTCGACCACGCGCAGCCCGGAAAGGATATCGCCGCTCATGCCACGCGCGCCTTGATCGCATCCTCCAGCAGGGAGCGGGCGATCACCTTCAACGCCAGGGTTTCTTCCGCACCCTCGAAAATCGAGAGCACGCGCGCGTCGACGAAGTAGCGGCTGACCGGCGTCTCCTCGGCATAGCCCATTCCCCCATGGATTTGCAGCGCGTCGCGGGCGACGATCTCGGCCGACCGGCAGGAGATGAGTTTTGCGAGGCTGGCTTCCATCGCGCCGCCTTCGCCGCCGTCCATCAGCCGGCCTACCGCGTAGGTAAGCTGCCGACAGGCGGAGAAGCGCGAGGCCATGCGGGCGAGTTTGGCAAGCGTCAACGGATAGGCGGCCAGCGGCGCTCCGAATACCTTGCGGTCCTGCGAGTAGCCGATCGCCGCACGCAGCGCGGCGCGCATCAATCCGCAAGCGCGTGCGGCCGTCTGCATGCGCCCGCCCATCATGCCAGCCATCGTGTAGTAGAATCCCTTGCCCAGCCCCTGTTCCTCGCCGATCACGTTTTCGTCCGGCACGAAATAGCTGCTGAAACTCAGATCGAACGAATGCATGCCCCTATAGCCTATGGTCGGGATCGCACGGCCTTCCATGCGCCCCCCGCCAGGTTGTTCCACTGCGAACTCATGGCCGTCGAAAGAAGGCTTTTCCACCAGCAGGACGCTCAGGCCCTTGTATCCGAGCGAGCGGTCCGGATTCGTTCGCGTCACCACCATCACAAGGCCCGCCTTGCCGGCGAACGTGCACCATGTCTTGGCACCGTCGAGCAGCCAGCCCTCTTCGGTACGTGTGCCACGAAGCGACAGGCTAGCCACGTCCGAACCGAAGTCCGGTTCGGTGATCGCGATCGCGCACAACGGCTCCCCCGCCGCAATCCCCGGCAGCCAGCGCTCCTTCTGCCTTTCGCTGCCACCCGTCAACAATGCGCGACTGAGGATCTCCGGGCGCGTTATCAGGCTGCCAGCCGCCGCGAGCGAGGCCTCCGACAGCGCCTCGGTGACGACGAGCATCATCAGGTTGTCGTCGCGGTCGTCCGGCGCCGTTCCGCCGTACCGCTCCGGAATCGACAAGCCGAACACTCCCATTTCGCG
Organism: Pseudoxanthomonas sp.; assembly: GCA_047607085.1. Classification (GTDB taxonomy): domain Bacteria; phylum Pseudomonadota; class Gammaproteobacteria; order Xanthomonadales; family Xanthomonadaceae; genus Pseudoxanthomonas_A. Next base: position 45,987 of record JASGDT010000038.1, on the reverse strand, counting down.
AAGCGGCTGCAGCAGCGATTCCGGCACGGTCAGGTCATGGCGATGGATTTTCTCCGCCAGCGGCGCGACGGCTTCCGCGCCAATTCGGCGGAAGCTGTCCTGCGCCATCTGCAAGTGCTCGTCCAGCGCCACCGCCGAGATTTCCCCTGTATGCGAACACAGCAGGCGTCCCGTCTCCGCCAGAGCGTCGCCGGTCGTGCAGGCCTGGCGCAATCTCGTCAATGCCGTGCCAGTGGATATCGCAGCGGTCGCGGCCGTGGGCTGCCCCAGATCCAGCGCGATGGCGTGCAGGCGTTCGGCTACGGAGGGAACCGTATCCGCCGCAAAAGTCAGCGCAAGGCGCCGATCCAGCGCACCTGCGTGCTCCAAGGTGGCGAGCGCGGATTCCACGGCGAGCAGTTCCGCAGTCGCCATCGCCAGTTCGTAGCTCGCCAGTTGGTAGCGATCCAGCAAGCGGGCATCGAGCCTGCCCTGTGAAGCACAGGCCTGGGCGAGCGCGGCACACAACACGCGCAGTTCGGTGCGCAGCGCATCCGTCAGTTCATACGCGGTTGGCGCGACGGATTCGGGGTAGATGCTGGTGGTCATTGTTTATCCTCGAACGGCGCATCATTCCGGCGCGCTCGGCGCAGCAGTTCGCGGGCCCGCGCCACGACCGGCGGATCGACCATCCGGCCGCGAAACTCGAAAGCACCCTTGCCTTGCGCAAGCGCCTGTTCGTTGGCTTCCAGCAGTTCCCGCGCCTGCTCCACCTCGGTCTCGGACGGGGTGAACTCTTCGTTCATCACGCGCACCTGGTCGGGATGGATCGCATACGACCCGACGAAGCCCATCTGCCGCGCGCGACGGACCAACCCGCACAACGCGTCCAGGTCGCGGAACAGCGTGATCGAACCGGGGAATCCGAATGGCAGGATGCCTGCGCGGCGACAAGCGAATACGAGTTGTTGGCTCGGCCCATAGAGGGCTTCGGGCGTAGGCTCCATGCCGACAGAGACCGAGAAGTCCTCGGACCCCAGGATCATGCCCAACAGGCGCGGCGAACTGGCTGCGATCTCGTCCATGTACGGCAAGGCGCGGACGTGTTCGATCTGGGCGATCAACCGGGTGTAACCGACCGGAAGGCCTCGCTCAGCCTCGAGTTGGCCGAGGCGGTCGCCAATTGCGCGAACCGTGGCAGCGGATTCCACCTTCGGAAGCATCACTGCGCGGATCGATGGATGCACTGTCGCCTGCAAGTCCTCGTCCAGCCATGGCGCCTCCGCATTGACCCGGACAAGCGCTGCCGAACCGGACTGCGACACCAGCGCGGCGGATCGAACCAGGCCTGCCCGCGCGGCGGATTTCCCGGCGGCGGGCACGCTGTCTTCCAGATCGAGCAGGTAGGCGTCGGCGCCGCGCAGATGCGCGGCCGCGACATACTTCTCGACGTGCGCAGGTACGAACAGCATCGTGCGCCAGATCGGCGTGTCGGCATTCATGCGCAGGGCCTCATGCCAGGGTCGCCGTGGCAGTCATGCACAGCGCCCCGTCTTGCGCACTCCAGAGCGTGGCGTCGCCGCCATCCAGGCGCCCGCCGACACCTATGGGCTGAGTATCGAAACTCGGCCTGGCGGCGCGAAAACCGAACCGCCGCACGCGCGAACCCGGCGAAATGCCGCGAACCAGCTCCAGCAGCAAGGTCGCCAGCAGCGGACCGTGGACGACCAGCGCCGGATAGAACTCCTCCTCTCGCGCATAGTCCCGGTCGTAATGGATGCGGTGCCCGTTGTAGGTCAACGCCGAGTAACGGAACAGCATTACGGGATCGACCTGGATCTCCCGCCGGAACCGCGCCTCCGGCTCCGGTTCGCCCGCTGGCAGGGGCGATGGACCATCAGCGACATCGCGATAGACCAGGTTCTGTCTTTCCCTCAGCCGCAGCGAACCATCCTGCGAATACTCGTGTTCGAGCGTGACGAAAACCAGTGCGCCACTCTTGCCCTGCTTGAGATCCACCGCGACGATCCGGGAGCGTCGCTGTGCCGACCTCCCCAGCCGCATGGGTCGCTCCGTTTCAAACTCGCCTGCAGCCCACATCCTGCGCGGCAGCGGCACCGGCGGAAGGAAACCACCGCGTTTGGGGTGCCCGTCGCTTCCGGTTTCCGATGCCGAGGGCGTATCGTGGAAATATAGCCATTGCCAGGCAGGTGGCAGTTCGTCTCCGCGGCCCGGCGAGGCAGCATAATCGAGCGCGGCAGCCAGCGCTCGTGCCGGAAACGGGCTCATCGGGTCCTCGACCGTGCGCTCTCGCCCGACCCACGTCTGCAGATGGGCGATGTCAATTTCGCTCATGCGGCTTGCTCCAAGGTCGCCGAGGGGGCAAGCAGCGACAGGCCCAGCGACGCGCGTTGCCGCAGCCATGGACTCGGTCGATAGCGCGGATCGCCGGTCTGGGCATGGATGACGGAAAGAATCTCCAGCACTCGCGCGGCGCCGATGCGATCGCCCCACGACAAGGGACCGCGGGGATATCCCAATCCCAGGGTCACGGCGTCTTCTATGTCGGCCACCGTTGCAATCCCGCGTTGTGCGATTTCGGAGGCGATGTTCACGATCGTCGCCAGTACGCGCTGGACAATGAAGCCGGGGCTGTCCTGTATCGACGTGACGGCCACCCCATCGCTGCCAAGCAGCGCGCGGGCGGCGTCGCGGGCGATGATCGTTGTGGCGACGCTGGACATCAGGGTGCGATGCTTGTCGAATGCCGGCAGAGGGTCGACTGCGACCAGACGGCTGGCATCGAGCCCTTTCTTTGCCGCGTAGGTACCGGCATCGGAACCCCATGGCTGCACGATCAGTAAATCGGCCGTTACCGGGTTTCTCTCGAGCTTCAAGCCAACTCGTTCGACCAAGGCGCATAGCTCAATGACGCGAGCGGCAGCCGGATCCACCCAGACGGAAAGTCCGGAAGGCAACGGAGGCGCGGGCAGGGGCTCTTCCGTCTCAGCCTTGCCGTCCGCACCGTAGCGATACCAGCCTTCCCCGCTCTTGCGGCCATACAACCCCGCCGCGATGCGCGGTGGTATCAAGGCCGAAGGACGGTAACGTGGTTCGTGATGGAACTGCTCGTAGATGGATTCCAGCACCTTGCCGGACACGTCGATCCCGGTCAGGTCGAACAGCTCGAATGGCCCCATGCGGAACCCGGCGGCTTCGCGCAATACCGTATCGATCGCTTGCACGCCGGCAACGCGCTCTTCCAGCAGGCGCAGCCCTTCCGTGTAGAAGCCTCGACCTGCATGGTTGACCAGGAACCCCGGCTGATCGGCTGCGACCACCGCCCGGTGTCCGGCGTGCTCGACCAGCGCCTTCAGTGCCGCGATGGCCGCTGGCGCGGTCCGCACCGCGGCGATCACCTCGGCGACCTTCATCAGCGGCACCGGGTTGAAGAAGTGCAGGCCGGCGATACGTTCGGGCCGACGACTCCCGGCGGCGATTTCCGCGACGACCAGCGACGAGGTGTTGCTGGCAAGAATCGCATCGTCGGCGACCACGTCTTCCAATGCGGAGAACAACGCGCGCTTCGCATCCAAGCGCTCGACGATCGCTTCGATCACCACGTCGCAGGAGACCAGTCCCGCGAGTTCGGGAACCGGTACGATGGCCGCCTTTATCTCGGCGGCCTTCGCGCTGTTCAATTTGCCCTTCTCCACCTGCCGGTCGAGCATCCCGGAAACGTAGTCCGCCGCGCCTTGCGCCGCGCCAGGTGCTGCGTCGTGGCAGAGCACGCGATGCCCTGCCTGGGCGAACAGTTGCACGATGCCGCGCCCCATGATGCCTGCACCAACCACGCCGATCGTTTTTCCGTCCATGCTGCCCTTCAACTCCCGGTGAAATCCGGCGAACGCTTTTCCAGGAAGGCGCGCATGCCTTCGGTCTTGTCGGCCGTGTCGAACAGCAGCAGGAACTCGCGGTTCTCCAGCGCCAGCGCCGCATCCAATGGCAAATCCGCACCCTGCGCTAGCACGCGCTTGATGGCGCGTACCGCCTTCGGCGGCAGGCGAGCGGCCACGTGCGCCAGTTCGAGCGCCCGCAGTAGCGACTGGCCATCCTCGACCAGTTCGCTGACCAGTCCGAGCTGGTATGCGCGTTCGCCACTCAGCGTTTCGCCGCCGAACAGCACCATACTGGCGACCGCCTTGCCGACGGCGCGAACCAGTCTCTGCGTACCACCCGCACCCGGCATGATCCCGACCCGCGCCTCCGGCTGGCCCAGCCGCGCACCGCGCTCGGCGACAAGGATGTCGCACATCATCGCCAGTTCGCAGCCCGCGCCGAGCGCGGGTCCGCTGATCGCGGCGACTACGGGCTTGGTGCATGCACGCAGTGGTGCCCAGTACTGTCCCAGATTGATGTCCGCAACCTGCTGGGCACCCTTGTCCACCAGCAAGTTCAGATCCGCCCCAGCGGCAAATATTCCCGGTGCTCCGGTAACGACGATGGCACGTATGTCCGCATCGCCATCCAGTTCACGAATTGCGCCGGCGATTGCCGATCGCATGGGCAGGTCCAACGCATTGCGCCGGTCCGGTCGATTCAGCGAAACGATTCCGACGGCGCCATCGCGACAGATTTCGACGAGCGGCAGAACCTCAAGGCTCATGACCTGCGCCCCAAAGGCGAAGTGAAGTGCGCTTCTCGGCGTTCGCCGAAGGCGGCATACCCTTCCTGGAAATCGGCACTGCGCAGCAACTCCGCCTGGTCGTCTTCCTCTCGTTGGAGTTCGCCGTCTAGCGTCGAGGCCGGCTCGTTCAGCCGCTCCTTCATCCGCGAGAAGGCTGTCAGCGGCAGTCGCGACAAGACGCCCGCACGCTCGATCGCGACCTGCATGACGTCGGAATCGCCGACAAACTCGTCGGCCAGTCCTATCCGTGCAGCCTCTTCGCCGTCGACAATCTGTCCGTCCGTGAGCAGGCGCCGGGCCGTTGACAAGCCAACGCGTGCCGGCAGCGTGCGCAGCAACCCCCAATCCGGCGCCAGGCCCAGTTTCAGGAACGGGAAAAGCAGCCGGCTTCCGCGCCCGACCACGATGAGATCTCCCAACAGGGCCAGTCCGACTGCACCGCCCGCACCGAAGCCCTCTACCGCACTGATCACCGGCACTCCGGCATCGGCCACGAGCCGGCACAGCACATGGATGTGCCGCATGCGCTCACGCGCCTGTTCCTCGCTCAGGCCCGCCATGGACGGCAGATCGCCACCGGCCGAGAACACGCCCCCGCTGCCGCCGAATACCAACGCCCGTACGGACGCGTCGTCGCGGGCGGCCAATAGCGCTTCGGTCAGTGCCTGGCGCACATCGTGGTCGATCGCGTTTCGCTTGTCCGGCCGATTTATGCGCAGGCGCAGCACGCCCTCGGCTGGTCGATCGACGAGCAGCACGCCGGCCACCTCAGCGCCCCTCGTGCCCGACGATGGAAACGGTGCAGACGTTCTGGGAGGGCTGCCCGCCGAGATTGTGGGTCAAGCCCAGCTTCGGATCCGCCAGCTGGCGGGGTCCGGCGCGCCCCTGCAGCTGTAGGTACAATTCGTAGAGCATGCGAATGCCGCTCGCGCCGATGGGATGGCCAAAGCACTTCAAGCCGCCATCGATCTGGCAGGGAATCTTGCCGTCCGCATCGAATACGCCGTCGAGGACATCACGAACCGCGCCACCCTCATCGGAAAGCTGCAGGTCTTCCATCGTCACCAGTTCGGTGATCGAGAAGCAGTCGTGCACCTCCGTGACGCCGATTTCCTCACGCGGGTTGCGAACGCCGGCCTCGGCGTAGGCACGCCGGGCTGCAATGCGCGCGGTGTGGACGTAGCTTCCATCCCATTCGTTGGAGTGCATTTCCCAGCCATTCGAGACGGATACCTGCAGCGCCTTGAACGTCACCAGGTCCCGCTTGCCCAGCGCCCTTGCAATGTCAGGGGTAGTGACGATCACCGCGGCCGCGCCATCCGAAACGCCGGCGCAGTCGAACAGGCCCAGCGGTTCGGCGATGATCGGCGCGCCCAGGACCTGCTCCTCGCTGACCGGCGTGCGGAAATGCGCCTTCGGGTTCTTCGCGCCGTTTGCGTGGCTCTTCACCGAAACGTGGGCGATCGCACGCTTGAGCAGTTCTGCCGGGACACCATGCTTGCTTCGATAGGCCGATGCGAGCTGGGCGAAATTCGCCGGTGCAACCGCATTCGGGTACCACTGCGGGATGTAGGTGCCTACCGTCGCGACCGGAAGGCCGCCATAGCCGGTGTCCTTCAGCTTTTCGACGCCCAGTGCAAGGGCGATGTCGCACGCACCCGCGGCGACGGCGTACACCGCCGCGCGCACCGCCTCTGTGCCTCCGGCGCAGAAGTTCTCGACTCGGGTGATGCCGATGTTGGGCAGGCGCAAAGCGATGCCCAAGGGCGTTCCGCCACGGCCGACACCGACATCATCCATGTGGGTCGAGAACCATGCAGCGTCGATTTGCGCCTGCTCGATCCCGGCATCGGTCAACGCTTCGGAATAGGCCTCGACCATCAGATCCTCGGGACTGGCGTCCCAACGCTCGCCGAACTTACTGCATCCCATCCCGAGGATGGCCACCTTGTCCTTGATGCCGTTAGCCATGGGTCGACTCCGGGTTGGGGGCGGGCACGCGCACCGGCGTCGCCTTCCAGAAATAACGGTTGAATCCGCGCTTTTCGTCTCCGTCCTTGATACGGAACGTCATTTCCACTTGCGTGCCCGATTCGACGTCGCCCTGGGCGAGATCGGTGAACTCCATCAGGATTCGTCCTCCGCCTTCGAAATCGACCTGGCCGTATTGCTGCGGCGGCGATGGGTAGTAGGACAGGAACTCGGCCGACCAACTGAGCACAGTGCCTCGCCGCTCCGCGAGCTTGTATGGCTGCTGCGTGTCCTGCGCCGGCGCACCCTGCGTATAGGAGATGCGCGACGGCGGGAAATGCACCTGGCCGGTCACCGAGCAGCGTCCGGCAACGAGGCCCAAGATCGCCCGGCGATGGCGGTACAGCGTGGTCAGCGCCGTCTTCTTGTCCTGCTCGCCCCGCATGCCTTTTTCGAGCGCCAACTGGCCCTTGAACGACAGCAATTTGGTATAGCTGGCCTCCTCGACGCCGCGCGCCAGCCAGCCCGACACGCCTACACGCGGGCGGAAGCGGTCGATGGCATCGGTGACCCGAAACACCACCACCTGCGCGCCGCTGCCGAATTGCGCCAGCAGGATGTGTTGTCCTGGCCTGGCCCTTTCCAACACGTGCGCCAGCAGCAGCAGTCCGTGCGCCACGCCGGTATCCCCGACCTGTGCCGCGAGATTGTCCACAAGCGCCTCCGGCCGGATGCCGCAACGCTTGGCCAACTGCGCATCGGCCTTCTGGAAGGTCGTCGGGAAGATGAAATGGTCGACTTTCCCAGGCTCGATGCCGGCTTCGCGCAATGCCTCACCGATCACCGGCGGTACCAGCTTGGCGATGCCTTCATCGCGGATCCAGCGCTCTTCCCACTGGTAGTCGACGTCTTCGCCCGCGAGGCGGAAACGATCGACGAAATCCACCGAGTTCACGCTGCCGCCGATGTACTCGGCCAACACGCCGTCGCGCCCAAGCAACAAGGCAGCGGCGCCATCGCCGCTGTCCAGTTCCCCGGCACTGGCGGCGTGGGTCCGGCGATTGTCGGCGGCCAGCACCAACGTGTCGCGCGTGGCGGCCCCGGTCTTGGCAAGTGCCTCCACCAGCGCCGACAGACCGGCCCGCTGCGAGCCGGTGATGTCGATCGAAGCCACGTCTTCGTCCAGCGTCAGCGCTTCTCCGACGACGCCGGCGTTCAGGCGTTCGGCAAACGGCAAGCTGGCCGAGGCCAGATACACGCTGCCGACCCGGTGACGGTCGTCGGCAGGCCCCAGGCAATCGCGGGCAGCCGCCACCGCAAGCGTGATGCTGTCCTCGTCCCAGTTCGCCAGCGACCGGGTTCCTTTGGCCTTGCCCTTGAACTGCGGCGCGAACCACGCGTTGGCCTCGACTATGGCCCGGCGGCTCACTCTCAGTCGCGGCAAATAGCCGCCATATCCGATAATTCCAATCATGCGTCCGTATCCGGCTGTGAAGGAGAAATGGCCGCCGCGTGCGGCCAGTGCGCCTGGAGAAAGGCGCCTATAGCGGCAATGGCCGCACGCGCCTGCGGCAGATCGTCTGCGAACTGCTGGTACACGTGGATCATTCCTTCGGCCACGTCCAGTCGGACCTCGACGCCGGCTGCGCGCGCCTTCGCGGCGAAATCGCGCGAATCGTCCAGCACTGTTTCCCGGTCGCCGACCTGCAGCAGCAACGGCGGCAAGCCATGCAAGTCGCCATGCAGTGGAGAGGCAAGCGGATCCGCGGCATCGCCTTGCTCACCGAGGTAGTTGCGCGCCACGGCCAGGATCATCCGGCGTTGGTGGATCGGGTCGCTGTCGGCGCATGTTTCGTAACTGCCGCCGCTGGCGGTGAGGTCGGTCCATGCCGACAGCGCCACCGCCGCCGCGGGCAGCGCAATACCCTCGTCGCGCAATGCAAGCAGTACGGACAATCCCAGCCCTGCACCGGCGGAATCGCCGGCAAGCGCCAGGCGGGTTGCCGCTATGCCCTGTTCCAGCAGCCAGCGATACGCCGCCAGCGCGTCGTGCAATTGCGACGGGAATCGATGCTCCGGCGCCAGCCGGTACTCCACGCCAAGCACGCGGCAGTTTCCCGCCGCGGAAAGACGCGCCATCAGGTCTCGGTGCGAACGCAGCGATCCCACCTGGAACCCGCCGCCATGGAAATACAGCAGGACGCGCGATTCATCCGCGCCGTCGGCCACGATCCACTGCGCCGGCACGCCGCCGGCCGATACGGGTTCACAACTCGCGGTTACCACCTCCGACCAGAACAACTCGTCCCAGTCGGCACGCATCTGCGCCACCGGCGTGTCGCGGCGCCAACGGGAATACACGCCCCGCACGCGTTCGATGCAGTGCTCGATCGGATCGATGGCGGGATCCGCGCTCATGCGCCGCACCCCATGCCACCGGACACGCCAAGCACTTCGCCGGTAATGAAGCCAGCCTCGCCCGAAGCAAGGAAAGCGACGGCAGCCGCGACCTCGTCCGGCGTCCCCAGGCGGTTCAACAGCGTCGCCGACTGCATTGCGGCCAGCAACTTGTCGCCGCCCTTTTCGACCGCGCTTCGCAACAACGGCGTATCCACCGGACCGGGAGCGATCACGTTCGCGGTAATGCCCTTCAACCCATTTTCACGCGCAATCGAACGGGTAAACGCGATCACGCCGCCTTTGGCGGCCGCATAGACGGCTCCGCCTCGCGACCCCAGTCTCCCGGCTTCCGATGAAACGTTGACGATGCGGCCATATCCGTTCGCCTGCATGGCCTGCAACGCTGCATGGGTGGTCGCAAATACGGCTTCGAGATTGACCGCAAGCAGGTGCCGCCATTCGTCCATCGTCGTGCGGGTGAAGAAGGCATGCTGGTCGACGCCGGCATTATTGACCAGGATGTCGAACGGACCGTTGGCGAGCACCGCCTCACGGGCGGCTTCCAGGTCCGTCACGTCCAGCTTGACCGCCACCGCGCCCGTATCGCGTACCACCGCCTCGGCCGAAACCATGTCCTGTGCCGACAACACCACGGTCGCGCCCTGAGCGGCCAACCGACGCACGATGGCAGCACCGATGCCCTTGCCACCTCCAGTAACGAAGGCGCGTCGTCCAACCAGAGATCGCTCCACGGCCATCGACTTAGTTACCCGTGAACTTTGCCGACCGGCGTTCAATCACTGCCGCCAGCCCTTCTCGAACATCGGCGCTGCCAGACAACTCGGCAACGGTACGGCTTTCTTCCGGCATCGCCGCATCGACACCCAAGGCCAGTCCGCTCCACAACAGGCGCTTGGTCGCGGCAAGGCCTTGTGGCGCACCAGCCGCCAATTCCTGCGCCAACGTCAAAGCCGCCTGATCGAGTTCCGCGTCCGGCACGACACGGTTGATGAGCCCGATTTCCTTGGCCTGCGCAGCGCTGAGAATCGGGTTGGTCAGCAGTATCTCAGTTGCGCGGCGCAACCCGACCAATCGCGCCAAGGTGACCGACACGCCGGCGTCCGGCGCCATTCCGACACGGGTCGCACCGGCAAGAAACTTGGCCGATTCACCCGCGACCACGAGATCACTGGAGCACACCAGTCCCAACCCGCCGCCACCGGCGGCAAAGCCCTGTACCGCCGCGACTACAGGCACGTTCAGGTGGATCAACGCCGAGGCTGCAACCTGCAGGCGTGCGGTAGCCTCACGCAAGTAGTAGGGGAGGGATTCGCCCTTGCCAAGGAAAGTGCGCACGTCGCCACCGGCGCAGAAATTCTTCCCGGCACCAGTCAGCAAAACCACCCGAACCTGCGCATCGCTATGACACAGCATCACCGCGTCATGCAGGATCTGCAGCAACCCCACATCCAGACCGTTCGAGGCATCGGGCCGGTTCAGGCGCAAGTGTGCCACGCCGGTCGCGTCGAGCGACAGCAACACCGGCCCTGTACTCAGCAAATTCTGTCGCGCATTTCCTGCTCCCGTGGTCATCTCGGACTCCGTCAGATCAGGAACGACAGCGTGTACAACGAGCTTGCGTTGTTCACCAGGATCACCTTCTTGCGCGCCATTTTCAGGTTGCCGTCCGGCTGCCTGCGCAACAGGTATTCGTTGCGTGAAGGCCATAGTGTCTCCCCGCGCTGGTTCACCTCGAACACGAATGCGTTGCTGGTGACCCGCACCTCGTCGCCCTTCGCCTCGATCAGTTCGATGTTCGACACGATCCGGCGCAGCCCCGAACGCGGGGTTTGGCTATGCCGTTTCCCGGTGTGCAGTTGTCGAATCCTCAGCGCGATGCGCGAGCGGTTGTCGTAGACAATGGACATCTGTGTTTCCGGGTCGATGTCGTCTCCATTTGCCGGGATCCAATAGATGGCGTCGTCGGTCCAGAGCGACTCCCAAGCGTCGTACTCGTGATCGTCCTGCAGACGCGCCTCCCGATAGATGAAACGGGTGACTTCGCGCAGCAGCGCATCGTCGTCGAGTGCCTGCACTGTCGTCGCAGCGACCAGGGCGGACATCAGGCGGCCTCCATCTGCTGGCGGTAGTACGCCCACATCCCGCGCGAGGGCACTTCATCGGTGGCATCACCAACCAAGAACCCCTCCTCGTCCAGCCGCTCGCGATGCTTTCCCCGGCCAAGGAAGACCCACTCGGGGTTGCGCGCGGCCACGCCGCGTTGGTTGCGCTCGTACATCTCCGAGTCGTCCGCCAACAGGAAGCCGGCCGGCCCGACCGAGCCCATGGTCTGCTGGCGCATACGCCGGTTGAGGTCGGGCGCGCCCTTGAACTGGAGCGCCGTGACATGCTGCACCGTCTCGTCTACCGCCAGCGGTTGCAGCATGAACAATTGGATCTCGGCGATAAACAGGTTGGGAAAGATCATGGTGTGCGGCGTACCGTCGATCATGATCTCGCGCGCCAACTCCTTGCCGTAGGCCGTCTCCATCCTAGTCACGTAATCCGGAAGGCGGTTGGCGGTGGTTCCGAACCAGCTCAGCAGTTCGCCACGCCGGCGGAACTCCGGACGCAAGTCGCATTCGGAATGGCCATTGCCGAGATAGCGCGTCACCGAGATCGAATCGCCACCGTACAGGTCGCCAATCTTGCTGTCGGCGATGTTGAAGATCGAGGCATGCACGAACTGCGGGTGGTAGCCGTCGGTCTCGTTCTCCAGCAGGAACTTCCAGTTGGCCTTGGCCTTGTGCTTGAGAAAGCCCGCCGTGATCTCGACCTCGCCTTCGGGCGAAGTCCGCACCAGTCGATCGAGCGATTCAGCCGCGCCACCCAGGTGCTCCTCCAAGGTCGGCCCGTCCTCGGCGAAGGAGCCGAACACGAAGCCCTTATAGATCGCAACCCGCGAGACTCGCCCTAGCGCCAGGCCCGCCCGATCCACGCCTTCATACCCAGACGGAAACGGGAATCCGCGCAACTCGCCGGTATTGGCGAAGGTCCAGCCGTGGTATGGGCATGTGAAGGTGCGTGCGTTGCCTTTTTCGTACAGGCAAACCTCGTTTCCGCGATGCGCACAGCGATTGAGCAGCAAGTGGATCTTGCCTTCGCGATCCCGCGTCATCACCACCGGGGTAGGCCCAATTGCCTTCTTCACGTAGTCGTTAGGATTCGGCACTTCACTGACGTGCCCCACATACACCCAGGTGCGATACCAGATCTTCCGGAGTTCGAGTTCGAATATCTCCGGGTTCGTGTAGATCGAACCGTGCACCTGCTGGGGGCGAATCAGTTCGTCCCATGACGGCGGCGGGACGATTGCTTCGCCCCTAGGTTCGACACTTGCGATTGCTGCGGCCATGTCGTTTTCCTCGCTTGAACCGGCTGGGTGCGGCTCCGCTCAGAGCCAAATCAGGTAGGCAGGCGGTATCGAATAATTAACCGACCGTCCGGACGGTCTTATACTACGCCAATATGCCAGCCTCGATTCATCGTCCGTTCGGACGGTTCTCACCGTCTCACTCTACCCGTGATGCCCCGGTCAGCGTCCCGCGTCGTTCGAAATCCGGCCGAAGGCCCTCGCCACGTCGGCCAGCAACCCGGCAGAGAAATCAGCACAAATCGCCGCAATCTCGACGCTGCGTACCGCGCCCGCGCAAAGCGCAGCGCGTGCCTGCAACTGGATCTGGTGGAACCAGATGCCGATAAAAAGCGCGTGATAGTCAACGTGGAACTGCGGCACGTCGATGCCGCCGGCAGCGTGGTAGTGCGCCATGAAACGGCCCCACTGGAGGTCGTCGCGGACGGCATGTAGGAGATAGCCCAGGTCACAGGCTGGGCTGCCCAGATGGGCTATTTCCCAGTCCAGGATGGACACTAGTTCATTACCGTCCAACAACAGGCTGTGGAAGCCCAGATCGCCGTGGATCAGGACTCGCGGGAGGGTCGCCACCTCATCCGCACTGCGGGACAACCAGCCAATGACCTCATCGAGCAACGCCAAGCGCTCGCCGCCCAGCGCCGCGATGTTGGCTGCGTAGGCATCGATGCTCGTACGCAGTTGCGACGCGGTGTAGGATCTCCGCTCGGCAAGAATAGCCTGTACGCCGTCTGATACTTCTGTATCGGTAATCAAGCGCGACACAATCCGCAGGCAGTCGACGGCGCGCGTGCGCGTTGGACCGTCAAGCTTCGGAATCAACGTCTGAGCTAAGGCATCGGCTACATTGGCCAGATATGCCTTGGCAACAGTCGGTGATATCTGGTTCGGAAGTTCGGCACGGACACTCATCGAAGACACTCCATGGGAACTTCCATTGAAGCGACGTCATGGCGTAACAGATACGGCGACATCTATCGAGATTTACCGTACATAATTAATTGTCCGTCCAGTCGGTCTCAGATAGAATAAGCCTCTCCCGGGCACGGATCGCTACCTTGGTTCGTCGCTGAAGGGGGCCAAGGGAAACTCATACCGGAGCCAGTCTATGCCCACGGTTACTTACATCGAAAGCAATGGCACTCGACATGAAGTAGAGGTCGAGACTGGGCAAAATTTGATGCAGGCCGCACTGGACAACCTCATCCCTGGCATCATTGGCGATTGCGGCGGGGTGTGCAGTTGCGCCACTTGCCACCTGTTTGTCGATGTCGCATGGCGCGAGCGCCTTCCGCCGCGAGGCACGGATGAAACTCTTCTTCTTGAAGGTGTTCCAGAAGTGCGCGAGGAAAGTCGGCTCGGCTGCCAAATCCGCGTCCGCGAAGACCTCGATGGGCTTGTGGTTTACCTGCCTGTCGAGCAGTACTAGACAAGCGGATCCACGATGCCTCGTTCGCATCCTGGGCAATAATGCCTGCTTCGAAGCAAACATCGTTGTGGAGCCTGCCGGCTGGCCTTTTCGTGCATTCATCAGGCCAGAGCTTGCAATTCATCCATCTGGCCTTCCTAGTGTTACATCTCAAAAGATCGTGAACAGGCTCTTAGGCTTGGCGGCCGAGTTGCTAAGCAAAGGAGAGGCGTGGGCTTGCTGCATTGCCCCTAGCTATCGAGTGCAGGCATGGCGACAATGCCGGACAAGTTGCCCCCCACGAACCCCATGCACCAGACGATTCGCTCCCGGGCCACACCCTCTTCTGTCCCGACCTCGGGGCCATTGGTCCGTGAAACACTGCTAGCACGGCTGGAGGACCCGACACCGAGGCGCTTGGCCTTGCTCCTGGCTCCAAGTGGCTTTGGCAAGACCACTCTTGTCCGCCAGTATCTGGCGCGGCAGAGTGGATGGCGGCGTTCCATCTGGCTGACCATAGACGAAGGCGATAATGATGTCCGTCGCCTGTTCGATCGCATCGAATCCGAGCTGATCTCCGCTTTTAGGACGCCATCCGCTGCAAATCGCAGTTACACAGGATTGGATCGACTTGAAGCGCTCATCGGAGCAGCTGGCCCGCTGATCATCGTACTCGATGAGTTCGAGCATCTTCATGCAGAGCCCGCTTTGCGCGCCACTCGCCAATTGATCAGCCGCCTACCTGAAGAATGCGAACTGGTTATCGCCTCGCGACGTCCGCCAAACATCGGGGTGGACCGGCTCCGCCTGCAAGGCGAAATGGTCCAGATCGATACCGATGATCTGCGCTTTACCTTGTCCGAGGTCGCATCCCTGCTACGGGGCATCCATGGCCTGCAGCTGACCGAAGCGCAGTTGTCGACGCTCCATCGCCGGAGCGAAGGCTGGGTCGGCGCGCTTCACCTGTTCGCGCTTTCCTACGACGGGAAGACGCCTCAAGCAAATCTACTTGAATCATTCACCGGCTCGGCATGGCAAACGGGGGATAGTTTCGTCGAAGCAATCCTCGAACGGCTGGCTCCCGATGTACGCGACTTTCTCATCGATTCGTCTGTGCTGGGCGAGTTCACCGCCGCTATTTGCGACGAGGTCATGCGGCGGGAAGATAGTCGCATCCTGATAGACCGCCTTTATCGCCAAGGTGTATTTCTCGAACGGCTCGAAGGCCCTGAAGATGTTTGGCGCTACCACGCGCTGTTCGCTGGCTTGCTTCGCAGCCATGCAACACCGGAGCGCAATGCCGCGGTCCGTCGGCGCGCCGCGGATGTATACCTGCGCGCACAACGACCGGCACGCGCGATTGATCATCTATTGTCGGCGGGAGACATTAGTGCCGCTGGCCGCCTCATAGCGGTCCATGCCAGAAGTATGCTGGCCGACGGAAGGATCCGGCTATTGCAACGCTGGTTCGAACAGCTGCCGCCGCATGAGATCCGCCAACACGACGAACTTAGGGTCGTGTATGCATGGACGCTCGCGCTCAGTCGTCGTTTTGTCGAGACCAACATGCTGGTCGAGCCGCTGCTTGCCGATGCAGCATCTTCTTTCCATCACGAAGCACGGACAATACGCTCCTTGTGCCTTTGGATGGCCGATCGCATGAACGACTGCTTCGACGAAGCGCGCATGGCGGTTGCAGGGACGCGTCCAGGCGCACCGCTGCTGGGCGGCATATTGGCCAATATTCTCGCCCATTGCCATATCGCCACCAACCGCTTCGACGAAGCGCGTAGCGTGCTTTCACAGGCACTATTCACCGGCAGCGAACATCGTCACGGTACGTTTTCCCGAATCATTGCCGACACTGACGAGGCGGTGATCGATCTGATTCAAGGGCGCCTTGGCAATGCTCTGACGCGCCTGCGGAAAAGCACTCCCGAACTAGTCGGAAGCCGCCGCCTCAGTGTCCGTCGCGGCATCATGGTATCCGAAACCATCCTAGCCATCGCGCTATACGAACGCGGCGATGTCTTGGCCGCTGAACAGACCTTGCTCGACTTAATGCCGTACTCCATCGAGCACGGCACGCCCGATCTGATCGTGGACGCCCATTTGCTTGCCTCCAGGATCGCCTGCGCAAATGGCGACGATGGTCGTGCCTTAGCCTACCTGGATGAATTGGAACAAGCCGGTAGCGCAACTGGCCTGCCAAGGTTAGGAGCCAGCGCATGGATCGGGCGAAGTTGGTTGGCTTGGCGAACGGGTAGATTTGCAACAGCGCATGATTCGCTGAGCCGCGCGTCCGCCCCGTCACTGTGGAGAGATGCTGGTGCCTATGTCCCGCATGTCACCGATTTCGATTCCATCGAATTGATGCGATTGCGCCTCGACATCGAACGAGATGCTTCAAACGCAGCGGTGCTGGCATCGCAGGAAATTGCCCGTGCCAACGCAGGCGGCAGGCATCGTAGGGCTATGGGCTTGCGCACGCTGTATGCGCTGGCGCTGGCGCGCAGTGGGCGCCAGGAGCAGGCCCTGGAAGCTATTGGCGATGCACTGGTCATTGCAAGCCGCGAAGGCCATGTTCGTCTTTTTCTGGATGAGAATGCGCAGCTTCAGGACCTGGTTCGTCAATGGCTGGCCGATCATCCACCAGCCACTGGAGCGTCTTCGGACCCCTTCCTCAACGGATTACGTGAAATGCTGTTGCGGCAACTCGGTCCGTCGGAGGAACTCCCTCCCGAGCCGCTCTCACCACGCGAGCTTGAAGTTCTGCAGGTGCTCGCCAGAGGCTTACGCAATCACGAAATCGCCGAACGTCTTGCGCTGTCTGAAACAACCGTACGCACCCATCTGCGGAGCATCAACCAGAAACTTCGGGCGAGCAGTCGCACCGATGCAGTTGCCATTGCCCGCCGCTGTGGACTTGTCGAGTAGCCTGGAATCGCTCAACAAACGAGCTGAGTATTCCTCATGCGATTCGCCACATCCAACCAAGCCAGCGCACTCGCCTCGATTATATCGCGACTGATGCCGGTCCCTTCGTATTCGCTGTCGCCACAACGCACGCTGACGCTAGCCTCTCCGTGCGCGTCCGCTCCGATTCCAACGCTATGTACTTGATAGCTTTGCAGCCTCATTTGGACGCCGGTAGCCATCGACAACGCATTGAACAATGCAGCAACCGGGCCATCCCCGTTGGAGGATTCGGTCACATGTCGTCCATCTGGTGCCAGTAGCTCCACGGCCGCACTCGCACGGCCATCTGCATCGCCCAAAGACAGCGATACCAAACGATAGCTTTCATGGTCGCTAACGGCATCTCCCATGAGCAACTTGAGATCGTCATCGGTAACGAGGCGCTGCCTTTCACACAGCTCCTTGAAATCGGAAAATGACCTATCGACTTCATCCTCTTCAAGCGAGTACCCGAGCGCACGCAGACGCGCTTCGAAAGCAGCACGTCCATTATGACGACCAAGCACGAGCTGCGAATCCGTCCATCCCACGTCCTGTGGTCGCATAATTTCGTAGGTCGCGCTGTTGCGCAACATGCCGTGCTGATGGATTCCGGATTCATGGGCGAAAGCATTTTCGCCTACGACCGCCTTGTTTCGTTGCACTGGCGATCCAACCAGCCTTGAAAGCAGTTTTGAGGTCGGGACCAAACGACTGGCGTCTATGTTGGTACGAGCGTTGTAAAACGCGCTTCGCACCTTCAACGCCATGACGATCTCTTCCAAAGAACCGTTCCCCGCGCGCTCGCCAATGCCGTTTATCGTGCACTCCACCTGTCGTGCGCCGCCTTCGATGGCGGCGAGAGTGTTGGCGACCGCCAATCCAAGGTCGTTGTGGCAGTGCGCGCTGAACGTCACGTCCTTCGCGCCTGGTACTTCGGCCATGAGCCGACGGAACATGTTGCGGATTTCTTCTGGCGTAGCGAAGCCGACCGTATCTGGCAAATTGATGGTGGCCGCGCCGCTGGCGATGGCGACCTTCACCACCTGCGCCAGAAAGTCTGGCTCAGTACGGGTAGCATCCTCGGCGGAGAATTCGATATTATCCAGATACCGACGAGCCAGGCGAACGTGCTTGTCCACTGATTCCAGTACCTGCTCGCGATTCATCAACAGCTTGAATTCGCGGTGAAGCGGGCTTGTGGAAAGGAACACGTGCAGGCAAGGTTTTTCCGCACCTTCTAGCGCGCGCAGCGAGCTTTCTATGTCTTGCGCCAAGCAGCGCGAAAGCACCACCAATGTCGATGTGCGAACCTCGCGAACGATCATCTCGGTCGCCTCGCGATCAGACTGCGAACTGGCGGGAAATCCCGTCTCGATCGCATCCACGCCGAGTTCGGTCAACGCGAGCGCCATTTCCAGCTTTTGCCGCGGCGACATGCTGCAACCCGGCGACTGTTCCCCGTCGCGCAGCGTGGTGTCGAATACGTGGATCAGAGCCGGTGGTTCGTTCATATCTTGCCCTTCTGTGCAGCATCAATCATCGCCCGCCCCACGTTTCGATATCCGGCGATGCCAGCACGCGCCGACTGATCTCCATCTCCTCAATCCCTTCGAAGTACTCACCAACGTTCTTCACCAGTCGATCCGTGAGCACATCGCGTGCCACCTCCCAACCATCCTTTGGTGCGAATGGCACCAGGCCGGACCAGAACCAAAATGTATCGTGCCCTGACGGAGCCATGGACGAGGCGAAGTCGGTCGTGATCTGTGCCAACCCGGGAATGTATTCGGGCTGGTTCATGCGTCAGTCGAATGCATCCAGCGAACCGATGTCATCCATGGCCGTTGCGATCCGCCCCACGAACAACTGCGCGGCCTCGGGCGGCTGCATGTCCGGCGCCTCGGGTGGAGGCGTCAACGTGAACGTCCACCAGGCCAGCGCTCCCAGCATCTGCTGCCGATAGATCCGCCAGGCTTCCTCAAAGCCCACCCGCGGTCCACCCGAGGCCTCCAGCTCATCCAGATAGATCCGCACGAGATCCTTCTCCCAAAGCCGTCTGTCTTGCGTATCCAAGGAGGTGGCAAGCGCGTAGGCAAGGTCACGCCCCCAGTGGCCACGGCCAGCACATTGCCAGTCGCTAAGCCCCATCTCGCCACTGCCCGCGATGTACCAGTTGCGTAGATGAACATCGCTATGCGCCAAGGTATGCTGCACGTCCTCGTGGAACGCAACCGACTTCAACGTAGCCGGCCATATCTCCTCATAACGACGATAGAGCCTCTCCGGGATGACCGATTCCGCGGTCAGGAATCCCTTGTTTGACCCTTCTTTCATGCCAAATTCAAAGGTCATCTCGAAAATTTCCGGCCAGGTCCACATGCCCTTCAGCCCCTCTTTCACTTCCGGAACCGAATATCCCTGACCATGTACTCGGCCAAGCAGCCGCACCAGGCTTTCGGCCAGCGCACGCGTGATCTTGGTTTCATGAGTGCAGAACTCTTTGACAACCGCTCCAAGGTCTTCGAGGATCACGATGGAATTGCAGGATTCCTTGTCTATCCTGGCGTGGAAACAGCGGGGCGCCTCAACGTTCAGCTTGTCTCGCAGATGCTGGTAGAAGTAGACCTCCGAAGTAGCACCGCTGGTAAGCCCCAGTGCTATCCGATTCGCCAGACCATGCGAAGCCTTGCAAAAGACTGACTGCGGAAGCCCAGCCTCGCGTCCGATCTGGTTGTACGATATCCAAATCCTCTGGCGGTTCGACGTCCCCACATCGGGCTCATCCAATTCATGCGAGGTCACCGCGGCACCGGGATGTCTCGCACACAGCACATTGCTTAGCCACTGGTCAGTGATTGAATCAAAAGATAGCGGAAGATCGTCGGCTTCTACAGCAACAACAGGATTGGCCATGTCCCTTTCGTAGCAAGCCCTGATTCGATCAAGACGGGAAGTATCAGTCATTGCTCGTTCTACCTTTCAGATGTTGATGCTGGAAGCAAGGCCGCACGCACCGTTGACGACGGCACCGCGGAATATGGCGGTCATCCCGCCGATAAAGCTGCACGCAAGGACTGCGGAACCTCCAGGAGAAACCGTCCTGAATCGTTCTATCCTTTCTGGCCCGACCCGACTGTCGGGGCAACTACCAGCGTCATGCCGAGCAACTTGACTGTTGAAGCGATCCCAGCGACCACTGTCAGCGCCGCCAGATGGACCAGCACCATGTTCGGCTCGTCCACGGAATGCCTGACCGATAGATATAGAATCCCGGTTCCGAACAGACCCATGCCAAATGCGGCGGGAATCACCGGGATCAGTATCAGTTCGGACAGCCTCGTCCTGAGAAATGGCTGGAAGTGATACACCAGAAGTCCGCCAACCAACGCTGACATCGCGTTCGTGAACGCCAAGAAGACCGGATACCCGAACAACAGGAATGGCTGGCTATCTTGATAGGTGTATACCTTGAGAATGCTCACATAACTCATTTCCGCGATGAGCGACATGGCTACAACGCCCCAGTACATGCGCCACACCGTTTTCATGGTCGGACTTTTTCTTAGCGTGCGGGCTATGAATATGGAAGCCCCCCCATAGTAGGCGAGGTACGCTGCGGGGACCCAGATCGGCTGCGCACTCCCAAAGGTCGTATAGAGGTTCCACTGCCCCTGCTCGAAGAACCACAAGCCATAGAGATGGTCGTACAACGGTTCCATGAGCGAAGCGAGCGTCCCACTCGTCAACACGAACAGCGGCCAGGTAATGCGTTCCTTGAAGCAGATCGAAATCACCCAGCCAAGCGCGAACGCCGCCAAGGCAAACGTCAAGCCAGTCGATATCCACTGCCCCAGATCGCTCACCGGGCTGTCGATGCCTAAGGTTTTAACTGGTGCCATGTTCAGTACTCCTTGGGATTGGCGGCGGAGCACCGCGAAACCGATGGGTTGGAGAGGCGATCCGTTCGTCAGGACAACTCGGAGCATCACCAACTTCCGGATGCAAATCTGTCAATTTCCGTGAATTGTTCCATGCCCTCACGATCACTCAATCGTCGCATCGGACGAGGCGACAAAGATTCAGATCTTTCTCTTCTTGATTGCAGAGATCATCACTTTCGCGGCATTGCGGCCCGGAATCCCGGATATCCCGGCCGTTGGATGCGTTCCCGAACCGCTGATGTACAGCCCCTTCACCGGCATCTCATACCCGCCAAGACCCAACGCTGGACGTGCCGGTCCGAAACGGGAAATATAAGGATCGACGTGGTATACGCTGCCATCGATGGCATGGAAACGCTTCTCGATATCCGGCGGTGCCAGCACGCGCCGACCGATCTCCATCTCCTCAATCCCATCGAAGTACTCACCAATGTTCTTCACCAGTCGATCCGTGAGCACATCGCGCGCCACCTCCCAACCATCCTTTGGTGCGAATGGCACCAGGCCGGACCAGAACCAGAATGTGTCGTGCCCTGGCGGAGCCATCGAAGGGTCGAACGCGGTGGTAATCTGCGCCAAGCCTGGGATGTACTCCGGAATCTCTCCTCGCTGGCAGGCGTCGTATGCGTCAAGCGTCTGCTGGAACGTCCCCCACTGCGTGGTCGGCAGGCGTAGGTCCAACCCATCGCGCTTGTTTCGCCAAGCCTGGTGGCGCCGGGGCGACAAGTGGCCTTTGACAGCAATATTGAGCTTGTAGTCCGCTACGCCTCGCGCCGCGGTCGGTATGTTCTTGGCGCGCTGTTCCAGATGTGCCGGCAGTGATCCGGCCGGTAGCAGGCTGTTCAATACCGTCTTGGGACTGAACGCGGTCAGCACACCCCGTCTGGCCTTGATCTCGTCCCCGTTGTGCAAGCGGACCCCGGTTGCACGTCCGTTGCGGATGATGATTTCAGCCACGGGTGCATTGGTGCGTACCTGTCCGCCCGATGCTTGCAGGCAACGGATCAGTGCTGCTGGAAACGCCCCCGTACCACCTTCGAACATCGCGACGCCAAACCGCTGTAGAACCCCGGCATACACGAGCGGGAATGAGCTGAAGTCCGACCGGAACGGCATGAAAGGCAGGCCGATCGACAGTAGTCCACGTACGATGTCGGACTCGTAGAGTTCCTCCAGCAAGCCGGCATGGGAGTTGGAGAACAAGTTCGCGATCCGGCGCAATTTTCCGCAATGCCTCACCGCCTTGAAAAGCACCTTCGTCAAGGTGGAGATA
Organism: Pseudoxanthomonas sp.; assembly: GCA_047607085.1. Lineage (GTDB taxonomy): Bacteria > Pseudomonadota > Gammaproteobacteria > Xanthomonadales > Xanthomonadaceae > Pseudoxanthomonas_A. The sequence goes on along the minus strand of JASGDT010000038.1, from coordinate 23,934 downwards.
TCCGGCTTGGCTGCGTTCGCCAAAGCAATAGGCAAGCCGATTTCTACCGCCACATTGATTAGCTTGGCAACCTCGATATAAGTCTGCGCATCCTTCTTCGAAAAGTAGCGGATCTCCTCCGCGGTCCGTAGAGGGTCGCGCCACATACCAAGCGACTCGTCGCCCTCGGTGCTGAGCTGAACGTGGCACGGATCGATCACGCGCTGCCTCAATCCGAACTTCGACTCGAGTTCCAAATCGTCGTTGATCGGCGCCATGCGGAACATCGAAGCGTGGATAGAGGCTTCGTTGATCAGGTGCCCTGGCGCTTCGGGCTCCATCGGATTAGTCGCGGTCATGCCACCGGTGGTCCCATGGGCTTCCAGCACCAGGACTTCCAAACCAGCGCGGGCAAGGTAGCAGGCGGCGACGAGGCCGTTGTGGCCGCTACCGGCGACAACCACATCGACTTCTTTCTTTAAGGACTGGGTTTGTAAGTTCATGTGCTTTCCTACGTTGCGGTCAAAAGGACATCCATAGCGCGGTAAGTGCTGTGTATCGAGGAGGTATCCGGCCCTCCCTCAATGCCCATGCCCAGTGCCACCGGTTCTTCACTGGGACGAGCCTGGATCGTTGGATTCGATCCCAGCCGAAGCCCCGTTCGAGCGCCCTGTCCGTCCCGGCGTCGGCTCAGCGTTCTTCCCACGCTCCGGGAACCCGTCAGAACTCGAAGGAAACCTCCAACCCAAAGGTGCGCGGCGGTGCTGGCGCATAGGCGTCAACGACCTCTTGCTCCGTTACGAAACTGTAGTACTTCTCGTTCGTCAGGTTATTCCCATACAACCGAAGACCCCATTCCCCGCTGGCACTGCGCCAGGCAGCGTACGCACTAAGCAGGCCATAGGCGTCCTGTCGGATCCTTGCCGCCGGCTCCCAAGAATAACCGTCGTTGTAGGCATAGTTGACGCCCGTACTGACTTCCCCAATGCCCAAGGACACATCGTAGTTGAAGCCCACGTTGAAGGTGTAGTCGGGAGCCCGGGCCAAGGGATGCCCGGAAACGTCCAGCGCACTGATGACATTGCCGCCAAGCCCAGAAGGGTTCGGTGTCGAAACCGGTGCATCCTTGAACTCCGTGTACTCGGTATCCAGATAGGAGAAACCAACCCTGGTCGACAAATTGGCGGTCAGGTTAGCGACGAAATCCACCTCCAGGCCGAGAACTTCCGCTGCGGCGGCGTTCTCTGTCACCAATGCGCCCTGGCTCGTCCGGGTCACCTGCATGTCAGAGTAGTCGTAGAAGAACATTGCCCCGTTTAACCGCGCACCGCCGTCCAGAATCGTGCTCTTGAAGCCAACTTCATATGCATCAATGAGCTCGGGGTTTACGGGTGGTGAGCCAGGGCTTGCGGAGGGGAAGTTGCCGCTCTTGAATCCACGACTATAGCTACCGTAGACCATGGTTCTATCACTGAGATGGTGATCGAGAACAACTCTCCAAGTTGGTTCGCTCCAAGATTTCGAATCACTTATTTCAGCAACAAGATCTCCATTTACGAAAACATGGTTGTCGATTTGCCGCTCATCTCTTGTCCAACGCAAGCCCGTGGTCAAGCGGGTACGCTCGGTGAGAGCAAAATTCGTTTCCCCGAACACGGCATAGGATCGGGTGCTAATGGGCGAAGTAATATTTTGTTCGACATCTCCGAGGAATATACCCCTGACGTACAGGCCGTCCGGCGGAAAGAATCCGGATTTATCGTCAAGGTAGAACGCACCTACTATCCATCCGAATCTCTCACCCTGTTTTTGAAGTTGCAGCTCTTGGGTGAATGTTTCGTATCCCTGATTGACATCAATCAATACGGCCGGAAAGCGCGAGGTCAACTGCTCAAAAGACCCCGTCACATTGGATTCCCTATACGCGCTGATGCTTGCAAATTCCAGATCGCCGAAGCGGTGGTCCACACGCAAGGAGACACCCTTCGTTTCGCTCTCGAAGACCCCCGGAGCCGCCTGATAGGAATCATAGAATCCATCCGGGGATCGAGTCGCACCCGCTGCGCCAATGGGTTGGCAGATGGCGAATTCTTCAGCTGTTGGCGCGCTTGGATCGCCGCCTAGACCAGCAACGCACCCTGCGAATACCAGTGCGCCATCGGCCGCAAGTGATCCGGGGTAAACCGCCTGGATCACGCCCAAGCTGCTTTTCAGCTCTGAAGAATCTGCCGTGAAGCGGATTTCCGTATTTTCGGATGGAGTAATGAGCCACTTTGTCCTGATGACAGAATCTTCCCTCGAATTAATTTCACTGTTGTTAGTAAGATTCCGCCCAAACCCCTTTCCTTGATTCGAAAAGGAAATGGCGATATCCGCCGCGACATTTTCTGCGATTCCTGTCGTGGCATACAGTTTTGCACCGAAAGTTTCATAGTTTCCGAAGGAAAATGACCCCTCGATCCACCGATCCTGCTGGGGATCCCTGGTGATAACGTTGACGAGTCCTCCGGTGGCATTGCGCCCGAAAAGAGTTCCTTGCGGCCCTTTCAATACCTCGATACGATCGATGCTGCTAAGGGAATACACGGTTCCGTATGGATTCGCCACGTAGACACCATCGATGTACATCGACACAGGCGACTCTGCGCCTGGCGATGAATCTGGCGAGCCAATACCACGAATGTATGGGGTGTTGGATAGCAACTGCTTGGTCATCGTCAAGCCCGGTGTTACCAAGGCCAGATCTTCAACCTTGTTCACCCCAGCATCCTCCAGCGCCTCCAGTGAGAACGCCTGGATCGAGATCGGTACATCTTGGACGTTCTGCACACGCTTCTGGGATGTAACAACAACCGCATCCAGTATTTTGGCCTCATCCTGTGCTTTATTGCCTCCATCGTCCTGGGCAATGGCTACGGCCGGACAAAGCGCTGCTGCTGCCAGCAACGGCCATGTCGCTTTCTGACGGAGGCGGAAATGAGCATGGGCATGACCCTCCTCCTTTCCCTTCGCCTTTCCGCCGCAGGGACCGCCCGATGGGTGCACACCGGAGCTGCTGATCGGCTCACGCCGCGCCCCCTGAATGAATCCGTCCGAACCTCCCGCCCAAGCCACGCCGAATGCCAGCGATCCGAAGCAAGTTTGTCGCTCCGTAACGCTGCCGAATGCGATCGGACCGGAACCATCCGGGGCGTCGGTCGCCATAAATTGCTTCAGATTGCGTCGTTTCATTTCTCCCTCCCCACCCATTGTTTGGCTGAAAACGAAGGGCAGTAATGCACACTACGCCGCCTCGTTCGGTTGGCGATGGCATCCCACCGCGTTCGCCGCGGCGCGAGAATCGCCGGCCAACACCCTACGCATCCCCCGCCTCGCCAAAATCGTCGGAAACGACGACTTGAGAGAGTGCACACCCAAACTGCCCGGCAGGCGGGCTATGCCCAACGACAACGTCAATCGTCGTTTTCGACGATTAACGGCGCAGTGGTAGCGATATGCTTATTGTTCTAATAACCCAGCCCCTTACGGAAGGCGTCCACACCACATTTCGCGGCTACAGGAGATCCGTTCGCCATGCACGCGACCGACCCATCAACTCACGTGAAGGTACGCTTGGCCGGTGCACCCAATTTCCGCGACATGGGCGGATTGAGGAGCGTCGACGGCCGTCGACTCCGCAGCGGCCGCCTGTTCCGATCCGGTGAACTCTCTCGACTCACCGATTCCGACGTCAGCCTGTTACGCAAGCTCCAGATACGAACCGTGCTCGACCTACGCAGCCAAGGCGAACAACAGCACTGGCCAAGCCGCTGGCCAGACGACACAGCAACCGAACGACTAGACGCGCATATCGACGTGGATCTGCGTAGCGGCCATGCGCCACTACGGCAGATCCTAGAGGAAGATCTTTCCGAAGCAGGTGCGCGACGCCTGCTGATGGAAACTTATCGCCGCCTGCCATATGCGCTGACTGCGACACTGATACAGACGGTCGAACGCATTGCCGCCGACGGCCTGCCGCTACTGATCCACTGCACTGCCGGGAAGGACCGAACCGGCTTCGCCTGCGCCTGCTTTCTGGAAGCGATCGGCATTGCCCGCCAAGACATCATCGCCGACTATCTACAGACAAACCGTTACATCGACCTGAATTCGATGGCCGACACCACCGGCCAAGTACTGGAACGGATGCTCGGCCTGCGAGCAAACCGTGCGACGCTCGACATCATAAATGGCGTGCATCAGGACTATCTCGACATCGCCTTCGAAACCGTCGTATCCGAGTATGGCTCAATGGATGCCTATCTGGCACAACTAGGCTTGGACGACAGTTGCCGCTCGCATCTGCGCGACCTATTGCTGGAAGCCTAATCGCGACCGTCGGTCCGGCTACCGCTTAAGCAGCACATCCAGCGTGCCGGCATCGTCGACAGCGCTGGCGAGGCGACGGATGTTGACCAGGCAGTCTTCGCGATCATGCAGGTCGGGCTGCAGCGTCCCGGCTCCGATTGTGGCAAGCCAAAACACCAAACCATGGACGGACTGCTGACGATAGGCGAGCCATGCATCGTCGTAATTCGGTGATTCCACGCCCCTTACAGCAAGCTCCTCCAGATACATCCTCAGTAAATCCTCGATCCATGCGCGCCGGTCCTCAACATCAAGACCACAATTGAGGGCATAGGAAAAATCCACCGCCCAGGTTCCCTTGACGATGGTCTGCCAGTCGTAGAGCCCCATGCGTCCATCGCCGGTGACATACCAGTTCTTGGAGTGGACATCATGGTGCAAGAGTGTGACCCCCCCCTGCGATTTCAGTGGCAGCGACGCCTGGAAAGCCGGCCAAACATCGTCCATACGACCGAGTAGATTGTCAGGGAAAACGTCCTTCGCGCGCCTGATGCCCCGGTCAACCATGGCGCGTGTATTGATCATTCTGTCCAGATGTCGCTGCCATTCGGCGCTTCCGGACAACCAGCGCATCGTTTCCAGCTCTGGGCTTTCCCAGAACGCCGAATGATAGTTCGCCATTAAGCGGACCATGTCCTCGGCCATAGCCCTGTTGATCTTCAACGTACGCGGCGCGCCGAAGCGCGCACCACGAGTACGAGCGATATCCTCCATCAGCACGATCGAGGAGCAACTACGCAAATCATACGCAGCGTAATAGCCATTGGGGGACTCAATCCGGAGCCGGCCTCGCAGCAACGTGTAGAAGTTCGCTTCGCCGACGAACAGGTTGGTGAGTCCGGTGAACAGTCGAGTCTTAATGTCCGGCGTAGTCTTGGTGAACAGTTCCGTCGGCAAATCTGCCGCTCTTCCTGCTGCGTTGTAGTCGATGGTCAAGGCGTGCCTCGCACTTGTACCCGCGTCGCCACCATCGATTTCAATCCTGACGACTTCAGCACCCGGCACGGATGCACACAAGGCCGCAGTGAGCCAACGTTCGTCAATTGCATGCAGTGAATTCGGTACGCTTCCCGGGGCCGCAGGGCGCGTTGGTGAAAGCGATTCCATGATTCGGTGCCCGGCCACTCTGGCGATCTTTCCAACCATCGACATTTGAGCACTCAGGGTCATGGATCGTCACCATCGAAACATGGAAATGTGGCCGAGGAAATCATGTCGTTGGCCTTCTAGACAGCGGCGCGGGGCACATCAGGAAGCCAACAACTTGGTCGGCCCATGGTCGGAAATCGCCGTCAGATATCGGCGACTCAACTCGGACACAATCGCTTCAGACTGCAGTTGTGCCGGCGTCACCGCCCAGATGAACCCGTGTAGGGTGTGCGCCCTGTAGTCGCGCCAAGCTTTTTCGGAATCCAGCCTGGGACCTCCGGCTGCCACCAGCGCCGCGATATAATGACCGAGCAACTCGCGCTCGGAACGACGGCGCTGCTCCGGCGACAATGCACCGCCGATGAAGTAAGCAACGTCCGAAGCCCACGGCGCCAGACAAACAGCCTGCCAATCGAGAAAGGCGATACCTGCCTCCGGATCGACATAAGTCTGCCCAACGTGGGCATCTCCGTGATTTACTGTTAGCTCTGAGGCATCGTCTTCGGCCCACAGCGCATGATAGGCACGCTTGACCGAGGCGGCATCCTTCAATGCATCGGGGATCCCAGAAATGAAATCACGTCCTGTCAACTGACTAAACATTGAATCCTCCAGCAGCACGGCAAGTGCGTTTCTTGCGGCTGTGCACCCTACCGACAGCCACCGCGGCCGTGGAGCACGTATCCCCCATGTCGATGCCTGCCATCTCGCCATAACCTCGAGCGCTTCCGCAACCTGATCCGGCACCAGACCCGCGATGACGTCCGGGAAAGTAACCCCACGCGCCGTCATGTCCTCAAACACCATTATTCCCTGTTCCGGCTCCACTTCCGCAACGATACAACGCGGCAACGGCACTCCGAGCGTCGACGCCAGTTCACGATAGAAGTTGGCTTCCAGTTCATACGCCGGTGCAAGACCGAAGGCGCGCACGGAATCGTCGAATCCGCCCTTGATGCAGAGCAGCTCCGGCAGTCCATGACCTCCCTGCGTTTCATAGTGAACACGAAGAAATACCTTGGTCGCCGTCCCCCAGATGATGCGTCCCTGCTCGACCCGCTCAACACGAGCCGGTCGATCCAGATGGCTGAAGACACTATCCAGCCACTCGGCAGTAAGCTCGGTCACCGATCTTGGAAGTGTTGGAACGAATTGCATAACAACGCTCTCTGACTAAATTTCTGATGGGATGGTGGAAACTTGTGCCGCCGGAAGCAGAGGTTATCGGGAGCTACCAAGACTGATCTGCTAGCCCCAATGCCCCTCCAATGAACAGCAGAGCCCTGAAGTGATCAGAACTCATTTCAAAATTCCGAGCAAAATAACTACTGTGGAACCCTACAAAAACGTGTCGACCATATGATTTCCGAAAGGCGCCATGGCATCTCTCTAGCACGCAGGTGCATGCGAACTTACTCATGGAGAGGATAGTCGCTCGACGAACCTAGCCCATCGTCCATTACGACGACCAAGGATCAGATGTCGATCAGCCCCTCTCGCCGCGCGATCGCCAATGCTTCCAAGCGGTTCCCCGCTACCAGCTTCTGGTTGATGTTGCGCAGGTGCGTGCGCACCGTGCTTTCGGAAACCGACAGTCGCCGCCCCATTGCGGCATTGGACAGCCCGGCAGCAAGCAGCCGCAGTATCTGCAGTTCCTTGACCGTGAGCGGCTCGAAGCCCGGACGTCCGGACTCCCTCCTCGCCGCATCGATACCAAGGCGGCCAAGCAGCGCACCCAGGTAATCCACCGGTACGCGCGAAGTACGCGCATAGTGCTGCGCAAAATGCAGGAGCAAGTGGCGAACACCACGCCCTTCGTCGAGAAATGGCGCCAGATAGCCCTGCCTCGCTCCAAGTCGCAACGCATCCTCGAGCAACCGCGCGCCAATATGGGCCCGGCCGTCGCGATCCATCGCCTCGGCCAGAAGTATTCGCAACGTCAACGCGCGACGCCCCCATCCACGCGCACTGGCCTCCTGCAACTCAGCGTTCAACAGAGTCAATGCATGATCTATCCGGCCGGAAGCAATGGCGACTCTCGCTTCCATGATCGCGAATGTGTCCTGATTGGCAACGAAGGCGCAGGATTCCACGCGTTCCCACACTTCGTCATTGCGCGCCTTTTCGAGAAGTTCAAGCGCAAGCGCATGATCTTTGCGGAGAAGCGCCAGCCGCACGCGTTCGAGCCGGGCGCTGAAGACCAGGCGGGGCATGCCCCGGTCTTCTCCCTGCTGCTCGAGCGTTGACAGATGTCCGAGGGCACCATCTCCGTCCCCGCGTCGGAACGCGAGTCGCGCCAGTACCGTGTGCGCGACAACCGAATGGTCGGGCAGGCCAATGCGCGTGGCCAATGGCAAATGCAGTTCCAGAACACGCTCGGCATCTTCTTCGCGGCCACTTTCGAAATAAGCCAGACCCACGAGTGCGGCGACCATAGAGTTTCCGCCGAACGGCTGGTTGGGCGACGTGCTGTGCATCGACTGTTCCAGTCGAACCGTGGCTTGCAAAAGGTCGCCGCGGATCAGATCTGCCGCGCCTGCAACCGCCTCTGCATAGGCTGCGATGAATGGACTGCCATAACGGCGGATATCGCTGCCAGCCCCGTCCAGAATGCAAACCGCCTGTTCGATATGCCCACTCAATAACCGTTGGCAAGCCAGTGAGCAAGCGCGAATGTCGCTCGCGAAACTCGTCGTAGCGGATGAGGTAGGCTGTTGTTCCGGCAGTTGGAAGTCTGGATCATCGGCACGATCCAGCAGAAAGCTCAGCGTCGCCTCCAGCACCTGCAGGTCGGACGCCGAGCCGGCATGCCCATGCAGTGCTTCCAACACGCTGTTGGTCACGGAGCGATGGCGGGTGAACATCAACGCCCACGCGCGCGCCACGCGCAATGCAGGGCGGTCGGCCAGCAGGCCATCGGCCTCCAGTGCGTCCAGCCACCGTACCAATGCCCGCATGCGTCCGAGCCGGAGAAGTTCATCGGCATGCCGCTCGAGGAGAGCGATGACCGAATTGGTCTCGCCGGCGCGAAACGCGTGCTCGATCGCTTCCTCAATCGCCTTGCGATCGAGCTGGGTCTCCGCCGCAAGCCGATGCAGTGCGTGGACATCGCGCGGTCGCTGGATCACCAGTTGCGCCCGAAGGTGCTCACGCAGGACATTGGGCAGACGGAACCCACCGTCGTCCGCCCCGGTCGGCCACAACAGGCAATGGTCGTAGTGCAGCTGCTCCAGCGATTGCGCCGCATCCTCGCATCCGCGTATCCGGTCGCAGGCATCCGCATCCAGGCGATCCAACACACCGACGTCGAGCAGGAACTCCCTGAGATGCGCCGGTAACTCGTAGAGCACTTCCTCGTCGATGTAATTGCGCAGGCCCTGACTCATGTCGGCCCGCTCGACTTCGTGCAAGCCCTTCTCGCACAACAGCACGACCGCACCCGGCCATCCTTCGGTCAGGGTAAGCAGGCGCATCATCCTGCTGGTATCCGACATGCCTGTACGCGCCTCGACCACGGCGCTCAGTTCGTTCAGGTCGAAACACAAGGTTTCCGGCAGCAACGGCCGAACCTGCACGCCATCAGGCAGCCCCAGATCGCGGCTTCTGCCCTGCCGGGAAGCGATCACGATGCCCGCGCCGTCGGGCAGGCTCAACGCGAAGCGGCGCAACACGTCCTGGACGCCAACGTCGGCCAGACCACCCAAGTCGTCGATGAAAAGCAGGAAAGGCCGCTCAATCCGGTTGCACAGGGCCAGCAGGCCAATCAGGGCATTGCCATCCGGCTCCGTAGCTGGCCATTGGCCATTCTCCGGGACGAACCGGCGCAGCATTCCCTGAAGCCGCAGGGCCAGCCTCGATGCGGAATCCCGGGTCTGCGACAGCGACAACCAAAGCGTTCCGAGCCGCGCTTCCGCAGCCAAGGCCGCCTGCCGCAGCAGCACCGTCTTGCCGAAGCCTGCGGGTGCCTCTATCCAGACTACCCTCGCCCTTTCCGCCGCCTCCAGTATCCGAGCAACCAGCACCGGACGCTCGACCTCTCCGAGGGGCTTGGGGAATACGCCCCGCGCATCTTCGGAAACGGATGCTTCAGCCGGCTCCAGGACCACGCGCAGGCTCGGTCGTGTCGGCGACAAGTTCCTGTTCATGATGTTCCGATTGATGCTCCGTGGAAACGGACGAAACACTCGGTTGACGCCCGGCTGGCACGAAACCCGTCGAGTGGATGGTCCGGGTCGGCACGGCCGATTGCGAGCCCGGCAAACAGCATACGCTCAGGCGGCAGTCCGATGAAGGCGGAAATCGTCTTCGGATACATGGCCCAGCATTCCTGGGCGCAGCTATGCAACCCTTCACCGCGCAGCAACAACATGGCGGTCTGGAGGTACATGCCGAGATCCGACCACTGCGGCAGCCCCATGCGTCGATCCACCGACACGAACAGCGCGGCCGTCGCGCCGAAGAACTGGAAGTTGCGGGCAAACCAGGCACGGCGCGCGACCTTGTCCTCCCGCGGTACGCCCAAGCGGGCATAGATGGCCTCGCCGACCTCGAAACGGCGATCCCGGTACGGAGAAACCAGCCCACTGGGGTAGACCGCATATTCGGGCTCTTCCCCATCCGGCGCTTGCGTCAAGCGCTCGCGCATGACGGCCTTGAGGCGATTCATGGCGTCCCCGATCACGACGTCAACGTGCCACGGCTGAAGGTTGCCTCCCGACGGCGCCCGCGCGGCGCGCTCCACCACGCGCCGCAAGACATCCGGATCGACCGGGCGGTCAAGAAAAGCGCGCACGGAACGTCGGCTTTCCACAGCTTCGACGATATCCACGTGGCCGCCTCATTCACCTTCCATCTGGTGCACCCTCCACCAGAGCAGACCGGGGAACCAGCGCCGCAGGCGCCAAGCCAGCGCCGTGGCCGGGCCGGGGAACACCCAGAACCTGCGCTGCGCGATCGCCTTGTCCACGTCGTCCACGACACGTTCGACGGTCAGCGGCGGCAGCACGTCGAAGGTCTTCGGCCAGATCGTCGCCCGCGCCTGATCCAGCAGCGGCGTCGCCACCGGCGGCGGGCACACGCAGACGAACTGCACGCCGCTGTCGCGGTTCTCGTGGTACAGCACTTCGAAGTAGGAAACGACCGCCGCCTTCGAGGCATCGTAGGCACCCATGTACAGGATCGGCCAATGCCCGGCCATCGAGGCATAGCTGACGAAAACGCCCTGGCGGCGCGCCAGCATCGCCGGCAATGCCGCCTTGCTGACGTTGACCAGCCCGCCGAAGTTGATCGCGACGATCTTGTGGATCAGCTCGCGTGGCTGCTCGGCCAGGCGACCCAGCGGCATGATCGCGGCGGCGTTGGTGACGCGGTCGATCGGGCCGAACTGGGCAACGGCTTGCGCAACGGCGGCATCGACCGCCGCGGAGTCGGTGACGTCGACAGTCAACTTCAACAGCCATGGATCGTCCCCCAGTACGTCGAGACCTGCAGCATTGAGGTCCAGCGCCACCACGTGTTCGCCGGCAGCCAGCGCGCGTTGCGCCGTCAGCCGTCCGATGCCGCTGCCCGCGCCGGTGATGATATGCACGCGTGAACTCATGATTTTCCTCCGTCTTGCGCCGCGTCGTAGTAGTGCCCATTGCTTGCGGCAAGCGCGAGCAAGCCGACGCCGGGTGCGTACAGACCGCCGAGGCTCGCGTATTTTCCCGCCGAAGCGAGGACTTGCGCAGTTCCCCATTGGTCGGCTTGCCACAATGGGCCGCCACGATGCGGCGGAAAGCCCGCGCCCAGGCGCATGCCGGCATCCAGTTCCTGCGCGGTTTCGATCACGCCTTCGTCCAGACAGCGTCCGGCTTCCAGCAACATCGCCGACATCATTCGCTCAACGATTTCGTCATCGCCGAAATCGCGACGCGCGCCTTGCGTTGCGGCAAGCAACTCAAGGGCCGACGGGTCGTCGCTGCGTTGTGGCCTGCCTTTCGCATCGGCGGCGTATTGGTAGAAACCCGCACCGTTCTTCTGCCCGTAGCGTCCGGCACGGGCCAGTTCGTTGATGGCGGTCGGCCACGCCGTGCCCATCACTAGCGGATAGGCCTCGCCGAGGATGTGCAGCACCTTGTCGAGCGTGTCGATGCCGACCACGTCGATCAGGTAGGCTGGTCCCATCGGCCAGCCCCAGGCTTCCATCGCCTTGTCCACACGGGCGAAATCGGCGCCGTCGCGCACCAGCGTCAGGAACGCGGTGAGGTAGCTGCCCAGTAGGCGGTTTATCAGGAAGCCCGCGCAATCCTTGACCACCAGCGGCGTCTTACCCATCGCCAGCACGTATCCGACGGCACGAGCGACGGCCGTATCGCCGGTACGCTCGCCGCGCACCACTTCGACCAACGGCATCGACGGCACTGGATTGAAGAAGTGCATGCCGACGACATTTTCAGGCCGCTGCAACGGTGCAGCGATGGCGCCGATCGAAAGCGAAGATGTGTTCGAAGCGAGCACGCAATCGTCGCGTACCAACGTTTCGACTTCGCCAAGCACAGCTTGCTTGATCTTGAGGTTCTCGACCACCGCCTCTATCACGATGTCGAGCGTGTCAAATCCGGAGAATTCCAACTGCGGCTCGATCGACGACAGGATCGTGGCGCTCTTGTCTTCGCTCAAACGACCTGTGGCCACTTGCTTGGCGAGCAGCTTGCGCGCTTCGTCCACGCCCTGGTCGAGCGCCTCCTGACGAATATCCTTCAATGCGACGGGAATGCCGCGCACCGCGCTGGCGTACGCGATGCCGCCACCCATGATGCCCGCGCCGAGCACGCCGCTACGTTGAACCGCATTGCCCTGTCCGGCCTGGCCTTTGCTCTTTTTCTTCAAGGACTGGTCGGAGAGGAAGATGCCGACCAGTGCCTTTGCCGTCGGCGTTTTCGCCAGGCGTGCGAAGGCTTGCGACTCGAGCTGCAACGCTTCGTCGCGCGACAGCGGCGCGGCGCGTTCGAGCAGGTCGATGGCTTCCAGTGCCGCCGGATAGTGCACCGCGGTTTTCCGCGCCTGCGTGCGCGCGGCGGCGAACACGTCCACATCCGGCGCCCACGGTGCAAATGACTTCTCCCGGCGCGCGCGCCAGTCCAGTTCGCCGGCGGCCGCACGCTGCAGCCAGTCCAGCGCAACATCGCGCAAAGCCGCAGGCTCGGCCACCGCATCGACCACGCCGGCAGCCAGCGCGTCGGCCGATTTGTGCGGGCGCCCAGCGACGATCCAGTCTAGCGCCGTTGCGTCGCCGGCCAGACGCGGCAGGCGAACCGTGCCTCCTGCACCAGGGAGAAGACCCAGCCCGGTTTCCGGCAGACCGATCTGTCCATCGCCGGCAAGCACGCGGTAATCGGCGGCCAGCGCCAATTCCAGTCCGCCGCCGAGTGCGAAACCATTCACCGCCGCGACCACCGGCACCGGCAAGTCCGCCACGCGGGTCAATGCATCGCGCACGCCGGCGATAAATTCGACGATGGTCGCTTCCGGTTGAGCAAACAGTTCTACGAATATGCCGATGTCGGCGCCGGCGAGGAAGCCGGGTTTGGCGCTGCCCAGCAGCACGCCGCGCACGCCACTGGCGGAACACAGCCATGCGCTCGCCGCGTCGATTTCGGCAACGGTTTCCGCGTCGAGCTTGTTGACCGGATCGCCTTGGCGATCGAGGCGAAACTCGACCAGGCCACCCGCCAGTTGGATCAGGCTGACGGTACGGCCAGCGGTGAATGCGGCGGCGCTCATTGATGAATCCCGGTGCTGGGTCGCCATTTCAGGCAGCGCTTGCCAATGGCGGATGGAAGAATTCGCCGCGCGCCGCCTTGGCCCGCAGCCATTCCGACGGCGCGAAGCGCGGGCCATGCGCCTGTGCCAGACGTTCGCTCTCGGCGACGAAGGCCGGCAGGCCAATGGTGTCGATGAAGGACAAAACGCCACCAGTCCACACCGGGAAGCCGATGCCGAGGATCGAACCCAGATCAGCGTCCGCCGCGTGCACGACGATGCCCTGTTCCACCGCGCGCGCCGCTTCGATCGCCTGGATGCAGAGCAGGCGCTGCTTCACTTCCTGCACATCGGGCTGTTGCGGCTGCAACGCGTACTCCTGCGCCAGGCCTGTCCATAAGCGTTTTGGCGCATCCGCCGGATAGTCGTAGAAACCGCCGCCGCCACGCCGGCCGACGCGCTTCAAGTCGCCCACCAAATGCCGTAGCACCGCCAGAACGCGCGACAGGTTCGGCGTCTCCGCCTGCCCGTCCGCGAGGCTCTGCTCGATGATCTTGAGCTGCAGTTCCAGGGTCACTTCATCGCTCACCGCGAGCGGGCCGATCGGGAAACCGGCAAGCTTCGCCGCGTTCTCGATCAGCGCCGGGGCGACGCCTTCTTCCAGCATCAGGATGCCTTCCTGGAAATACGTGGCGAACACGCGGCTGGTGAAGAAACCGGGGCCGTCGTTGACTAGGATCGGGGTCTTGCGCAGCTGCGCGACGAAGTCCAGCGCACGCGCTAGCGTCGCCTCTCCGGTGTTCTTGCCGAGTATCACTTCGACCAGCGGCATCCTGTCCACCGGAGAGAAGAAGTGCAGGCCGATGAAATCCTCCGGGCGCACGAAGGTTTCAGCTAGGCTGGTGATCGGCAAGGTCGACGTGTTGCTGGCGAAAACCACGTTATCGCCGATGACGGCCGCAGCGCGCCGGGTCACGTCGGCCTTCACTTCGCGGTTCTCGAACACCGCTTCGACGACTAGGCCCACGCCGGCCAGGTCTGCGTACTCGCTGGTCGGACAAATCCGCGCCAGCAAGGCATCGGCCTTCTCGCGCGTGTTGCGGCCACGCGCAATGGCCTTCTCCAGAAGATCGACCGAATACTGCTTTCCGTGCTCGGCCTTTTCCTGAGTGCTGTCGAGCAGCACGACTTCGATGCCCGCCGTTGCCGCCACATAGGCGATGCCCGCGCCCATCATGCCCGCACCGATCACGCCGATCTTTTTTGCCTTCGACGCCGGCATGCCAGGCGGACGCCGCACCAACTTGTCCGCCGCGCCCTTGTTGATGAACAGTGTGCGCATCATGTTGCGCGCCACCGGATCGGCCAACAGTTGTCCGAAGTATTTGGATTCGATCTTCAATCCGGTGTCGATGGGAACCTGCGTGCCTTCGTACAGGCAGGACAGGATCGCCAACGCGGCAGGCAGGTTGCGCTGCGTGTCGCGCGCAGTCACAGCGGTGCCGGCAGTGAAGGTACGCTGCGCATGCGGCGCGAGCGGACCGGCGCCGCCGGGCACCTGATAGCCCTTCACGTCCCACGGCTGAGTGGACGACGGCGATTCGAGCAACCATGCCCGCGCGGCCACCAGCACCGTGTCGGGCGCGACGGCTTCATCGACCACGCCGAGCTTCACGGCTTCGTCGGCCTTGAGCTGGCGGCCGGTCAACAACAGCGGTCCGGCCTTCTCGATGCCGACCAGGCGCGGCAGTCGTTGCGTGCCACCGCCACCGGGCAACAGGCCGATGCCCGATTCCGGCAGGCCTACCGCCGCGTTGTCGGCGATGACGCGATGGTGGCAAGCCAGCGCGATCTCGAAACCGCCGCCAAGCGCCAGACCGTTGATTGCCGCAACGAAAGGCTTGCCGCTGGTTTCCAGGCGGCGCAGCACGCGGCTCAGGGATTGGCTCAATTCTGCACCTTGCGCTGCGCTGACGCCGGCATCGAACGCCAGCACCAGGTCCTTGATGTCCGCGCCGGCGATGAATGCGCCTGGCTTGCCGGAAATCAGGATCGCGCCCTTGATGTCGGCATCATTGGCGACTTTTTCCACCGCGGTGGCGAGATCGCGCTGGAGTTCCGGCGTGATCACGTTCAGTGGCTTGCCGGGCAGGTCGATGGTCAGCGTCGCGATTCCGTCCGCATCGACCGAGACATCGATGGTGTTCTGCTGTTCGCTCATTGCTTCATGTCCGTTCGATGATCGTCGCCGTGGCCATGCCCGCCGCCGCGCACAAGGTGATCAGCGCGATGTTCAGGTCGCGCCGTTCGAGTTCGTCCAGCACCGTGCCCAGCAACATCGCACCGGTTGCGCCGAGGGGATGGCCAAGCGCGATCGCGCCGCCATTGACGTTGACAATGGAAAGATCCAGATCAAGGTCGCGCTGGAAGCGCAGCACCACCGAGGCGAAGGCTTCGTTGATCTCCCACAAGTCGACGTCCGACGGCGCCAGGCCCGCCAGAGACAGCGCTTTCCTCGATGCCGCCGCCGGGCCGGTCAACATGATGGTCGGTTCGCTGCCGACAGAAGCGAAGGCACGAATCCGTGCGCGCGGCTTGAGACCTGCCGCATCGCCGAAAGCCTTGCTGCCGATGAGCACCGCGGCTGCGCCATCGACGATGCCGCTGGAGTTGCCGCCGGTATGCACGTGCTCAATGCGTTCGACGGTCGGATAGCGTTGGATCGCCACACCGTCGAAGCCGGCTTGTTCGCCGAGTGCGACGAACGCTGGCTTCAGCGCCGCCAAGGTCTCTACGGTTGTGCCCGGTCGTAAGTGTTCGTCGCGCGCGAGGACGGTCCCGCCGATGACATCCTTCACTTCGATCACCGAACGCGTGAATCGACCTTCGTCCCACGCTTTCGCCGCGCGCTGCTGGCTTTGCGCGGCGAACGCATCGACGTCGGTTCGCGAATAGCCGTCCAGCGTGGCGATCAAGTCCGCGCCAATGCCCTGCGGTGCGTAGTAGGCCCGCCAAGTCACCTGGGGGTCGGACGTCCACGGCCCCTCGTTGCCAAGCACGATGGGCACGCGCGACATCGATTCAACGCCGCCGGCAACGATGGCCTGCACCGCCCCGGCACGAACCTGTGCCGCGGCCAGGTTCACCGCTTCCAGGCCCGACGCGCAGAAGCGGTTGAGTTGAACCCCGGGAACCTGCTGCGCGTAACCGGCATTGATCGCGGCTAGGCGCGCAATGTCCGCGCCCTGTTCGCCGATCGGCATCACGCAACCAAGGATCACGTCCTCGACGTGCGAGGTATCCAATTGGTTGCGGTCACGCAATGCGGTCAGCGTTTGCGTTGCGAGTTGGATGGGGGTGATTTCGTGCAACGCCCCATCCTGTCGGCCCTTCCCGCGTGGCGTGCGCACATGGTCGTATATGAATGCGTCTGTCATCTGGATTCCTCGGCGGTGTGCGCCCGGTAGGACAACGCATCAGCGACGTGGACGCTCCATGTCTTCCAAGGCGTATGACCGGCGTGAGGCTATCCCTCGGCCTTTCCTGTGCCATCGTCGGAAGCGACGAGCGCACATGACGCGTCCCGCACTTCCGAACTAGACGGCAGCCGGGCACCGTCCAGCCGCCGATTTTCCGCCGCCGAGGTCCACTCGGAACCCAGGGGAGCGGGGCTTCGGGATTTCAATCCTCGATCAGGTCGTAGTCGTCTTTTGCCGCACCGCACTCGGGACAACTCCAGTCGTCTGAAACGTCCTCCCATCGGGTCCCCGGAGCGATGCCGCTGTCGTGGTCTCCAAGCGACTCATCGTAGATATGCGAACAATAGCG
Organism: Pseudoxanthomonas sp.; assembly: GCA_047607085.1. Lineage (GTDB taxonomy): Bacteria > Pseudomonadota > Gammaproteobacteria > Xanthomonadales > Xanthomonadaceae > Pseudoxanthomonas_A. The sequence continues at coordinate 6,825 of JASGDT010000038.1, read as the reverse complement.
ACAGCGGTAACGACGCATGGCGACAGTTCCTCGTCTGGCGTTGGCTGGAAGTCGGATGCCGATCAGGTATCGGCCGAATCACCCGGACAGATCGTCGGCCGAATCGCAAAACCATGCTGGATCGCCAGATCCTTGTGGCGCAACTCCGGCTCAATGAGATTCCACACTTTCATGTTGTTGTAGAACGGTGTCATCGGGAAAATGTGATGGATCAGGTGTGCGTTCTGGTACTGCAACAGCGGATTGAACAGCCATTCGTACCCGAGCCGCATGGTGGTGGCTCGGGTGAAGTTCTCCTCTTGCGTCGTGTCGTGCGGAACGTGCGGAAGCCAGAAGAAGGTGAATCCGAGGCTGAGGAAGATCAGTCGCGATGGCAGGAGCCAGAGCAGCAACACCTCCTTCCCGTAACCGGCGACCACCAGAGTCGCAATGACCAGCAGCACCAGCGCAACTTTCGGCCAGGCTTCCTTCAACGCATTGCGCGCCACCTTGTCCTCCGATCGCAAGGCGTGCACGAGGTAGATCGCATCAATCGAGATCCACCGAAACGGCAGCGACCACCACGGCCCATGCAGAACGATGTCCGGATCGCGAGGTCCGGAAGCGAATCGATGGTGCAGGATATGCCCCCACCTGAACAGCTTGATGGTGGTGTACGGGGCTACGAGATTCAGGCCTATGGAGCACACGATGTCGTTGAACTTGACGTTCGTCGACACGGCGCGGTGCACCGAATCGTGGACGACGCTGAAGGCCACGTAGCCGATTACGGCGTTCAGCAACATGCCAACCCAAAGTGGAATGTGCCTGAGCACCGTCAGGGTATCGGACGCGATGACGGTCAGGACCAACAGCATGCACAAACCTAGCGTCGGCCACGCGAACCTGGGTGTACTGGTAAGTCGCTGCAGTTCCAGCCTGCGATGTGGCTCCAGCTTCGCCGTATCGATTACATTCTTGCTCACATTGCCCTCCCGCCGTGCTTGACACGGACTCTCGTTTCAGCTCGTGGCGACATCCCTGCACCCTGCCGTGCTGGGAGACGAGTTGCCCCATCCTTCGACAGCGTCACAGCGACATTCATGGCATCCCGTCCGTGCCCGAACATGCCGCTCATCACTGGACCTATCAAATCGGAAATATCGAAACCATGGATGAGTTGATTGGCTGCATGCAAAGTCATCAACCCGTGCAACCCGATCCAGACCCGATGTGCCAAAAGACACGGCTCCCCAGCCATATCTCCTGCATCCACGCATTGCTGGATTGCATCCACGGCCATATCGAAGACGCGCCGCCGAGCAGCCAAAAGTTCCGGGAACTCCGCCGGGGACGGCTGCTCGGTGGAGAACAACAGCAGGTATTCATCGCCGTGTTGGCGTGCGAATCCGATATACCCCTCTACCAATCCCCGCAACCAGGCGTGCGGCGATTCAGCCGGCCCTGCATGCGATCGCATGAATTCCTCCATGCGCGAAAACCCCTCGATCCGCAGATGGACCAGCAGCGCTTCCTTGTTCGCGAAGCAACGATAGGGCTGCATGTGGCTACACCCAAGGTTGTCCGCCAACTGCCTGAAGCTAACCGCGGCCAGGCCATTGCGGCGATAGATGTCTAGCGCCGCCTCGGCAATGCGCTGCCGCATCGCATCAAGTTCGTCTTCGTTGAGTGACGCTCTTGGCATTTCCTGCTCTTCAATTCGCGGGAACTTCCATTTCTTTACGGTGTAAACCTTTCATTGCGGAAAAACGCCCTGTAAGGGCGCCTTCCCACGATGCTTCCTTCAAAGCCTCTCGATCACAGTTATATTTGCCAAACCGCCGCCTTCGCACATTGCCTGCAGACCCCAGCGCTTCCCTTGCCGGCGCAACGCATGGATCAGCGTGATCATCAGGCGAGTTCCGGATGCCCCGAGCGGATGTCCCAGCGCGATTGCGCCCCCATGGACGTTGAGCCTTTCGGGATCGGCATCCAGCGCCTGCAGCCAAGCGAGTGGAACCGAGGCAAAGGCTTCGTTTACTTCGTACAGGTCGATGTCGTCGATCGACATTCCCGCCTTGGCCAGGGCGTACTTGGCCGCCGGCAATGGCGCCTCGAGCAGATTGACCGGGTCATCTCCTCGAACCGTCAAGTGGTGCACGCGCGCCAACGGCTCGACGCCCAGAATCTTCAGTCCTCTTTCATTGACCACGAGGACACCGGACGCACCGTCGCAGATCTGACTGGAGGACGCCGCAGTGATGCGCCCGCCTTCCTGGATCAGCTTCACCCCGGCAATGCCTTCCAGGCTTGCGTCGAAGCGGATGCCCTCGTCCACAGAATGGGTCGCCGTCGAGCCATCCGGCAATTGCACGTCCAACGGCACGATCTCGTCGGCGAAAGCGCCCGCATTCGCCGCCTCGGCGGCGCGCTGGTGGCTGCGCAAGGCGAAGCGATCCAACGCCTCCTTGTCGATGCCGTATTTCCGAGCGATGGTTTCGGCGCTGTTGAACTGGTTGAATTCGACGCCCGGATAGCGGCGATCCATCGCTGGCCCCTTGTAGAACCCCATTCCCGCCTTCGTCGCCACACTGCTCGGGCTGAAGATGGGTTGGCGCGACATGCTCTCGACGCCACCGGCTATGACGATATCCTGAGTACCCGACAACACCGCCTGCGCCGCGAAATGGAGCGCCTGCTGGGAAGAGCCGCATTGCCGATCGACGGTGGTCCCCGGTACTGTTTCGGGGAGCCTCGATGACAAAACGGCACTACGGGCGATATTGCTGGTCTGCTCGCCGATCTGGCTGACGCAACCCAGGATCACATCCTCGATCGCGGCAGGATCCACGCCGCTCCGCTCAATCAGAGCATCGACGATGCGGCCAGCGAGATCGGCTGGATGCGTGCCGGAAAGCCGACCATTGCGGCGACCTCCGGCGGTACGGGCAGTTGCAACGATGTAGGCTTCGGACACGATCGGTTCTGACTTATGGGTTCGACGGTGGGAGGGGAGGAAATTCGATTACGGCTAGCTTCGGTATTACCTTCCTGTGCCAAGATGGCGTTCCGACCTCGACGCGTCATCGTCCTTTCCGACGAGGACATATAGACGCGCGTCTCCCTTAAATGAGGCCTGTCACCCAGTGGGCGCACCACGACGCTTGTCGCAGTACGGCATCCATCGCAAGCATCGAATCCCCAGCAGAACCGATTACCCCTTACGAATGAACTCCGTCCCGTTGCCATTGCAGGCGCATGACGACAACGCGCAGGTCGACCGGCCATCGCTGCAGCGCATTTTTGATGCCCAAGGCGGGACGGCGCTGCGACTGCGCAGTTCCACGTACCGGGAGCGCTTGGCAAAGCTGGAGCAACTTCGCCGTGCCGTGCTTGCCCATCGTCACGAGATTGTCGCAGCAGGCGCCGCGGACTTCCGCAAGCCAGAAGCGGAAGTGGAGATGTCGGAAATCCTTCCTGTAATACTGGAAATCGCCGATGCGCGCAAACACCTGAAGCGATGGATGAAACCACGCAAGGTTCGTCCAACTGCGATGACTCTTGGCACGTCCAGCCATATCCACTACGAGCCGCGCGGGCGCTGCTTGATCATTGCCCCATGGAACTACCCGGTTACGTTGACGCTGGGACCACTGGTTCCGGCACTGGCTGCCGGCAACGCAATCATGGTCAAGACGTCGGAAATGGCGCCGAACCTGTCCGCGGTGCTGAAGAAGCTGCTGCGCTCAGCCTTTGCCGAGGACGAGGTTGCCGTTTTCGAGGGCGGCCCTGAAGTTGCGATCGACCTGCTCGACCTACCTTTCGATCATATTTTCTTTACTGGCTCTCCGACCATCGGCAAGCAAGTCATGGCCGCGGCCGCCAGGCATCTCGCAAGCGTGACGCTGGAACTCGGGGGAAAGTCTCCGACAATCGTCGACGCCAGCGCCAACCTGGAACAAGCGGCGAAAACGATCGCCTGGGGCAAGTTCGCCAACAGCGGGCAGACCTGCATCGCCCCAGACCATGTTTACGTGCATGCGTCGGTGCAGGACAGGTTCGTCGAACTGCTACGTCGTGCCATCGTCAATGCCTATGGCGAAGGCGATGCTTTGCGTTCCGCGCCGCTGACCGGCATCGTCAACCACCGTCATGTACGCCGCGTCATCGGCCTGATGGAAGATGCCCGGCAACGGGGTGCACGCCTGTTGCATGGTGGCGAAAGCGACGAGACCAACCGTTTTGTCTCCCCGACCTTACTGACCGGGATACCTTCCGATGCGCGAATCATGCACGAGGAGATCTTCGGCCCCCTGCTTCCAATACTTCCATTCGAGCGAGTTGATGCAGTGATCGAACAGATCAATGCCTCGCCAAAGCCGCTGGCGATGTATGTCTGGAGCAATAATCAAGCGAACATCGACGCTCTGTTGACCCATACCAGTGCGGGCGGAACCTGCATCAACCACGTGATGATGCAATTCCTGCATCACAACCTCCCCTTCGGAGGCGTCAACAACTCCGGTATCGGCAACTACCACGGCGAGTACGGTTTCCGGGCCTTCTCCCATGAGCGCGCGGTGCTGCGCAGCCGCGTGCTGGTCGCCAAGGCCTTCTTCCCGCCAGCCACGGCATGGAAACGTCGTGCAGTGGACTGGCTGATCCGCCACTCCTGAACCACGATGCAGGTTGACGTCGAATCCCGAGAACGATTACGCAAACGAGAGAATTCGCGCATGACAGACTCCCCCCCTTCGCTTTATCCGGGCGGCTACCTTGGCCAGTTCCCCGACAAGCCCTCCATCATCCTGGCCGAGAGCGGTGAAAGGCTGAGCTACGCCCAGCTGCACTCCTTTGCGAGCCGCATGGCGCGCGGCCTGCAGGGTTTGGGCCTGAATCCGGGCGATCACATCGCCTTGGTCGTCGAGAATCGGCTCGAAGCCTCTGCCCTGCAGTGGGGCGCTCACTATGCTGGCCTTTATTACACCTTCATCAGTACCCGTCTCACCGTACAGGAGACTGCCTACATAGTCGACGACTGCGACGCAAAGGCCGTCATTCTCACCGACAAGACTGCACCTGCCCTGCTCGATGTACTCCGCGACCTGACGCAGAAGCCGTATATTTTTACGATCGGCTCCCCCGTCGCCAACGCGCGGCATCTCGATGAACTTATCAACGACCTTCCAGGCACTCCTCCTCCGGATGCACTGGAAGGCAATGCGATGCTCTACTCGTCCGGCACCACCGGTCGACCCAAGGGCGTCAAGCCAGCGCTTTCCGGCAAGCCTCTAGGCAGCACGTCCGTCATCGGCGCCTTCCTGAAGGGCGTCTTCGGGGTTACTCCCGACAGCATCTTTTTGTGTCCCGCACCCTTCTATCACGCGGCTCCCCTCAAGTGGGTCGAGGCGATGCAGGCTGTCGGCGGCACCGCCGTGCTGATGGAGCGCTTCGACGCCGAGGCCGTTCTTCGCGCGATCGAACGCTATCGCGTCACCCACTCCCTGTGGGTGCCGACCATGTTCAGCCGTCTGCTGGCGCTTCCGCCGGAAGTCCGCGAGCGTTACGACACTGCAAGCCAGCGCGTCGTGGTGCACGCCGCAGCTCCTTGTCCGGTGCCCGTGAAGCAATCGATGATCAATTGGTGGGGACCGATCCTGTCCGAGTTCTACTCCTGCACCGAAGGCATAGGCATGACCTTCACCAGCAGCCAAGATTGGCTTGCCCACCCCGGCACGGTGGGGCGCGCCGCCTGGGGCCGCTTCCGCATCGTCGACGAGCAAGGCAATGAGGTTCCGCCGGGCCAGGACGGATTGGTCTACTTCACGGGTGCGCCGCCTTTCTCGTACCACAAGGACCCGGAGAAGACGAAACAGGCGTATACCGAAGACGGATGGGCGACGGTCGGCGATATTGGCCATACCGACGAAGAAGGGTTCCTTTACCTGACCGACCGCGTCAGCCACATGATCATTTCGGGCGGTGTCAACGTGTATCCGCAGGAGGCGGAAAACATACTCATCTCCCATCCCAAAGTGCTCGATGCCGCAGTCATCGGTACACCACACGCCGATTTGGGCGAAGAGGTTCGCGCTGTCGTTCAATTGAAGCCCGGTCACGCCCCGGACGGCGCCCTCGCCGAAGAATTGATCGCCTACTGCCGAAGCCAACTCTCGCACATCAAGTGCCCGCGGGTCGTCGACTTCCGCGATCAACTGCCACGTGAACCTACTGGCAAACTGCTCAAGCGTCTCCTAAGAGACGAATATAGGAATGATCGCTCAGTGTAGCGCACCCCTCAGACTATTAAATGTGTTAGCAGGTACTTTATAAGGCCACCTCTGAGCCTGATGTATCCCCACGTTTTTCATTGTGAAATCAGCTGGTTACCCATGGTCTGACTGGAAACAAGTGCGCGCATGGCGCAGTCTTCGAGGCGACTAAACCGAAGAAGGACTGACGACCATGCGCGCCAGCGGCGTATTGCAGAAGTGCTTGTCCGAATCACTGACCCAACTGCACGCCCTGCGCGAATCGGCACTGCTGCATGCGATTGAGGGGCTGACGGCCTGCCGACGCTTGACACTGACCGACATCGCACGCGCCTGGCCCGGTGCGCAACGCGTCAAAGCGCCAATCAAGGCACTGGATCGATTGCTCAGCAACCGGCATCTGCACAGGGAGCGAGAGGGGTTCTATGCCGACATGGCACGCTGGCTGCGTAAGCTTCCCCTGATCCCGGACACCCGGCAAGTAGAACTTTCTGGCATCTTTCCAGCCAGGAGGTTTCATGAAGAAGTCGAAGTTCAGCGAGGCGCAGATCGTCTCGATCCTCAAGCAGGGTGA
>JASGDT010000037.1:0-3062 GCA_047607085.1 Pseudoxanthomonas sp. | reverse complement strand
CGAAGTTGCCGCCGGCATCGACGTACAGGTCGAACTGGCGGCGGGCGTCGGCCTCGTCGGCGCCCCAGCCCCAGTCCTGGCCGAAGGTCATGGTGCCCAGGCACAGCGGGCTGACGCGCAGGCCGGAGCGGCCAAGCAGGCGGTAGTCGGTGAGTTGCATCGCGGCGTCCTCGTGGGGGAGTGCGGCCATTCTGGAACTGGCGATTGCGCGGATAAACCCGCAGAATCAGCATCCTGCTTGAAGAAAAACTGAAAAATGTCCGCCCGTTCCCTGCCCGCCGTCGCGGCCTTCGCCCGCGTCGCCCACCACGGCAGCTTCACCCGCGCCGCCGCCGAACTGGACGTGTCGCCGTCGGCGCTGTCGCAGACGGTGCGCGTGCTGGAGCGGCAACTGGGCGTGCGCCTGCTCAACCGCACCACCCGGCGGGTGGCGTTGACCGAGCACGGCGCGCGTTTCCTGGAACGGGCGCTGCCGGGACTGGCGCAGATCGAGGACGCCTTCGACGACCTGGATTCGGCGCGCGGCCTGCCCGCCGGCCACCTGCGCATCAACCTTGCCCAGGTGACCGCGCTGCGCCTGCTGATGCCGCGGCTGGCCGCGTTCCAGGCGCGCTATCCGCGGGTGACGCTGGAACTGTATGCGGACGATGCGCTGGCCGACCTGGTCGCCGGCGGTTTCGACGCCGGCATCCGCCTGGGCGAATGCCTGTCCCGGGACATGGTGGCGCTGCCGGTCGGCGCGCCGCAGGAACTGGCCGTGGTCGCTTCGCCGGACTGGCTGGCGCGCCACCCGCCCCCGCGCACTCCGCAGGATCTGACCGGGCTGGAGTGCGTGCGCTTCCGGCGCATGGGCTCCGGCCGCATCCATCCCTGGGAGTTCACCCAGGACGGACGCGACATCGAGGTGCAGGTGGAAGGACGCCTGATCGTCACCAACGGCGGGCTGGCGCGGCAGGCGGCGCTGGACGGCCTGGGCCTGGCGCAGCCGTTGCTGGTCGAGGTCGAGGACGACATCGCCGCCGGCCGGCTGGTGCGCCTGCTGCAGGACTACACGCCGCCGTTCGACGGCTTCTACGTCTACTATCCGGCGCGCGAACACCTGCCGCCGAAGCTGCGCGCGTTCGTCGATTTCCTGCGCGGGGACGATTGATCCGGGCCGGCGCGCGGTTCCTACAATGGACGCCTCCCGCCCGGTGAAGCACCTTGCCCGACCCCGTTGCGCCCATCGCCGACGATCCGCCTCCGCGCGAACCGGAAAAGCCGTTGCCCAGCGATTGCTGCGAGAGCGGCTGCCCGATCTGCGTGTACGACCTGTACGCGGAGGAAATGGCGCAGTACCGCGAGCGCCTGGCGCAATGGCGAAAGCGCCATCCGCAAGCGGAATCGTGAAGCGCGGCGGCGGCCGTCCCACGCCGGCAACGGATCGTCGCGGTCGGTGACGTTGGCGCGGCGCGCGCCGGGGCCATAGTGGCGGACGGCAACCAATCGGCTTGACCCGCCCCGCCCCAACCCGCACAATCCGCCCCGCCAAAGGTTTTCATCGCTTTATCTTGATTGAGCGATGGAATTAAAAGGGAAGCCGGTCCAATGCCGGCGCTGTCCCGCAGCGGTAGGTGGAAACGAAGCCGTCAAATGCACTGGAGCGCACCGCTTTCGAGCGGGAATTCCGGGAAGCGACGGCCCAGGCGCAGGCAATACGTCCACGAGCCCGAAGACCTGCCTTGGCCGGCGCGTCATTTCAACGCACCGCCTGACCGGAGCTTCCGTGGACAGAAGCGGCTGGCCGATGCGTGGCGCGTGGCGCCGCGTGTCCGCGTACGCCGTTTTCCCCGCGTCGGTTCCGGTGAATCCACTTCATCGAGGACATGACCGTGACCACCGTGACAACCCCGGGTTTTCCGCGCATCGGCGCGAAGCGCGAACTGAAGCAGGCGCTGGAAGCGTACTGGCGCGGCGAAACCGGCGCCGCCGCATTGCAAGCCACCGCCCGCGAACTGCGCCTGCGCCACTGGCGGCTGCAACGCGACGCCGGCGCGGACGTGGTGCCGTGCAACGACTTCTCGCTGTACGACCACGTGCTGGACACCGCCTTCCTGTTCGACGCGATCCCGCAGCGCTACCGCGCGCTGGCCGACGCCGATCCGCTGGCCGGCTACTTCGCGCTGGCGCGCGGCCACCAGCGCGACGGCATCGACCTGCACGCGCTGGAAATGACCAAGTGGTTCGACACCAACTACCACTACTTGGTGCCGGAACTGCAGGGCGGGCAGGCGTTCGCGCTGCGCGGCGACAAGCCGCTGGCCGAATTCGCGGAAGCCAGGGCCGCCGGCTTCGACGCGCGCCCGGTGCTGCTGGGGCCGGTCAGTTTCCTGAAGCTGTCCAAGACCACCGACGGCAGCGACGCCCTGGCGCTGCTGGACGCCCTGCTGCCGGCGTATGCGCAACTGCTGGGCAAGCTGCGCGACGCCGGCGCGGCGTGGGTGCAGATCGACGAACCGGCGCTGGCGCTCGACCTCGACGCGGCCAGCCGCGACGCGTTCGCACGCGCCTACGCCTTCCTCGCCAACGCGCCGCGGCCGAAGCTGCTGCTGGCGACCTACTTCGGCGCGCTGGGCGACAACCTGGCGCTGGCGGCGTCGCTGCCGGTCGAGGGCCTGCACATCGATCTGGTGCGCGGCAAGCAGCAACTGGACGAAGTTCTGCGCGCGCTGCCGCCCGGACGCGCGCTGTCGCTGGGCCTGGTCGATGGCCGCAATATCTGGCGCACCAATCCGGACGACGCGCTGCTGCTGGCGCGCTACGCGCAGAAGCAGCGCGGCGCGCACGACGTCTGGCTGGCGCCGTCGTGCTCGCTGCTGCACGTGCCGGTCGACCTGGACCACGAGAAGGCGCTGCCGGCCGACCTGAAGTCGTGGCTGGCTTTCGCGAAGCAGAAGATCGGCGAACTGCGCGTGCTGGCCGATGCGCTGGACGGCAAGCCGCAGGCCGACGCGGCGCTGGCCGACGCGCGCGCGCGCCTGGCCGCGCGCCGCGACTCCGCGCGCGTGCACAAGCCCGAGGTG
>JASGDT010000036.1:0-33473 GCA_047607085.1 Pseudoxanthomonas sp. | reverse complement strand
CTTCCACAGGTAGTACGTCGCCGTGCTGATGCCTGCCTGACGGCACAGATCCTTCACCGGCAAACCGGCATCACCCTGCTTGAGGATCGAGACGATCTGCGCCTCGCTGAACTTCGACTTCTTCATGAAACCTCCTGGCTGGAAAGATGCCAGAAAGTTCTACTTGCCGGGTGTCCGGGATCAGGGGAAGCTTACGTCTTGACCCGCCCCACGACGATTACGGCGAAAGCAGGGATCAGAACCGAGGCGGGGTCAGCCGTCTTCGCACAGCAACTGGTAGTGGCCCTGCTGGAACAGGGCGAACACGGCGTCGCGGCCGGCTTGCGACAGGCTGTTGTACAGCGCGGCATCGACCGTGGCTGCGGCCGCCAGGCGGCTGGCATCCTTGATCGGCAGGACGAAGTCCAGACCGCTGCAATACAGGCTTGCGCCTTGCTGGCGCCGCCGCCAGGCCGGGCGCGCGAACGGGTGCCGTTGCAGCACCGCGCCGTTGCGCAGGTCCCATTCGGCTTCGATGCGCGAACGCGTCTCGCCGCCGGGCACGATGTCGCCGGCGGCGCGGTAGGTGGTGATGAAGCGGCCGAACCAGTCGCCCAGCTTGTCGGCATCGTTCATGCGCAGCGCGTTCAGCGCTTCGACCACGCGGCGCATCGCGTCAAGGTCGATCTCGGTCGGGTCTTTCGGCACGGACAGGTCTTCGTCGTGGTAGCGGATGCTTTCGTCGGCATCGGCCACCAGTGTGTCCAGCCAGTCGGAGATCAGTTCCGCGGACGAGGGCGCGCGCATGCCCACGCTGAAGGTCAGGCACGGATTCACCGCGATGCCGTGGTGCGGCACGTTCGGCGGCAGGTACAGCATGTCGCCGGGATTCAGCACCCAGTCGTGGCTGGCGCTGAATTCGCGCAGCAGCTTGATGTCGGTGTCGTCGCGGAATTCCAGCGGCGGCTGCTTTCCATTGAGGGACTCGCCGGCGTCGATCAGCCAGCGGCGCTGGCCCTGCGTCTGCAGCAGGAACACGTCGTACTGGTCAACGTGCGCGCCGACCGAACCATTCGTGGCAGCGAAGGAAATCATGATGTCGTCGATGCGCCAGCGCGGCAGGAACCTGAAATGTTCCAGCAGCGCGGCGACATCCATGTCCCACTTGTCCACGTCCTGCACCAGCAAGGTCCAGTCGTGGTCGGGCATGCCGGGGAAGTCTTCCTCGGCGAACGGGCCGGTGCGCAGCGTCCATTGGTCCGTGGCGGCGTCGTGGCTGATGATTCGCGCCAGCACGCCGTCCTCGCAGGCCAGGCCGGCCAGGTCTTCCGGCTGCACCGGCGTCTCGAAGCCGGGGAAGGCGTCGCGGATCAGCAGCGGTTTCTTCTGCCAGTAGTCGCGCAGGAATTTCGCCGGCGGCATGCCCAGCGGGAAGTGCCCGGTTTTGGCGGCGTCGATTTCGATCATGGGGCTTTCCCGTCTTGCTCGGCTTGCAGGCGATTTCGCAGGTTGTTTCGCCCGGTTTCGGCGTAGCGTTTGCACGCGCCAGCTTCGGTCAGGGGCGCTGTGCCTTCCATGCGTGCGAACAGGTTGCTGCCCAGCGGGTGCGGCGCAAGCAAGACATCGCAGGGCAGGCTGGCCATCGTGTCCAACCCCTTGCGGAAGGCGACGACGTAATCCGGGTGGTCGGTGTAGCGGTATTGCTTGTCGGAAATGGCGCTCACGCTGTCGGCATAGGCGAAGTCGAGGCAGCGCGTGCCTTCGCAGCTTCGCCACGTCCACGAGGTGCCGCCGGGCGCGTGGCCGGGCGTGGCGTGTGCGGTCAGGGCCAGCTGGCCGACGCGCACGGTTTGCCCACCGGCGAGCGGCTTGACGTTGGCAACGGGCGGGGAGGGCGGCAGTTCGAGGAATTGCGGGTCGTGGCGGTCGCTGTGGCCGCTGCGCAGCATGGCCAGCGCCGGTTCTCGCGCCAGCACGGTCGCGCCGGTGGCGCGCTGCAAATGGGCGATGCCGGCAGCATGGTCGAAATGCTCGTGCGAATTGACGATGAACTTCACGTCCTTCAGCTTGAAGCCCAGCGCTTCGATGTTGGCCGCGATCAGCGGGCCGGCCGGTTCGGTGGCGCCATCAATCAATACGTGGCCGCGCTTGCCGGTGACGAGGATTGCGCTGATGCCGCAGGTGCCGACGTAATAGGTGTTGCCGAAGATCTTGCGCGGCGGCGCGCGCGTGTTCCAGCCGTCCATCGCGTCGGTGCTGGCGGGGCAGGCCGGCACCGCATCGGCTGCATGCGTGCCGGAAGCAATGGCCAGCAGCGCCAGAAGCGCGAACGCGGCGCGCATGGTCAGATGCCCTTCGCGAGTTTGTCGGCCAGGCCGATGTAAGTGCCCGGCGTCAATTCCAGCAAGCGTTGCTTCGCCTCCGCCGGCAGTTCCAGCGATTCGACGAACGCGCGCATCGATTCTGCGGTGATGCCCTGGCCGCGCGTCAGCGCCTTCAACTGCTCGTAGGGATTGGGCAGGCCATGGCGGCGCATCACCGTCTGCACGGCTTCGGCCAGCACTTCCCACGCGGCGTCGAGGTCGGCATCGAGGCGTTGCGGATTCACTTCCAGCTTGCCCAGGCCCTTGGCCAGCGAATCCAGCGCCACCTGGCTGTGGCCGAAGGCGGTGCCCAGCGCGCGCAGCACGGTGGAATCGGTGAGGTCGCGCTGCCAGCGGCTGATCGGCAGCTTGGCGCTGAAGTGTTCGAACAGCGCGTTGGCGATGCCGAAATTGCCTTCGGCGTTCTCGAAGTCGATCGGGTTGACCTTGTGCGGCATGGTCGAACTGCCGACTTCGCCTTCCTTCAATTTCTGCTTGAAATAACCCAGCGAGACGTAGCCCCAGATGTCGCGCGCCAGGTCGATCAGCACGGTGTTGGCGCGGCGCGCGGCGTCGCCGATTTCGGCCACGTTGTCGTGCGGCTCGATCTGGGTGGTCCAGGGGTTGAACACCAGGCCGAGGCTTTCGACGAATTTCTTCGCGAACGCCGGCCAGTCCACGCCCGGATACGACACCACGTGCGCGTTGTAATTGCCGACCGCGCCGTTGATCTTGCCGGTCAGTTCGACGGTGGAAATCTGCTTGATCTGCCGTTCCAGCCGTGCCACGACGTTGGCGATTTCCTTGCCCAGGGTGGTCGGCGAAGCGGTCTGGCCGTGGGTGCGCGACAGCATCGGCTGCGCGGCCTGCGCCTGTGCCAGCCGGCGCAGGGCCAGGGCGATGCCACGCAGCGCCGGCAGCAGCACGTCGCGGCGCGCCTGTTCCAGCATCAGGCCGTAGGACAGGTTGTTGATGTCTTCGCTGGTGCAGGCGAAGTGGACGAATTCCAGCGCCGGGCCGAGTTCGGTGTCGTCCTTCAGGCGTTCCTTGATGAAGTATTCGACCGCCTTCACGTCGTGGTTGGTGGTGCGTTCGATTTCCTTCACGCGGGCGGCGTGCTCGACTTCGAAACCATCGGCCAGCGCGCGCAGCCTGGCCTTGCCGGCGGCGGAAAAGTCGGGCAGTTCGACGATGCCCGGTTCGGCGGCCAGCGCCAGCAGCCATTCGATCTCGACCTTGACGCGGGCGCGGATCAGCCCGTATTCGGAAAAGATCGGGCGCAGCGCATCGACCTTGGTGGCGTAGCGGCCATCGAGCGGGGACAGGGCAAGCAGGGCGGATTCGGACATGGGAGACGAGGGCAGGGGAATGACGAGCAAAAAGAAGCGCCGGACGAACCCCGCCATTTTAGCCCAGCCGCCGCTGGCGTATCCTTGCCAGTTCCGCGAGCGACCGGCCATGCCGGTCGGCCAGCCGTGCATCCAACCCGAGACGGAGACGGTGACATGAGCGATTCCTTCCGCATCGAACACGACAGCATGGGCGAACTGCGCGTGCCCGCCGATGCCCTGTGGGGCGCGCAAACCCAGCGCGCGGTGCAGAATTTCCCGATTTCCGGCCAGCCGATGCCGCGCGGCTTCATCCGTGCGCTGGGCCTGGTCAAGGCCGCCGCCGCGCAGGTCAATGCCGGCCTGGGCCTGCTGCCCAAGGGCGTGGCCGCGCGCGTGCGCAAGTCGGCGCTGGACGTGGCAGAAGGCGAACACGACGCGCATTTCCCGATCGACATCTACCAGACCGGCTCAGGCACCTCGTCGAACATGAACGCCAACGAGGTCATCGCCACGCTGGCGTCGCGCGCGGGCAAGGGTGCCGTCCACCCCAACGACCACGTCAACCTGGGCCAGAGTTCCAACGATGTGGTGCCGACCGCGATCCGCGTGTCCGCGCAACTGGCGGCGGTCGAGGATCTGCTGCCTGCGCTCAAGCACCTGCGCCGCAGCATCGACCGCAAGGGGCGCGCGTTGCGCAAGGTGGTCAAGACCGGCCGCACGCATTTGATGGATGCGATGCCGTTGACTTTCGAGCAGGAATTCTCGGCCTGGTCGGCGCAATTGCTTTCGGCGGAACAACGCATCGGCGACAGCCTCAAGCGCCTGCGCCGCCTGCCGCTGGGCGGCACCGCCATCGGCACCGGCATCAATGCCGATCCGCGTTTCGGCAGGAAGGTCGCGACGGAGTTGTCGAAGCTGACCGGCACGAAGTTCGAAAGCGCCGCCAACAAGTTCGAAGGCCTGGCCGCGCAGGACGACGCGGTGGAATTGTCCGGCCAGCTCAACGCGCTGGCGGTGGCGCTGATGAAGATCGCCAACGACCTGCGCTGGATGAATTCCGGGCCGCTCGCCGGGCTGGGCGAGATCGAACTGCCGGCCTTGCAACCGGGCAGTTCGATCATGCCGGGCAAGGTCAACCCGGTGATTCCCGAGGCGACGGTGATGGTCGCCGCGCAGGTGATCGGCCATCACGCCGCGATCACCGTGGCCGGGCAGACCGGCAATTTCCAGTTGAACGTGACCTTGCCGTTGATCGCGGCCAACCTGCTGGATTCGATCAAGCTGCTGTCCAACGTCGCGCGTCTGCTGGCCGACAGCGCCATCGCCGGCCTGAAGGTGCGGCACGAGGTGGTCAAGCAGGCGCTGGACCGCAATCCGATCCTGGTCACCGCGCTGAACCCGGTGATCGGTTACGAAAAAGGCGCGGCGATTGCCAAGCAGGCCTACAAGCAGGGCCGCCCGGTGCTGGAGGTGGCGAAGGAGGTCACCGGGCTGGACGAGAAGGTGTTGAAGCCGTTGCTGGATCCGGCGGCGCTGGCGAAGGGTGGCATCCACGGCAAACCCGGTGGTGGCGGCGGTTGATTGCGCTTTTCTCAACGACACCAGGACGCATCACGCGCGGACGGGTACGAACCTGCGCGACCCTCGAAAACATGGATGTTTTCGAGGAGCCTACATGGACGTATTCACGGCGTGTCGCGCAGGTTCGTACCCGTCCGCGCAGCCAGATATCTACCTGACCGGTGGCTGTTGAAAAGCGTTGACCAGACGTTCGTCTGTTGAAAAGCGTTTCGCGCTGGCGCGCGACTTACTTTTCTTTGCTTGTGCAAAAGAAAAGTAAGCAAAAGAAAGCACACCCCGTCGGCGCGCCCGCCGCTGCGCGACGGGTTCGCAAGGCCGACGGGAATTTTCTTAAGCCGCATCCTGCGGCTAAGAAAACGGCGCACATCCTGTGCGCCGCCCCTTCGGGGTTTGTCCCGCTGGCCTTGCCGCGCCTCAAGGGGCCCCGGAAGTCAAAAGCCAAAGCAAAATCCACGGCAACGGCAACGGCAACGGCAACGGCAACGGCAACGGCAACGGCAAAAGCGGCGTCGCAGGATGTGAGACGGCGATCGGTTATCTGTGGCACCACTTATCCACAGCTTGTTCCGTCGCGCATCCACCGACCCGGCCACTAACATGCCCAATCCGGTTCCCTTCAAGCTGCACGAATCCATGTCCGCCCGCCCCAACTTCCGCAACGACCCCAGCGACAGCCGCATCGAACACCTGCGCGTGCCGCCGCACAGCATCGAGGCCGAACAGGCGGTGCTGGGCGGGTTGATGCTCGACCCGCTGGCCTTCGACCGCATCGGCGACAAGCTGACGGCCAATGATTTCTACCGCCGCGACCATCAACTGATCTGGCGCGCGATCGCCGAATTGACGGAAAAAAGCCGCCCCTGCGATGCGGTCACCCTGGGCGAATGGTTCGACTCGCAAGGCTTGTCCGAACAGGTCGCCGATGGCGCCTACCTGATCGAACTGGCGAGCAACACGCCCAGTGCCGCCAACATCGCCGCCTACGCCGAAATCGTGCGCGACAAGGCGGTGATGCGGCAGTTGATCGACGTCGGCACCGGCATCGTCAACGATGGCTTCCAGCCCGACGGCCGCGACAGCGCCGAGTTGCTGGCCAGCGCCGAGCAGAAAGTCTTCGCCATCGCCGAGGCCGGCTCGCGCGGGCGCGCCGACTTCACCCCGGTCAACACCGCGTTGAAGGAAGCTTTCGACGTGTTGCAGGACCGCTTCAACAGCGGCGGCAACATTACCGGCCTGCCGACCGGCTATGTCGAATTCGACGAAATGACCGCCGGCCTGCAACCGACCGACCTGCTGATCCTGGCCGCGCGTCCGTCGATGGGCAAGACCACGCTGGCGCTGAACATGGCCGAATACGCCGCGTTCAAGTCGAAGAAGGCCGTGGCGGTGTTCTCGATGGAAATGTCGGCCAGCCAGTTGGCGATGCGCCTGATGTCGTCGGTGGGCCGGGTCAACGCCACCCGCCTGCGCACCGGCCAACTGGAGGACGAGGACTGGAGCCGCGTCACCAGCGCGATCCGTTTGCTCAAGGAAACGAAGATATTCATCGACGACACCCCGGCGCTGTCGCCGGACGTGCTGCGCAGCAAGGCGCGCCGGCTCAAGCGCGAACACGACCTCGGCCTGATCGTGATCGACTACCTGCAACTGATGGCGGTGCCGGGCAACAGCGAGAACCGCGCGACCGAAATCTCCGAGATCTCGCGCTCGCTGAAGGCGCTGGCCAAGGAATTGAACGTGCCGGTGATCGCGTTGTCGCAACTCAACCGTTCGCTGGAAACCCGCACCGACAAGCGCCCGGTGATGGCCGACCTGCGCGAATCCGGCGCCATCGAGCAGGACGCCGACGTGATCGTGTTCATCTACCGCGACGAGTACTACAACAAGGAAAATTCGCCGGACAAGGGCCTGGCCGAAGTCATCATCGGCAAGCAGCGCAACGGCCCGACCGGCAGCCTCAAGCTGAAGTTCTTCGGCGAATACACCCGCTTCGACAACCTGGCGCACGATTCGGTCGGCAGCTTCGAGTAGTCGGCTTTTTCACGCTCTCCAGCAAATGCAGAGGGAGGGGGCTTGCCGGGTTTACAATCGCCGCATCCCTTCCAGGCACCGAGTTCATGTCCGAAATCCTCACCCCCGTTTCCTTCGGCGAACTGCTCGACAAGATCGCCATCTTGCAGATCAAGTCCGAGCGCATGAGCGACCCGGCCAAGCTGGCCAACGTGCGCAACGAATTGTCGGCGCTGGAGAAGACCTGGATGGCGCACCCGGCCGCCGGCGGCGACGTGGTGCAATTGCGCGCCGAACTGAAAGCGGTCAACGAACGCCTGTGGGAGATCGAGGACGACATCCGCCTGAAGGAAAAGGCGCAGGCATTCGACGCCGAATTCATCCGCCTGGCCCGCAGCGTCTATTTCGAGAACGACGAGCGCGCACGGCTGAAGAAGGAAATCAATCTGGCGCTGGGTTCGACCTACGTCGAAGAGAAGTCCTACCAGGATTACAAGACCGGCAACAGTCTGGTCTGATTCACGCTGAAGGAAAAGCCAAGAGTTGGAGTTGGTTCGATCGTCTCCAATGACGTTTCCGCGCGAACGCTACAGTAGCGTGATTTGATTGGCTGATAACGGTCGCTTGAAGTTGGCTTCCATTCGCTGAAAAAATCAGATTCCGGCCAAGTCGCCGTGGCAGGTCGTCGTCGATCGCGTCATCCGAAGGGGTTGGGCAGGATTGCATGCGCATCACATCGAATGATCGTGGACGTAGCGCTCGAACGCGGCGATGGCATCCTCGACGCCGATCAGTTCCATCACCCCGTCGAATTCGACCTTCGCGCCCCATTTGAGCGCGTCGGCCGGCTTGCCCAGGTATTTGCGCGCGGCGGCATCGTACTTGTCCACGCAATAGCGCAGGTCAGAATACGGGCCGCTGCGGTGCGGGTTGCTGGCCGCGTGCAGGCCCAGCACCTTCGTGCCCATCGCATTGGCGATGTGCATGGGCCCGGAGTCGGGCGTGACCAGCAGGTTGGCGCGTTTGAGCAGGGCAGGGAGTTGTTTCAGCGTGTCCTTGCCGACCAGATCCAGCGCCGGGTGTTTCAACGCGGCCAGAATCGCGTCGGCGGTGCGGCGTTCCAGTTCACTGCGCCCGCCGCACAGCACGATGCGCCAGCCTTTCGCCGCCGCGTAGTTGGCCAGCGCGGCGTAGCGGTCGGCGTACCAGTTGCGGCGCACATGGCTGGAGCAGGGCGAAATCATCAGCACCGGGGCGCCGTCGTCTTCCCATTGCTGCGCGGCCCATTCGCAAGCCGCATCCGGCACCGGCAGGTGCCAGACCACCTCGGTCTGTTTCAGGCCCAGCGGCTCGCAGAAACTGCCGATGGCGTCGAGCACGTGGATGCCGGGGCGGTCGGGGATGCGTTCGTTGATGAAAAGCCCGTGCAGGTCCTTGCTGCGCGACTTGTCGTAGCCGATGCGCCGCCGCGCCGGCACGAACGCCGACAGCAGGTTGGCGCGGAAGGCCACCTGCATCTGCAGCAGCGCGTCGAAGCCTTCGGCCGGCAGTTCGCGGCGCAGCGCGCGCATGCCGGCCAGCCCGGTTTTCTTGTCGTAAACGTGGAGCCGCACGCCGGGCAGGCCGTCGAGCAGCCTGTGGCCGGCCTTGTCGATGATCCAGTGCAGGCGCGTGTCCGGCCAGGCGCGGCGCAGCGTGTGCACCAGCGGCAGGACGTGGGTCACGTCGCCGAGCGCGGACAGGCGCAACAGGCAGCAGGAGGCGGGACGTGGTGACAAGTCGGGCGACAAGTGTTGTTAGACTCGCGAGGATGGATGGGTTCGATGCGACCGAAGGGCTGACGCCGTTCCGCGAGGGGCGCGGTTACGGTGCGATTCTGTTCGACCGCACGCGCTTCCGGCAAGCCGAACCGGCGTGGATGTCGTCGGCGCAGTGGGGTGAGCGTTCACATCCGGTGAGCAGTGGCGGGCGCGGCGGCGCGTGGTTCATCGACGCCCCCTTCGGTGAGGCACTGCTGCGCCACTACAAGCGCGGCGGCCTGGCCGCAAGTCTCAGCCGCGACCGCTATCTGTGGCAGGGCGCGGCGCGCACGCGCAGCTTCGCCGAATTCCGTCTGACCCGCGCGTTGCTCGGCAAGGGCTTGTCGGTGCCCCGGCCCATCGCAGCCAGCTACCTGCGCGAAGGTTTTTTCTACCGCGCCGCGATCCTGCTGGAACGGTTGCCGGACGTGCGCAGCTTCGCCGACCGCCTGCAGGTGGCCGCCAGCGACGCGCCATGGGAGGAAGTGGGCCGGCTGGTCGCGAGCTTCCACCGCGCCGGGCTGGATCACGCCGACCTCAACGCGCACAACATCCTGTTCGACAGCGCCGGCAAGGGCTGGCTGATCGATTTCGACCGCGGCCAGTTGCGGATCCCGGCCACCTGGTGGCGCGAACGCAACCTCTCGCGCCTGCTGCGCTCGGTGCTGAAACTGCGCGGCGGGCGCGACAAGGACGCAGTTCGCCACGATTTCGCCCGCCTGCGCCGTGCCTATGACAATGCGTGGGAACGCGGCACCTGATGGTGGCTTGCACATGACATGGTCCTTGCGCTTCCAGGGCGTCGGCAACGCCTTCGCCACCGAACTGGGTTCGGCGATGGCCACGATCGAGCGCGACGGCGCGCCGTGGCTGACCATCGACTGCGGCGGCGAAGGACTGAGCCACTACCTTGAACAGTACGGCGGTGCGTACCCCGACGCGGTGTTCGTCACCCATGCGCACCTGGATCACGTGTCCGGCTTCGAGCGGCTGTTCGTCAGCGCGTATTTCTTCGAGCACCGGCGCGGCAAGGTGAGGCTGTACGTGCCCGCGCCGCTGGTGCCGCTGCTGCACCAGCGCGTCGGCGAATATCCCAACGTGCTGGCCGAAGGCGGCACCAACCTGTGGGATGCCTTCCAGTTGATCCCGGTCGGCGACCACTTCTGGCACGATGGCGTGCGCCTGGAGGTGTTCCCGGTGCGCCACCACTGGCCGCAAAGCGCCTTCGGCCTGCGCCTGAAGGGCAGTCTGACCTGGAGCGGCGACACCCGGCCCATCCCGGAAATGCTGGCCAAATACGCCGACGACGGCGAACTGATCGCCCACGACTGCGCCCTGCACGGCAACCCCTCGCACAGCGGCATCGACGACCTGGAACGCGAATACCCGCCGGAATTGCTCAAGCGATGCGTGTTGTATCACTATGCTGGCGCGACGGATGGCGCGGCGCTGGCGGCGCGCGGCCACCGCATCGCGCATCCGGGCGAGGTGATTGAACTGGCCGAAACGACGGCGTTGCGGGCGGGGCAGGTTTCGCTCGATTGAGCAAGGCGGCCCCGCCGTTTTTGCGCTTGAAAAAGGTTCTTTTCCTGTCTGCGGGAGCTGGAAGTTCCAGGGCGTCTGTGCGTGTCGGCTTCGGGCACAAGCACATCGGCTTCGGAAACAAGCGCAGCCCCCGGTGGGGATGCTCCTCGGCTCGGGCAGACTCCTGTCTTCACTCGCCGCCGCAGGGCATCCATGGCCTGCTTTCCGCATCCCCACCGGGGGCTGCGCTTCGGTGATTCATTTCCACCGCCTTCGGAAAGGTCAGAACGGCTTTGCTTTTGCTCGTCATCCTGGCGACAGGGCACGACGTCCCACCGAAGCCGGCAGCACCAAAGCGGTATTCCCGCAGAGGGGAGAAGAACCTTGAAAAAGGCGGCGGCCCCGCCAGCTGACCTCGGCACCCGCGTCAGTCGATACCGTTGCTGCCTTCCGGCCCTGGCGGGGTTTTCGACCTAGCGTCGCGAGGGGCCGACGGGGCCACCATGGAGACGATGCGTCCGCGACGCATTGCAAAAATCTGGCGGAGAGAGGGGGATTCGAACCCCCGAAGCGCGGTTTAGACGCTTACACACTTTCCAGGCGTGCTCCTTCAACCACTCGGACACCTCTCCGTTTTCCCCATCGGCAGGCTTGCGGCCGGCCACGGGGCCGCAAATTCTAGCCGCAGCCGGCATTTATTGCGAGTGCCGGCCTCGGCGGGCATGGCGTTTGCTCCTTTGCTGATTGCCGGAATGGCGGGGATTGCTGGCGCGGCGGGACGCAACCGGGACCTTCCGCCACAGGGATGCGGCGGAAGAGCCTCCGTGGACGGATTCACGGCGCGTCCCGGTTGCGCCCCGCCGCGCCAGCAATCGGTGCGGAACCGATCATTTCCCCCAGCCGTTGCGACGGCCCGGGCATCCGGTGGTTGGTAACGAACCCTGCGGCGCGGCACAATGCCCGCATGAGTTACCTCGTCCTCGCCCGCAAGTGGCGTCCGAAGCGTTTCGCCGAACTGGTCGGGCAGGAGCATGTCGTCCGCGCGCTGACCAATGCGCTGGAAACCGGCCGCGTCCACCACGCCTTCCTGTTCACCGGCACCCGTGGCGTCGGCAAGACCACCATCGCCCGCATCTTCGCCAAGTCGCTGAACTGCGAGAAGGGCACCAGTGCCGACCCCTGCGGGCAATGCGAGACCTGCCTGGCCATCGACGCCGGCCGCTACATCGACCTGCTGGAAATCGACGCCGCCAGCAATACCGGTGTTGACGACGTGCGCGAGGTGATCGAGAACGCGCAGTACATGCCCTCGCGCGGCAAGTACAAGGTCTATCTGATCGACGAAGTGCACATGCTGTCGAAGGCGGCGTTCAACGCGCTGCTGAAGACGCTGGAAGAACCGCCGGAGCACGTCAAGTTCCTGCTCGCCACCACCGACCCGCAGAAACTGCCGGTGACGGTGCTGAGCCGCTGCCTGCAATTCAACCTGAAGCGGTTGGACGAGGGGCAGATTTGCGGGCAGATCGACAAGATCCTGAAGGCCGAGCAGATCGACGCCGACGCCGGCGCGGTCCGCCAGATCGCCAAGGCCGCCGACGGTTCGCTGCGTGATGGCCTGTCGCTGCTGGATCAGGCCATTGCTTATGCGGGCGGCAAGCTGGACGACGCGACCGTGGCGGCGATGCTGGGCACGGTGGATCGCACCCAGGTCGGCGCGATGCTCGACGCGCTGGCCGACGGCAATGGCGCGAAGTTGCTGGAGATCGTGGCGAAGCTGGCCGATTTCTCGCCGGACTGGGCCGCGGTGCTGGACGCCGTGGCCGAAGCCTTGCACCGCATCCAGGTGAAGCAACTGGTGCCGGAGGTCGCGATCGAGGGCGAGGGCATCGACGCGGGCGCATTCGCCGCGCGGCTGCGGCCCGAGGTGGTGCAACTCTGGTATCAGATGGCGCTGGGCGGCCGTCGCGACCTGCCGCTGGCGCCGAGCGCGCGCGCCGGTTTCGAGATGAGTGTGCTGCGGATGCTGGCATTCCGCCCGACGCAGGCCGCCGATGCCGCACCCGGTGGCGTGCAGGCGGGCGAAGGTGCCAAGGCAGCGACAGTGGCTGGTTCGGCATCGGTGGCGGCGGCAGCATCGGCTGTGGTGGCCGCTTCGCCCATCGCGGCAGAACCTGCTTCCCGCCAAGACGACAATGGCCGGGATGAGCGCGCGACCGGCAGCGTGCAAGCGGTTGAGTTCCCAACTCCCGTTGCACTCAGGCAAATACATAAAGTGCGTGAAAACAGCGCCGCGTATCCCAGCGACGGAATCCGCGTCGAGCAAGCCGCGCCACCATTCACGCGCATCATCGCCGACGCCGAGGAATGGCTGGTGCTGGTGGCCAGCTGCAACCTGCGCGGGCCGTCGAAGGAGTTGGCGGCCAATACCGCCTTCATCGGCCATGCCGATGGCGTGCTGAAACTGTCGTTGCCTGCCGGTTTCGACTACCTGCGTTCGGAAAAATCGTTGGCTGACTTCACCGCCGCGCTGGCCGCCGCTTTGGGGGCTGCGCCCAGGATCGTGTTCGACGACGGTGCAGCCGGTGCGCCGACCTTGAACGAACGCGACCGGCACGAACGCGGCCAGCGCCAGAGCGCCGCCGAAGAAGATTTCGTCAACCACCCGGACGTGCGCCTGCTGATGGCGCAGGGCGCGAAGCTGGTGCCCGACTCGATCCGTCCGTTCGACAACTAAAAAAGGGAAAGCCGCAATGCGTGGAAACATCGCCCAATTGATGCAGCAGGCGCAGAAGATGCAGGAAAACCTGCAACGCGCTCAGCAGGAACTGGCGGGCCTGGAAGTCACCGGCAACGCCGGCGGCGGCATGGTTGCGGTGACCCTGAGCGGCGCCAAGGAATGTCGCAAGGTGCGCATCGACCCGTCGCTGCTGTCCGATGCGGAGATGCTGGAAGATCTGGTGGCCGCCGCCTTCAACGACGCCAGCAACAAGGTCGATGCCGAATCCAGGACGCGCATGGGGGCGGCCACTGCGGGCATGCCGCTGCCGCCGGGGATGAAGCTGCCGTTCTGATTTTGCTCCCTCTCTCTGCTTGCGCAGGGTGGGGGACTGAAGCGATGACCGCCTCTCTTCTCGAACAACTGATCGAATCCCTGCGCATCCTGCCCGGCGTCGGCCCGAAGGGTGCGCAGCGGATGGCGTACCACCTGCTGGAGCGCGAACGCGAGCGCGGCCAGCATCTGGCCGGCGTGCTGGCTGAAGCACTGGACCGCATCGGCCATTGCGCGCAATGCCGCGATTTCACCGAAGGCGAAATCTGCGCGGTCTGCGCCAGCGCCAGCCGCGACCGGCAATTGTTGTGCGTGGTGGAATCGCCGGCCGACCGCCTGGCGATCGAGCAGGCCACCGGCTTTCGCGGCGTGTATTTCGTGTTGCAGGGACGCTTGTCGCCGCTGGACGGCATCGGCCCGCGCGAACTGGGCCTGGACAAACTGGCCGAACGCCTGGCTGCCGGCGAAGTGGCCGAAATGATCATCGCCACCAACCCGACCGTCGAAGGCGAGGCCACCGCACACTATCTGGCGCAACTGGCCCGCCAGCACGGCGTCAAACCCAGCCGCCTGGCCCACGGTGTGCCATTGGGCGGCGAATTGGAATACGTCGATCGCGGCACGCTGTCGCATGCGTTCGGCTCGCGCAGCGAGATGCCGTTGTGAGCGGGGATTCGTGAAAGCGATATGCTCGACGGATCTCCCCATCCAGAATCACCAATCCCGCCATGAACGACACCCTTTTCGGCAAGATCATCCGTCGCGAAATCCCGGCCACGATTGTTTACGAGGACGATGACGTGCTGGCCTTCAAGGACATCGCCCCGCAGGCACCGGTACACGTGCTGTTCATCCCGAAGAACGTGCTGATCCCGACCCTCGACGATGCCAGACCCGGCGATGCGGAACTGATCGGCAAGCTGGCGCTGGCTGCCGCCGAATACGCGCGCCGCGAAGGTTTCGCGCAGAACGGCTACCGCATCGTGATGAATTGCCGCGGCGATGCCGGGCAGACCGTCTATCACCTGCACCTGCACCTGCTGGCGGGCGGGCAACTGGGGCGTTTCGGCGCATAGATTCGGACCAGCGCCGTCGCGCACGAAAAACGCCGCTCATCGAGCGGCGTTTTTCGTTTCGGCGGGCTTCGCGCGGGCTTACCACCAGCCGCGATAGCGCGGACCCCAGAAGAACGGGCCCGGCCCCCAGAACGGGTCGTAATACGGGTACGGGCGCACATCCACTTCGCGCACCTGCGGCCACAGATAGACCACGTCGGCGGCGACTTTGGGCAGCTTGTAGTCGTATTCGCCGATGCGCGCGGTCTCAAAGCCGTCGATGTGGCCGATGAAGGTGACCTCGCGGCCCGGCGCGAACACTGCCGGGTCGTAGAAGCCGGCGCGGCAGGCGATGAAGCGGCCGTCGGTGGCGTCGGGCGAGCCGATGGTCGGGCGACCGCTGGCGGCCAGCGGCCGCGACAGCAACTGGAAGCAGGTGCGGTCCGGGCCGGGCACGGTTTCGACGATGCTGCCGCCCCAGCGCACGCTGGCGCCGACCTGTGCACCGGCGGTGGCGTCACGCGGGGTGACCGGGGTGTAGCTGCCCTGCAGGGGCTTGGGTGCGGTGGCGCAGGCGGCCAGCAGGGCGCTGGCGGCGGCGATCATCAACAGGCGGGCTTTCATCGGCAACGCTCCTGGAACTTGGGTTGGAACTCGGGTTGAGACGAGGGATCACGGCTTCGGGCGGTGCCGGCGCAAGTCCTTGAGCAAGGCGTCCGCATCGGCGACTGCGGCAGCGTAGCGCGCATCGGCGAAACGGTGGCTGAGTGGCAGCAAGGCCGCGCCCAGTGCCGGCCGCAACCGCGCCACGCGCCGCGCCCAGTCCAGTGCCGGTTCGTGCGCTTGCCGGCCCAGCCCCAGCCGCGCGTAGCGCCGGTCCAGCCGGCGCCAGGCGCGCAGCAGCGGATCGCGCTCGCGTTCGCCGCGCGCCAGCAGCCAGGCCATGCCGGCCAGCGCCAGCAGCGCGGTCACGGTAAACAATATTCGCAATTGCCGGCCTTCCAGTTTTTCGATGCCCAGCGGCTGCAGCAGGGTTTGTTGCCGGGTGGCGTTGAAACCCAGCAGCAGGTCGTTCCAGCCGCGCCGCAGCCAGTCGCCGAAGTCGTCGAGTCGGGTCATCCCCGTCAGGCCGCCGGCTGCGGCGGCGCGTTGTTCCAGCGTGTCGAAGATGCGTTCCGGCGCGACCGCCGCGGTCGGATCCACGCGCACCCAGCCGCGACCGTGCAGCCATACCTCGGCCCAGGCGTGCGCGTCCATCCGCCGCACCAGCCAGTAGCCGCCGAAGCGGTTGCGCTGCCCGCCGACGTAGCCGGTGACCACCCGCGCCGGGATGCCGGCGGCGCGCATCAGCACCACGAAGGACGAACTGAACTGTTCGCAATAGCCCTGTTTCTGGTCGAACAGGAATTCATCGACACCGTCGCGCCCCGGCAGCGGCACGTCCAGGGTGTAGCCGAATTCGGCGCGCACCCAGTCCAGCGCGCGGTTGACGAGGGCGGCATCATCGTTGCCGGCCTGTTGCCGCCATTGCCGCGCCAGCGCCAGCGTGCGCGGATTGCGGCCCGGCGGCAGCGCCAAAGCGCGCTGGCGCAAAGTGATCGGCAGTTCCGGCTGGAAGCTTTGCGGCGGCGCGGACTGCATGCGCCAGCGGGTCGGCGCGCTCAGCGGCCGCGGCGAGAACAGGCCGTAATCCAGCGACAGCGCCGTGCCTTCCGGCGCGGCCAGCGGCAGGTCCAATGCAACCAGTTGCCGGCGGTCGGTGGCTTCCAACTCGATCTGGTAATCCCAGCGCACGGCCTTCGATGTCGTCACTGGCGCGCTGGGCAGGCCGCGCAGCCACGGCGATTGCGTCCATTCGCGGCCGTCGAAATCCCACAGCACCGGCCCGCGCCAATACATCTGCGATGGCGAAGGCTCGGGACCGAAGAACTGCACGCGCGCGGCAGGGGTGTCGTCGGCCAGCAGGTCGATCCATTCGCCCGGTGCCATCCGGTCGGACAGGCCGGGGCGGGCCAACGCGCGCTCGGGCACCCCCCACAACGGCGTGGCCAGGCGCGGGAACAGCCAGAACGCCGCCAGCGCCAGCGGCAGCCCCAGCGCGACCAGTTTGCCGGTGGCCAGCAACCGCTGCCGCAACGGCGGCGCAGCGGCAGCGGCCCGGGTTTCGTCATCGGCCAACCGTTGCAGCGCCAGCAATCCGGCCAGCGCCGCCAACAGGCCCAGCAGCATCGTCAACGGTCCCTGGTCGAGCAGGAACGCGGCGAACGGCGCAAACAACGCAAACCCGGCCAGACTGCGCGCATCCCGCAAACCGTGCGCCTCGGAAGGCTTGATCGCCAGCATCGCGGCCAGCAACGCGCAACCACTGTCGCGGCCCAGCCGCGTTCCCATCACCCACAACACCGCAGCCAGCATCGCCATCGCCAGCAGCAAACGCAGCACCAGCGGCAAAGGCTTGCGCCACGACAAGGCGGCGACCCCCACGGCGGCAACGCCAATCCCGGTCGCAAGCGGACCGGGCAGTTGCAGCAGCAGCGGCAGCAGGGCCAGCAAGGCGGCAGCCAGCGCCCAGGCGCGGGTGATGGCGTCGATGGCGGGCTTCGCGATCATGCGCATCGCGGCCTCATCCCTCCGGCAGCAGCGCCAAAGCGCGCAGGCACAGGTGGCGGTGCGCAGCGCCCTGCGCCGGGCCCAGTGCGGGGCGGCTGGGCAGGCGCAGGCGGTAGCGGCGGCCTTCGCGTTCGGCCAGATCGACCCATGCGGCCAGGCGCCGGATTCGCAATTCCCACGGCAGCGAGGACAGCGCGAACCAGTCCAGCACGGTTTCCGCGCCGGCCGGTTGCTCGTATTCGCGCACCAGCAGCGAATCGCGCCGCGCCGAAGGCTTCCATGCAATCGCACGCAGCGCATCGCCGGCACGGTAGGTACGCAGGTGATGGACCTCATCGCCAGCCGGATGAAGGCGTGCATGCGCACTGCCGCCTTCGCCGCCGGGCAGGGGCGGCGGTTGCGCTTCCGGCGCGGGATAGACCAGCAGCGGCGTATCCGGCCACACCCATGACCACGCCAAGGCCAGCCCCAGCGGTTGCGTGGTCGCAATGCGAATGCGAGGCGGTGAGAGCCAGCCACGATGCATGGTGGGCAGATCGAGCGCGGCCACGGCGTCATCGGCGAAGGCCGGCACATGCGCGATGTGCTCACCCGCTTGCAGCGACAAGCCACGGCGCGGGCGACGGTCGCGTACCGACAATGCCAGATGCAGATGCAAGGTGTTGCCGGCGGCGACCGGCTCGGCGGACACCGCTTCGACACGCAGCCCTGACAGCTGCAGATGCGCGGCGACCAGGCTGGCCAGCGCGGCGGCGGCCAGCAGCAGCGCCAGCAGCAGGGCCGGGTTGTTGTTGTAGTTCAGCGCGCCCAGCAGCATCGCGCCCAGCAGCACGGCGAAGAACAGGCCGAAGCGCGTCGGCAGCACGTACACGCGGCGGCGGTCGATGGCCACGGGCAATGATTCGGGCTGGCGCGGGCGCGCCAGTTTTTCGATCAGCGTGTCGATGCCGATGCGCTTGCGCATCGGTACGGACCTGTCGCGCAGCGACGCTGGCGCATCGCCTTCGCGCATCAATCCACCGGCACCGCGTGCAGGATCGCCTTGGCCAGCGCCGCCGGAGAAGACGCCTCCGCTTCGGCCACCAACCGATGTGCGGCAACCGGGCCGAACAATGCCTGCACATCCTCGGGCAATACGTGCGCACGCCCCAGCAGCAGCGCATGCGCGCGTGCGGCGCGCAGCAGGGCGAGGCCGGCGCGCGGCGACAGGCCCACGCGCGTTCCGGGATGATTGCGGCTGCGCGCCAGCAGCGCCTGCACGTAGCCGATCAAGGCTTCGCTGGCGTGCACTTCGGCGGCGGCGCGACGCAGCGCCAGCACGTCGTCGGCCGACAACAACGGCTGCACCTGCGAAATCAGCACGCGCCGGTCGCTGCCGGCCAGCAGGCTGCGTTCGGATTCGGCGTTCGGATAGCCCAGCGCCATCCGCAGCAGGAAGCGGTCCAGTTGCGAATCCGGCAGCGCGTAGGTGCCGGACAGATCGGCCGGGTTCTGCGTGGCGATGACGAAGAACGGCTCCGGCAGCGCGCGCGTGGTGCCGTCCAGCGTGACCTGGTGTTCGGCCATCGCTTCCAGCAGCGCGCTTTGCGTGCGGGGCGGCGCGCGGTTGATCTCGTCGGCCAGCAGCACGTGGGTGAATACCGGGCCGGGGTGGAACTGGAACTGGCGCGTGGCGGCGTCATACACCGACACGCCCAGCACGTCGGCCGGCAGCAGGTCGGAGGTGAACTGCACGCGCTGGAAGCCCAGGCCCAGTGTCGCCGCCAGCGCGTGCGCCAGCGTGGTCTTGCCCAGGCCGGGCAGGTCTTCGATCAGCAAATGACCATTGGCCAGCAGCGCGACAAAGGCCAGGCGCACCTCGAACGGCTTGCCCAGTACCAGTGAATTGACCTGTTCCTGCGCCGCGTGCATGGCCCGGTACAGGTCATCGGTTAGCATTTCGCGTGAAGCAGACGCCATCGCGTTCCCCAATTTCGTCATATGCATACGGACGATCCCGCGCCCATGCAGCAAATCCCGGTACAGGTTAACAGCAGCGCGCAGCGTGCATTCGTGGCGTTGTGGCTGGCCGTGACCGTGGTCAAGATCGCGATTGCCGCGCACTTGCCGCTGTTCGTTGACGAGGCCTTCTACTGGCAGGAAGGCCGGCACCCGGCGGCGGCGTATTCCGACCTGCCGGGCCTGACCGCGTGGCTGGCGCGGCTGGGCACGGAAACAGGCTCGTTGCTGGCAGGCGGCCAACACGTGCTGGCGCTGCGTGCGCCGTTCCTGGCGATCGCGGCGTTGCTGCCGTGGCTGGTCGCGCATGTCTCCGCGCGCTGGTACGGCGAGGAAAACGGCTGGCGCGCCGGCATGTTGGCGCTGCTGATGCCGCTGTCCGGCACGCTGGGTCTGCTGGCGCTGCCGGATGTGCCGATGGCGCTGGCGACGATCCTGTGCCTGGATGCCGGTGCGCGCCTGTTGCGCGAAATCGATTCGGCATCGGCGGTCGAACTGGCGCTGGGGCTGGTGATCGGCGCATTGAGCCATTACCGCTTCGTTGGCGTGATCGCGGTCGGCTTCATCGCCTTTCTGCTGCTGTCGCAAGGCCGGCGCGTGCTGCTGGACGTGCGCGTGTGGGTGGCGCTGGCGCTGGGCGTGGCCGCGTGGGGGCCGCTGCTGGCGTGGAATCTGGAAAACGCCGACGCCGGCCTGCGCTTTCAGTTGGTTGACCGGCATCCGTGGGCGTTCCAGTGGTCCGGGCTTTCGTTCCTGGGTGTCCAGGCCCTGCTGGTCACGCCGTTGCTGTTCTGGGCGCTGATCCGCGCCACTGCCCGCGAGTTGCGCGGCCCGGCGGAGGCGCCGGTGCAATGGCGCTGGTTCGCGTTGCTGGGTGCGGCCTCCACGCTGGGTTATTTCGTGCTGGGTTTCTTTGCGGATGTCGAACGGGTCAGCTTCCACTGGCCCATGCCCGGTTATCTGGCATTGCTGCTGGCGGTGCCGGCGCTGCTGGCCACATGGCCGCGCTGGCTGCGCGCGGCGACGTGGGCGCTGGCCGGGGCAGGGCTGGTGCTGATGCTGGGCTATTACCTGGCGGTGTCCACGCCTTCGCTGCGCGCGGCGCAGGCCGACAGCAAGTACTACCCGTACAACTTCGCCGGCTGGGACCAACTGGCGCAGGCCGTGCGCGAAGAACTGGCGCAGATGCCGCCGGGTACCACGCTGCTGGCGGACAATTTCAAGATCGGCGCGGAACTGGGCTTTGCCCTGGACGCCGCCGACATCGCCGTGCTCGATCACCCGCTCAACCGCAAGCACGGCCGCGCGCCACAGTTGCAGTTGTGGGGTTTGCAGAGCGACGGGCGGCGTTCCGCGCCGACGCTGCTGGTGGCCAGCGCCACCGACGTCAAGTTCCGCGAACTGCTGGCGCACTACCAAAGCCTGTGCGAACGCGTCGGCCCCTTGCCGCCGCCACGCGTGGTCAATGCCGACCGCGGCGCGCAGCGTTTTCTGCTGTTCCGCTTGCCGGTCGAGCGTGCGGAAGCCGCCTGCGCGCCACCGGCACTGGCGCATGTCGATGCTCCCGGCTCCGGCGAGCGCGTGGCGGCAAAATTCGAAGTCAGCGGCTGGGCGACCAGGGACGGCGTCGGCGTCGCCGGCGTCACCATCACGATCGATGGCAAGCCGGTGGCGAAAGCCGAATACGGCATCGAGAATGGCTTCGTCGCCGACTTCTACCAGGGCCGCTCGCGCGACCCCAACCAGCCGCGCATTGGCTTCCGCGCGCAGGTGGACGCTTCGGCCTTCGGTTCGGGCCGGCATTGGCTGGGCCTGGTCGTGCACGGTGTTGACGGCAGCGACGAAATCTGGGCCGAGCAGGCGATTCGCATCGAAAACGAATGATCCGGGCGCAAGATCGTGAACAGGTTCTCACGGCAACATGAACCCCGCCTCCCGCAACATTCCCGCCAGCGCGATCAGCGGCAGGCCGACCAGGGCGGTGGGGTCGCGGGTGTCGATGGCCTCGAACAGGGCGATACCCAGACCTTCGCTCTTGAAGCTGCCGGCGCAGTCCAGCGGCTGCTCGGCATCGACGTAGCGCTCGATCTCGCCCTCGCCCAGCGTGCGGAAGCGCACCGTGGTGGTATCCAGGGCCTCCAGCCGCGCGTCGCCGCGCAGCAGGCAGACGGCGGTGCGGAAGCGCACCGCGCGGCCGGACATGCCGCGCAACTGGGCGATGGCGGCCTCGCGGGTGCCGGGCTTGCCCAGCAGGCGGCGATCGTCCAGTTCGGCCACCTGATCCGAGCCGATTACCCAGCTTTGCGGCTGGCGGCCGGCCACGTCGCCGGCCTTGGCCAGCGCCAGCCGCTGCGCCAGCGCGGTGCCGGTTTCGCCGGGCAGTGGGGTTTCGTCGGCCTCGGGCCGGGCGGTGTGGAAGGGCAGACGCAGACGTTCCAGCAGTTCGCGGCGGTAGCGCGAGGTCGAGGCAAGGATCAGCGGCATGGGCGATGGGGACGGGTACGGGCCGGACCGGGCGGGCCAGTCTGCCGGTTTGCGCGGGCTTGACCAAGTTTGACAGCGCCGCCGCAAGCCCTTGATAATTGCGCGCTTATGTCCACGGACTCCCACGGATTCGGCCACGAGCAGCAGGCGGTGGATGCCTGGCGCGCGGTGGCGGGCCGGCGGCGGTTCGAGGGCCGCGCGTCGCTGGCGGCGTTTTCGCGCCTGCAAGGCCTGCTGGCCGATGCACGCGGCGAGGTGGTTTGGAGCCTGCAATTCGACCGCGACAACCTGCAAGTGCCTTTTGCGGAGTTGCAGGTCGAAACGGAATTGCCGCTGGAGTGCCAGCGCAGCCTGCGCCGGTTCCTGTTGCCGGTGCGGCTGATGCAACGGCTGGGCCTGCTGCGTGCCGATAGCGGCAGCGACGAAGCGGACGAGGCAGCGTTGCCGCCGGGCTACGAAGCCCTGCTGGTGCCGGCGGACGGACAATTGCGGTTGCAGGACATCGTCGAGGATGAACTGGTGCTGGCGGTTCCGCCGGTGCCGATGGAGCCGGGTTCGGAAGCGGTGCACCGCGACTGGCCCGCCCAGCAAGCAGAATTGGCGCAAGCCAATCCCTTCGCGGCGCTCGCGTCGTTGAAGAAAAACTGACCCCCAGGCGGCAGCATTGCCCAGTTCAATGCAATACAACTAAAAAACCGTCTGGATACAACTTGTAGATTGGAGCAATACCATGGCTGTGCAGAAATCCCGTGTCACCCCGTCCCGCCGCGGCCAGCGCCGCGCGCATGACGCCCTGACCGCAAAGCAGTTGTCCACCGACCCGACCAGCGGCGAGACCCACATCCGCCACCACGTCACCGCCGATGGCTACTACCGCGGCAAGAAGGTCATCCAGACCAAGACCGCGATCATCGACGAAGAATAAGTCGATCCCCGGCCGCTTCCACCGCATCGGGCATGGCCCGTTGCAGGTGGCGCGGCCGGTTCAGCATCGGTCCGGCCGCATGGCCGGGCATCCAACAGGTCTTCAACGGGAGCAAGCATGACCGAGCCGGCCAGCCACGGGCAGGCGTCCAACGGGCGCATCTATTCACGCATCGCCGGCACGGGCAGTTACCTGCCCGAAAAAGTGCTGACCAACGAAGACCTGGCCCGCCAGGTGGATACCAGCGACGAGTGGATCCGCTCGCGCACCGGCATCCGCGAGCGCCACATCGCCGCCGAAGGCCAGACCAGCGGCGATCTCGGCTACGAGGCCGCATTGCGCGCGATGCAGGCCGCCGGCGTGGTTGCCGCCGACCTCGACATGATCGTGGTCGGCACCACCACGCCCGATCTGGTGTTTCCTTCCACGGCCTGCCTGATCCAGGCCAGGCTGGGCGCCGAAGGCTGTGCCGCGCTGGACGTCAA
The DNA here is from genome assembly GCA_047607085.1 of Pseudoxanthomonas sp. Lineage (GTDB taxonomy): Bacteria > Pseudomonadota > Gammaproteobacteria > Xanthomonadales > Xanthomonadaceae > Pseudoxanthomonas_A. The sequence goes on along the minus strand of JASGDT010000036.1, from coordinate 10,280 downwards.
TGCCGCCTGCTCGGGCTTCGTCTATGCCCTGAGCGTGGCCGACAAGTTCATCCGCTGTGGCGACGCCAGGACCGTGCTGGTGGTCGGCGCGGAAACCCTGAGCCGCATCACCGACTGGACCGAGCGCACCACCTGCGTGCTGTTCGGCGACGGCGCCGGCGCGGTGGTGCTGAAGGCCGACGGCGAAACCGGCATCCTCAGCACCCACCTGCACGCCGACGGCAGCAAGAAGGAACTGCTGTGGAACCCGGTCGGCGTGTCCGCCGGCTTCAAGTCCGGCGAGGCCAACTGCGGCGCCAAGATCCACATGAAAGGCAACGACGTCTTCAAGTACGCAGTGAAGGCACTCGACGGCGTGGTCGATGAGACTCTCGCCGCGAACGGCCTGGACAAGAGCGACCTGGATTGGCTGATCCCGCATCAGGCCAACCTGCGCATCATCGAAGCCACCGCCAAGCGCCTGGAGATGTCGATGGAGCGCGTGGTGGTCACCGTTGACCGCCACGGCAACACCTCCTCCGCCTCGGTGCCGCTGGCGCTGGACGCGGCAGTGCGTTCCGGCCGCGTGCAGCGCGGGGAACTGCTGCTGCTGGAAGCCTTCGGCGGCGGCTTCACCTGGGGCTCGGCGTTGTTGAGGTACTGAAAACCGGGATTGGCGATTCGCGAATCCATGAAGGCGAATCCATGAGGCCGCGCATTGCGCGGCCTTTTGCTTTTCCGAATCACCAATCACCCAATCACGGCTCCATTCCCCTCCGTACAGACAAAACCCCGCCTGCGCCAGTATCATCGCGGCCTGTTTTTCAGCCGGAAATCCGCGTGAGCGCATCGCAATTCGCATTCGTCTTTCCCGGCCAGGGCTCGCAATCGTTGGGCATGCTGGCGGAACTGGCCGCATTGCACCCGCAGGTTCGTGACACCTTTGCCGAAGCCTCCGAAGGGGCGGGCGCCGACCTGTGGGCGCTGTCGCAAGGTGGCCCGGAAGAAATGCTGAACCGTACCGAATACACCCAGCCGGCGCTGCTGGCTGCCGGCATCGCGGTGTGGCGGCTGTGGCAGCAGCAAGGCGGTGCGCAGCCGTCGCAACTGGCCGGGCACAGCCTGGGCGAATACACCGCATTGGTGGCCGCCGGCGCGCTGTCGCTGAAGGACGGCGCGCATCTGGTGCACCTGCGCGGGCAATTGATGCAGGACGCCGCGCCCGCAGGCGTCGGCGCGATGGCGGCGGTGCTGGGCGCGGACGACGCGCTGGTGGCCGAGGTCTGCGACGCGGCTTCCGACAGCCAGGTCGTGGTGCCGGCCAATTTCAATTCACCCGGCCAAGTGGTGATTGGCGGCGACACTGCTGCGGTCGAGCGCGCCATCGTGCTGCTGGGCGAGCGCGGCGTGCGGAAGGTGGTCAAGCTGGCTGTCAGCGTGCCTTCGCACACGCCGTTGATGCGCGAAGCGGCCAATCGTCTGGCCGCCGCAATGGCCGGCCTGCAATGGAACGCGCCGCAATTGCCGGTGGTGCAGAACGTCGATGCCAAGGTCCACGACGGCCTCGACGCTATCCGCGACGCGCTGGTGCGCCAGTTGTACCTGCCGGTGCGCTGGACCGAGTGCGTGCAAGCGCTGGTCGCGAACGGCGCGACCCGCATCGCCGAGTGCGGCCCCGGCAAGGTGTTGGCCGGCTTGGTCAAGCGCATCGACAAGTCGCTGGATGCGCGTTCGCTGGCGACGCCGGGCGACTTCGCTTCTGCGCTCGAAGATTGGAAATGAATTTTGGTCCGCGAAGAGCGCAAAAGACGCAAAGGGACGAGTCTTCCGGTGCTTTCTTTGCGTGCATGGCGTCCTTTGCGGATCCAGCAGCCTTTGGCTTTCGTTTTCGGAGTAACGCATGACTGACACATTGAAAGGCGAAATCGCCCTGGTCACTGGCGCATCGCGCGGCATCGGCGCGGCGATCGCCGACACGCTGGCCGCGCAGGGCGCGACCGTGGTCGGCACCGCGACCAGCGAAGCCGGCGCGGCCGCCATCGGCGAGCGCCTGGCCGCGCACGGCGGCGCGGGCCGCAAGCTGGACGTGGCCGATGGCGCGGAAGTCGAAACCCTGATCGACGCCATCGCCAGGGAGTTCGGCCCGGTCTCCATCCTCGTCAACAACGCCGGCATCACCCGCGACAACCTGCTGATGCGGATGAAGGAGGGGGATTGGCAGGCCATTCTCGACACCAACCTCAGCAGCGTGTTTCGCACCAGCAAAGCGGTGATGCGCGGGATGATGAAGGCGCGCAAGGGCCGCATCGTCAATATCGCCAGCGTCATCGGCGTCACCGGCAACGCCGGGCAGGCCAACTATGCGGCGGCGAAGGCCGGCATCATCGCCTTCGGCAAGTCGCTGGCGAAGGAAATCGGTTCGCGCGGGGTCACCGTCAACACCGTCGCGCCGGGTTTCATCGAAACCGACATGACCAGGGATTTGCCCGAAGCCTCGCGCGCGGCGCTGTTGCAGCAGATCGCGCTGGAGCGCCTCGGTTCGCCGCAGGACATCGCCGATGCGGTGGCCTTCCTGGCCGGTCCGTCGGCGGCCTACATCACCGGCGAGACTTTGCACGTCAATGGCGGCATGTACATGCCATGATGCAGGCATTGCAAGCGATTTGCGTCACAACTCTCTGATTGAAATGAATTTTTCGGCGGGTGCCCGTTGCCGCCGGTTTCCACTAAACTATGGCCCGGCCGCCGTCGCAAAAGACGGCATCCGTTTCTTGCAACCCAACTCCGTCTGGAGCGATAACACATGAGCAGCATTGAAGAGCGCGTCAAGAAGATCGTCGTCGAGCAACTTGGCGTCAAGGAAGATGAAGTCACCAACAGCGCGTCGTTCGTTGACGACCTGGGCGCCGATTCGCTGGACACCGTTGAACTGGTGATGGCGCTGGAAGAAGAATTCGAGTGCGAAATCCCGGACGAGGAAGCCGAGAAGATCAGCACCGTGCAGGCCGCGATCGACTACATCAAGGCGCACGTCAAGGCCTGATCGTGTCGGCAAGCCCGTTCGCGGTCGCGCAACGGGCTTGCGCATGTTCCGGCCTTCGGGCCGGGTTCGGCAACAACGCAACGCGCCGCCCGCTCAGGGCGTGGCGTTCGTGCAAGCCACAACCGGGGCCGCATGTGCGGCCCTGCGCGTATCCGGCGTCGGCGCGCAGTGCGTGCCCGCCGCATAACCACCTGAGGAATCGCATATGAGCCAGCGTCGCGTCGTGGTCACCGGCATGGGCATGGTTTCGCCGCTGGGCAACGACATGGCCAGCAGTTGGGACGGCATCGTCAACGGCCGTTCCGGCATCGGCCCGATCGACAGTTTCGATGCCTCGGCCTATGCCACGCGCATCGCGGGCCTGGTGCGCGGCTTCGACCCTTCCGTCTTCGTGCCGGCCAAGGACGCGAAGAAGATGGACCCGTTCATCCACTACGGCCTGGGCGCATCGTTCATGGCGCTGGACGATTCCGGGCTGGAAATCACCGAGGCCAACGCGGAGCGCATCGGCGCCTACGTCAGCGCCGGCATCGGCGGCATCCACGGCATCGAGGAGCAGACCCTGCGCCTGGCCGAAGGCGGCCCGCGCAAGGTGTCGCCGTTCTACATCCCCAGCACCATCATCAACATGCTGCCGGGGCAGTTGAGCATCATCAAAGGGCTGAAAGGCCCGAGTTTTTCGGTGGTGTCGGCCTGCGCCACCTCCAACCACTCCATCGGCATGGCGATGCGCACCATCCAGTACGGCGACGCCGACGTGATGGTGGCCGGCGGCGCGGAGCTGGGCTCGGCGCCGACCTCGGTGGCCGGTTTCTGCTCGATGAAGGCGATGAGCACGCGCAACGACGAACCGACCAGGGCCTCGCGCCCGTGGGACAGGGACCGCGACGGTTTCGTCATGGGCGACGGTGCCGGCGTGCTGGTACTGGAGGAATACGAACACGCCAAGGCCCGCGGCGCGCGCATCTATGCGGAACTGGCCGGCTTCGGCGCGTCCAGCGACGCCCATCACATGACCGCGCCCAGCGAGAATGGCGAAGGACCGGCGCGCTGCCTGGTGGCCGCGATGAAGGACGCGAAGGTGTCGCCCGAACAGGTCGAATACCTCAACGCGCACGGCACCTCGACGCCGCAGGGCGACTTGGCCGAAACCCTGGCGATCAAGCGCGCGCTGGGCGACCACGCGTACAAGATCATGGTCAGCAGCACCAAGTCGATGACCGGCCACCTGTTGGGCGCGGCCGGCGGCGTCGAGGCGATCTTCAGCGTGCTGGCGCTGCACCACGGCATCATCCCGCCGACGATCAATCTGGACGAGGCGGGCGAAGGCTGCGACCTGGACTACGTGCCGCACGTCGCCCGCCAGAAGAACATCGACGTGGCGGTGAGCAACGGCTTCGGCTTCGGCGGCACCAACGGCACGCTGGTGTTCAAGCGGGTTTGATTGGCGGCAGCAGCACAAGTCGCGTTTCTGCCTCTGGTTTTTACTCGCCATTCCCGCCTTCCCGGGAATGACAGGCAAAACATGATTTCCACCCGCGCGCTCCCCTCCAATACCGACTTGCTTTCCGTGCACCGCCTCGCGCCGTTGCGCTATCCCTTGCTGCTGGAATCGGTCGCCTCCGGCACCGTGCAGGGCCGCTGGGACCTGCTGTTGATGGCGAACGGCGACGGCTTGCGCCTGCATGCCGACGGCGCAACTCGCGACCTGGACGGCAACCTCGTCGAAGGCGATTTCCTGCACGCGCTCGACGCGCAATGGCAGGCGCAACGCATCGCCCGCGAAGCCGTGTCCGCGACCGATGCACGCTGGGCATTCCGCGGCGGCTGGGCTTTGCTGCTGGGCTACGAACTGGCTGCGCAAGTCGAACCAGTGCTGCGCCTGCCGCAAACCGACAACGCGATGCCGGTCGCGATCGCGCTGCGCTGCCCAATCGGCATTCTGCGCGACCGCGCCAGCGGCGAGTGCGTCGCCATCGCCGAAACCGAACATGCCGCGCTGCTGGAAACCCTGCAAGCCGACCTCGACGCCGCACACACACTTGGTCCCCTGCCACCGTGGCAAGCGCCTTCGCGCATCGACGAGGACGCGCCTCGACGCTTTCTCGATGGCGTCGGCCGCATCCTCGATTACCTTGCCGCCGGCGACATCTTCCAGGTCAACCTGTCGCGTGGCTGGAGCGCGCATTTCGACGCACCGCTCGATCCGGCCGCGCTGTACGCGCGCCTGTGCGAAGCCAATCCCGCGCCGTTCGCCGGCCTGTTCGCCGGCGAGGGCTGGGCGGTGGCCAGTTCGTCGCCGGAGCGGTTGGTGTCGGTGTGCGGAGACGTGGTGCAAACCCGGCCCATCGCCGGCACGCGCCCGCGCTTCGGCGGCGATGACGATGCCGCGCGCATCCGCGAACTGGTCGGCCACCCCAAGGAGCGCGCCGAGCATGTCATGCTGATCGACCTGGAGCGCAACGACCTGGGCCGCGTCTGCACGCCCGGCAGCGTGGAAGTGGATGAACTGATGACGGTGGAAAGCTACGCCCACGTCCACCACATCGTCAGCAACGTGCGTGGCCGCTTGCGCGACGACGCCACGCCCGGCGCGATCATCCGCGCCACCTTTCCCGGCGGCACCATCACCGGCTGCCCGAAGGTGCGCTGCATGCAGATCATCGCCGAGCTGGAACGGACCGCGCGCGGCGCCTACACCGGCGCATTCGGCTGGCTGAACCGCGACGGCGACATGGACCTGAACATCCTGATCCGCAGCGCCGAAATTCACGCGTCTTTGAACAGTGATGGAGGGCAGGGCAGCGAAGTTCGCTTCCGCACCGGCGGCGGCATCGTTGCCGATTCGGTTCCCGAAAAGGAACTGGAAGAAACCCGCGCCAAGGTGCGTGGCCTGCTGAAGGCGTTGTAGGGGCCACGCAAGTCGCGATACGGCTTTGCCGGCAAGGCATCGCGACTTGCGTCGCTCCTGCACACCGCTCCTGTAGATTGGCTCGGCGTGCGGGTATCCTGATGCCGCAAAAAAACACGAATGAGGTCGCCATGCCATCGGGCTGCAAACGCGGTTGCCGCAACATCGCCATCGTTTTCGTCCTGTTGGTGCTGGCCGCAGCGGCGACCGGCGCGTGGCTGTGGCAACGCTACGACGGTTTCGCCAATCGGCCGTTGACCGGCTTGCGCGCCGGCGATTCGCTGGTGGTCGAATCCGGCGATTCCTTCGCCAAGGTGCTGCGCAAACTGCGCGCGCAGGGCGTGCAGGACGGCAACGACGTCGAATGGCGGCTGCTGGCGCGGCGCATGGACGTGGCTTCGCGCCTCAAGGTCGGCGAATACGCGCTGGCGCCGGGCATGACCCCGCTGGCGCTGATGCGCAACATGCGCGATGGGAGAGTGGTCCTGCACCGCTTCACCCTGGTCGAAGGCTGGAACATCCGCCAGTTGCGCGCCGCACTGGCGCAAGCCGAGCCCTTGCTGCACGACACCGCGCAACTGGACGATGCCGCACTGATGAAAGCGCTGGGCCACGAAGGCCAGCACCCGGAAGGCCGCTTCCTGCCGGAAACCTATCTGTATTCGCGCGGCGACAGCGACCTGGATGTGCTCAGGCGCGCTTACGCGGCGATGGACAAGGCACTGGCGCAAGCCTGGGAAAGACGCGCCAGCAACCTGTCGCTGAAAACCGCCGACGAGGCTTTGACCCTGGCCTCGATCATCGAAAAGGAAACCGGTGCCGCCGAAGAGCGCCCGCGGATCGCCGGCGTATTCGTGCGCCGCCTGCAAACCGGCATGCTGCTGCAAACCGACCCGACCGTGATCTATGGCATCGGCACGGCCTACGACGGCAACATCCGCAAGCGCGACCTGCTCACCGACACGCCGTACAACACCTACACCCGTCCCGGCTTGCCACCGACGCCGATCGCGATGCCGGGCCGGCAAGCCCTGCAAGCGGCGACGAATCCAGAAGCCGGCGATGCACTGTTCTTCGTCGCGGTCGGCGATGGCAGTGGTCGGCACGTGTTCTCCTCCACCCTGTCCGAACACAACGCCGCCGTCGCGCGTTACCTGCAACAATTGCGCCAGCGCCGCACCGGCGCGAGCGAGCCGCCGCCAGAACTGCCGCCAGAACCCCCGCTGGAAGTCCCTCAGGAAACCCCGCCGCAATGACCGAAGCCCTCGTCAGCCACCCGCATTTCGTCAGCCTGGAAGGCGGCGAAGGCGCGGGCAAGACCAGCGCGCTGGCCGCGATCCGCGAACTGCTGCAGTCGCGCGGCTTGGATGTCGTGGTCACCCGCGAACCAGGAGGCACGCCGCTGGCCGAGCGCATCCGCGAACTGCTGCTGTCCGCGCGCGACGAAACCGTCGCCGCCGACACCGAACTGCTGCTGCTGTTCGCCGCGCGCGCCCAGCATGTGCGCGAAGTGATCCGCCCGGCGCTGCGGCGCGGCGCGTGGGTGCTCAGCGACCGCTTCACCGATTCCAGCTATGCGTACCAGGTCGCAGGGCGCGGGCTGGACGAAGCTTTCGTGGCGGAACTGGAACGGCGCGTGGTCGGCCTGCGCCCGGCGCTGACCCTGCTGCTGGACCTGGACGTGCGCGAAGGCCGCGCCCGCGCCGCCGGCCGCGACCTGTGGCCGGACCGCATCGAAAGCGAACACGACGATTTCTTCGAGCGCGTGCGCGAAGGCTTCCGCAAGCGCGCCGCCGCGGACCCGCAACGCTTCCGCGTGATCGACGCGGCGCAAACGCCGGTGCAAGTGGGCGCGGCGGTGGCGCAGGCCGTATCGCAATGGCTGGAGTCGCAATGAGCGAGGGCGGCAAATTCTCGCCGTGGCAGCAACGCGCGTACCGGCGGCTGGTCGCCAGCTTCGATGCCGACCGCCTGGGCCACGGCCAACTGGTCTGCGGCCCGGCCGGGCTGGGCAAGCGCGAGGTGGTGGAGAAATTCGGCCAGTACCTGTTGTGCGAACGCCGCCACGACGGCCAGCCCTGCGGGCAATGCAGAAGCTGCCAGCTCTGCCAGTCGCGTTCGCAACGCGACCCGCTGGAACAACGGCCGGACAAGTCGCCTTCGCATCCGCACGGACATCCGGCGCACCCGGATGCGATCTTCATCGGTTACGCACTGAACCCGAAATCCTCCACCAGGAACATGTGGACGCAGATCGTGGTTGACCAGATCCGCGAGCTGACCGACCGCCTGTTCAAGACCCCGCAATTCGGCGGCAATGTCTTCGCCCTGATCGAGCCGGCGGATGCGCTGAACGAAAGCGCCAGCAATTCGCTGCTGAAAACGCTGGAAGAACCGGTGCCGGGGCGCTTTCTGTTCCTGCTCACCGCCAATCCGATGCGCCTGCCGGCGACCATCCGCAGCCGCTGCCAGCGGCTGGAATTCAAGCTGCCGCTGCGCGACGAAGCGCTGGCGTGGCTGCGCGAACAAGGCTGGCCGGACAAATCCGCCGCCGAAGCGCTGGACGCCGCGCGCGGCCACCCCGGCCTGGCCGACGAATGGCTGCGCGGCAATGGCCTGGCCCTGCGCCGGCAAGTCGCCGACGACCTGGAGAAACTGCAAACCGGGCAGGGCGCACCGGTCGAAATCGCGCAACGCTGGGCTGCCGACGAACACGCCGCCCTGCGCCTGCGCCACGCCGCCGACCTGGCGCTGGCGCGCGCCGCCGGCTTGACGGACATGACACGGATGGACAAGCTGGCGTCCTGGTTCGACCATGCCAACCGCACCCGCGACCTGCTGCGCACCACGGTGCGCGGCGACCTGGCGATGGTCGAACTGTTGCTGGTCTGGCGCGGGCTTCACCGCGCGGCCAGCCAACCCGGAGAACGTGGAGGCATGGCATGAATGCGGCAATGGGCGGGCGTCAGGGCATCCTGTCGCTGGCGGTCAAGGACAAGGCGGCGCTGTACAACGCCTATCTCCCGTATGTGAAGGGGGGCGGCGTGTTCGTGCCCACGCCCAAGCGTTATTTCCTCGGCGACGAAGTGTTCCTGCTGCTGACCCTGCCCGAATCCAGCGACCGCCTGCCGGTGGCGGGCAAGGTGGTCTGGGTAACGCCCGTTGGCGCACAAGGCGCACGCACCGCCGGCATCGGCGTGCAATTGCCCGAAACCAGCGAAGGCGAAGCGGTCAAGAACCGCATCGAAACCCTGCTGGCCGGCACCCTCAACGCGGACAAGCCGACGCATACGATGTAAGGGCGGCGTGACGGCTGCGGCCGGAGGGCCGCGGACGGATCAAGCCCGCCACAACCTGAACGACCGCGCCGCCGGGTCAACTCCTCGAACCCGTCGTCGTTAATCTTGCCGAAGCGGCGCAATGTCGCGTCCGCATTCGACAGGAGTCGTGCCGTGAAAAAATTTGCCGCCACCGTCTTGGCCGCCTTGGGCATGCTTGCCGTACCCGCCATCGCATCCGCCGAAACGGCCTACACCAATGCTTCGGTCAATCTCCGTACCGGCCCAGATGCCGATTATCCGCGCATCGTCACCCTGAGGGCCGGCCAGCGCGTGGAAATCTACGGTTGCATCAACGACTGGTCGTGGTGCGACGTTGAGACTGGTCGCGAACGTGGCTGGATATCGTCGGCCTATCTTGATTACGACTACCGTGGCCGCCGGGTCGGTGTCAGCCGTTATGGCGCCGAGATCGGCCTGCCGATCCTGAGTTTCATCCTGGGCACCTACTGGGACGACCACTACCGTGGCAAGTCGTGGTATTCGCAACGCAGTCATTGGGAAAACCGGACGCCTGCACACGCTGGCCGGGTGCAGCAGCAGAAGAACCCGCCGCAACAACAGCAGAGTCCGCAGCCGAACCGTGCGCAGCAGCAGGGCAAGCAGCAAAACAAGCAGCAAAACAAGCCGGGGGATCCGAAAGACAAGCGCGACGACCAGCCGCCGCGTTAAGCCCGGCGGGCAATGAGGAATGGATAGGCGCGCAGGGCGGGTCTTGATGACCCGCCCTGCGGCAATCGCGCCAGCAGTCTCAGGCCCGCCCCGTACTTGATGCGGGTGCGGGTCGAGACCCGTCCCGCGCCTCCGCCGTGTCTCGACTGGATGCTTCCGTCTCGTTCGTCACGGCATGTCTGCGCCAATGGTGGCTCGAACGGGGATGCCCGAGGGATCGAATCCCTCCAGGCAGAAGACATTGATGCCAAAGAAGTCCGGCGTGACCCGCTTTCGATGAAAGGGATAGATGCCGCAGACCTTGCAGAAATAGTGCTTGGCAGTGCAGGTATGGAAT
>JASGDT010000035.1:0-26281 GCA_047607085.1 Pseudoxanthomonas sp. | reverse complement strand
GCGCAGTGATCCGCAGGGCCCGCGCGCAGGGGCGTGGTGAGTCGTTGTGACTTGTTCTCGCTCGCGTCGGCCGCGCAGGGCCGACCTACACATCATCGGCAGTAGGTTGGCCCTGCGCGGCCGACGCGAGCAAGAACAAGTCACAACGACTCACCACGCCCCTGCGCGCGGGCCCTGCGGATCACTGCGCGCAGTTGCTCGCGGTCGCGATGGCGGGAAACGGGGATCGCGCCTTGTGCGATGGCCTCGTCGCGCAGCGGTTCGGGCAGATCGTAGTGCGCGCCGCTGGTTTTGTCCTGGAAGGCGCGGCGCGGGATGCCCAGATCCTGGGCGAAGGCGTGCAACTCGTCCAGCGTATCGGCCATCAGATGCGCCCAGCGCTGGCCGCGCCACAGGGTGAACGGGTCATCGACATAGACGGCCATTGATCAGCCGACTGGCTGCGCTTCGGCCCCGCCACGCTGCAACGGATCCGGCAACGCTTCGCCGATGCCGACGAATTGCAGCGATACGGAATTCAGGCAATGCCGCAGGCCGGTCGGCGGCGGGCCATCGGGGAAGACGTGGCCCAGGTGGCTGCCGCAGCGTGCGCAGACTTCCTCGGTGCGGATCATGCCGTGGCTGGTGTCGCGCACATAGGCGACGTGCGCGTCGGCATAAGGCGCGAAGAAACTCGGCCAGCCGGTGCCGGAATCGAACTTGGCGCTGGAACGGAACAGCGGCAGCCCGCACAGCCGGCAGCAATAGACGCCTTCGCGCTTGTTGTCGAGGAACACGCCGCAGAACGGTGCTTCGGTGCCGTGTTGCAACAGCACGCGGCGGGCTTCGTCGTCCAACGCGGCGACCAGCCGGGCGCGTTGCGTGGCGTCCGGCGGGGTCAGGTCGAAGGCGTCGCCCATGCGATCAGCGGCTGCTGAGTTCGCGCGGGGCGCGCAGGTCGCGGCGCACCCAGTTGTCGATCATGCGCTTTTCGTAGCTCAGCAGATCGCTCTGGTTGGTCGGGCTGGAGCCGAGCATGAAACCCATGTCGCTGAACTTGGTGTCGCGCTGGGCCAACACCTGGCCGTTGGCGTCGTACAGGGTGTAGCTCAGTTCCATCCGGGGCGGGTAGCGGTCGCGCACTATGCGCACGTTGTCGAAGTTCGGCCCACGCCACGGCTCGTACTGGCCGGCGCGCTGCACGTCAACGATGTTCACTTCGAGCCGCTCGCCGGGCTGCAGTTGCTTGGTCGCGCTCTTGCGCAGGTATTCGGCCAGTTGCGTCACCCAGTCGCCGCGCTCGGCTTCCCAGCGGTTGTGGCTGTAGCGGATTTCGCTGAACTGCGCCGGGTCGTTCCATGAAACGGCGACCGGGCCTTCTGTCGGCAGACTGCGCGGCTTGTCCGCATCGGTGACGTTGCCGGCGAGCGCGGCCAGTGGCAGGGCGGCGAGCAGGGCCAGGGAAAGCAGGGCGGGGGATTTCATTTGCGTGCTCCCAACGAGGTCGATGAACCCGATTCTGCGCCCTGGCACGGGCGCTCGCCAATTGCTGGCAGAAGCGTGTTTCCACGGCGTTCATGGGCCCAGGGCAGGTCCGAATGAAGCAGATCGGTCCGCAAAGGACGCGAAGGGATGCGCTTGTGCTCCAATGCATTGCCTTTGCGCAGTCGCGTTCTTTGCGGACCAAACGCCGTTGTTCGGACCTTCGCTATGGCCCTTCGTGACAAAAGCCACATCAGGCGCCTGCCGCGGCGCGGCGCAGGAAAAGTCTGATGGCTGCGTGGGATTTTCAGTCGAGAAGTGGCCGCAGCGCCGGCCATAGGTGTTCCAGCAATTTTGGCTGCGCGGCGGCGGTCGGGTGCAGGTTGTCGTCCTGGAAGGCGTTGCGGTCCAGCGCGATCGGTTCCAGCAGGAACGGCAGGTAGCCGGTGTGGAACTGCTGCGACAGGTCGCGGTAAATCCGCTCGAAGCCCTGCGTGTATTCCGGCCCCAGGTTCGGCGGCATGCGCATGCCGACCAGCAGCACCTTCGCCCCGACGTATTGCGAAGCGCCGATCATCCGCGCCAGGTTGTGCCGCGCCTCGCGCAGCGGCAGGCCGCGCAGGCCGTCGTTCGCGCCCAGCGCGATCACCACCACCGCCGGCTTGTTGCGCAGCACCTCGCCGACGATCCGCGACGATCCGCCGGCCGTGGTTTCTCCGCTGATGCTGGCATTGACCACGCGCCAGCCGGGCTGCGCTGCCGCCAGTTTTTCGCCCAGCAGCGACACCCAGCCCTCGTCGGCGGCCAGCCCGTAGCCGGCGGAAAGCGAATCGCCCATCACCAGCACGGTGCGCGGCGCGGCTTGTTGCGCAAACGCCGGCGCAATGAGCAGCAGCGCCAGCAGCCAACCGATGGCACATTGAACAAAGCGGCGTTTGCCCGCATAACCTGATTTCATTCCACATCCTCGATCCACGGACTGCCCCCATCATGGCCGATTCTCCCGAACCGCGCGCTGAAAACCGCCCAGCCGCCCTGCATGCCGAAGCCCTGGGCAAGCGCGTGCGCCTGCCGGCCGGTGAGTTGACCATCCTCGATGGCGTCGCGTTCGACATCGCCCATGGCGAGATCGTCGCGGTGGTGGGCGCATCCGGCTCGGGCAAGAGCACGCTGCTGTCGCTGCTGGCCGGGCTGGACACGCCCAGCAGCGGCCGCGTGTTGCTGGATGGCGAGGAAATTTCCGCGCTGGACGAAGACGGCCGCGCGCGGGTACGTGGCGACAAGGTCGGCTTCGTGTTCCAGAATTTCCAGTTGCTGCCCTCGCTGACCGCGCTGGAAAACGTGATGCTGCCGCTGGAGTTGCGCGGCGACGCCGATGCGGCTTCACCAGCGCGCAAGATGCTGGAAAAGGTCGGCCTGGGCGAACGCCTCGATCACTATCCCAGGCAGCTTTCCGGCGGCGAACAACAGCGCGTGGCGCTGGCGCGCTCCTTCGTGACCGCGCCGTCGATCCTGTTTGCCGATGAACCTACCGGCAATCTCGACACCTGCACCGGCGAAGCAGTGATCGAATTGCTGTTCGCGATGAACGCTGAAGCCGGCACCACGCTGGTCCTGGTCACGCACGACGAGCGGCTGGCCGCGCGTTGCCACCGCCGCTTGCGCATCGAAGGCGGCCGCTTGCTGCAAGAGGCCGCCGCATGAAGTCGCTGGCGATGGCGTGGCGACAACTGCGCCGCGATCTGGCTGCCGGCGAGGTGCGCATCCTGCTGGCCGCGCTGGTGCTGGCGGTGGTGGCGGTGACTTCGGTGGGCTTCGTCGCCGACCGCGCGCAGCGGGCCCTGGCGATCGAAGCCAACCGCCTGCTCGGCGGCGATGCGCTGTTGCGCAGCGATACGCCGATTGCCGACGATTTTCGCCAAGCGGCCGACGTCGCCGGCCTGCGCCGCAGCGAAACCGCCGAACTCAACAGCATGATCCGCGTCGGCGAAGGCGCGAATGCGGCCTTGAAGCTGGGCGATTTGCGCGCCTTGGGCGAGGGCTTTCCGCTGCGCGGCGCGTTCCGCATCGTCGGCGGCGATGGCATCGAGCGTGATGCCGCAGCGGTGCCGGAACCGGGCACGTTGTGGATCAGCCGCGCCGGTGCGGAACAACTCGGCGCGCGCATTGGTGGTGTGGTTGCGCTGGGCACCAAGCCCTTCAAGCTGACGGCGCTGGTAACGCAGGAACCGGATGCGGCCATCGATTATTTCAACGTCGCACCGAAGGCCTTCCTCAATCTGGCCGACTTGCCCGCCACGGGATTGGTGCAGGAAGGCAGTCGCCTGCGTTATCGCTTGATCGTGGCCGGCGATGCTTCGGCGGTGGAAGGTTTCGTCGCCGCAGCGAAGGCGAAGCTGGATCGCGGCCAACGCATCGAAACCATTGCCGATGCGCGGCCGGAAGTGCGTTCCGCGCTGGATCGCGGCGGTCGTTTCCTTGGGCTGGCCGCATTGGTATCGGTGATATTGGCTGCCGTTGCGGTGGCGATGGCGGCGCGTCGGCACAGCGAACGACATCTGTCCGGCGTGGCGGTGATGCGTTGTCTCGGCGCGCGACAACGCACGCTGGTATCGGTATATGTCGGCGAATTGCTGTTGCTCGGCCTGATCGCCTGCACGGTGGGCGTTGCGATTGCCTTCGCCATGCAATGGGCGGTGGGAGGTTGGCTCGCGCAGACGATGAAGGTCGATATTCCCGCCGCCAGCGCATGGCCGGCGGTACGCGGTTATGGCGTCGGCCTGGTCGTGTTGCTGGCCTTTGGCGCGCCGCCGGTGCTGGCCTTGCGTCGCGTGCCGGCGCTGCGCGTGTTGCGCCGTGATCTGGACAAGGTGGAACCGGGTGCGTGGGTCGTGGCCTTGGCAGGCTTTGTCGCCTTGGCCGCGCTGCTGTGGAGGCAGGCCGGCTCGGCCACGCTGGCGCTGTCGATGCTCGGCGGCATCGTCGCCACGTTGGCGGTGCTGGCCTTGCTGGCGTGGGTTTTGATTGCATTGCTGCGAAAATTCCGCAGCCGTTTGCGTGGTGGGCTGCGTTATGGCCTGGCCAACGTCAGCCGCCGCGCGGCGGCCAGTATTGCGCAAATCAGCGCGTTGGGCCTGGGCCTGATGGCCTTGTTGCTGCTGACCTTCGTGCGTACCGATCTGCTCGACCGTTGGCAACTGGCATTGGGCGAGGATGCACCCAATCGCTTCATCATCAATGTGCAGGATCATCAGATCGCGCCGGTGCGCGCCTTCATCGGCGAACAGGGGATTGATGCGCCGGTGCTGTTCCCGATGGTTCGCGCGCGACTGGTCGAACGCAACGGACAGGCGGTGCGCGGCGAGGACTACGCAAACCAGAGCGATGATGCCGACGCCAATCGACAGAACCAGCGCCGCGCCGACCGCGAGTTCAACCTGTCGATGGCCGATGCACTGCGCGACGACAACAAGGTCGTGGCCGGCAAATTCTGGCAAGCAAAACCGGCCACGCCGGAAATCTCGGTCGAGCAGAAATTCGCGCAAGGTCTGGGCTGGAAACTCGGCGACCGCATCGCCTTCGACATCGCCGGCCAGCGTTTCGAAGCGCCGATCACCAACCTGCGGAGCGTGGAATGGGAAAGCTTCCGCCCCAATTTCTTCGTCGTCGCCTCGCCCGGCGCGCTGGACGGCTACCCGGCCAGCCACATCACCGCGTTGAAGGTGCCGACGGACAAGCCACGCTTCACCGCCGAACTGGTGCAACGCTTCCCCAACCTGTCGGTGATCGACATCGACGCGGTGCTGGCGCAGGTGCGCAGCACCGCTGATCAAGTCTCGACCGTGGTGCAGGTGGTGTTCTGGTTCTCGCTGCTGGCCGGCGTGCTGGTGTTGCTGGCGGCGGTCGGCGCATCGCAGGATGAAAGACTGCTCGAAGGCGGCGTGATGCGCGTGCTCGGCGGCAGCCGCAGGCAATTGCGCGCCGCGCAGGCGTCGGAATTCGCCGCGATCGGCCTGCTGTCCGGCCTGGTCGCGGCCATCGCCGCCTCGGTGCTGTCCGGCGTGGTCGCGGTGAAAGTATTCGACCTGCCGTGGACCTTGAACTGGAAACTCGCGGTCTTCGGCGGCGGCCTCGGCGTGGCCGTCACCCTGGTCGCCGGCCTGTTCGCCACCCGCAAGATACTGGACGCGCCGCCATCGGCGACGTTGCGGGAATTGCAGGAATAGAAGGAATAGAAGACAACTGCCTGCTCGCGGTGTACACCACCTCGCGGTGTACACCAAGTGGATCACGTCACTGCATCGGTCTTCTGCCCAATCCACAAGCGATTGCCGTCCGGGTCTTCAATCCGGAATTCGCTCATGCCGTAGAACGGGTGGCTGATCGGCAGCACGTCCAGGCCGCGCCGGCGCACCTCGCGGTGGTAGGCGAAGAGATCGTCCGGGTAGAGATAGACCACGGTGGCGCGCGGTGCGTCCGGCGGCTGGTTGATCGATTCATCGACCATCAACCGGCATTCGCCCAGCACCAGCATGGCCCAGCGCCAATGGTCGTTGCGGTTCTCCACGCCGAAGCCGAGCTTCCGGTAGAACTCCACGCTGGCCGGCATGTTGCGGACCGGCAGCATGGGGATGATGCGCTGCATTCTCATGGTGCTGCTTCCTGTTCGCGTATCCGGGCTTGAGCCTGTCTGACTTGTGTAGTACAAAGCTGCCATGAAGACAATCAGCAAGCGCGAGTTGAACCAGCAAACCGCCCAGATGCTGGCCCAGGTGGTTTCCGGCAAGCCGTTGCTGGTTACCGAGCGTGGCGTGACGCGCTGGCGAATCGAAGCCGTCGAAGCCAATCGCGATCCGGTGGCGCGGATGCGCCGCGAAGGCCGCATCGTCGCGGCCAAGTCGAGGCCGGCCCCGTGGCCGTCGGGCAAGGCGCGTTCCAAGAAGGCGCGTTACACGCCTGCCGAAGTCGATGCCTTGTTCGCCGATTCGCGCGGCGAACACTGATGCGTTGGTATCTCGACGCCTCCATCGCCCTGCATGCCTTGTTGCCTGGTGGTGATGTGCGAGTCCGGCGCTGGCTGGAAGCCGCGCGTCGCGATGGCGAAGAAGTGTTCTCCTCGACCCTGCTGCACCTGGAGTTGACCCGTGTCCTGCGGCGGGAAATGCTCGATCCTGTCATGGCGCGCCCGCTGCTGGATCGCATCGACCAGGTCAGCATCGACGATGGTGTGCTGCGCTTCGCCGCAGCCATCGAACATCACGTCAAATCACTGGATGCCATCCATCTGGCGACCTGTTCCCTGTTGGGCGCAGGTGTCACCGTCGTGACCCACGATGCAGGCATGGTGGCGGCAGCGCAATCCCTCGGCCTGGATGTTTTCGATCCGTTGGATGCCTGAAAAACCGGGGCGGGACGAACCCGCCTCAGCCTTCCCAGCGCCGAAACGCCAGACTCGCATTGGTGCCGCCGAAGCCGAAGCTGTTGGACAGCACCGTGCGCAGTTGCGCATCGCGGCTTTCGCGCACCAGCGGCAGGCCTTCGGTGCCGGGGTCGGGGTTCTCGACGTTGATCGAGCCGGCGATGAAGCCGCGTTGCAGCATCAGCAGGCAGAAGATCGCTTCGTGCACGCTGGTCGCGCCCAGCGAGTGGCCGGTCAGCGATTTGGTGGAGGAGAACGGCGGCATCGCCTCGCCGAACACTTCGCGCATCGCGCGCAGTTCGCACAGGTCGCCGACTGGCGTGGAGGTGCCGTGGGTGTTGACGTAGTCAACCGTACCGATGCCGTCGCCGTCCCAGCCTTGCAGCGCCTGTCGCATGCACGCCACCGCGCCGTCGCCGGACGGGGCGACCATGTCCTCGCCGTCGGAGCTGGCGCCGAAGCCGACCAGTTCGGCCAGGATGTTCGCGCCGCGCGCTTGCGCGTGTTCCAGGCTTTCCAGCACCAGCGCGCCGCCGCCGGCAGCGATGACGAAACCGTCGCGGTTGGCGTCGTAGGGCCGCGAAGCGCGTGGCGGCGTGTCGTTGTACTTGCTCGACAGCGCCCCCATCGCGTCGAAGGTCATCGCCGTGCCCCAGTGCAGTTCTTCGCCGCCGCCGGCAAACATCACGTCCTGCAGGCCGAAGCGGATCTGCTGCGCGGCCACGCCGATGCAATGCGCCGAGGTCGCGCAGGCCGAGGTGATCGAATAGTTCAGACCCTTGACCGCGAACGCGGTGGCCAGGCAGGCCGACACGGTGGAGTTCATCGTGCGCGTGACCTGGTAGGGGCCGAGGCGGCGCACGCCCTTGTCGCGCAGCAGGTCGGCCGCGGCGATCAGGTTGGCCGGCGAACCGCCGCCGGAACCCATGATCAGGCCGGTGCGCGGGTTCGAGATTTGCGTCTCGTCCAATCCCGACTGCGCGATGGCATCTTTCAAGGCCAGATACGCGAACGCGGCCGCATCGCCCATGAAGCGCAGCAGCTTGCGGTCGATCAACGCTTCCAGATCAATCTGCGGCCGACCGGAGATCTGGCTGCGCAAGCCCATTTCCGCCAGCGATTCGTCGCGCGAGATGCCGGACGTGCCGCTGCGCAGGTTCGCCGCCACCGTGTCCGGATCGTTGCCGATGCAGGAGACGATGCCGCTGCCGGTCACCACCACGCGCCGTGCCGGAGTGCTCATGCGGTGGCTTCCCGGGTGAACAGGCCCACGCGCAGATCGCTGGCGGTGTAGATCTCCTTGCCATCGACGAGCATCTTCGCGTCGGCAATGGCCATGATCAGCTTGCGCTTGATCACGCGCTTGATGTCGATGACGTAGCTGACCAGCTTGGCCTCCGGCCCGACTTCCCCGGTGAATTTCACCTCGCCCGCGCCCAGCGCGCGTCCGCGCCCGGGCAACTTCTGCCAGGTCAGGAAGAAGCCGATCAACTGCCACATCGCATCCAGCCCCAGGCAGCCGGGCATCACCGGGTCGCCGCGGAAGTGGCAGCCGAAGAACCACAGGTCCGGCTTGATGTCCAGTTCGGCGCGCACCTGGCCCAGGCCGTACTCGCCGCCCTCGGTGTCGATGTGGGTGATGCGGTCGAACATCAGCATCGGCGGCAGCGGCAGCTTGCCGTTGTCGGGGCCGAACAGCGTGCCCTCGCCGGAGGCGATCAACTGCTCGTGGGAAAACGATTCGGACATCGGCGCGGGACTCGTCGGGGGAAACCCGGCGATTATCCGGCAAGCGCCGATGCATTTCCCGTACCTGAGCGTATGCAGCGGCGCAGGCCGCCTGCCAAATGCAGGCGGACCTAGGGCCTGTGGCCCACTCTCCTGAATGTCATCTCGTCGAAGGAGATGGCCTCGATGCCGGCGTTTCCCGCGGCGAAGTCGAGGAACTCGCCGGTGTTGGGCGAGAACTCGACGCGGACCTGATCCTGCCGTTCGCCCGCGGTGGCCGTCGCCGCCAGTCGTCCCCAGCGGATGAGCAGGTTGCGGTCGCCGTCCAGTTGCACCGTCATGTCTCCCAGCAGGTCGTTGGCGTAGGTGCCGACGTAATCCTCGCGCGGCCGGGACAGGCGCCAGGCGCGCGACTGGATCGCTTCCCGGTGCCGGATCGCCGCCAGGCGCAATTTCCGCGCCTGCGCCTGCAGTTCGTCGAACCGGCGCGACGCTTTCGATGCGGTGCCGGGTTCTTCGAGCAGGACGCCATAGGCGTAGTCGGCGATCAGGCTGGTCAGCCGGGCGCTCAGCGTGTCCTCGTTGTTGAGGACGACCAGCGCGATGTGTTCCTCCGGCATGAACGACAGATGGGCGTGGAAGCCCGGAAAGCTGCCGAAATGATGCAGCAGTTTCCTGCCCTTGTACTCACCCATGTACCAGCCCCATGCGTAGCCGGTGCGCGGGAAATCCAGGTATTGCGCGGCCAGTGCGACCTGCGGTTGCTGCGACCGTTCGATCGCCGTCCGCGAAATGGACCGCGCGCCGCCGGCAAGCTGGGCCATCAGGAACCTGGCCAGGTCCGGCGCGGTGGAAACCAGCCCGCCGGCGGCGTGCAGGGTCTCGTCCGACTTGGCGAGATACAGAGGTTCGTCCGGTTGCGCATCGACGAGCGAATACGGCTTCGCCAGCGGCCATCCGGCCGCTTCCGCCTTGCTGACGTAAGCCGTCGTCCGATGCATCGACAATGGCCGGAAGATGGCGTCGTCCAGTTGTTCCTGCCAGGGCGTCGCCAGGCGGCGGTCCAGCCAGACGCTGGCGATGTTGTATCCGACGTTGGTGTACTTGAACGTTCCTCGCGCCGCTTTCCCGTCGGCGCGGGAAGCGGCGACCAGCGCAAGGCGCGAACGCGCGTCGTGGATCCCGCTGAACGCCGTCGCCCAGACCAGCGGCGGGTTGTCCACGCCGGAGGTGTGGACGAGCAGGTCCCTGGCGGTCACGGCGTCCGCGTCGATGCCGGCGGCGAAGCGGACTTCGGGGAACATCCGTTGCAATGAAGTGCGCGTGTCCAGCAAGCCGGCTTCTTCCTTCAGCAGCATGTTCAATGCGAAGAACGGCTTGGTCGCCGATGCGATGTAGAACCCGGTGTCGCGGGTGACCGGCGTGCGCGCCTCGATGTCCGCGAAGCCGAAATAGCCTTCCCAGACGATGCGACCGTCCCTGACGACCGCGATCGCCGTGCCGGAAGGAAGCGCGGTGGCGTCCTTGGTCTGGCGGACGAGATCGGCCAGCGGACCGAAATCCGGGTCGGTCGCGGCCGCCGCCTGCGGGAGGATCGCCGCGAGGACGAGGCAGAACGCCGGCAAGCGGTTCATGCGGTTTCCTCGCCGGTTCACTTCAACCGGCGGCCGAGCGCGAAATAGATCAGGTTGCCCAGGCCGGTGGCGCCGAGCAGGATCGCGATCGCGCCCGGGGTGACGTCGCGCCAGCCGAAGGCTTCGATCAGGCCGAAGCCGACCGCCAGCAGGGTCAGGATGCTGCCCCAGCGCAGGGCGCCCTGGCGACGCCGCACCTCGTCGCCTTCCAGCAGCGAGCGCAGCAATTCCTCGGAGCCGTGCGATTCGATGATGCGCCGGCGCATCCATGCATCGACGACGGCCTTGATGGCGTAGGTGATGCAGAGGAACAGGGTGACGGGAACGATGAAGCCGAGATCCATGACGATGCCTGCGGTGGTTGGGGTTTGCCGATGAAGATACGGTCAGGGGCGCGCCGGTTGCAGCGGCCGTCATGCGGGCGGTCGGGAAATGCGGCGGCGGCTTCCGGTCCTTGCAACTGGCGACGTCCCCGACGTATCTCTTGCCCGATGACCGCCCCCGACGCCAGTCGCGACCCGACCCCGTGCGCCGACCGCGCACTGGCCGAGGCCGTGCTCGCCGGCGCGCCGGGCGCGTTCGAGCGGCTGGTGCGCCAGTACCAGGGCCTGTGCTGGCACGTCATCGAGCGCATGGTCCGCCACCCGGAGGACACCCGCGAGCTGTGCCAGGAAGCCTTCCTGCGCGTGCATCGGTCGTTGCACCAGTATCGCGGCGAGAGCGCGCTGAAGTCGTGGATCGCGCAGGTGGCGTATTCGGTCGCCAGGCGTCATCTGGAACGCCGCCGCATTCCCATCGCCGAGGTCGCGGACGGCGGCGACGGGTCTTCGCTGGCGGAAACGGTCGGCGATGGGTTCGATCTGGAAGCGGCGGCGTCGGACGAGGAAACCATCGCCCGCCTGCATGCGGCCATCGACCGGCTGCCGCCGTTGCAACGCACGCTGCTGACCCTGTATCACCTGGAAGAGACGCCCATCGGCGAGATTTCACGCATCACCGGGCTGGCCGAGGGTACGATCAAAAGCCACCTGTTCCGCAGCCGCAAGCAGTTGCGCGCGCTGCTGGAGCCGGTCATCGGAGTCGCCCCATGAACAAGTCGCCACCGCCGCCCCTCATTGACGAACGCGATTGGCTTGCGCAGGAACGCGCGCTGTCGCCGGACGCGCGCGACCGGCGCGACGCGCTGCTGGCGCGCGCGCTGCGGACGCCGTCGGCGTCGCAGCCGCCCGCGGACTTCGCCGCGGAGACGGCACTGCTCGCACAGGCGCATGCCGCCCGCGCGGGTGACGACGCGCGGCTGGAGCGGGCGTTGCTGAAGTCGTTGCTGGCCGCGATGGCGCTGTCGGCCCTGGCCGTCGCGGCGATCTACGGCGGTCGGTGGGCGACCTGGATCGACCGGACGGTGGATGCCGCCGCGATGCAATGGACGCTTGCCGGAGCGGCCTGCATCGCGATGTCCTGGCTGCTGGCCGGATGGCGCCGCCGTTTCGCGGGGAGCGGGACATCCGCCACGGCCTGATCGCGACGGGCGGCGGGTAGAATCGCCGCCTGTTTTCCTCTCGTCCCGTCGCCTTGGCTTCCACCGGCTCCGATCCCGTCCTCGAAACCCTGCTGCTGCCGTTCGCAGACGGCGTGTTGACGCGGCCGGAGGTGCCGGCGTTGTTCCTGCGCGCGCGCGACGGCTGGCCGCTGCGGCAATTCCCGCTGCGGCAACTGGTTTGCGAACAGAGCTTCAAACCCGATGCCGATGGACTGGCGAAGGCGGGGCTGGAGGTGGTGGCGGAAATCGCGGCATCGTCGCAGCGGTTTTCGCATGTTCTGGTGCTGCCGCCCCGCCAGCGCGACGAAATGCGCGCCTTGTTCGCGCGTGCGGTGTCGCTGGCCGCGCCCGGCGGCGTGGTCGTTGCCTGCCTGGCCAATGACGAAGGCGCGAAATCCGGCGAAAGCGATCTGCAGGAACTCGCCGGCCCGGGCGGCAAGTTGACCAGGAACCATTGCCGCGTGTTCTGGACCGCGCCGCTGCACGGCACGCACGATGCGGAATTGCTGGCGCAGTGGTTGGCGCTGGATGCGCCACGGTCGATTCTCGATGGCCGCTTCGTCAGCCGCCCCGGCGTGTTCGCCTGGGATCGGGTGGACGCGGCCTCGGCGCTGCTGGCCGAATGCCTGCCGCGCGATCTTTCCGGCGTCGGCGCGGACCTGGGCGCGGGCTACGGCTTCCTTTCGACGGAAATCCTGGTGCACAACCCGCAGGTCGCTGCGCTGCACCTGTACGAAGCCGAGGCGCGCGCGCTGGATTGCGCGCGGCGCAATCTCGCGCCGTTCGCGGGCAAGGCCGAGCTCGATTTCCGCTGGCACGACGCGACCGCGGGCCTGCCGGACCGCTACGACTTCATCGTCAGCAACCCGCCGTTCCATGCGACGCGCAAGGCCGGACGGCCGGACATCGGCCAGCGTTTCATCGCCGTTGCCGCCGAAGCGCTGAAACCCGGCGGTCGCCTGTGGCTGGTCGCCAATCGGCATCTGCCTTACGAACAGGTGCTGGACGCGAACTTCGGCCGCGTGCGCGTGGTGGCCGGACGCGATGGCTTCAAGGTGGTGGAGGCGGTGAAGGCTTGAGATGAAGCTGGTCAAGCACATCGCCAACCTCGGCTACGGCAGCCGTCGCCAGGTCGAATGGTTGTTCCGCGAAGGCCGGGTCACCAATTCGGCCGGCGAAGTGCTGTATGCCGACGACAAGACTTCGCACGCGGACATCCGCATCGACGGCGCGCCGCTCGACCCGGCGCCGGGCCTGTTGCTGATGCTGCACAAGCCGGTGGGCTGCACCTGTTCGACCAGGGATGCGGGCAGGTTGGTTTATGACCTGCTGCCGCCGCGTTTCCGCCTGCGTTCGCCGATCGTTTCGCCGGTGGGCCGACTGGACCGCGACACCAGCGGTCTGTTGCTGATGACCGACGATGGCGCGTTGCTGCACCGGATCATTTCGCCGAAGTCGGCATTGCCGAAAGTCTATGAAGCCACGCTGGCCGGCGACCTGCGCGGCGACGAAGCGGCGCTGTTCGCCAGCGGCACGCTGATGCTGGAATCGGAAAAGACGCCACTGCTGCCGGCGCAACTGGAAGTGTCGGCCCCGCGACAGGCGCGGCTGACCCTGCACGAGGGCCGCTATCACCAGGTGCGGCGCATGTTCGCGGCGGTCGGCAATCACGTCACTGCGCTGCATCGCAGCCGCGTGGGCGGATTGGCGCTGCAAGGGCTGGAAGCCGGGCAGTGGCGTCTGCTGGACGCGGGCGAACAGGCGAGGTTGTTCGCCCGCGATTGACGCGCCCGCAGGCAACCGCTTCTACGCGAGCAGATCCCGCCAGCCTTGATGCCCCAGCTTGCGCAAGGTCTCGACATTGCGCTCCACGATCACCTCCGGATCGGGAAAGGCATCGACCGCGCGGTCGATGCTTTCCTCGCGCAGCAGATGCAGCGTGGGCCAGGGCGAACGGTTGGTGCAATTCTCGATGTCGTCGGCATCGCTGCCGGCGAACTGGTACTGCGGGTGGAAACTGGCGACCTGCAACACGCCTTCCAGCTCCAGCGCGGCGACGGCGGCATCGGCGTTGTCGAGAAAATCGTTGTAGTCCGGGAAATCCTGCAGCACCCACGGATGCACGATCAGCGTGGTGTCGATTTCCGCCGCCGGCGTGTCGCGCAACAGCAGCAGTTCCTCGGCCAGTTGTTCCAGCAGTGCTTCGGGCGTGGTCGCATCGCTGACGACGATGCGTACCTGCTGCTTCACGTACACCGCCTTGGCAAAGGGGCACAGGTTCAGGCCGATCACCGCGCGCTCCAGCCAGCGGCAGGTATCGGCGAGGATTTGATCGCTGGCGGGAAGCGTGTCGTCCATCCGCGCAGGATAGTCGATGCCGATGCGACAATGATGCATGCCTCTGCAAAACCGCCCCTTGCGTGCCGCCGCGTGGATGCTCGCCGCCGTCGCGAGCTTCTCGTTGATGGACGCGGCAATGAAATTGCTGTCCGCGCACTACCCGCCGATGCAGGTGGCCATGTTGCGTGGCGCGTCGTCGTTGCCGTTCGTGCTGGCGTGGGTGCTGGCCAGTGCCGGCTTTCGTGCCATCGTGCCGGTGCGCTGGTCGTTGCACCTGCTGCGCGGGTTGCTGGGCATCGTGGCGATTGCCTGTTTCAGCTTCGCGTTGAAGCGGTTGCCGATGTCCACCGCCTACACGATTTTCTTCGTTTCGCCGATGCTGGTGGCGATGCTGTCGATGCCGCTGCTGGGCGAAAAAGTCGGTCCGCGCCGCTGGGTCGCGATCGTGGTCGGCCTGGTTGGCGTGGCGGTGGTGCTGCGGCCGGGCGCGAACGGCACGTTCTCGCTGGCGGCGGTGATGGTGTTGGCCTCGGCGCTGGCTTATGCGCTGGCCTCGGTGCTGGTGCGCTTGCAGACCCGCAGCGATACCTCGCAGGCGATGGTGGTGTGGTTCCTGGCGTTGATGGCGCTGGGTGCGGGCGTGCTGGCCGTGCCGGGCTGGGTGCCGCTGCGCCTGTCCGACGCTGCGTTGATCGCCGGCATGGGCCTGGCCGGCGCATTGGGGCAGATCGCGTTGACCCGCGCCTTCCAGTTGGGCGAGGCATCGATGGTCGCGCCGCTGGAATACACCGGCCTGCTGTGGGTCGCGGCCTGGGATTGGCTGTTCTGGCAAACATTGCCGGCAGCGGCGGTGTGGATCGGCGCGGGCATCATCATCGCCAGCGGCATGTACCTGCTGCGGCGCGAACGGGTGCATGCGGAAGCCGAGCATCCCTGAATCGGCGTCCGGATCGACGCCGTCGCCTCATTGCACCAGATCGGCTGCGGGCCGCGTGCCGGTCTGCGCCCAGTCGCGCAATGCCTTCCATGCGGCGATGGCCTGTTCCGGCGTGAAACCGCAGTGGGTATAGCCTTCCACGCCGCCCACCGGCAGCGGCGCTTTCACGCCGGGTACGGTGTACTGCACCAGTCGCGCCTGGTTGCCGGCCTGCTGCACGATCCGGCCCAGGCCTTCGGATTGCGTGTAGGGCACCAGCGAGTCGATGCGATTGTGCAGGGTCACCAGCGGCACCCTGAAATCGCCCGTGGGCCGGTGCCAGCGACGGGCGTAGGCGATCGCTGCCGGGTCGGCGTCGAAGCGTTGCACTTCGCGATTGAAGACGGCCAGGTCGGCGGCGCTCATCTCCGGCACGCGATAGGTCTTGCCGCGGTTGCCGTAGAGCTGGCCGTGCATGGTCAGGTGCAGGTCGTCGGGCGCCAGCGCGATGGTCACCAGCGGGTAGGCGATCGAGGCCGGCTCGGCTTCGAAGCCGCTGATCGCCGAGATTTGCCGGGCGATGCGCGCTTCCGGCCCTTGCGGGTTGTCGTGCGCGGCCTTGAACAGCGCCAGCACCGGCGTGGCGATGCGGGCGATCTGCGCCCAGCGGAATTTCTCCGGGTCGGTGGCGGCGCCGGCCGGCGGTTCGGTGGGCAGCGCGTTGCGCAGCACGTCGTGTTCGCCGGGCAATGCGTATGTTGGCGTGTCGCGGGTGAGCTGGTTCCAGGCCGCGCGCATGTCGAACAGCTGCGCGAACAGCGGTTCCCAGCCTTCGGTCACGCCGCACATGGCGAAGCCGCCGGCGAAAGCCTGCGGGTGTTGTTCCAGCAATGACAGCACGATGTTGCCGCCCATCGAACTGCCGCTGATGAAGACCTTGCCTGCGCCCAGGCGGACCAGGAAATCACGCAGGCGCAGGGTATTGACCGTGGCCGTTTCCACGCCCATGCCGGACTTGGCGTAGGCGCTGTGGCCGGCGGCCAGGCCGTCGTCGTAAGCGGCGCGCAGGATGCCGGTCGCGCCGGTGCCCTTGGCGGTGGGATCGGCGAGCACGGCGATGGACGTGCCGGGCGTGGAATAGCCATGCGCGTAGAGCAGGGCCTCGCGGTTCCAATGGGCGGGAATGGCGAGCGCGAACTGCTGGCCCTCCAGCTTGCCGCCCAGCAGCAGGCCGCCGTCGGGGCCGGGCCTGGCATCGACGTCGGTCGCACCCAGTTCGCCGGCCTGTTTCGCCAGCGCGGTTTGTTCGGCGCTCAATGCGGGTGCGGTGCCGGCCGCAGGCGCAGCCGCCGGTGTCGGCGTCGATGGCGTCGATGGCGTCGTTGCGGCCGGTCGCGTCGCGCAGCCTGCGCCGGCCATCGCCAGGGACAGCAGCCATGCCGGCGCCAGCCAGCGGCGTGCAACTGTCGGGGTCGTCATCGGGCTTGCTCCCGTGGATTGGAGGAGGTGGAGGTCGCACCGCCGAGTTGCGCGCCGAAGAAACGCGTCATCGCGGCGAAGGCTTCGTTGGTTTCCGGGCGGCGACAGGCTGGCCGGTTCGGGCAGGGCTGACCAGCCAAGGTGGCCCGGTTCACTGCACCGCGTCCGGTCCCGGCCGCGTGCCGGTCTTCACCCAGCTGCGCATCGCTTCGAAGGCGTCGATGTTCTGCTTCGGGGTGAAGCCGCAATGGGTGTAGCCCTGCGCGCCGCCGGGCAGCGGCATGCGCGTCGGCGGCACGGCGTATTGCGCCAGCCGCGCGCCGTTGCCGGCGGCGGCCACCGCGCGCCCCAGCCCTTCGGATTGCGAGAACGGCACCAGCGCGTCGATGGTCTGGTGCACGGTGACCAGCGGGATGCGGAAACGCCCGGTCGATTCGTGCCAGCGGTCGGCATAGGCCACGGCGGCCGGATCGGCGGTGAAGCGCTGGATGCGGCGGTTGAAGTCGGCCGCTTCCTCCGCGCTCATCTCCGGCGGCGCATAGACCTTGCCGGCGTTGCCGATCGGCAAGCCGCCCATCGTCTCCCGCATGTCGTCCATGCCCAGCGACACCGCATACAGCGGCACCGCGATCGCGGCGGGGTCGGCGGCGAAACCGCTGATCGCGGAAAGCTGGCGGACGATCCGCGCCTCGCGCCCCTGCGGGTTGGCGGCGGCGGCCTGGAACAGGCCCATCACCGGGGCGATCAGGCGCATCTTCTGTTGTTCGCGGAAGGCGTTGCCGTCGGTGGCGTCGCCTGCCGGCGGCACGGTCGGCAAGGCCGAACGGGTCACGTCCTGCTCGCCGGGCAGTGCCAGCGGCGTGCCAGCGGTCAGCACGTTGTAGGCCGCGCGCAGATCGACCATTTGCGCGAACAGGCTGCGCCAGCCCTCGGTCACGCCGCACATCGAGACCGCGCCGGCGAAGGCGTCGGGTTGCTGCTCGATCAGGCTCATCACGATGCTGCCGCCCATCGAGCCGCCCACCGCATAGAAGCGCCGCGCGCCCAGCCGCTGCGCCAGCGTGCGCAGCCGCAGCGTGTTCTCGGTGGCGCTCTGCGTGGCGATGCCGGACTTGTCGCTGGCGGCGATGCCGATGGCCACGCCTTCGCCATAGGCGTGCTTCATCAGCCCGCCGCCCGGGTCCCGGGCGATGGGATCGGCGGGCACGCTGGGCGGGGTGCCGGGCGTGGCGTAGCCCTGCCCGAACAGGATCGTCTCGCCGGTCCAGTTGGCCGGCACCGCGAACACGAAGGCGCGGCCGTCCAGCTTGCCGTTGAGTATCTTGCCGCCGCCGGGCCCGCCGGCTTCGGCCAGGTCGGTGGCGCCGGCGCGCGCGGCATGCGCGCCCAGGTTCGCCAGTGCGGATTGCGGCGAAGGCGACGTGGCGCAGGCGGCGATGCACAGCAGCGCACCGGCCAGCGCCAGCGGCTTCAGCCTGCGCAGGCGGGCGTGGACGAGTTGCATCGGCTTCATCGGGTCGCGTTCCCTTGGTTGTTCGTTGGCGGACGGCGCCGGACTGTCATTGCGCCGGCTTGGCGCCGGTTTCCACCCAGCGGCGCAGGTCGTTCCAGGCATCCGTGGTCTGCTGCGGCGTGAACCCGCAATGCGCCAGGCCCTCCAGCTTGCTCATCGGCAGCGGCACGGTCATCGCCGGCACCGCGCGTTGCAGCAGCCTGTCGGCATTGCCGGCGGCGGCGACCGCTGCGCGCAGTTTGCCTTCGTGCATCGCGCTGGGCACCAGCGAATCGGTTTCGTTGTACAGCGTCAGCAGCGGCACGCCGATGCGGCCGCTGGCCTTGAACCATGCGTTGGCCCTTTCCACGGCGGCCGGATCGGCCTTGACCCGCTCCATGCCGGCGTTGAGCCCGGCGTTGCCGGCCGCGTCCAGGTACGGGCTGCGATAGACGCGCGCGGTGTTGTCGAAGATCTGCCCGCCGAAAACGGCGTTGAAATCGTCCATGCCGAATGCCGAGATCAGGATCGGCAGGCCGAACGAGGCGGCGTCGCGGTGGGTGTCGGCGACGGCGGCGATGTTGTCGATGATCCTGCTTTCCGGTCCGCCCGGATTGGCCTTGTCGGCGTCGAACAGCGCATACAGCGGTTTGGCCATGCGCCGGATCTTCCACATGCGCAGCGGCCCGAACGACGGCGAGGGCATCGCCGAGCGGGTGATGCTTTTTTCGCCCGGCAGCGCGTACCTGGTGCCCTGGGTGAAGTAGTTGTAGGCCGCGCGTACGTCATTGATCCAGCCCAGTTCGGCCGGCCAGTCGCCGACCACGCCGCAGTTGGCGATCGCGCCGGCGAAGTCCTGCGGATGCTTGTCCAGCAGGGCGATGACGATGTTGCCGCCCATCGACGAGCCGACCAGGTAGTTGCGCGTCGAGCCAAGGGCATTGACGAGGCCGGTCAGCCGATGGGTGTTCTCCACCGCGCCGGACACGTCCATGCCGGCCTTGTCGTAGGCGCTGTGGCCGATCAGGAAACCCTGCGAGTAGGGGGTGCGGAAGGTGCCGTTCGCATCCTTGCCCTTGGCGATCGGATCGACCGGCACTTCCACCGGCGTGCCGGGTTGCGTGTAGCCGTGCGCGAACAGCATCGCCTGCCGGTTCCAGTCCTTCGGCGCGACCAGCGCGAACTGGTCGCCGTCGAGCTTGCCGCTCAACTGCAGGCCGCCGTCCTCGCGCGCCACCGCCTTGAGTTCGGTCGCGCCCGCTTGCCGCGCCGCCTCGGCCAGCGCCTGCTGCGCCGGATCCAGGCGATCCGCCGTCCGGCATCCGCCCAGCGCCAGTGACAGC
Organism: Pseudoxanthomonas sp.; assembly: GCA_047607085.1. Lineage (GTDB taxonomy): Bacteria > Pseudomonadota > Gammaproteobacteria > Xanthomonadales > Xanthomonadaceae > Pseudoxanthomonas_A. The sequence goes on along the minus strand of JASGDT010000035.1, from coordinate 6,929 downwards.
AGCAGCGCCAGGCCGTAGCGCCGGGCAGGGAAAGACGTTCCGGCCTGGCGCGCAACCGGCCGGCGGCCAGCGACACGCATCAGAACGAGCCTGCCAGGCGCAACATGACCGTGCGCGGCTGTACGTAGCTGCCCGAGTACCACGGCGTGCCTGCGGCGGTCAGGCCGGCATAGGCGGTCGAAAGCCCGCGCTTGTCGCCGATGTTGCTGACCGTCAACGACAGTTCGGGCTGCGTCTTCCAAGACGTGTTGGCCAGGCGCAGTTGCACGTCGGTCAGCGGGTAGCCGAACACCTCGGAAGCCTGGTTGATGCCGTAGATCGCCTTGCTCATGTAGGCGTTGGTGATCGAGCCGCCGAAATGCCAATTGCCGGCATAGCGGTCGTAAGACAGCGTCGCCGCCGTTTGCAGCTTCGGCGACAGCGGCCAGCGCGTGCCGGCCGGCACCAGGTTGCCGGAACTGTCGGTGAAGGCTGCGGTGGTCTTGGCGTCGGTATAAGTGGCCGACAGCCCCAGCGCGAGTCCTTCCACCGGGAACTGGTATTGCAGCGCGGCTTCCAGGCCCTTGCTGGTCACGCCGCCGACGTTGTCAACATAGGCGGCAGGCAGGCCGGTCGGGAACACCAGCACCTGCGGATCCTTCCACTTCTCGTAGAAGGCGGTGGCGTCGAACGACAGCGTGCGGTCCAGCCAGATCGAGCGCATGCCCAGCTCGTAGTTCCAGATGGTGTCGGTCTTGAAGGTGTCGGGCGCCAGCCCGGTCAGGCCGGCCGTGCCCCATTGCACGCCGCCGACGCGATAGCCCTTGGACACGGTCGAATAGAAATTGACGTTGTCGCCGGCGCGCCACAGCACCGACACCTTGGGGCTGAAGCCGCTGTCCTTGACCGTGTCGTCGATCGTGTAGCCGGCCGGGTAGCCCTGCACGGTCATCGTCAGGCCGTTGTTGAGCACGGTGCCGCCGGATTCGGTCTTGTACAGGCGTCCGCCGGCGGACAGTTCCCAGTCGCCCCACTTGCGGGTGAGGTCGAAGAACGCCGCGACCTCCTTGACCTGCACGTCGATGTAGGTCGCGCTGTAATCCGGTTGGCCCATCGCGTACCACAGGTTGCCCAGGCCGGACGCCAGCAGGTTCAGCACCGGCACCACGATGGCGGGGTTGCCCAACTGGTTGGCGCCATACTGGTCGATGTCCTGCCGCGAACCGAACACGCCGACGATCCAGCTCCAGTCCGATTCCGGGTCGTCGCGGGAGACCAGGCGGAATTCCTGGCTGTAGGTGTCGGATTTCTCGTTCGCCGGGCCGATCACCAGCGGCTGATAGCCGATCAGCGCCAGCGGGATCACGTTGCCGCTGGATTCGCCGACGGCGTGGTAGCGCTTGGCGATGGCGCTGGTTTCCGACACGAAATCGAAAGTGCCGGCGTCGTAGGTGATCGACAGGTTGCCCAGGTCGTACTGCTGCGAGGACGGGCTGGTCAGCGCATGCGTGCGCTGCAACAGCACGCCGTCGAAGTTGTCGGCCGAGGCGGTGTCGTCGCGGTCGGTCTGCTGGTGGGCGTAGGTCAGGCGGATGTCCAGCGCATCGGACGGCTTGATCGCGAGAATGCCGCGCAGGCCGTGCTGCTCGCCCTGGTTGGCGTCCTCCTCGTCCGGCACCACGTCATCGACCCAGCCCGGCAACTGGCGGGAGAAGGCGACCATGCGCAGCGCGACGGCATCGCCGAACGGCAGGTTGAGCGCGACGCCGGCGCCCCAGAAATCGCTGCCCTCGCTGACGTTGCCGCCTTGCAGGTAGTACTTGCCGCTGGCTTCGCCGAACACCGGCTGCGCCGGCGTGTAGCGCACCGCGCCGTTGAGCGCCGACGCGCCGAACAGCGTGCCCTGCGGCCCTTTCAGCACCTCGACCGATTGCATGTCGAAGGGATTGGGATCCATCGTCACGTGCGGCACGTAGGCGTCGGTGAACGAGGTGTTGCCGAACAGGATGCCGGTGGTCGGGTTGGTATTGGCCTCGCCGGCAATGCCGCGGATGGTGATGCGCTGCGCGTTGCCGGCTGGCGAGGAGATGTTGACGCCCGGCACCAGCCGCGCGATGTCCTCGATGTTCTGCGCGCCGCGCTGTTCCAGGTCGTCGCCGCTGAGCACGGTGATGCTGGCGGGGACGTCGCGCAGCGCCTTCTCGCGCTTGGTCGCGGTGACCACGACCGTGTCCAGTTCGGTGGCGGCGCGCTGGGCGTTGCCCGCAGGCGGTTCCTGCGCGGTTTGTTCCTGTGCGTGTGCCTGGGCGATGGCCAGACTCAGCGCGGAGACGGTCATCAGGGCCAGCGCGCGTGCGCGGCGTGAAGCGTTGCGACTCATTTTTCATCCCCCCCGGGATAGCGACTGCAGACAGGACGCGGAACCGGCATGGCTCCGCGACTCGATTTGTGGGACAGCGGTTTCTTCTCGTTCCCGTACATCGATTGGTATCGATGTCAAAAGCGCATGTTACCGATAACAATGACGGCCGTATGCTGTCAAGTCGAAGTGCAGCGGCGGCGTTGCGGGCGGGAAACGGGAGAGTTGCCGGTGGGACGGAAAAACACGGGAAAACAGCGGCTTTATCGCGCTTGCGCCATTGTCGCCGGCGCGCCCGGACAGGGCGCCGGCGATGCCGTCCCGCGCCCGCCCGCGTCGCAAAATCGTTTTGCGCCGCAGCAATTCTGCGCTGAACGCAATCGCCGGCCGCGCGCATGCTGCGGTGCGTCGCGAAATGTTCCGGTTCGTTCTTGGAGGAAGCAGGAAATGAAGTACGGCATCGGCGGGGGCTGGCTGCTCGCAATCCTCTTCATGTTGTCGCCGTGCCTGTCGCAGGCGCAGCAACCCGCGGTCGAACGCCGCGTGCCGCTCAACGGCGTCGAGGTGCCGATGTCGGCCTACGCCTCGGCCGAGGCGAAGGCGTTGTTCGCGCAGCGGCTGGACGCGCGCGCCACGGCCAATCCCGGCAGCGACATCCAGCAATGGCGCGCGTTCTACGACAAGTTCAACCAGGACAAGGTCGAGCGCATGCGCAAGCTGTATGCCGTGCGCACTTCCGAACAGCGCTTCGACGGCGTGCTGGCCGACGTGGCCGAGCCGGCCGAGGGCATTGCCAAGGAAAACCGCGAGCGCGTGCTGATCAACCTGCACGGCGGCGCGTTCCTGTGGGGCGCGCGCAGCGGCGCGCTGGCCGAGGCGATCCCGATCGCCGCGGTCGGCAGGATAAAAGTGGTGTCGGTGGATTACCGGCAAGGCCCGGAGCACGTCTTCCCGGCCGCCAGCGAAGATGTCGAAACCGTCTATCGCGCGCTGCTGCGCGATTACAAGCCGGAAAACATCGGCATCTACGGTTGCTCCGCCGGCGGTTACCTCACCGCGCAGGCCACCGCGCGGCTGATCTCGAAAAACCTGCCGCTGCCCGGCGCCATCGGCACCTTCTGCGGCTCGATGGTCGCGCCGGACGGGGACTCGTACTACTTCGCCGCCGCGCTGGACGGCGAGAAGGTGCCGGCCGCGCCGCGCCAGCTGTCCGAATACCCCTACTTCAAGGGCGCGGACCTGACCGACCCGCTGGTGTTCCCGGGCAACTCGCCGGAGTATGTCGCGAAGTTCCCGCCGACCCTGCTGATCAGCGGCACGCGCGACTTCGCACTGAGTTCGGTGGTGCGCAGCCACGGCCTGCTGTCCGCTGCCGGCGTCGAGGCCGAGCTGCACGTCTGGGACGGCATGTGGCATGCGTTCTTCGTCGATCCGGAGTTGCCGGAATCGCAACAGGCATATTCGACGATCTGGCGTTTCTTCGACCGCCACCTGGGCAGCAAGACGCCGCGCCGCTGAAACGCAAGGGAGGGAAACGAAATGGGATTGCGCTACGCCACGCCCGCCGCGGAGAACCACGACTATCCGCTGCATGTCGGCCAGTTGTTCAGGACTGCGCTGGATGCGCGCAGCGGCAAGGAGATCGTCGGCAGCGACGGCCGCCGCCACGACTACCCGGAATTCGGTCGCCGCGTCGCGCGACTCGCCAACGTGCTGACGGGACTCGGCGTGCAGCAGGGCGACGTGGTTGCGGTGATGGACTGGGATAGCCACCGTTATCAGGAATGCTATTTCTGCGTGCCGATGATCGGCGCGGTGCTGCAGACGGTGAACGTGCGCCTGTCGCCGGAGCAGATCGCGTGGACGCTGGAGAATACCGGGGCGAAGATCGTGCTGTTCCATGCCGACTTCGCGCCGCTGGTCGAGCAACTGGCGGCGAAGTTGCCGCAGTTGCAGCACTTTGTCTTCCTGCACGATGGCGCGGTGCCGGCGACGCTGGCGCCCGGCATCGTTGGCGAGTACGAGGCGCTGCTCGCCGCCGCGCCGCTGGAATTCGATTTCCAGGACATCGACGAGCGCGCGCTTGCGACCACCTTCCATACCACGGGCACCACCGGCGTGCCGAAGGCGGTGGCGTTCAGCCACCGGCAACTGGTGCTGCACACGCTGGCGCTGGGCACGGCGCTGGGCACGCAGCCGGTCGGGCAGGGTCTCCGCTGCGACGACGTGTACATGCCGGTGACGCCGATGTTCCATGTGCATGCCTGGGGCATGCCGTTCCTGATGACCATGCTGGCGGTGAAGCAGATCTACCCGGGCCGCTACGTGCCGAAAGACCTGCTGCGCATCCGTCGCGAGGAAGGCGTGACCTTCTCGCATTGCGTGCCGACGATCCTGCAGATGCTGCTGGACGCGTTCGGGCCGGAGGATCCCATCGACCGCAGGTGGATCATCGTCATCGGCGGCTCGGTACAGGCGCGCGCGCTGCATCGCGCCGCAGCGGAGAAGGGCATCATCACGTTCTCCGGCTACGGCATGTCCGAAACCGCGCCGGTGCTGACCATCGCCCGCGCGCCCGACGGACTCGAGGGCGAGTCGCGCGACGTCGCGATGTGCAGCGCCGGGCACGCGATCCCGCTGGTGCAGTTGCGCGTCGTCGATCAGGCGATGCGTCCGCAACCGGCGGACGGCGCGACGCAGGGCGAGCTGGTCGCGCGGGCGCCATGGCTCACCCCGACTTACGTGGGTGCCGAGGAAGCCGGCGCGGCGCTGTGGCAGGGCGGTTGGCTGCACACGCAGGACGTGGCGACGATCTCCGCAGACGGCCGCGTGGTGATCCGCGACCGCCTGAAGGACGTGATCAAGACCGGCGGCGAATGGGTGTCTTCGGCGGAAATGGAGGACCTGACCACGCTGGCGCCCGAAGTCGCGGCCGCTTCGTTCATCGGTGTGGCGGATCCGCGCTGGGGCGAGCGCCCGGTCGCCTTCGTCGTGCCCGCGCCCGGGGCGCATGTCGATCTGGAAGGCGTGCGCGCGCACCTGCAGCAGTTCGTTGACAAGGGCGCCATCAGCCGCTACGCGCTGCCGGACGAAGTGGTGGTGATCGACGAGTTGCCGCGCACCAGCGTCGGCAAGATCAACAAGAAAGCGTTGCGCGAGCGTTTCGCCGACCGCGATTCATTCGACAGGAGATGATGGGGATGACGCAACGACGCGACCTGTTGAAGCTGGCCGCCGCCGCGCCGCTGTTGGGCGCGGCCGGCGCCTTCGCGAAAACGGCGCCCAGGGCGGCGTACCCGCCCGGATTCCTGTGGGGCGCGGCCACCGCCGGCCACCAGATCGAAGGCAACAACACCGCCAGCGACATGTGGCTGCTGGAACAGGTCGAAGGCACGCTGTTTGCCGAGCCGTCCGGCGACGCCTGCGACAGCCTGCACCGTTGGGGCGAGGACATGGACATCGTCCGTTCGCTCGGGCTCGGCTGCTACCGCTTCTCGATCGAATGGGCGCGGATCGAGCCGGAGGAGGGGAAGTTCTCCGCCGCCTTCCTCGACCACTACCTGCGCATGGTCGAAGGCTGCCATGAACGCGGGATCGCTCCGGTGGTGACCTTCCACCATTTCTCCTCGCCGCGCTGGTTCGCGGCGAAGGGCGGCTGGACGAACGACGATTCGCCGCAGTTGTTCGCACGTTTCTGCGAACGCGCGGCGAAGCGCCTGGCCGACGGCATCGGTCATGCGTTGACCTTCAACGAGCCAAACCTGCCCTGGCTGGGCAAGTGGAGCGCCACGCCGATGTCGGCCGATGTCAATGCGAAGGTCGGCGCGATGCTGGCCGCGGCCGCGAAGGCCTGCGGGTCGGACCGGTTCTCGCTGCTGCACGCCGGCGACCCGGAGCCGATGCTCGCCAACGTGCTGGAGGCGCACCGTCAGGCGCGCGCGGCGATCAAGGCGGAGCGCGCCGCGACCAGGGTCGGCCTCAGCCTCGCCATCCCCGACGACCAGGCGGTCGGCAGGAACAGCCGCATCGCCGAGAAGCGCCGGCAGGTCTATGAGCCGTTCTTCGAGGCCGGACGCGACGACGACTTCATCGGTGTGCAGACCTACAACCGCACGCGGATCGACGCGAAGGGCACGTTGCCGAAGCCGGCGGGCGCGGAATCGACCCAGGCCGGCGACGAGTTCTATCCGGCCGCGCTCGGCGGCGCGATCCGCTACGCCCACCGCGCCACCGGCAAGCCGGTGCTGGTCACCGAGAACGGCATCGCCGACCCGACCGACGCGCTTCGCCGCCGTTTCCTGCCCGCCGCGCTGCAAGGCATGGACGCGGCGATCGCCGATGGCGTGCCGGTGCAGGGCTACATTCACTGGTCGCTGCTGGACAACTTCGAATGGCTGGCCGGCTACGGGCCGAGGTTCGGGCTGGTGGCGGTGGATCGCAGTACCTTCAAGCGCACGCCCAAGCCCAGCGCGGCCTTGTATGCGGAATTGGTGAAGGCGCGTTCGCCCTGAAAAAGATTCTTCTCCCATTTGCGGGAATGTTGCTTGGGGGCTGTCGGCTTCGGTGAGCCGCCGTGCCCTGTCGCCGGGGG
>JASGDT010000034.1:0-7209 GCA_047607085.1 Pseudoxanthomonas sp. | reverse complement strand
GGCTTCGGATGCGCCTGCCCGACCATCCATGGTCGGGCGCTCAGCGACGCGCGAGGCGATGCCTCGCAAGCGCGCCGCTTCGCCCACGGCGGCGACTTGTACGCCAGGATGCCTTTCAATCGACCTATCACGATGGCGCCCCCGTGAATTGCCATCCATGGCGCGAGCACGTCGGCTTCGGATGCGCCTGCCCGACCATCCATGGTCGGGCGCTCAGCGACGCGCGAGGCGATGCCTCGCAAGCGCGCCGCTTCGCCCACGGCGGCGACTTGCAGGCGAGGATGCCGCGCAGACGGCCAATCACTTGCGGCTCCATGCGGTACGCGCATCCACGCCAAGGCGGTTCGCCGTCGCGCGCACATGCGCATGCGTGATCGCCACCGCCAGTGCATCGGCGGCATCGGATTGCAGCTTGCCTTTCAGGTTCAGCATGATGCCGACCATGTGTTGTACCTGCTCCTTTTCCGCGCCGCCACGGCCGACCACGGCCAGCTTGATCTCGCGCGCGGCGTATTCGTGCACCGGCAAATCGCGCAGCACCACCGCGCTCATCGCCGCGCCGCGCGCCTGGCCCAGTTTCAACGCCGAATCGGGATTGCGCGCCATGAATACCTTCTCGATCGCCACTTCCTGCGGTTGCCAGGCGTCGATGATTTCCGCCAGGCCCTGCAACAGCAATTTCAGCCGCCGGGGGAAATCCTCGGCTCCCAGCAGCACCAGCGGCGCATGATAGACGTGATGCGCGCGCCCCGCCGCATCGACGTCGATGATGCCAATGCCGGTCCTTTGCGAACCCGGGTCGATGCCGAGGATGCGGGTGACGGGGCGCATGCTAGCGTGCGCCTTCAGGGCGCACGCTGCGCCCCGGAACGCCCGGCCATGGATGGCCGGGCCGGAGTTTCGGGGAACGGTATTGTTTCGCCATGGATGGCAGCGGCAACATGCGTCGCGCGCTGGACCTATGCGTAAGCATCCGCGCCCAGTTCGGCATTGGAATACACGTTCTGCACGTCGTCCATGTCTTCCAGCCAATGCAGCAGCTTGACCACTTGCTGCGCGGCTTCGCCTTCCACCTTGACGTCGTTGTCGGCGCGGAAAGTGACTTCGGCCAGCTCGGCTTGCAGGCCGGCGGCTTCCAGCGCCGCCTTCACCTCGTCGAAGGATTCCGGCGCGACGATGACTTCGATGCTGCCGTCGTCGGGATAGGCCACGATGTCGTCGGCGCCGGCTTCGATCGCCGCTTCGGTGATCTTCTCTTCGTCGGCGCCCGCGCCGAAGGTGATCACGCCCAGCTTCTTGAACATGAAGGCCACCGAGCCCTCGGTGCCGAGGTTGCCGCCGTTCTTGCTGAAGGCATGGCGCACGTCGGCCACGGTGCGCACGCGGTTGTCGGTCAGGCAGTCAACGATCACCGCGATGCCGCCGGGGGCGTAGCCTTCGTAGCGGATTTCCTCGTACTCGACGCCATCGAGGCCGCCGCTGGCCTTCTTGATCGCGCGCTCGATGGTGTCCTTGGGCATGTTCACCGCCAGGCCCTTGTCGATCGCGCTGCGCAGCGCCGGGTTGTTGGCCGGGTCCGGCACGCCCTTGCGGGCGGCAACGGAAATCTCGCGGATGATCTTGGTGAAAATCTTGCCGCGCTTCGCGTCGGAGGCGTTCTTGCGGGCTTCGATGGAGGGGCCACGACCCATGATTGTTCGTCCGGCAGGCTTGTTGCGAAGCGGCAATTTTACCGGAAGCGGCCTTCATGGAGGAAATGCGCGACCTGCGCCGCCGCTTCGGCGGAAAACACCAGCCCGGAATGGCTGGCCGGCACGATCACATGGTCGGTCAGGCCGGGGATGCGGGTTTCGTCCAGGCCCACGGTGCCGTCGCTGCCTTCATCGAAACGCGCGAACAACCGCCCCGCGCCGAGGCTGCGGTTGCCGGCCACCACGCCGACCTGGGCCGCGCCTTGCCATTCGCCCATGCCTGTGGAAGCGAGCAGCGCGCCGCTGCGCCCCAGCAACACCCGGCCCGTGCCGCTGGCGTGCAAGGCGCGCGCGGTCCGGCTGCCGCGCAAGGGCGAGCCCAGGCACACCACTCGGGAAACCGGCAATTGCGGCGCTTCGCGCAGCGCCTGCAAGCCAATCAACCCGCCCAGGCTGTGCCCCACCAGCGCATCCACCGGCCGCCGGCGCAGGCGCGCGACCAGCTTGGGCACCGCGCGCTGCGGGCCTTCCAGCAGGCTGGAATAGGTGAATACTTCCGGCTCGAACCCCGCGCCGCGCAGGCGCAAGGCCAACCGCCACAACCAGAAATTGCCGTTCAGCAGGCCATGGACCAGCAGCACGCGCGGCCGCTGCATTCCGCCCTCGCCTACCACTTCGGCGACTGGGTCAGCGGCGGCGCTTCGTGCTGGCGATCGTAGGCGCGCAGTTCTTCGCGGATGTGCTGGATGCGCTGGCGGCCCAGCGCGTTGCGGCCATCGTCCAGCACCACGCCGTCCAGCAGTTCGGCCATGCGCTGCACGTTGGGCAGCATCATGTCCCAGGCTTCCAGCGCCGGCAGCGGCGCGGGCAGGGTCAGGAAATAGGCGATGGCCGGGGTTTCCAGTTCGCGGATCGTGGTCATGTCGAAACTGCCCGGCTGCATGATGTTGGCCATGCTGAACACCGGGCCGCGCTCGGGCTGGCGCTCGATCAGGCGGTGGAAAACGTTCATGTGCCCGAACGACAAGCCGGTCTTTTCCGCCGCGACCACGATGTCCTCGCCACGCAGCATGTTGCCGGCACGCGCGGCCACGTACAGCGAGACGATCTTGTCGAAATCCTGGTTGGGGCGCTTGCCCAATTCACTTTCGGCGGCAATGCCGCCGGGCAGACCCAGTTCCGGCTGGCTGACGTCGTCGGAACTGTAATCCGGCGCATCGCCCAGCCCCGGCTCGACGCGGCCTGCGCCCGCCGCTGCCGCTTCCGGTTTCTCCACCCGGCGGCCCTGGTTGGGCTTTTTCGGCCGGCCGAAATAGAAGATCGCGCCAATCAGGATCAGCCCGGCGATCAGGATGCCGATTCTGAGCAAGGTCGTGTCGGACATGCGCCGGGGGTCTCGTCAGCCGTGTTGCGCAGAGGGTAGCAAAAGCGGGGACAAGGAAACGTAAGCCTCCTCTCCCGCAAGGAGAGAAGGGAAAATCACGCCGCGCCGGCCAGGCGCGCGGCTTCTTCCAGGTCCACCGACACCAGGCGGCTGACGCCCGGTTCGCGCATGGTCACGCCGGATAGCTGGTGCGCCACTTCCATCGTCGATTTGTTGTGGGTGACGAACAGGAACTGCACCTTCTCGCTCATCTCGCGCACCATCGACGCCAAGCGGCCGACGTTCGCCTCGTCCAGTGGCGCATCGACTTCGTCCAGCAGGCAGAACGGCGCGGGATTCAGGCGGAAGATCGCGAACACCAGCGCCACCGCGGTCATCGCCTTCTCGCCGCCGGACAGCAGCGAGATATTGGACACGCGCTTGCCCGGCGGGCGCGCCATGATGGTCACGCCGGTGTCCAGCAGGTCCTCGCCGGTCAGTTCCAGGTAGGCGTGGCCGCCGCCGAACAGGCGCGGATACAGTTCCTGCACGCTGGCGTTGACCCGGTCGAAGGTGTCCTTGAAGCGGCCGCGGGTTTCGCGGTCGATCTTGCGGATCGCGTCTTCCAGGGTTTCCAGCGCGGTGGTCAGGTCGGCGTTCTGCGCATCCAGATATTGCGAGCGCTGCTCGGCCTCGCCGAATTCGTGGATCGCGGCCAGGTTGACCGGCTCCAGCCGGCGCATGCGGCCGTCGATGCCGGTGACCGCGTTGGTCCAGTCCGACAACGCGGCGACTTCCGGCAGCGTGGCGACGACGTCGTCCAGCACGAAGCCGGCGGCGACCACCGCTTCGGTCAGCTGATCGGCCTTCAGCACCAGCGCCTGCTGGTCCAACTTGCGTTGCGAGATCGCTTCGCGTTGTTGCAGGGCCTGTTCTTCGCGCTGGTGGCGGATCTGCTCGTACTGGCGCAGGTCGTTGTCGATGCCGTCCAGCGCGGCGCGCGCCTCGCCCAGCTTGCGGTCGGCCAGCACGCGCTGCTCCAGTGCGACCTGGCGTTCGTTTTCCAGCGATTGCACCGGGGAATCGCCCTGCGCCAGTTGCGAGGCCAGTTCGCCCAGCCGCGTGTCCAGTTGCCCGCGCTGGCTGCCCATGCGCGACAACGCCTGTTCCAGCGCGACGATCTGCGCGCGCTGCGACTCCACGGTCAGCGCCAGCGCGTGCGCGGCGTCGCGGGTGGCGCGGGCGGCGTCGCGGGCGGCGTCGCGCGCTTCGGCCAGGCGGCGGCGCTCGGCTTCCAGCGACTGCCGCGCGTTTTCCAGGTCGGCCATGCGCGCGACCGCCTCCTCCAGGCGGCCGCGCGCTTCGCTGGCCTGCTCGCGGCTGCCGTCCAGGGTTTCGGCCAGTTGCCGCAGTTCGCCGTCGATGCGGTCGATGCGGGTGCGCGCGGCCTCGACGCGGCCCTGCTGGCTCTGCAACTGGCCGGCCAGTTCCGACACGCTGCGGTGCGCGTGGTACAGCGCGCGCTGCGCGTCTTCGCGCTGTTGCTCCGCCGCCAGCAGGCGGTCGCGCCAGGCGACGATGCCGCGTTCCAGTTCCTGTTCGCGGTGTTGCAGTTGTTCGATCTCGCTGCGCAGCGACTGGATTTCGCGCTCGCGCAGCAGCGCGCCCTGCTTGTTGCTGCCTGCGCGCAGCACGCGCACCCAGCCTGCGCCCAGGCGCTCGCCACTGCGGGTGATGACCGAATCGTCTGCATGTCCGGCTTCGCCGAGTTGCGCTTGCAGACGGCGCGCATCGCCCAGGTCTTCGGCCACGTGCAGGCGCGCCAGCAGGCGACGGATCGCGGCCGGGCCTTGCACTTTGGCCGCCAGCGAAGTCGGCGCGACAGGAATGCTTTCGTTGTCGGCGGACACCAGCGCAATGCGGCCTTCGCCGAGTTCGCCCAGCGCATCGGCCAAAGCCTCCGGCGCATCCACCAGCACGCCTTCGATCATCTGGCCCAGCGCGCTTTCCACCGCGTTTTCCCAGCCGGCTTCGACCTGCAGCGATTCGCCGACGCGGCGCGCATCGTCCAGACCGCGCGCCTTCAGCCACGCCACCGCCGCGCCCTGCTCCTGGCCCAGCGCGGCTTGCTGCAGGGCTTCCAGCGACGACAGGCGACCGCGTGCGGCCTGCGCCTGCTTGCGCACTTCGGCCAGCTCGGTTTGCGCGTTGCGCTGCTGGTCCTGCAAATCGGTGACGGCGTGTTTGCGGGTTTCCAGGGTTTCGCCCAAGCCATCCAGCGAGGCTTTCTGCGTTTCGTGTTGTTCGTGCGCTTCGGCGAAAGCGGCGGCCAGCGCGTCCAGATCCAGGCCCAGGCGCTCGCCGTTCAGGGCCTCGCGGCGGCGGTCGGCCTCGAAGGCCTGCTTGTCCAGATAGTCAACGCGGGTGCGTTCGACTTCCGCCGCGCGCGCGGCTTCCGCCGATTCGCGCGCATGCGTGTCCCAGCGCTGCTGCCAGTCGGACAACGCGGCTTCGGCGTCGCGCAGCGCGTCCTGGCGGGCAGCGTCTTCTTCCTGCAACTGTTCCAGCCTGGGCGTGGTTTCGTCGATCGACTCGCGCAGCACATTGAGCCGGGTTTCGTCGTCGCTGATGTGCTGGCCGATTTCTGCCAGCGCGGCCTGCGCTTCGTCGCGGGCCTTTTGCAGGCGTTCGCCGAGTTCGCGCTGGTGCTGGATCTGCTGTTCGATGCGCGCCAGCGTGCTGCCGACCTGATAAACCTCGGCCTGGGCCTTGTTGAGTTCCTCGCTGGCGGTTTCGCGACCGGCGCGGTTGGTTTCCAACCTGGCTTCGGCTTCGCGCTGCTCCGCGATCAATTGCTGCAGCTTGGTCTCTTCCTGCGCCAGCGCTTCGCGCAGCTTTTGCAGTTCGCCATCCAGGCCGCGATATTCCAGCGCCTTCCATTCGGCGTCCTTGATGCGGCGTTCTTCCTGCAAGGCCTGGTATTGCTCGGCCTGTCTGGCCTGGCGTTGCAGGTGCGCCAGCTGCTTGGCGATTTCCTCGCGCAGGTCGGTCAGGCGTTCGAGATTCTCGCGGGTGTGGCGGATGCGGGTTTCGGTTTCCTTGCGCCGCTCCTTGTATTTGGAGATGCCGGCGGCTTCTTCCAGGAACACGCGCAGATCTTCGGGCCGCGCTTCGACAATCTGCGAAATCATGCCCTGCTCGATGATCGAATAGCTGCGCGGGCCCAGGCCGGTGCCGAGGAACAGGTCGGTGATGTCGCGGCGGCGGCACTTGGTGCCATTGAGGTAGTAGTTGCTCTGGCCGTCGCGGCCGACCGTGCGCTTGACCGAGATTTCGTTGAAGGCCGCGGCGCTTCCCATTGATGCCGCGCCGCTGATGGCGTGGTCGCTGTTGTCGAAGATCAGTTCGACGGTGGCCATCGACACCGGCTTGCGTGCGCTGGAACCGGAAAAGATCACGTCGGTCAACGAATCGCCGCGCAGGCGGCTGGCCGAGCTTTCGCCCATGACCCAGCGCACCGCGTCGATGACGTTGGACTTGCCGCAACCATTGGGCCCGACCACGCCGGTCAGGTTGGTCGGCAGGTGCAGGGTGGTCGGATCGACGAAGGATTTGAAACCGGACAGCTTGATCGTGGTCAGGCGCATGTGGCGTTGTTCTTTGGGCGGTGCGGCCGGTATGGGCCGGCGCGCCGCCGAAGGCTTTTCTGGGGTGGGAATAGAGGCCAAGTCCTTGATTGGGAAGGGCTTGGGGCAGCGCGCGCGGCGCGCCAGCTTGGGAGTATAGCGGGCCGGGGGTTGAGCTTGCCCGGCCAAGCCGCGGCCGCTTTTGCGGGAAATGAAAGTCCGGGCGTCCGTGCATGCCGGCTTCGGAAACAAGCGCATCGGCTTCGGACGCAAGCGCAGCCCCCGGCGGGGATGCTCCTCGGCTCGGGCAGGCTCCTGCCTTCACTCGCCGCCGCAGGCCATCCATGGCCTGCTTTCCGCATCCCCACCGGGGGCTGCGCTTCGGCGATTCATTGCTGCCGCCTTCGATGTAGGTCGGGGCTACGCCCCCGACACCTGCGCCGGCAAGCCAACAGCACGTCGGGGACGTAGCCCCGACCTACCGAAGCAACAAATCCTTCGTCGCGGATAGCCGTGCCCTGTTGCCGGG
>JASGDT010000033.1:0-35613 GCA_047607085.1 Pseudoxanthomonas sp. | reverse complement strand
TCTCCCCGCCGCGCCGGGAGGCTTGGTATGCACGGAACGTCGTCTTGTCCAGTCGTTTCGCCCAATAGGGCGCCAGTGCGCAGTGCGCACCGCCGGTTACCGGATCCTCCGGGATGCCCTTGGCGGGCGCGAAGTAGCGGCTGACGAAGTCGTAGTCGTCGTCACCGGGCGCGGTCACGATGACCCCGCCGCGGTCCATGCGGGCAATGGCCTGAATATCGGGGGCAAGCTCGCGCACGATCTGCTCACTTTCCAGCAACGCCAGATAGTTGAAGGCATCGGCGACAACCTCGACGGGAGCCGTGCCGAGTGCTTCGGCAAGCCCTGGCGGCGTTTCGACAGGTTCGGATGGTCGGGCCGGGAAGTCCATGATGTAGCTCGTATCCGTCCGAGTCACGGTCAGGGGGCCGCTCACCGAGTGGAACACCACTTTGCTGCGTGTGGGTTCCAGGCGTTCCATGACCACGGCAGCGCTGGCCAGCGTGGCGTGTCCGCAAAGCGGAACTTCGGTGGTGGGGGTGAACCAGCGCAGGCGGTATTCGCCGCCTTCGGGGACGAGAAATGCCGTCTCGGCCAGGTTGTTTTCGGCAGCGATCAGCTGCAGCACCCTGTCTTCCGGAAAAGCCTGCATCGGCATGACCGCAGCCGGATTTCCCGCGAAGCGGCGGCGGCTGAAGGCGTCAACCTGGAATATCGGCGTGCGCATGATGAGGTCTCATGTTTCTTTGAATGCCGCAATGACAGGGTTCAAGGCCTCAAGGGAGGTTTGGACAACTGGCCTTGTTCGACAACGCAAACAGCCCGGGCAGTGTGGACATGCAGTGCCCGCGATTGCATTGCCTGCAGCATCAAAGCCCCTTGAACAGATTTCCCGCCAGCAGCACCGCCAGCCCGGCGGCGGCGATCCAGAACGCATGCGGTGCCAGTACCGGGATGTAGCCCAGCTTGGCGGCCACGCCGAGGCCGCCCAGCAGCAGGGAAAGGAAGAAGACGCCGGTGGTGGGGGCTGACAGGTTGAACATGCGGGTTCCGTGGTATTCCAAGGCAAGGGTATCGCCCAGGCAGGTTGCATGGGCGAGGGCGAAGCATCGTCAAACCGGTTTTTCGCGCAACACCGGATTGTCCCAGCCCGGCCTTGGCGCGAAGCGCTCGCCGTGGCGGGCTTGCAGGGTTTTCAGTTTTTCCAGCAGGGCATCCGGGCCGGTGGCCTGGATGTGGGCGATCGGGCCGCCGCGGAATGGGGCGAAGCCGGTGCCGAAGATCACGCCGGCGTCCAGCAGGTCGGCATCGGCGACGACGCCGTCGTGCAGGCAGGCCACCGCTTCGTTGAGCAGGGACAGGATCAGGCGGTCTTCCAGATCGTCCGGGGCCTTGTAGTCGGCCGGGGCGGGCGGCTTGACCGGTTTGCCGGCTTCCCATTTGTAGATGCCCTGGCCGTCCTTCTTGCCGCGCTTGCCCGGTTCCACTTGGCCCAGCGCGGCGGGGACTTGCAGGCCGAGGAAGGGGGCCAGTTCGGCGCTGACGCCGGCGGCCACGTCCAGGCCGACGGTGTCGATCAGTTCCACCGGGCCCATCGGCATGCCGAATTTCACCGCCGCCTTGTCGATCACCGCGCCGGGGATGCCCTCGGCGTGGGCGGTGGCCGCTTCCAGCAGGTAGGGGAACAGCACGCGGTTGACCAGGAAGCCCGGCGTGCCGGCCACCGGCACCGGGAACTTGCCCAGCGCCTTGCAGAACGCGGCCAGCCGGCGTTCGGTTTCGGCGGCCATGCCGTCGTGGCGGATGATTTCCACCAGCGGCATCTGCGCCACCGGGTTGAAGTAGTGCAGTCCGGCGAATTGCGCCGGGCGGGCGATGTGGTCGCGCAGTTCCACCAGCGGAATCGACGAGGTGTTGGTGGTCAGCAGCGCGTCGGGTTTGAGTTTCGGCTCGATGGCCTGGTACAGGTCGCGCTTGGCCTGCGGGTTTTCGATGATGGCCTCGATCACCAGATCGGCCTGCGCCGCGCCGTCGCCGGCCAGGTCGGACTTCAGCCGTGCGGCGGTCTGCGCGCGCGTGGCTTCGTCCTTGACGCGCTTGCTGAACAGTTCCTGCGCGCGCGCCATCGCCGGATCGATGAAGCGCTGCTCGCGGTCCTGCAAGCTCACCTCGAAACCCTTGTACGCCGCCCACGCGGCGATGTCGCCGCCCATCACGCCCGCGCCGACCACATGCACGTGCCCGATGCCGGATTCGCCCTTGCCCAGGCTTTTCAGGCGTTCGGTCAGGAAGAAGATGCGGACCAGGTTGCGCGCAGTCGGGGTGCCGGCCAGCTTGACCACGGCGCGGCGTTCGGCGTCCAGCCGCGCGCCGATGTTCTTGCCGCCGAAGCGCTGCCACACGTCGATCAGCGCATGCGGCGCGGGGTAGTGTTCCTTGCGGGCCTTGCGCGCCACGCGCTTGGCCATTTGCGGGGCCAGTACGGTGCGCGCCAGCCAGGTGTTGGTGGCCCAGCCGATGAAGCGCTGCTTGAATGGGCGTTGCACGCCCTGCAAGGCCAGCGCGGCGGCGACATCGACCAGCACGGCCTGGTCCGCCACTTTGTCCACCAGGCCGATCGCACGTGCGGCGCTGGCCGACAAGGCGCGGCCAGTCAGCATCATGTCCATCGCCGCCGGCGCGCCGACCAGACGCGGCAAACGCGCGCTGCCGCCCCAGCCGGGGAAAATGCCCAATTGCACTTCCGGCAAGCCAATCCGGGTGGACGCATCGCTGCTGGCCACGCGGTAACGGCAGGCCAGCGAGATCTCGGTGCCGCCGCCCATGCAGAAGCCATGGATCGCCGCCACCGTGGGGCAGGGCAGTTCCGCCAGTTTCTGGAACACCGCCTGGCCGCGGCGGATGGCGTCGTTGGTGGTGCCCTTGCGGTCGAATTCCTGGAATTCGGTCAGGTCCGCGCCGGCAATGAAGCCGCCGGCTTTTGCCGAGCACAGCACCAGCCCCTTCGGTGGGTCGATGGCCAGCCGCTCGACGATGTCGGCCAGCTCGATCAGCACATCCTGCGAAAAGGCGTTGACCGACGCGCCCTGGCGGTCGAAAGCGAGCACGATCACGCCGTCCTCACGCAGTTCGGTGCGCCAGTGGCTGAATCGCAGCCCATCGAAACTGGTGGCCATGCGATGACATCCGTAGGGGTATGGGGAAGGGGACTATCATCCCGGGCTTGTTCGAGTTCCGTCAAATCCCCATGTTGTCGGCATGACCGCCGGCACGCGCAATGACGGGACGATGCAGGCCCAATGGCCCGGTCAGGTAAAGGCAATCAGTCCCGCGAAGGCGAACCGTTGAAGTCATCTCCCTCCATTTTGCGTACTTGGCGTCCTTTGCGGACAAAAACCGCTGTTCCGGCCCTCACAGGCAAATGTTTGCGATGCGATTGAACTTTTTTCCACCCGATGTTGTCACAAGGCCCGGTTCGATGCCGTGCCCACAGGAGTGCGGTACGGCATGGCCGATGCGGTGATCAAACCTGATTCGTCAGCCCATCCGTCGCAAGCGGATGCGCCGCAGGAGCTGGACCTGGAGCTGGTCGGGCGCGTACAGCGCGGCGACAGCGCCGCGTTCGACCTGCTGGTGCGCAAGTACCAGCACCGGATCGTGGCGCTGATCGGGCGTTACGTGCACGACTGGAGCGAAGCACAGGACGTGGCCCAGGAAACCTTCGTCCGCGCCTGGCGCGCGATCGGCGGTTTCCGCGGCGACGCCCAGTTCTATACCTGGTTGCACCGGATTGCCGTGAATACCGCCAAAAACCATCTCGTTGCCCACAACCGCCGCCCGCCCACCGATGACGTCGATGCGGCCGATGCCGAACAGTTCGAGTCCGGCGCGCGCCTGCGCGACACCGACACGCCCGAGCGCGAACTGATGCGGCAGGAAATGGAACGCACGGTGATGCAGGCGGTCGAGGCGCTGCCGGAAGAACTCCGCACCGCCATCACCCTGCGCGAAGTGGATGGGCTGAGCTACGAGGAAATCGCGCAGAAGATGGCTTGCCCGATCGGCACGGTGCGTTCGCGCATCTTCCGCGCGCGCGACGCCATCGACGCCGGGTTGCGGCCGTTGATCGACAGCCCCAGCGCAACCCGCGAACGCCAACGTTCCTGAGCCAATGCACATGAACCACGAACCGCAAATCGACAGGCTTCAAATCGACAAGTTCGAGCTGCACTACCGCCAGCAATTGTCCGCGCTGATGGACGGCGATCTTGCGCCGGACCAGGCGCGCTTCCTGCTGCGCCGTTTGCAGCACGACGAAGAACTCAATGCGCAGTGGGAACGCTGGCAATTGCTGGCCGACGTGCTGCGCGGGCAGGCGCTCGCGCCGGCCCCGGCGGGTTTTGCCGCACGCGTGGGTGAAGCGATTGCCGCCGAAGCGGCCCGCGGCCCGCGCGGCCAGACGCATGCACCGACGCGCGCGCGTGGCGGCCTGTTGCGCTGGGGTGGCGCGTTGGCGGCATCGTTCGCGGTGATGGCCTTGTTCGTCGGCCGCCAGCAGTGGTCGGAAGACAAGGACGCCGAGCCGGCGAGTGCCGCGTCCGCGACACTGGCTGCCGCGTCGCCGATGGAATCCCAACCCGTGCAGCCGCAACCGGAAAATTCGTCGGTCAGCCTGGCCGATGCCGGCGCCGCAGCCTTGCAAACCACGGCCGCGCCCATCGTCGCCACGCCGGCGATTGCCGCCGCCAAACCCCGCAGCGCCACCCGCAGCCAGCAGGCCGCGCGTGTGGCCGCCGCCAATCGCCGCACGCCGTCGCAACGCGCCGCAGCCGGCATCGCGCCGTTGCCCGCGCAGTCGCCGGTACTGGTGGCGGATGCGGCCAGCGCAAGCATGGCGCAGGATCCCTTCGCCAGCGCCGGGCGCGCGGCACACGTACCGGCGGCGCGTCCGTGGCCGCGCTCGGTGCTGCCCGGCGGCAATGCCTTCAGCGCCAGCTACGGCGGCAACGACGGCGCACGCACCTTTTATCCGTTCGAACCGCGCCTGCTGCCGGACTCGCCGCCGATTGCACTGCCAGTCGAAGTGCAACCGCACGATTAGCCCGTCATTGCGCGACCCTGGCTTTTGCCCGTCATTCCCGCCTGCGCGGGAATGACGGGCAGAAAACGCTTGCACCAACAGCCAACAATCCAAAACCAACAACCCGACCAGCCGCATGAACTCGACCACTCCCAACGCCCGCAACAACCTGCTCGGCCTGCTGATCCTGACCCTGCCGCTGGCCGCCTGCGCGCGCCCGGCCACCGACGCCGCCGCGCCCGCTGCCGCGCCTGCCGCGACCGCCTCCATCGCGCAGAGCAGCGCGCCGCAGATCGTCACCGGCCTGCCGGATTTCACCAGGCTGGTGGAGACGGTCGGGCCGGGCGTGGTCAAGATCTCGGTCAAGAGCACGCCGAAGATCCAGCAGGCGCAGGGCCGCAACCGGCAGGTGCCGGACGAGGACGACATGCCGGAATTCTTCCGCCGCTTTTTCGGCCAGGATTTCGGTGGCGGGCTTCCGTTCCGGCAGCAGCCCCAGCCCAGCGCCGGTCTGGGCAGCGGCTTCATCATCTCGCCCGATGGCTATGTCATGACCAACAACCATGTCATCCAGGGCGCCGACACGGTGACGGTGACCCTGAGCGACAAGCGCGAGTTCAAGGCCAAGGTCATCGGCAGCGACAAGCAATACGACGTGGCCCTGCTGAAGATCGACGGCAGCAACCTGCCCAGCATCCGCATCGGCAATTCCGATGCGCTGAAGGCCGGGCAATGGGTGGTGGCGATCGGCGCGCCGTTCGGCTTCGACAATTCGGTGACCGCCGGCATCGTCAGCGCGCTGGGCCGCACCACCGGTCCGGTGGGCTTCATCCAGACCGACGTGGCGGTGAATCCCGGCAATTCTGGCGGGCCTCTGCTCAACACCAGCGGCGAGGTGGTCGGGATCAATTCGCAGATCTACACCGAATCCGGCGGCTACATGGGCGTCAGCTTCGCCATCCCGATCAACGTGGCGATGAAGTCGGCCGACCAGTTGAAGACGACCGGCAAGGTCAGCCACGGCCAGATCGGTGTCGGCATCGAACCGGTAGGTGCGGATTCGGCCAAGGGCTTCAACCTGCCCGATACGCACGGCGCCCTGGTGCGGGAAGTGCAGGAAGGCGGCGCGGGCGAGAAGGCCGGCCTGCAGCCGGGCGACGTGATCCGCTCGGTCGACGGCAAGCCGATCCTGGATGCAGCCCAGTTGCCGCCGCTGATCAGCGCCATGCCGGCCGGCAGCAAGGTCACCTTGGGTGTGTTCCGCGACGGCAAGCTGCGCAATTTCGACGTGGTCCTGACCCAGCTCAAGAGCACCGACGGCGACGATGCCGAAAGCGAAGGCGACGACGATTCCTCCGACCAGCCGGAAGAAGCCGCCCAGGCCAGGTCGTCGCTGCTGGGGCTCGAGGTGGCCGATCTGAGCGCGGACGACCGCCGCCAGTTGCGGCTGGATGCCGGGCAGGGCGTGCAGATCACCGACATCACCGGGCAGGCCGCCGCCGATGCCGGCCTGCAGCGCGGCCTGATCGTGCTGCAGGTGGGCCATGCCAAGGTGGGCAACGTGGCTGCCTTCAACAAGGCGCTGGCGGGGGTGAAGCCCGGCGACGTGGTCATGCTGCTGGTGCGCAGCCCGCAGGGACGCAGCCAGTTCGTCGCGGTGACCGCCGGCAAGGAGTGAAGTCGGCTCCTGCCGCGAAAAGCAATTCGGTCCGCAAAGGACGCCAAGGGTGCAAAGAAGGGCGAGCGATAAATCGTTACCCCTTTGCGCCCTTGGCGTATTTTGCGGACAGCCGCTTCTGGAGGCTCCGCGCAAAGGCATCTGCCCGCAGTCATGCGATAATCCGCCGCTTGTTTTCCCGACAGACGGCCGCGCGCCGCCCCCATGCAGCCAGCTTCCATGCGGAACATCCGCAATTTCTCCATCATCGCCCACGTCGATCACGGCAAATCGACGCTGGCCGATCGCATCATCCAGCTTTGCGGCGGCCTCGAGGCCCGCGAGATGGAGGCGCAGGTGCTCGATTCGAATCCGATCGAGCGCGAGCGCGGCATCACCATCAAGGCGCAGTCGGTGTCGCTGCCGTACACCGCGCGCGACGGCCAGACCTACCAGCTCAACTTCATCGACACCCCCGGCCACGTCGATTTCAGCTACGAGGTCAGCCGCTCGCTGGCCGCCTGCGAAGGCGCACTGCTGGTGGTCGATGCCGCGCAGGGCGTCGAGGCGCAGTCGGTCGCCAACTGCTACACCGCGGTCGAGCAGGGCCTGGAAGTGGTGCCGGTGCTGAACAAGATCGACCTGCCGACCGCCGATACCGAGCGCGCCAAGGCCGAGATCGAGGCCGTCATCGGCATCGACGCCGCCGACGCGGTCGCGGTCAGCGCCAAGACCGGCCTCAACGTGCCCGACGTGCTGGAGGCCATCGTCCGGCGCATCCCGCCGCCGCAGCCGCGCGATACCGACAAGTTGCAGGCGCTGATCGTTGACAGCTGGTTCGACAACTACCTTGGCGTGGTGTCGCTGGTGCGGGTGATGCAGGGCGAAATCATCCCCGGCAGCAAGATCCTGGTCATGTCCACCGGCCGCACCCACCAGGTGGACAAGGTCGGTGTGTTCACGCCCAAGCGCAAGGAGTTGAAGAAGCTCGGCGCGGGCGAAGTGGGCTGGATCACCGCCAGCGTCAAGGACGTGCACGGCGCGCCGGTCGGCGACACGCTGACGCTGGCCGCCGACCCCGCGCCGAAGCCGCTGCCGGGCTTCCAGGAAATGCAGCCGCGCGTGTTCGCCGGCCTGTTCCCGGTCGATGCCGAGGACTACCCGGCGCTGCGCGAGTCGCTGGAGAAGCTGCGCCTGAACGACGCCGCGCTGCGCTTCGAGCCGGAAAGCTCCGAGGCGATGGGCTTCGGCTTCCGCTGCGGCTTCCTCGGCATGCTGCACATGGAGATCGTGCAGGAGCGGCTGGAGCGCGAATACGACCTCAACCTGATTACGACTGCGCCGACCGTGGTCTATGAAGTGTCAAAGACCGACGGCACGGTGATGTCGCTGGACAACCCGGCCAAGCTGCCGCAGAGCAACCTGGTCGAGGAAATCCGCGAACCGATCATCCGCGCCAACATCCTCACCCCGGAAGCCTACATCGGCAACATCATCACCCTGTGCGAGGAAAAGCGCGGTTCGCAAATCGGCATCACCTACCTGGGCAGCCAGGTGCAGATCGCCTACGAACTGCCGATGGCCGAGGTGGTGCTGGACTTCTTCGACCGGCTGAAGTCGGTCAGCCGCGGCTATGCCTCGCTGGACTACCACTTCCTGCGCTTCCAGCCCGGCCCGTTCGTGCGCGTGGACACGCTGATCAACGGCGACCGCGTCGATGCGCTGAGCCTGATCGTGCATCGCGGGCAGGCCGACCGCCGCGGCCGCGAATTGTGCGAGAAGATGAAGGAACTGATCCCCCGGCAGATGTTCGACGTCGCCATCCAGGCGGCGGTCGGCTCGCAGATCATCGCCCGCACCACGGTCAAGGCGCTGCGCAAGAACGTGCTGGCCAAGTGCTACGGTGGCGACATCACCCGCAAGAAAAAACTGCTGGAAAAACAGAAGGAAGGCAAGAAGCGGATGAAGCAGGTCGGCCGCGTCGAGATCCCGCAGGAAGCCTTCCTGGCGGTGCTGCAGGTGGATGGCAAGTGATGGTGGGGCCGGGAATGCCGAACAACGGCAAGCTGTTGATTTTTCCATTCCCCATTCCCCATTCCCCATTCTCTATTCCCGGCTTCAAGGAAATTTCATGGATTGGATGATCTGGTTTGAAACCGCGCTGGTCGTGGCCACGCTGTTCAGCGGCACGGTCTGGCTGCTGGACAAGCTGTTCCTGGCCAAGCGCCGCGCCGCGCGCGGCGGCTTGCTGGACGACGAGGAACCCCTCGTCGTCGATTATTCGCGCGCGTTCTTCCCGGTGCTGGCCGTGGTGCTGGTGCTGCGCAGTTTCGTCGCCGAGCCTTACAAGATCCCGTCGGCGTCGATGTATCCCAGCCTGGAAATCGGCGACTTCATCCTGGTCAACAAGTTCGCCTACGGCCTGCGTCTGCCGATCAACAACAAGAAGTTCGTCTCCCTGGGCGAGCCCAGCCGCGGCGACGTGGTGGTGTTCCATTTCCCTGGCTACCCCTGCGTGGTTGGCGGCGAAATCGTGCGCAGCGGCGACGCTTCCTGTTCGCGCCCGGACACGCCGGTGGTCAGCCAGAACTGGATCAAGCGCGTGATCGGCCTGCCGGGCGACAAGATCGCCTTCCAGGACAATACGGTGTCGATCAACGGCCAGCCGTTGAGCTATGAAGAACTGGGCGGCTACGACAAGCCGCGCGCCGGCATCCCCGATGCGCGCCTGCTGCGCGAAGACCTGCCGGGGCGGCCGCACCAGATACTGGAAAACCTCGACCTGCTGCGCGGGGCCGGCGAATGGACCGTGCCGGCGGGGCACTATTTCGTCATGGGCGACAATCGCGACAATAGCGAGGACGGCCGCTACTGGGGCGTGCTGCCGGAGAAGGATCTGCGCGGCAAGGCCTTCCTGGTGTGGCTGAACTGCTCCGGCTGGTTCTGCAGCAATGGCTTCCAGCCCTCGCGCATCGGTTCCCGCATCCGCTGACAATCGGTTATCGTCTGCAGCGGTTGCAAGCCGGTGGCCACGCGCCATCGGCCGGGATGCAACGAAACGTCATCATTCGGTTTCATTCGATTACTGGGGATCAATTCAATGAAGCGCAAACAGAAAGGCATCACCTTGGTCGGTTTCCTGATCGTGCTGGCGGTGGTCGGTTTTGCCGCCTTCATCGGCATGAAGCTGTTCCCGATGTACCAGGAGTACTACGCGGTCAAATCCGCGGTGACCGGCCTGGCCGGCGAACCGGGGGTCGGAGACATGGACCCGTCGAAAATCCAGGATCTGTTCTTCCGCCGTCTGTACATCAACTACTCCGAGAACGTGAAACCGGAAAACGTCAAGATTTCCCGCATCGACCAGGGCTGGAAGATGGACGTCAACTACGAAGTACGCCGCTCGCTGATCGGCAACCTCGACGTGGTCGGCAAGTTCGACCTGTCCAAGGAACTGACCCGGCGCGGTGGCGGCGAATAATCCCCTGTCGGGCGGCGATCGCATCGGCCACGTCTTTGCCGATGCCGGCTTGCTGGAGCGGGCGCTGACCCACCGCAGCGCCAGCCCGCACAACAACGAACGGCTGGAATTCCTCGGCGACGGCGTGGTCAACCTGCTGGTCGCCGAGGCGCTGTTCCAGCGCTGGCCCAAGGCCGACGAAGGCGTACTGACCCGCGCCCGCGCCGAACTGGTGCGCGAGGCCTCGCTGGCGGTGATCGCGCGCGAACTGCAACTGGGCCCGCGCCTGGTGATGGGACCGGGCGAAATGAAATCCGGCGGCCACCGCCGCGATTCGATTCTGGCCGATGCCGTGGAAGCGGTGGTCGCGGCCATCTATCTGGATGCCGGCTTCGACACCTGCCGCGCCGTGGTGCTGCCATGGTTCGAAACCGCCATCGCCGCGCTGCCGGTCGGGAAGCCGGAAAAGGACGCCAAGACCCGCCTGCAGGAATGGCTGCAGGCCCGCCAGCAGCCATTGCCGGCCTATGAACTGGTCGGCGAAAGCGGCGACGAACACGCCAAGGTGTTCCGCGCCAGTTGCACCATCGTCGAGCCGCCGCTGTCGGCCGAAGGCGAGGG
Source organism: Pseudoxanthomonas sp. (assembly GCA_047607085.1). Taxonomy (GTDB): domain Bacteria; phylum Pseudomonadota; class Gammaproteobacteria; order Xanthomonadales; family Xanthomonadaceae; genus Pseudoxanthomonas_A. The sequence goes on along the minus strand of JASGDT010000033.1, from coordinate 24,816 downwards.
CAGCTCGCGCCGCAATGCCGAACAGGCGGCGGCGGGCGTGGTGCTGGAGTTGTTGGAGCCGTGATGTCCGCAAAGGACGCAGAAAACGCGAAGAAACCAAAACGGCGTGCGACTCCCTGATCCTTTGCGTGCTTCGCGTCCTTTGCGGACTGATTTTGCCGGCAGCGCCTCGACTACAATCCACGCATGTCGAATACTTCCGCCACGCCCCACCGCACCGGCCACGTCGCCGTCATCGGCCGCCCCAATGTCGGCAAATCGACCTTGGTCAACGCGCTGGTGGGCGCCAAGGTCAGCATCGTCTCCAACCGCCCGCAGACCACGCGCCACCGGCTGCTGGGCATCGCCACCTTCCCGGAAGGGCAGATCGCGCTGGTGGATACGCCCGGCCTGCACAAACAGCAGAAAAAGGCGATGAACCGCGCCCTGAACCGCGCCGCGCGCGGTGCGCTGGAAGGCGTCGATGCGGCGGTGCTGGTGATCGAAGCCGGGCGCTGGGACGACGAGGATACGCTGGCCTTCAACGTACTTTCCGACGCGAAGATCCCGGTGGTGCTGGCGGTCAACAAGATCGACAAGCTGAAGGAAAAAGGCGCGCTGCTGCCGTTCCTGGCGCAGGTGGCCGAAGGCCGCGACTTCGCCGCCGTGCATCCGGTCTCCGCGCTCAAGCGCAACGGCCTGCAGGCGTTGGTCAGGGACCTGCTGAAGCGGCTGCCCGAGGGCGAAGCGATTTACCCCGAGGACGAAATCACCGACCGCAGTTCCAAATTCCTTGCCGGCGAACTGGTGCGCGAACAACTGATGCGCCAGCTCGGCGCGGAATTGCCGTATGCGACCACGGTGGAGATCGAGCGTTTCACCGAGGATGCCGACAAGAACGGGGGCGAGCTGTACCGCATCGGCGCGGTGATCTGGGTCGAGCGCGACAGCCAGAAGGCCATCGTCATCGGCAAGGCCGGCGCGCGCCTGAAGGAAATCGGCGCCAAGGCGCGGCTGTCGATGGAGAAATTGTTCGGCCGCAAGGTCTTCCTGGAAACCTGGGTGCGCGTGCGCGAAGGCTGGTCGGACGATGCAGCGGCGTTGAAGGCGTTCGGGTATGAGTAGGAGCGGCGATGCGCCTCACCGCCGAACCCGCCTTCGTCCTGCACGCCCGTCCCTGGCGTGAAACCAGCCTGCTGGTCGAAGCGTTGACGGCCACACACGGTCGCATCGGCCTGGTCGCACGCGGCGTGCAGGGGCCGAAGAAACACCTGCTGCGCGCGGCCTTGCAGCCGCTGCAATACATCCGTCTGGATGCCGTGCAGCAGGGCGAACTGGCGCAGTTGCGCGCCGCCGAGGCGTTGGACGCCGCGCCGCGATTGACCGGCGATGCGGTGCTGGCCGGCTTCTACCTCAGCGAACTGGTGCTGCGGCTGGCCCCGCGCCACGATCCGCACCCGGAACTGTTCGCCGCCTACGCGCGTACCCGCGAGCGCCTGCGCGCGGACGAGGCGCTGGCGTGGACGCTGCGCCGTTTCGAGCGCGACCTGCTGGAAGCCATGGGCTTCGGTTTCGCCTTCGACAACGATGGCGACGGCGCAGTCATCGACCCGGCCGCGCGCTACCGGCTCGACCCCGAACACGGCCCGCGCCGCGTCGGCAGCGACCGCGGCCACGGCGAGCGCAGCACCTTCGCCACCGGCCGCGCGCTGCTGGCGCTGGCCGCCGACGCACTGCCCGAAGCCGAAGACCTGGCCAGTCTGCGCCTGCCGATGCGCGGTGTGCTGGCTCACCATTTGGGCGCGCGCGGGCTGAAATCGTGGGAGATGATCGGCGAACTGGGGCGGTTCAGGCCGAAGCCGTGACGCCCGGTCGAGCCTCGTCCGGCAGGATTTGCCGCACGGCCTCGCTGAATGCTTCCAGCAGCGCCATCTCCGGCAAGGCCCGGTCGAACGCCGCCGCGACCACCTGCAAACGCGCCGCCCCGACGAAGCCGCAACTGGCGCGCAGGCGGTGCAGTTCCGCGTGCAGGGCAGCGCTGTCGCCGCTGGCGGCTGCGGCAAGGACGGCGGCGTGTTGTTTCGGCAATTCGGCGAGGAACAGGCCGCGCAGCGCGGCCACGTTTTCGGCATGGCCATTGAGTGCGGCCAGCGCCAGTGCGTCGTCCCAGACCGGCAGATCGGCACCGGCTGTCGGTGGCGGCGAGGCCGGGGTAGCGGCAAGGCCGAGGGCTTGGCGAACTGCGCCCAGCAGGGTTGCGGCCTCGAGCGGCTTGACCAGCACCGCCGCAAAACCGGCTTGCAGCAGACGCTCGCGCATGTCGGCGCCGGCATCGGCGGTATGCGCCAGCGCCGGGGTGGCCGGGCGGCGGCGGCGCAGTTCGGCCAGCAAGGCCGCGCCGCTGCCATCGGGCAGGTTGGCGTCCAGCAGCCACAGGTCGTGGGAAGCCTCGCCGGACAGGGCGGCAGCCAGCGAAGCGGCGGTTTCCACCGTGGCCGGCAGGGTTTCCAGCACGGCGGCCAGCCAAGCGCGGCTGACGGGGTCGTCTTCAACCAGAAGCAGGCGGGTCATGCGTCCTCCAGGGCGACGAGCGCAGGCGGATTTGCGCCCAAGTGCTTGAACTGCCACAATATGCGGCTCCCGACGGCCCAGCCGGCCGGGAGCCCTTGCCCCACCGCCGCCATTGAAGGTTGCCGGGGGGCTGTCCGGCCCGCACTCCCCGCGTGGCCATCATCCACAAGGTAAACCACAATGCGTCATTACGAAATCGTGTTCCTGGTCCACCCGGACCAGAGCGAACAGGTGCCGGCGATGATCGAGCGCTACAAGGCGCTGGTCGAAAACGGCAACGGCAAGATCCACCGCCTCGAAGACTGGGGCCGCCGCCAGTTGGCCTACCCGATCCAGAACCTGGTCAAGGCCCACTACGTCATGTTCAACATCGAAGCCGACCAGTCCGTGCTGGCCGAGCTGACCGAAGGCTTCCGCTTCAACGACGCCGTGCTGCGCCACCTGGTGGTCAAGCGCGACGGCGCGGACACCGAGCCGTCCTTCATCCTCAAGAGCAAGGACGAGAAGGACAAGGGCGAGCGTCGTCGTCGCGACGACGAAGAGGGTGTCGGCACCGCCGATGTCGACAACGCCGCCGAAGCCGCCTAAGGAGCCGCCCACATGTCCAAGTTCTTCCGTCGCCGCAAGTTCTGCAAGTTCACCGCCGAAGGCGTGAAAGAGATCGACTACAAGGATATCAACACCCTGCGCCAGTACCTGACCGAGAACGGCAAGATCGTGCCGAGCCGCGTCACCGGCACCAAGTCGTGCTACCAGCGCCAGTTGCAGACTGCGGTCAAGCGCGCCCGTTTCCTGGCCCTGATCCCGTACACCGACAATCACGACGTCTGATTGTTGGCCGCGCAGGGCGGGTCTTGACCCGCCCTCTGCAACGAAACAATGGCGGGTCAAGACCCGCCCTACCGTCCATTCGGACAGCAACCAGTTGCGGCGTTTCCGTTGCGCCGCTAACGAATCGGAGAAAGAAAATGGAACTGATCCTCCTGCAGAAAGTGACCAACCTGGGCGGCCTTGGCGACAAGGTCAAGGTCAAGCCGGGCTATGGCCGCAACTACCTGGTACCGCAAGGCAAGGCCGTGCCGGCCACCGCCGACAACATCGCCGCGTTCGAAGCCAAGCGCGCCGAGTACGAAGCCCACGCCAAGGCCATCCACGACGAAGCCGAAGCCCGCAAGGCCAAGCTGGAAGGCGCCAGCGTGACCATCAAGGCCAACGCCTCGACCGAGGGCAAGCTGTTCGGCTCGGTCGGCCCGCGCGACATCGCCGAGGCCTTCACCGCTGCCGGCCTGCCGCTGGAGAAGAGCGAAGTGGTGCTGGGCGAAGGTGCGTTCCGCCACATCGGCGAATTCGACGTGAACATCAAGCTGCACGCCGACGTCGAAACCACGGTCAAGGTGGTGGTGGAAGCCGAAGCCTGATTTTCCCGGCGGGCTTCATGCAAAAAACGGACGCTTTGGCGTCCGTTTTTTCGTGCGTGGAAATTGTGGTTCCTGATTGCTGGTTTCTGGTTCCTGGTTCGTGGGAGCGTGCTGCTTCTTGCCCGTCGTTCCCGCCTGCGCGGGAATGACGGGCAAAAGCGCCAGCAACCACGAACCAACTATTTCTTCTCGAAATCCCCCGGCTTCGGCAACTCCACCGGCACGCCGTCCTTGTCGCAGGTGCCGGCGGCGCACAGGCGTGCGCGCAATTTCGGCGTGGCTTGCACGATGAAGTGGTAGATCACGTTCTGTTCCACCGAGCCGCGCACCGCTTCGCTGCCCGGGCCGCGCGCCCAGATGCCGACATCGTCGCCGCCGTGCGATTCGTCCTTCAGCGGTACCAGCGATTCCTGCATGTAGTCGGGGGCGGCGGTATCGATCCGGGTCAGGTCGGGGCGGCCGGCGGCGGGCGCGAGCAGTTTCTTCGGTGCGTGCGGATAGCGCTTGGGTCCCGCCGGCTGGCTGTCGCTGGCGCCGGTGTTGCCGGGGCCGTTGGCGTACTGCAGGGTGGTGTAGGGCCGGCCGTCGAGGGCGAGGGCCAGTTCGCCGGGCTGGCCGTCGAAGCTGGTCTTGCCGCGCACCTTGTCCAGGATCGGGTTGCCGCGCACCGGATAGCCGACGAAGTTCAGCGTGTGCGAATGGTCGGCGGTGACGATGATCAGGGTGTCTTCGGCCGAGGTCGCATCGACCGCCGCCTGCACCGCTTCGGACAGGGCGATGGTCTCGTCCAGCGCGCGGAACGCGTTGCCCTCGTGGCTGGCCATGTCGATGCGTGCGCCTTCGACCATCAGCACGTAGCCGTCCGGGTTGCGCGACAGGCGCGAGATCGCGGCGCGGGTCATGTCGGCCAGGCTCGGCTCGATCGCGCCGGCGGCGATGCGGTCGTGGTCGTATTGCATGTGGTCATAGTTGAACAGGCCCAGCAGGGTCGGTGCGTCCTGCGCCGCGGCCAGTTGCGCGGCGTCGGTGACGTAGGCGCCGTCCGGATGCGACTGCTTCCATTCGGCGACCAGGTCGCGACCGTCGCGGCGCAGGCCGCGCTTGCCGGCCTGCTGCGGATCGGCTTCGTCGGCGGTGATGAATTCCTTGCGGCCGCCGCCCAGCACCACCTGCGGCCCGCGACCGAAGCGCGAGGACGACAGGAGTTGCTGGGCGATGTCCTTGCAGCCCTGTTCGACAGCCTTGGCCGGCAGCGCGGCGTCGTTCTCCCAGCCGCGATCGGGCACGTGGGCATAGGTCGCAGCAGGCGTGGCGTGGGTGATGCGCGCGGTGCTGACCACGCCGGTGGCAAGGCCGGCGCTGTCGGCCAGTTCCAGCCAGGTCAGCGCCTGTTTGCCGAGGCTGTCGGCGCAGTCGTCCTCGTGGCCGGCATACACGCCGATCGCGCCCATGTGCGATTTCACCCCGGTGGTGATCGCGGTCATGGTGCCGGCCGAATCCGGCGTCTGCGAGTCGGTGTTGTAGGTGCGGCTGAGCGCGGTGGCGGGGAAGCGCTCCCACGACAGGGAATTCTCCTCGCCGGGCTGGCCCTTGCGCTGGCCGTCGAGGATGCGCGCGGCGGCGACCGTGGTCAGGCTCATGCCATCGCCGAGGAACAGGATGACGTTCTTCGCCTTGCCATTCATTGCGCCGTTGCCGGCCGCGCGCGCCGCACCGCTGCGGTACCACCACGCCGGGGTTTCGCCTTGCGGATGGGCCACGGCAGGCACGTCGATGGTGAGGGGCTTGCCTGTGCTGGTGTTCGCGCTGCCGGCATTGGGTGCGGCGGTGGTCGCGCAGCCGGCAAGCAGGCCAAGGGTGGCGGCGCAGGAAAAGACGAGGGCGGCGTGGCGCATCGATGGCTCCGGGTAAAGCTGGAATGCCGATTATGACAACAGCGGCGCATGTCTTGCCGATGACAGCGGCCCTGGCGATGGACGCGACGCCGTTTTCCAGCCATGCAGTCGTCATCGGAACGGCGCTGGGTTATCGTGACAGCCTTGTTTTCCCGTGGATGCGTCGATGAAGCTGATTGCGGCCTGGTTGAAGATCCCGTTCTGGCAGCGCGTGGTCGCGGGTTTCGTGCTGGGCGCGCTGGCCGGTTGGGTGTTCGGGCCGGCGGCGGAAACCTGGTTCGGGCCGCTGGGCGACCTGTACGTGACGCTGATCAAGATGATCGCGATCCCGCTGGTGTTCTTCGCGGTGATCAATGCGATTTCCTCGCTGCACGGGCAGAAGTCGGTGGCGGCGCTGGGTGGGCGCACCTTCGGCTGGTTCGCCATCACCGCGGTGCTGGCGGTCGGCGTGGGTCTGCTGGTCGGCACGGTGATGCAGCCGGGCGCGGGCGTGGGCGCGTTGCAGGTGGATCCGGCCTTCGTGCCGCGCGACGTGCCCAGCGTGGCCAAGGTGCTGCTGGACGTGGTGCCGAGCAATCCGTTCTATGCGCTGGCAGGCATCGGCACCAAGGTCAATGCCGCCGGCGAAACCGTGCTGGCGGCCGGGCGCGGTTCGATCCTGCCGGTGATCTTCTTCGCCGCGTTGCTGGGCTTCGCGATGGTCAAGCTGGGCGAGAAGGTCGCCGGCGCGCGCAAACTGGTCGGCGAGGCCAGCCAGATCATGATCCAGGTGACGCGCTTCGTGCTGGAGGTCACGCCGATCGGCACCTTCGGCCTGATCGCGGCGCTGGTGGGCAGTTACGGTTTCGAGAAGCTGTTGCCGCTGGGCAAGTTCGTCGTTGCCTTGTATGTGGCCTGCGCCCTGATGATCGTGGTGGTCTATAGCCTGCTGTTGCTGGCGCACGGGTTGAACCCGCTGAAGTTCTTCAAGGGTGCCGCGCCGGGCATGCAGGTGGCCTTCGTCAGTTCATCGAGTTTTGCGGCGATGCCGGTGGCGTTGCGTTCGGTCACCCACAACCTGGGCGTCAACAAGGATTACGCCAGTTTCGCCGTGCCGCTGGGGGCCAGCATCAAGATGGACGGTTGCGGCGCGATCTATCCGGCGCTGTGTGCCTTGTTCATCTCGCAATACACCGGCACGCCGTTGAGTGGCGAACAGTATCTGATCGTGCTGATCGCCTCGGTGCTGGGCAGCTTCGGCACGGCCGGCGTGCCAGGCACGGCGGTGATCATGGCCACGGTGGTGCTGAGCGCGGCCAAGCTGCCGCTGGAAGCCATCGGTTACCTCTACGCCATCGACCGCGTGCTGGACATGATGCGCACCATGACCAACGTCACCGGGCAGATGCTGGTGCCGGTGCTGGTGGCGAAGGAGACCGGATTGCTCGACCACGATACCTACCAGGTCGCTTCCAGCAACGTCGGCGTGGATGAGGGCGAGGTGGCGGAGCGGGGCGGGTGAGCGCGGCGGGCGTGTTCTCGGCCGATTTGCGGGCTGGATAGCCCAAGCCGGGACACGCCGTGAACCCATCCATGGGGGCTCGCACGCCGCATCCATGCGGCTCACGATCCCGGCTTGGGCTACCCGGCCCGCAAATCAGCCAGGAACACAAATGACAAGGCCGCGACGAATCGCGGCCTTCGAATGGGTGGTTCCGCCGGCAGCGGTTACTTACAGATCCAGCCGCCGCGCCTGCATGAACTTGTTGGCCCAGTAGCCGTCCATCAGCGTGTCCACGCGCACGTCCTTGCCGGTGCTGGGCGCGTGCAGGAAGCGGCCTTCGCCGACGTAGATGCCGACGTGGTCAACGCGCTTGCCGCTGCGGCCGAAGAACACCAGGTCGCCTTGCTTGAGGTCTTCGCGCTTGCGGATCAGTTCTGCGTCGTCCTTGGCGGCCATTTCGCGGGAGACGCGCGGCAGTTCCACGCCCAGCGCGGTGCGAAACACGTAGCCGACCAGACCGCTGCAATCCAGGCCGCTTTCCGGCGTGGTGCCGCCCCAGCGGTAGGGCGTGCCCAGCAGGGTCAGGGCGCGCTTGATGAGGGCCTGCACCTTGCTGTCGCCGAGGTTGCCGGTGTTGCCCACGGTGGCGGCGGCGTTGCGGTCGTAGCTGGACAGCAGGCGGCTCAGGTCGCCGGCCAGCACGCTGGAGCGATCCAGCAGGGGCAGGGCGTCGCTGGCGGCGAGGCGTGGCAGCAGGGCGGTCAGGGTGGCGGTGGCGGCTTGCGAGGCTTTTTCGCGCAGGCCGTCAATGGTCGGGGTGCCGGTGGCCAACGGGGCTTCGGCGCTGGCAGGGGCCGCGGTGACTGCGGCAACGGCGGACTGCGCGGTTTCGACGATCACGTCGGTGCTGGCGGCAACGGCGGTCGGTGCTGCCGCGTCCGGAACTTCAACCGGGGTGGCGGACTGCGCGAAAGCGGCGGGGCTCGCGCTCAGGGCGCAGCCGACCAGCAGGGAGAGGAGGGTGCGGGAACCGCGAGGGCGGCGGGCGGCAGCTCGGGCTGTCGGCGGGGCGTCTGGCGTCACGGTTCGGTCATGGAGCTAGGGACGAGACAGGGATAATGCCGGTACAGGCTGGGTTAATTGTTAATCAAGAGTTAAACAACGCGTATTCCGTGCACGTGATTTCGCATTTTCTGCAATCCACTCAGTGCAGTACCCGCTTGGCCCCGCTGTAATGGTCGCGCCAGTAGGGCCCGTCCAGGTGGTCCAGCCGCACCGTGCCGCCGCTGCTGGGGGCATGGACGAAGCGGCCTTCGCCGACGTAGATGCCGACATGGCTGACGCTGCCCTTGCTGCCGAAGAACACCAGATCGCCGGCGGCCAGCCGCGCCGGGGCGATCTTCGGCCCCTGCACCTGGGCCAGTTCGCGCGAGGTACGCGGCAGGCGCAGGTCCAGCATGTCGCGATAGACGTAGGTCACCAGGCCGCTGCAATCGAAGCCCGATTCCGGCGTGTTGCCGCCGTAGCGATAGGGCGTGCCGACCAGGCCCAGTGCGCGCATCAGCACCGCGTTGGCTGCCTGCGGGTTGTCCGGCGTGGTCCGCGGCCATGTCTTGGCAGGCGCGGGCGCGGTTTTGCGCACGGCCTGCCTGTTGCCGCCGCAGGCCGACAGCGCCAGCACCGCCGCCAGCGCCAGGGCAACTGGAATGCGGGCGGGCAAGCCGGGATAATGCGCGTTCTTCATCGCGGCCCATGTTGACCGCAACCTCCCCCGGCCGGCAAGCCGCCCCTGCTGCACCTCGCAGCCCCCAATCGAGTCACGAATGAAAATCGCCAAAGACAGCGTCGTCCGCTTCCACTACACCGTTTCCGAAGCAGGCCAGGAACCGGCCGAAACCTCGAAGGATCGCGAGCCGCTGGCCATCCTGATCGGCCACGGCAACATCATCCCCGGCCTGGAAGCCGCCATGCTCGACCATGAAGCCGGCGACAGCTTCGGCGCGGACGTGGCCGCTGCCGACGCCTATGGCGAACGCCGCCCGGGCCTGACCCAGCGCGTGCCGAAGAAGCATTTCGGCACCCAGAAGCTGGTTCCCGGCCAGCAGGTGGTGCTGCAGACCAACTTCGGCCCGCGTGCGGTGACCATCGAGAAGATCGGCATGAGCGTGGTCGATGTCGATCTGAACCACCCGATGGCCGGCAAGGATCTGCATTTCGACATCGAGATCGTCGAGGTGCGGGAAGCTGCGCTTGAGGAACTGGAACACGGTCACGTGCATGGCGACGGCGGCCATCACCACTAAAGAAATCCTGAATAACGATATTTGTCCGCAAAGGGCGCCAATGACGCGAAGACAATTCGTTGAAATCCCAGGCTTTACCTTTGCGTTCTTGGCGATCTTTGCCGACTGATTCGCTTTATTCAGACTTTCCTAACTCAAGGCAATGCGGATTGCCGCCGCCGCCGCCAGCGGGGCCAGCACCATCGCCAGCAGCAGGCCCGCGCCGAGCAGCAGCCAGGCGCCGCTGGCGTCCAGCCCCTGTGCGGCGGCGGCGACGCTGCCCGCGCCGAACACCAGCACCGGTACGTACAGCGGCAGCGCCAGCAGCGCCAGCAGGATGCCGGCGCGGCGCATGCCCACGGTCAGCGCCGCGACCACCGCGCCCAGCAGGCTCAGCAGCGGCGTGCCCAGCAGCAGCGACAACAGCAAGGTCGGCAGTTGCATGTGTGGCAGGTGCAGCAACTCGGCCAGCAGCGGCGCGGCCACGATCAGCGGCAACGCGGTCGCCAGCCAGTGGCCCAGCACCCGCACCGCGACCAGCCAGGCCAGCGGCACCGGCGCCAGCAGCCATTGCTCCAGCGAACCGTCCTCGACGTCGCTGCGGAACAGCGAGTCCAGCGCCAGCATCCCCGACAGCAGCGCCGCCAGCCACAGCACACCGGCGGCGACCTTCTCCAGCACCTGCGGCTCGCGTCCCAACGCCAGCGCGAACAGCACCACTATCAACAACGCGAACAAGGCCGGCTGCAACGCATCGCCGCGCCGCCGCCACAGCAAACGCAGGTCGCGCAGCAGTAGCGAGTGGGCGGCGGAGAGCAGGGTGGGGGAATTCATCCCTCGCCCCCCATCATCAGCAGCTTGGTCCGCACCGGCGGCGCGGCATAGGCGCCGTGGGTGGTGACCAGTGCCGCGCCGCCGTCACGCAAGTGCGTGGCGACCATGCGGTTGACCAGTTCGATGCCGTCCAGATCCAGGTTGGCGTAGGGTTCGTCCAGCAGCCACAGCGGCGCCGGCGACAGCCACAGCCGTGCCAGCGACAGGCGCTTCTTCTGCCCGGCCGACAGGGTGCGCGTCGGCGCGTCGTCGTAGCCGGCCAGGCCGACCTCGGCCAATGCGTCTTGTGCCGAGCGATGGTCGCGGCGGCCGTGCAGGCCGTAGAGGAATTGCAGGTTCTCGCAGGCGTCCAGGTCGGCCTTCAGCCCCGGCAGGTGGCCCAGATAGGCGATGGCGCGGGCGCGCTGCAGCGGATCGGGGGCGTGGCCTTCGACATCGACCTGCCCGGCGTCGGCGCGCAGCAGCCCGGCCAGTACCCGCAGCAGAGTGGTCTTGCCCGCGCCGTTGCCGCCTTGCACCAGCAGCGCCTCGCCGCGATCAACGGCGAAATCCAGCGGGCCGAACACCGGTTGCTCGTTGCGCGAAAAACTCAGGCCGCGTGCGCACAGCAGCGGCGGGCGGGCGGATTCGGTCATTGGCGCGATTGTATCGCGCGGCTCGGAACCTGTTCTCAGCCGAGCCAGTCGATGTGCGAATGCGCGGGAAACCCCGGCGGTTGCGCCGCCAGCATCCGCAGCCGCACCGGCTCGCCGTGCCGCCAGTACAGCACGCCGAGTTGGTCGAACTCGCATGCCATCGCATCGGCCGTGGCCAGCGTTGCGTTCAGCACCAGCAGGCCACATTCGATGTTGCCGCCATCCGCGTCGCAGCCCAGCGCCGGGTACGCCGGATGACCGGCTGCGGATACGCGGGCCTGCAATCGTTCGCCGGCCGCGTGGTTTTCGGCCGCGTCCACCACGTGCAGGGCGGGATTCCATGCAGTGATGAAAAGATAGCTGTCAGCGATGAGCTGGCGCTCGATGTCACCGGCATGCTGACCTACCTGAAACAGCCATTCGCGTTTTCCGATGGCGGCAAAGTAATGCGACTGTGCATACTCGTGCGCCAACGCCGCAACCCTGTCCGGGTTGTATCGTTCCATATCGATGACCCTGCATCCGTGCGGGTACCATAATCCATTGGCGACAGGGCGTAAACGCCCGCAAACCCTCACATTTGGAAGCTTCAATGCCCGTGCCGGAAACCAAACTGCCCAAGGTGGGCACCACCATCTTCACCGTGATGTCGCAATTGGCGGCCGAACACAAGGCGGTCAACCTGGGCCAGGGCTTCCCGGATTTCCCGGTGCCGCAGCGCTTGATCGACGAACTGGACAAGGCCATGCGCGAAGGCCACAACCAGTACGCGCCGATGACCGGCGTGCCGGCGCTGCGCCAGGCCATCGCCGAAAAGGCGCTGCGCGTGTATGGCGCGCAGGTCGATGCCGACACCGAGGTCACCGTGACCAGCGGCGCGACCGAAGCCTTGTTCAACGCCATCCACGCGCTGGTGCGGCCGGGCGAGGAAGTGATCGTGCTCGACCCGGCCTACGACAGCTACGAGCCGGCGATCGAGTTGGCCGGCGCAACCGCGGTGCACGTGCCGCTGGACGCGCAGACCTTTGCCGTGGACTGGAGCCGGGTGCAGGCCGCGATCACGTCGCGCACGCGCCTGCTGATGATCAACAGCCCGCACAACCCGTCCGGCGCGATGCTGGGCGAAGCGGATCTTCGCGCGCTGGCCGACCTCCTGCGTGGCACCGACATCTTCCTGGTGTCGGATGAGGTCTATGAGCACATCGTCTTCGACGGCCGCCGCCACGAATCGGTGCTGCGCTGGCCGGAATTGCGACAGCGCGCCTTCGTCGTTTCCAGCTTCGGCAAGACCTATCACTGCACCGGCTGGAAGATCGGCTACGCCATCGCGCCGCCGGCCTTGAGCGCCGAGTTCCGCAAGGTGCACCAGTACAACGTGTTCTGCACCTTCGCCCCGGCGCAACACGCCTTTGCCGCGATGATCCGCGACGAGCCGGCGCATCACGAGCAACTGGGCGCGTTCTACCAGCAAAAGCGCGACCATTTCCGCGAACAATTGCTGGGGACGAAGCTGAAGCCGTTGCCGGTGCCGGGGGGCTATTTCCAGTTGGTTGACTATTCTGCGGTCAGCGACCTGCCTGATGCCGAATTCGTGAAATGGCTGATCGCCGAGATCGGGGTGGCGGCGATTCCGCTGTCGCCGTTCTACGAGCATCCACCGGCAGGGCAGCGTTTGGTGCGGCTGTGTTTCGCGAAGAACGAAGCGACGCTGGATGCGGCGATCGAGCGGTTGAAGCGGCTGTAAGTTTTGTTCGTCATCCCGGCTAGCGCCGGGACGACGGTTCATGGAATCGGAGACATCAATGCAAGACCTGCGCATCTCCCTCGTCCAGGGCGAAACCCGCTGGCACGACCCGGCCGGCAATCGCGACCATTACGGAGAACTGATCGCGCCGCTGGCCGGCAGGACCGACCTGGTCATCCTGCCGGAAACCTTCACCAGCGGCTTTTCCAACGACGCCATCGACAAGGCCGAAGGCATGGACGGACCGACGGTGGCGTGGATTCGCGAACAGGCCAAGCAGCTCGATGCCGCCGTCACCGGCAGCGTGCAACTGCGCGTGGCCGATGCCGATGGCGTGATGCGCGTGTTCAACCGCCTGCTGTGGGCCACGCCGGACGGCGAACTGCGACATTACGACAAGCGCCACCTGTTCCGCTACGCGAACGAGCACAAGCGCTATGCGGCCGGCAGCGAGCGGTTGTGCGTGGAATGGAAAGGCTGGCGGATCAATCCGCAGGTTTGCTACGACCTGCGTTTTCCGGTGTTCTGCCGCAACCGCTTCGACGTGGAGCGGCCGGGACAACTGGATTTCGATTTGCAGATCTTCGTCGCCAACTGGCCGTCGCCGCGCGCCTATGCGTGGAAGACCTTGCTGCGTGCGCGGGCGATCGAGAACCTGTGCTTCGTGGCGGCGGTCAACCGCGCCGGCGTGGATGGCAACGAGCTTGAATACGCCGGCGACAGTGCGGTGATCGATTGCCTCGGCCAGCCTTTGCTGGAAATGCCGGTGGGCGAGGGCGTGGCGACCATCACGATTTCCGCCGCGGCTTTGCGTGATTGGCGTGAACGCTTCCCGGCAATGCTCGACGCGGATCGTTTCGAGTTGCGATAGGTCTGCATGGCAGGGCCAGGATTTCCCTGGCTCAACGATAACCCGCCGCCTGCAGCTCGAACAGCTCCGCATAGCGCCCGCCCTGCGCCATCAGTTGCTCGTGCGTGCCGCTGGCTTCGACGCAACCATTGGCCAGCACCAGGATGCGGTCGGCCATGCGCACGCTGGAGAAACGGTGCGAGATCAGCACCGCGGTGCGGTCGTCGGACAGTTCCTTGAATCGCTGGAATACCTCGAACTCGCTGCGCGCATCCAGCGCCGCGGTCGGTTCGTCGAGGATCATCACTTGCGCGTCGCGCATGTAGGCGCGGGCGATCGCGATCTTCTGCCACTGCCCACCGGAGAGGTCAACGCCGTCCTTGAAGCGGCGGCCGATGGGCTGGTCGTAGCCTTTCGGCAGCGTGGCGATCACCTCGTCGGCCATGCCGCGTTCGGCGGCGTGGCGGATGCGCGCTTCGTCGTTCATCGCATCGACTTGTCCAACGCCGATGTTCTCGCCGGCGGTCAGGTTGTAGCGGACGAAGTCCTGGAAGATCACGCCGATGTTGGCACGGAGGTCGTCGAGGTCGTATTCGCGCAGGTCGTGGCCGTCCAGCAGGATGCGGCCTTCGTCCGGGTCGTACAGCCGCGCCAGCAATTTGACCAGCGTGGTCTTGCCCGCGCCGTTTTCGCCGACCAGCGCCAGCACTTCGCCGGCATGCAGTTCGAAGGAGAGATGGCGCACGGCCCAGCGTTCGGCGTCGGGATAGCGGAAACCGACGTTGTCGAACGTGAAGCCCTGCCGGATCGGTTGCGGGAACGGCAGCGGGTTGTCCGGCGCCTTGATCTCCGGCTCGATCTCGAAGAACGAGAACAGATCGTCGAGATACAGCGCCTGCCCGGCAACCTGCGAAAAACCGATCAGCAAGCCTTCCAGCAATTGCCGCAGCCGGCGGAAACTGCCGGCGAGGAAGGTCAGGTCGCCGATGCTGAAGTCGCCGCGCACGGTGCGCCAGCAGATGTAGGCATAGGCGACGTAGTAGCCCAGTGTGCCCAGCGCCGCCAGCAAGGTGCCCCAGAACGCGCGCCGCCGGGCCAGCGCGCGGTTGGCGGCGTAGAACTTGTCCGCCAGCGCGCGGTAGCGCGCGATCAGGAAGCGGTTGAGGTTGAAGATCTTGACCTCTTTCGCCGTCTCCACGCTGGCGCCGGCCTGGCGGAGGTATTCCAGTTGCCGCCGCTCCGGGGTCCACTGGAAGTTCAGCGAATAGCCCATCGCGTTGAAATGCGATTCGCCGACGAAGGCCGGCACCAGCGCGACCGCCAGCAACGCGATCAGCCACGGCGCATAGACCAACAGGCCGGCGGCGAAGCTGACCACGGTGATCGCGTCCTGCGCCTGGCCGAACAACTGGCTCATCAGGTTCATCCGGCCCATCGTCTGCCGGCGCGCACGGTCCAGCTTGTCCTGCAGGTCGGGGTCTTCGAAGTCCTCCAGGTCCAGCGTGGCCGCGTGCTCCATCAGGCGGATGCTGGTGGCGTTGGTGAACAGTTCCGACAGCAGCCCGTCGGCGTAGCTGACCAGGCGGCCGAGCAGGTCGGACAGGATCGCCAGCGCGAATTCGGCCAGCAGCAGCCACAGCAGGTGGTTCAATTCGCCGCTGCGCCAGGCGTCCGGAATCGTGTCGTAATGCAGGCCCAGCCCGATCAGGCGCACGGCTTCGTCGATGATCAATTTACCGACGTACAGCGTGATGATCGGCAGCAGCGCGCGCACCAGGCGCAGGCCCAGGCTGCACGCGGTCAGCCACGGGCTGGTGGCCCAGACCTGCTTGAGGAACGGCGGCAGGTTGCGCATCGCATCGAAGCGCTCGCGCAGGCTCGGCTTGCCGCGCTGGCTGGGTTGCGGCTTGGGTGCGTCGCCGCCGCGTGATGTGCTGGGTTCCACCATGCCGACATTGTGCCTGCGCGGCAGGCTGCGTGCGAGCTTGCGTTATTGCTTCGACGATGCTTCAGTCAAGGTGTAGGCGAAGTCGTAGGAATGCACGCCATCGACGATGCTGATGGTGAATTCGCCGTCGATGCCGGCCAGCGCGCCAGTACCGGAATCCGGCGCAACCAGGATCGACCATTGCTCCGGCTTGCCGTCGCGCATCAATGCGCGGTGGATCAGCGCGAAGCTGCCTTCGCGCCCGTCCAGCGTGCCGGTGAATTTCTCGACGGCGACGTAGCCGCCGGCGGTCTTGCCGTCGCCGGTGGCGAGCATTTCGCCATGGCTTTCGCCCTGCAGCGCGCCGGTGAACTGCTTGTCCAGCGCCAACCGCATCAGCCCCGCCGCCTGCGCGTCGGGGTTGTCGGCTTGTTGCGGCTTGACCTTGACCTGGAATGTGCCGGTGGCGTGCATGGGTGGTTTCTCTGAGGCCTGCCGGGCAAATGCGCCGGCGCAAAGCGCCAGCAAGAGGGGAATCGTGGCGAACGATTTCATGGCGGCGGCGGGCAGGCTGGCGTGGCACATTACACCACCTTGATGGCTTAAAATGTGCCGGTTTTTCGCCAGCCACCGAGCCAGCCGTGAACCCGCATACCTCCGCAGCCCGTGTCGATGCCGCCCCTGTCGCCATCCAGCAGGAAGACCTGATCCAGTCCGTCGCCGACGCACTGCAGTACATCAGCTACTACCACCCGGTCGATTACATCCGCAACCTGTCCGCCGCCTACGAGCGCGAGCAATCGCCGGCGGCCAAGGACGCGATGGCGCAGATCCTGATCAACTCGCGCATGTGCGCCGAAGGCCACCGCCCGATCTGCCAGGACACCGGCATCGTCACCGTGTTCCTGGACGTGGGCATGAACGTGCGCTGGGAAGGCTTCACCGGCTCGCTGGAAGACGCCGTCAACGAAGGCGTGCGCCGCGCCTACAACGACCCGGACAACAAGCTGCGCGCCAGCGTGCTGGCCGACCCGGCCGGCAAGCGCCTCAACACGAAGGACAACACCCCGGCCGTGGTCAACATCAAGATCGTGCCGGGCAACACCGTCGAGGTGATCGTCGCGGCCAAGGGCGGCGGTTCCGAGGCCAAATCCAAGTTCGCGATGCTCAACCCGTCCGATTCCATCGTCGAATGGGTGCTGCGCACGGTGCCGACGATGGGCGCCGGCTGGTGCCCGCCGGGCATGCTCGGCATCGGCATCGGCGGCACCGCCGAAAAGGCGATGCTGCTGGCGAAGGAATCGCTGATGGAACCGATCGACATCGGCGACCTGATCGCGCGCGGCCCGTCCAACCGCATCGAGGAACTGCGCCTTGAGCTGTACGACAAGGTCAACGCGCTGGGCATCGGCGCGCAGGGCCTCGGCGGCCTGACCACCGTGCTCGACATCAAGATCAAGGATTACCCCACCCACGCGGCCAACCTGCCGGTGGCGATGATTCCCAACTGCGCCGCCACCCGCCATGCGCATTTCACCCTGGACGGCAGCGGCCCGGTCGCACTCGACCCGCCCTCGCTGGAAGACTGGCCCAAGCTGACCTACAACCCGCAGAACGCGCGCCGGGTGAACCTGGACACCATCACCCGCGAAGAAGTCGCCAGCTTCAGGCCCGGCGAAGTGCTGCTGCTCAACGGCAAGCTGCTGACCGGCCGCGACGCCGCGCACAAGCGCATGGTTGACATGTTGAACAAGGGCGAACCGCTGCCGGTCGATTTCAACGGCCGCTTCATCTACTACGTCGGCCCGGTCGATCCGGTGCGCGACGAAGTGGTCGGCCCGGCCGGCCCGACCACGGCCACGCGCATGGACAAGTTCACCGAACAGGTGCTGGCGCAGACCGGCTTGCTGGGCATGGTCGGCAAGGCCGAACGCGGCCCGGCGGCGATCGAGGCCATCCGCAAGCACCAATCGGTCTATCTGATGGCGGTCGGCGGTTCGGCCTATCTGGTCAGCAAGGCGATCAAGGCCAGCCGCGTGGTCGGTTTCGCTGATTTGGGCATGGAGGCGATCTACGAATTCGAGGTCAAGGACATGCCGGTGACCGTCGCCGTCGATTCCACCGGCGAATCCGTGCACCAGACCGGCCCGCGCGAATGGCAGGCGAAGATCGGCAAGATTCCGGTGGTAGTGGCGTAGTATCTCCGCCGGCATCCCGGCAGGAATACTTTCATGTCCATTGTTCTCTACGGTTCGGTCAGCACTGCCTCGCTCGTCGTGCATTGGCTGCTGATCGAACTGGGCATCCCGCACGAGTTGAAGATGCTCGACTTCGACAAGGACGAACAGAAATCTCCGGACTACCTGAAGCTCAACCCGCAAGGCCGGGTGCCGACGCTGGTGATCGACGGGCAGGTGCTGACCGAATCGGCGGCCATTGCCATGCACCTTGCGGATTTGCATCCCGAGGCGAAGCTCGCGCCCGCCGCAGGTACGCCGCAGCGCGCGGCGTACTACCGCTGGATGTTCTTCTGTGCCTATACGCTGATGCCCGCGTACCGCGCGTGGTTCTATCCGGCCGAACCGGCAGGCGAGGCGAACGTGGAAATGGTCAAGGCCAATGCGCGTGCCTTCATCGAGAAGGCGTGGAACGAGATCAACGATCACCTCGCCAGGAACGGTCCCTACCTGCTGGGCGCGGAAAAATCCGCTGCCGACTTCGTGCTGACCATGCTGATGCGCTGGTCGCGCAACATGCCGAAACCGACCGATACCTGGCCGGCGCTGCATGCGCATGCGCAACGGATGAAGTCGTTGCCCTCGTTCCGCGAGGTCCATGCGCGCGAAGGGCTGACCGACTGGGTCTGAGGCGAGTATCGTGCCGGCCCGTGCCGGACGGCGTGGCGTCAGTGCGTGCTCGAATGCGGGCGGCCGCCTGATCGAGCGCTGAGCGGTAATGGAGCGGAAGCTCAGAACCACTCCAGCAGCGACACACCCAAGCCCACGTAGGTGGCCTTGTGGTTGTAGTCGATCAGGCTTTCGCCGTAGCCGTTGAACACCTGCAGGTGCCCGCGCAGGTTGCGGCTGATCGGGAAGCCCCAGTCCACCTGCACCGAACCATGCGAATCATCGCCGCCGCGCAGCGAATGGCGGCCGGTCAGCGAAACTTCGTGGCTGCCCTTGTTCCACACCAGGGTGGCGTCGCCGCGGCCGATGTAATTCTCGATGTCCGGGTTGTTGTCGTCGTTGGCGCTTTCTTTCACGCGGAACCACGGCCGCAGCATCAACGCCCAGTTTTCGCGATCCAGGCCGATGTTGAATATCACCCGGTTCCAGCTTCGCGACAGTGGATCGCTGCGGCCATTGGACTGGTGGTCGATGCCGATGCCGAACAGGCGCCCCTTCCAGCCGCCCAGTTGGTAGCCGTTGCGGAACACCAGCATCGCCTCGGGCTCGTAGTTGGTTTCGCGGAACGGCCGCGAAATGTCGGCGTTGTAGGCCTGCCAGCGCGAACTCTGGGTGTAGCCGACCCACACGTCGCCGTTGTCGCCGAACAGGTTTTCGGCCACCTTGGTCTTGAAACTGAGCTGGAATTTCAGCTCGGTGTTGCCCAGTTGCTGCGGCGTGGTCACCGTGTTGGCCGGGTTGGGCGAATACGGCGTGTCGTTGACCTCGCTGGTCCAGAACGCCGGCAGCAGATACACCGGCTTGTAGGCGCGCAGGTTGAAGGTGCCCAGCTTGGAGTCCTTGGCCAGTTCCCAGCGGCTGTCCAGCAGCGAACCCTTGCCGGCGTTGGCGATGGCATCGCGGTAGGCGCTGTCGGCATCCTTGTTGAACAATTCGCCGATGCGGCGGCGCGCGCGTTGGCGACGGGTTTCTTCGACCGGATCGACGGCTTGTTCGCGCGCATCGCGGGCCACCTGGCCGGCGTAATCGGCCACCGCGTCGGCGGTGGCGGTATCCGGCGCATTGCGGCCCATCGCCGCGTCGTAGCAGGCCAATCGCTGCGCGTCGGATTCGATGCCGGTGCAGGCGGCAGGCGAGGCGGGCGCGGACACGGTTTCCTGCGCCTGCGCAGCGGCGGCGATGGCGATCAGGGCGGGCAGCGAAAGAAGAAGTCGAGTCATTGGTATCCCATCCCGTCAGATCAGCCATGCGAACACGAACAAGCCCAGCATCGCAAATGCCAGTCCCAGCTTCAGCACCACGCCCAGCGCCAGTCCCAGCCAGGTGCCGAAGCCGACCTGGGTGGCCTTGCGCCATTGCCGGCCATGCCACAACTCGCCAATCAGCGCACCGGCGAAAGGCCCGATGAACAAGCCCCATGGCAGGAACAGCAATCCGGCAAAGGTGCCCAGGATCGAACCGGCCACCGCCTTGCGGCTGGCCCCGACCTTCTTCGCGCCGACGGCGGTGGCGAACAGGTCGGCGGCGATCGACAGCACGGTCAGCAGGCCCAGCACGGTCAGCGTGACCCAGCCGATCCGCTGGAAACCGTCGGTCCAGGCCGCCAGCAACATGCCGGCGAACACCAGCGGCAGTCCCGGCAGGGCCGGCAGCACCACGCCCAGGATGCCGACCAGCATCATCACCGCGGCCAGCAGGTAGAGAAGGGGCTCTGCGTACAAAATCGGATTCCTTTTCCATCAATGACTTGTGGGCATGAAACAAGCGCCGCCGGTGATTTGATTTTTCATGAACTGCGGGTTAATGTGCAGGCGCTGCGCTTGTCAAGGGCCACTGGCAATCGTGACCCGATGTGGCAGGTCTTTCGATCCACTGCATCGTTGCACGCTTCACCTCTTGCAACCAGCCGCCGCGTTCCGGCGTTCCACCGCCAGCCAGTTCCAGGAGTGTGTCAACGATGTCCGAGCGTGAAAACGGAACCGTCAAGTGGTTCAACGATGCCAAAGGCTTCGGCTTCATCAGCCGCGAGAGCGGCGAAGACGTATTCGTGCATTTCCGCGCCATCCAGACCCAGGGCTTCAAGAGCCTGAAGGAAGGCCAGAAAGTCAGCTTCACCGTGGTACAGGGGCAGAAGGGCCTGCAGGCCGACGCCGTGCAACCGCTCTGAAGCCTGCGAAACCCCTTTCGCGAAACCCGGCTCCGGCCGGGTTTTTTTTGGGAGGGTCTTCGCCGATTCGCGGGTGGACGACCGGCCCTGCTCAGGGCACGACCAACCTGCCGGCCACCACGCGCACGCGCTGGCCCTGGCGCACGTCGCCAGCCTCGTCCTGGCGGATGACCACGCTGCGGCCGTCGTCCATGCGCACGTGGATGTTGTACGCAAGCTGCCCGGCGACCGGCTTGCCGGCCACGCCGCCGACGATGCCGCCCAGCGCGCCGGCAGCCTTGCCGGCGGCAACGGTTTCGACGTGGGCCACGGTGCCGCAGTCGGTACAGACCGGTGCCGGTGCCGGTGCGGCCTTCGGCGCAGGCGCTGCGGCGGGTTCGGCGGAAGAAGCCCGGATCGGTCCCTGCGTCACCATCGGCCGCCCGACTGGCGCGGTGGCGCAGGCGGCCAGCAGCAGGCCGGCGGCAAGGGTACAAAGCAGCGATTTCATCGGCATGCGCGTCTTCCGGAGGGGTCAACCCCTGAAATCCTGATGGCAACCCTTGCAGCTTTTCCCGATTTGCTCGCCAAGCTTGCCGGCGGCGGCGCAGTCGGTCGGCGGGGCGGTGAGTGCCTCGTCCAGCTTGGCGCGGAACTGGCTGGCATGGGTGGTGAAGCGCTGGTCATCGGCCAGTCCCGGGAAGGCGGTTTCCAGGTCGTTGGCCATTGCGCGCAGGGTGCGCACGTGTGGCACGGTGTCGGTGGCTGCGCACTGGCTGCGCTGGATGGTCTGCTGCAATTGCTCGGCGTGCTTGCCCATCACGTGCATCACTGCGTGCGGGAACGGATCCTGTCGCGCCTGCAGGGCGCGCACGATCAGCACCGTGGCGATCGCGCCGATCACCAGGCCGACCAGGAACAGGAACAGGTAACGCGAGGCATTGGACTTCTTTGCGGGGATTTCGGCGGACATGCGGCTGGCTCCTTGGGGTGGATGCTGGCGTTCGGCCTCTTACAATACCGCGATGGACGAGATCGACAAAAGCCGGCAACTGCGCGACCGCTTCGCCGGCATCGACCGCCTGTACGGGCAGGGCGCGGTGGATCGTCTCTCGCGCCGGCGCGTGGCCGTGGTCGGGCTGGGCGGCGTCGGCTCGTGGGTGGCCGAGGCGCTGGCGCGTTCCGGCGTGGGCCACCTGACGCTGATCGACGCCGACGACATCTGCGTTTCCAACACCAATCGGCAACTGCCGGCACTGGATGGTCAGTACGGCCGCAACAAGGTCGATGCGATGGCCGAACGCTGCCGTGCGATCAATCCGATGATCGAAGCGGACGCGGTGCCGGCTTTCGTCACTGCCGCCAATCTGGCCGAACTGCTCGACAAGTCGGTCCCAGGACAGGGTTTCGACCTGGTGCTGGATGCCTGCGACAGCTTCCGCACCAAGGTCGAAATGATCGCGTGGTGCCGGCGGCGCAAGCTGCCGATCATCGTGTCCGGCAGCGCGGGCGGGCGCACCGACCCGACGCAAATCCGCGTGCGCGACCTCTCGCGCACCGAGCACGACGCGCTGCTGGCGCTGGTGCGCAAGAAATTGCGCGGCGAATTCAATTTCCCGAAGAACCTGCAGCGCTATTTCGGCGTGCCGGCGGTGTATTCGCTGGAAAACGTCAAATACCCGCAAGCCGACGGCACGGTCTGCGGCCTGCGCCCGCAACTGGGCGCGGATGCGGCGCTGAAGCTGGACTGCGGCGTCGGCCTTGGCGCGGCCACGCACATCACCGGCGCGTTCGCGTTCGCGATGGTCGGCAAGGCGCTGGAGTTGCTGGGCGATCCCGGGTCCGTTACGGCAGCTTGAACAGGCGCACGGCGTTTTCGCAGGTAACGCGGGCCAATTCTCCCGGCGCGATGCCGCGCAACGCGGCGATGGTTTCGCAGACGACGCCCAGCCTCGCCGGTTCGTTGCGCTGGCCGCGGATTTGCGCATCGGGTTGATCCGGCGAATCGGTTTCCAGTAGCAGGTATTCCAGCGGCATCGTCGCCGCCAGCCGGCGCAACCGCTGTGCGCGTTCGTAGGTGACCGGGCCGCCGAGGCCCAGCAGGAAGCCTTGCTTCCACAATTGCCGCGCCTGTTCCTCGCTGCCGGAATAGCTGTGCACCACGCCACGCAGGCCACCAACGCGGCGTACGGCGGAGATCACCGCATCGGCCGCGCGTCGTGCATGCACGATCAGCGGCAGGTCGAACTCGCGCGCCAGCCGCAACTGGCCTTCGAAATAGTCCTGTTGCGCCTGTGCATCCAGCCCTTCGACGAAGAAATCCAGCCCGCATTCGCCTACTGCGACGGGTGTCTCGCGTTCGATCCAGTCACGCAACTGCGTCAAATGCTCTGGCCGGTGTTCGGCCAGGTACATCGGGTGCAGGCCGTAGGCGGAGAACAGGCCATCGGCCGAGGCGCAGACTTCGCGCAGCTTCGGCCAACTCGCTGTGGTCACCGCAGGAATCACCTGGCGTGTGACGCCGGCGTCGCGCGCGCGCTGAATCACGGCGTCGCGGTCGCCATCGAATTCCGGTGCGTCGAGGTGGCAGTGGCTGTCGGTCAGCACGCGCTCAATGCGATTCGGGCGGAAGTGGCGGCGCGCTTGGCTGCTCGATGGTCGTTGGTGGTTTGCGCTTGCGGTTCTTCCAGCTCGCCAGCAGGGCCGTGGTCAGGCCAAGAAAGATTTCGTCGGCAAAGGGAATGAAATCCGGTACGAACAGATCGACCGCGAAAAACACCGCAACCAGCAGGAACAGCGTGGGGAAACGCAGTTTCCCGACCCATTGCAGCAGTGGCGACAGCAGTGGATTGGCCATTGGACAGTGCCCGAGTGTGGATGTGCCACAAGCTAGCACGATGGCGACCACGGCAAACCTGAACAGGCTGGTCCGGAATGTCGGGTTTGCGGCAGGAGTCCGGTTGCCGTTCAGCTTTTTCGTGATGGAATGGCGCGGCCAGAAACAGGGGACCACCTGGAGAACGAACATGAAGAACACCACCACCACGATCCTGATCGCCGCCGGCGCCCTGCTGGTTGGTGGCGTCGCCACGGCGGCGTTCATGAGCAGCCGCGACAGCGCCCCGCCCGCCCCGGTCGTGGCCGAGCAAGCGGCTGCCGGCCCGGCGCTGGCGGTCGATGATGCCGCTACCGACGACCAGATCGAAGCCGGCGGCGGCCTGCAGTACGCCGACGTGCTCAAGGTGACCCCGGTCACCGCGAAGGAGCAGTTGTACGCCACCGTGATCGGCAGCGAAGCGGTGCGCGAAACCAGTTCCACCACCACGCCGCATGAAGTCTGCGAAGACGTGGTGGTCGAGGAGCAAGCCCCGCGCAAGGATCCGAAAAACATCGGTGGCACCGCTGCCGGTGCGGTGATCGGCGGCCTGCTCGGCCATCAGGTCGGTGGCGGCAGTGGCAAGAAGGTGGCTACCGTCGCCGGCGCCGTGGGTGGCGCGCTGGCCGGCCGCAAGATCCAGCAGAGCGCAGCCGACAAGCGCGTGGTCACCCGCACCGAGCGCCAGTGCCACACCGAGAACTCCACCTCGGAGACCTCGCGCGTCACCGGCTACAACGTGACCTATCGCAACCCGGACGGCACCACCGGCACCATGCGCACCGATTCCAAGCCGGGCAACCGCATCGCCTTGGGCAAGGTTGACCAGGTACAGGGCTATGACGTGACCTATCGCTTCAATGGCGAAGAGAAGACGATACGCATGGATGAGAAGCCCGCCTCGGACCGTCTGCCGGTGGTCGATGGACAGGTCGTGGCCACGGTTCCGGCCAATGGCCAGCAGGGTTGAGCCGCGCAAGACAGGCATTGCAATGCAGCACCGCGAGGCCGGCCCAGAGCCGGCCTCGTCGTTTTCGCGGAACATGTTTCGCGGAACCGGGTCGATGCCAAACGGCGATGCGCCGAATACAATGGCCGGATTTTCCCGACCGGTGATCCCCGATGGCGCTCGATCCGCATGACCTGTTCGATGTCCGATCCCAGCTGAGCGAAGACGAGCGTGCGGTGCAGGACACGGTGGCGCGTTTCGTTGACGAGCGGGTGCTGCCGATCATCGGCGACTGCTTCGACCAGGGGCGTTTTCCGTCCGA
>JASGDT010000032.1:0-19843 GCA_047607085.1 Pseudoxanthomonas sp. | reverse complement strand
AGGGTCTGCCGCTCGTGCAGGAAGCGTTCGCGCGCGGCGGGGGTGTCGGCGGCGCTGCGGATCAGCTTCAGCGCGGCCTGCTGGCGGTAGGCGCCGTCGATGCGTTCGGCGCGATAGACCACGGCCATGCCGCCGCGGCCGATCTGCTCCAGCAATTGCCAGGGGCCGAGGCGCTGGCCGCTCCAGTCCACCGCCGGGTTGGCGCCGGCGGCCTGCGCCGCGTCGTCGGCGAGCAACCTCGGCGAGGGGCCGTCGAGCGGGCCGTCGGCGCCGGCATGTGCGGCCAGCAGCCGCTGCACCCGCTCGCGCACCGCCGGTTCCAGCGGCATTTCCTGCAGCCGGGGCAGGCGTTCGGGGGCGGGCAGGTCGAGCAGTTCGTCGAGAATCCGGTCCGCTTCGCGCCAGATCGCCTTTTCGCTCGGGTCCATCGCTCATGACCCCAGCTGCGCGTGCAGGAACGCCCGCGCGCGCTCCCATTCCCGGTACGCCGTGCGCTGCGAGCATCCCAGCAGTTCGGCGATTTCGGCGAATTCGAGCCCGGCGAAGTAATGCAGCTCGACCACTTCGCGCTGCCGCGGGTTGATCTCGCCCAGCGCCTCCAGCCCTTCGTGCAGTTCCAGCACTTGCGGCTCCGGGATTTCGGCGGCCAGCGAGGCGGTCAGCGTGACCGCCGCCTGGCCGCCGCCGCGCTTGTCGCTGCCGCGCCGGCGCGCGTGGTCGATCACGATCCAGCGCATCGCCTTGGCCGCGGCGGCGAAGAAGTGACGGCGGTCGGTCGCCGGCAGCGGTTCGCCGCCGGTCGCGCGCAGGTACAGCTCGTGGACCAGCACCGTCGGGCTGAGCGTGCGTTCGCCGGCGCCCAGCCGCGAGATGGCCAGCCGGTGCAGTTCCGGATACAGCGATTCGAACACCGCCGCCAGCCGTTCCGGCTCGCCTGCGCGCGCCTGCGCCAGCAGACGGGTGATTTCGCCGCTTTCCATCGGTTCGGCCACTCCGTTCCCAGGGGCTGCCGACAATATACCCGGGGACGCCTTCGCGTCCCGCCGCCTCTCGCACGCATGTGTCGTTCCTGCCGCCGCCATCGACGGGTTCTCGTCTCCATGAAATACGCAACACGAGGACCGCAACTGCCAGGCCGGGCGATCCGCGCGCCGAACGGGATGCGCCGCTGGCGAAGCTGCGTGCGGAGACCGTCGCCGGGCTGGAGCGGTTTTGCGGCAATGCGCCGCTCAAACAACCCCGCTCAAACTTCGATGTGCGTGGCGGGTGTTTGCGGCGTCGGTGGCGAATTGCCGGCATCGCGCAGCAGTTGCTTCCACGCGTAATAAGCGGTGGCGGCCAGCAGCGGCATCAGCACCGCCATCATCAGCAGGTTCATCAGCAGCAGCGCCGTACTGGGGCCGAGCAGCAGTTGCACGGTCAGGGCGATGATCTGCGCGGCAAAGCTGATCGCCAGCAGGGTGACGAACAGCAGCAGCAGATAGACCGCCATCGCCGGCAGGTTGCGCAGGCTGGCGCGCAGGCTGTTGCCCAGCGCGCGCAGGCCGGGCGTGCCGGTGAACACGATCTGCGGGACGGCGACGAACAGCATCAGCGCCACCGCCACCGCCAGCGCGAAGGCCAGCAGCAGGCACAGCAGCACGCCGCCGACCGGCAGACCTTCGAGCAGGGCCGGGTCGGGCTGGCCGCCGGCCTGTTGGGCGGCGGCCATCTTTTCGGCCGCTTCGCCGAAACGCTGCATGGCGTCCGGCCCGATCAGCGCCAGGAAGGCCACGCCCAGCAGCAGGCCGGCGGCAACCTGCGGCAACAAGGTCGCCAGCAGGCCGCCGGCACGGCCCAGTTGCAGGCCCCGGAACAGGTGTGCCGGCAGCGCCGGGCGGCCCTGATCGACCTCGCGCACGGCCCACAGCAGGCCGGCGAACAGGAACGGCCCCAGCAGCGACAATGCCAGTTGCAGGGCCAGGCCGAAGGTGGCGTTCAACTGCGCGCCCAGCAACACCACGATTGCCAATGCACCCCAGGTCAGGCCCAGCAGGCCCAGCGCCAGCGGTTGCCGGCGCAGCAGGGCGAAGGCGTCAAGCAGCCATTGCGCGCCGGCGGTGGCCGGCACTTTGTTGATGTTCGGCATGGTGGGGGCGAGTGAGGGAGTAAAAAATGAGGGAGTGAGAAAACGGATGACCGGCTTTGCTGACAGCCCGCGCAGCGGCGACTGACCTCTTGCCTTCTTACTTGCCGTGCAACCCGCGCGCGTGCTGGACGAAACGGCGCAACAGTTTGCGCGCTTGCGGGGCCGCCGTCACCTGCCGGGCGATGGTGTCCGGGCAGCGGCCTTCGCTGCGCAGGTGGTCGGCGCGGGCGTGGACGTAGCCGCGCATGTGGTGGGTGGCGAATTCCGGGTGGAATTGCACGCCCCAGGCATGGTCGCGCCAGCGGAAGGCGTGGCAGTTGTCCTGTTCGGACTTGGCCAGCACGGTCGCGCCTTCGGGCGGGCGCGCCACGGTCTGCACGTGGGTGGCGTGGGCGAGGAAGCGCGCCGGCAGGATCGAGAACAACGGGTCGTCGCCGGCCGGCGGGTGCAGGTCGATGTGCACGGTGCCGGATTCGCGCCCGGCCGGATTCCAGGCCACTTCGCCGCCCAGTGCGTGCGCCAGCAACTGGTGGCCGTAGCAGATGCCGAGCAGCGGGCGGCCATCGTGGGCGGCGACGCGCAGCCAGTCGGCGCTGCGCTCGCTCCAGTCGGCGCGGTCGGTGACCATCGCCGCCGAGCCGCTGACGATGACGCCGGCGTAGTTTTGATGCGCGGGCAGGGCCTCGCCGAATTCCACGTTGACCACGTCGGCCTCGGCTTGCTCCAGCCCGGCCGCGACGCGGATCCAGTGCGGGAAGCGCCCGTGGCGCTTGAGCGACTTCACCGGCTGGCCGGTTTCGACGATCAGGAAGGGGGCGGCATTCATTCGGGCGGCGGCAGGACGGACAGGACTTCGGCGATTGTAGTCAGACCGGCGGCGACTTTTTCCAGCCCGGCGCGGCGCAAAGTGCGCAAACCGAGGCCGCGCGCGGCGCGGGAGAAGCCGGCCAGTTCCATGTCGGCGCGGATCAAACCGCGCAATTGCGGGGAAATCGGCAGCAATTCGTACAAACCGACCCGGCCCAGGTAGCCGGTGTTGCGGCATTCCAGGCAGCCGACCGGCGCATATGCCGCAATCGAATCAGGCAATGCTTCGCCGTTATCAAGCAGCGCCGACCAGTCGCCGGCGTCCAGCGTGTGCGGGCGCTTGCAGTGCCGGCACAGGGTGCGCACCAGCCGTTGCGCCAGCACGCCGTTCAAGGTGCTGGCGACCAGGTAATGCGGCACGCCCAGGTCGAGCAGGCGGGTGATGGCCGATGCCGTGTCGTTGGTGTGCAGGGTCGAAAGCACCAGATGCCCGGTCAGCGAGGCCTGCACCGCCATCTGCGCGGTGTCCAGGTCGCGGATCTCGCCGATCATGATGATGTCCGGGTCCTGCCGCAGCAGGGTGCGCACGCCGCTGGCGAAGTCCAGGCCGATGTTGTGCTGCACCTGCATCTGGTTGAATTCGGGGGCGATCATCTCGATCGGGTCTTCGACCGTGCAGACGTTGACCTCCGGCGTGGCCAGCCGCTTCAGCGTGGAATACAGCGTGGTGGTCTTGCCCGAGCCGGTGGGGCCGGTGACCAGCACGATGCCGTGCGGGCGCTCGACCAATTCATGCCAGCCAGCCACTTCCTGCGGGCTGAAGCCGAGCTGGTCGATGCTCTTGAACGCCGCGTCCGGGTCGAAGATGCGCATCACGCACTTCTCGCCGAACGCGGTGGGCATGGTGGAAATGCGCATCTCCACTTCGCGTCCGCCCGGCGAGCGGGTCTTGATGCGGCCGTCCTGCGGGCGGCGGCGCTCGGCCAGGTCCATGCGCCCCAACACCTTGATCCGGCTGACCACGGCGGTCATCACCGCCGGCGGCAATTCAAAGACCTTGTGCAGCACGCCGTCGATGCGGAAGCGGGTGCGCCCGGAATCGCGGCGCGGTTCCAGGTGGATGTCGCTGGCGCGTTGTTCGTAGGCGTATTGCAGCAGCCAATCGACGATGTGGACGATGTGGTGGTCGTCGGCGTTGACGTCGCCGGCGCGGCCCAGTTCGACCAGTTGCTCGAAGCTGGGCAGGCCGGCGGATTGTTCGCCACGGCCATCGCGCGCGCCGCGCACCGAGCGGGTCACGCCGAAGAACTCCATCGTGTAGCGGTGCAGGTCCAGCGGGTTGACCATCACCACGTCGATCTGGCGGCGGGTCATGTGCTGCAGATCCTCGCGCCAGCCCTGCGCCAGCGGTTCGCTGGTGGCGATCAGCAGCCGGTCCGGCTGCACCGCCAGCGGCAGGATGCGGTGGCGGCGCGCATACGGATGCGACACCACGGTGGTCACCGCCGCCACGTCAACGCGGGTCGGGTCGATGCGCAGGTACGGCACGCCGACGCGGCGCGCCAGCCATTCGGTCAGGCGTTCCAGCCCCAGCTCGCTGCCGGCCGGCTGCGCGGCGGCCAGTTTCAAGTTGGCCAGCATCACCAGCGGATGCACCTCGCTGGCGCTGCGCGCGGCTTGCGTGTCGAACTGGATGCGCTCGCGTTCGCCCGGTGCGACCAGACCGTCTTCCAGCAGCGCGGCGGAAACGCCATCGAACGACAGCCTGCCCGGCGGCAACGGCGTGGCGACAGGCGGCGGAACGGCGGGCGGTGCGGCGGCGGACAGGCCGTGATCCATCGGGAAACCCTTGCGGCACAGGGCTTTGCCGCGAATGTGCCCGCTATACTAGCCGACCCTTGATCCCCGATTTCCTGCGGCATGTCTGATTCCACGTCTGACTCCACGCGCGTCCCCATCACCTTCCAGGATCTGATCCGGACCTTGAACCAGTACTGGGCCGCGCAAGGCTGCGTGCTGATCCAGCCGCTGGACCTGGAAGTCGGTGCGGGCACCTTCCACCCGGCCACCTTCTTGCGCGCACTCGGCCCGGAGCCGTGGAACGCCGCCTACGTGCAGCCGTCGCGCCGCCCCACCGACGGCCGCTACGGCGACAACCCCAACCGCCTGCAACGCTATTACCAGTACCAGGTGGCGATGAAGCCCAACCCGGACGACATCCAGCAGTTGTACCTGGATTCGCTCAAGGCGCTGGGCATCGACCCGCGCGTGCACGATCTGCGCTTCGTCGAGGACAACTGGGAATCGCCCACGCTGGGCGCGTGGGGCCTGGGCTGGGAAGTCTGGCTCAACGGCATGGAAGTCACCCAGTTCACCTATTTCCAGCAGGCCGGCGGCCTCGAGTGCAAGCCGGTGCTGGGCGAAATCACCTACGGGCTGGAACGGTTGTGCATGTATTTGCAGAACTGCGACAACGTCTATGACCTGGTGTGGACCTATGGGCCCGACGGCGCGGCGGTCACCTACGGCGACGTCTATCACCAGAACGAGGTCGAACAGAGCGCGTACAACTTCGAACATGCCGACGTGGCCGAACTGTTCCACCGCTTCGACGCCTGCGAGAAGGAAGCCCTGAAACTGGTCGAAGCCGGCCTGCCGCTGCCGGCCTACGAACAGGTCACCAAGGCCAGCCACAGTTTCAACCTGCTCGACGCGCGCCGCGCGATCTCGGTTACCGAACGCCAACGCTACATCCTGCGCGTGCGCACGCTGGCGCAGGCGGTGGCCAAGGCGTACTACGCGCAGCGCGAGAAGCTGGGGTTTCCCGGTTTGAAGAAAGCCGTTTCCGACTCTTGAAATAAAGACCCTCTCCCCTCGGGAGAAGGAACAAAGCAACAAGGCTTGAACCACCATGTCCCGACAACTCCCTCTCCTGATCGAACTCGGTGTCGAAGAACTGCCGGTCAAGGCGCTGCCCGGACTGGCGCAGGCGTTCTTCGACGGCGCATTGGCCGCGCTGGAAAAACGCGGCATCGCGGTCGAGCGCGGCAATGCCAAGCCGCTTTACACGCCGCGCCGGCTCGCCGTGCTGCTGCCGGGCGTGGCGGTGGAGCAACCGCAACAGGCTTCGGAAATGCTCGGCCCCTACCTCAACGTCGCGCTGGATGCCGACGGCCAGCCGACCCGTGCATTGCAGGGTTTCGCCACGAAAGCCGGCGTTGAATGGGCGCAACTGGAAAAACTGACCGACGCCAAGGGCGAACGCTTCGTGCATCGCTCGGTCAGCGCCGGCGCGCTGACCATCGACCTGTTGCCGGAGGTCGTGCGCGAAGCGGTCGCCGCGATTCCGGTGCCCAAGCCGATGCGCTGGGGCGACAACGATTACGCCTTCGCCCGTCCGGTGCAATGGCTGGTGCTGCTGTTCGGCCAGCAAGTGGTGCCGGCGCAACTGCTGGGCGTCAAGTCCGACCGCATGAGCCAGGGCCACCGCTTCGAGCACGACAAGCCGGTGTGGCTGAGCCAGCCCGGCGACTACGTCGAATCGCTGCGCGCCGCGCGCGTGCTGGTGGATCCGGACGAGCGCCGCGCGCGCATCGTCGCCGAGGTCGAAGCCGCGGCGCGCCAGGCCGGCAGCGCCGCGCGCATCACCGACGACAACCTGGAACAGGTCGTGTGCCTGACCGAATGGCCGAAGGCGGTGCTGTGCAGCTTCGAGCCGGCGTTCCTGGCGGTGCCGCAGGAAGCGCTGATCGAGACGATGGAGGTCAACCAGAAATTCTTCCCGGTGTTGCGCGAGGGCAAGCTGACCCAGTACTTCATCGGCGTCGCCAACATCGAATCGAAGAACGAGGCGGAGGTGCGCAAGGGCTACGAGCGCGTGATCCGCCCGCGTTTCTCCGACGCCAGGTTCTTCCTCGACGAAGACTTGAAGCAGGGTCTGGTGTCGATGGGCGAAGGTTTGAAAACCGTCACCTATCAGGCCAAGTTGGGCAGCGTGGCCGACAAGGTGCAGCGCGTGGCCGCATTGGCGGAAACCATCGCGCAGCAGGTCGGCGTGGATCCGGCGCAGGCGCGCCGCGCCGCGGAACTGGCGAAGAACGACCTGCAAAGCCGCATGGTGGGCGAGTTCCCGGAACTGCAGGGCATCGCCGGCCGCCACTACGCGCTGGCCGCGGGCGAGCCGAAGGAAATCGCGCTGGCCATCGACGAAAGCTACCAGCCGCGCTTCGCCGGCGACGACATCGCGCTGTCGCCCTTGGGCAAGGTGCTGGCGATCGCCGAGCGGCTGGACACGCTGGCCGGCGGCTTCGCCGCCGGGCTGAAGCCGACCGGCAACAAGGATCCGTTCGCGCTGCGGCGCAATGCGCTGGGGTTGGCGCGGACGATCATCGAAAGCGGTTTCGACCTCAGCCTGCCCACATTGCTGGCAAAGGCCAACGAAAGTCTTGCGCCGAAGCACGTGCAGGCCGATGCCGGAGAACTCTACGACTTCATCCTCGACCGCCTGCGCGGCTATTACGCCGACAAGGGTGTCCCGGCCAGCCACTTCAACGCGGTGGCCGAACTCAAGCCCGCTTCGCTGTCCGACTTCGACACCCGTCTCGACGCCATCGGCCAGTTCGCCGCGCTGCCGGAAGCCGAAGCCCTGGCGGCGGCCAACAAGCGCATCGGCAACATCCTGAAGAAGGCCGACATCGCGATCCCGCATGCAGTCGATCGCGCCCTGTTGAACGATCCGGCCGAAACCGCGCTGGCCGAAGCCGTCGAAGCCGCGCTCGGCGACACCGACGAGGCCCTGCACCGCCGCGACTACGTGCGCGTGCTGAACCGGCTGGCGCAACTGCGCCCGCAGGTCGATGCCTTCTTCGACGGGGTGATGGTCAATGCCGAAGACCCGGCGATCCGCGGCAACCGCCTGGCCCTGCTCA
Source organism: Pseudoxanthomonas sp. (assembly GCA_047607085.1). GTDB lineage: Bacteria > Pseudomonadota > Gammaproteobacteria > Xanthomonadales > Xanthomonadaceae > Pseudoxanthomonas_A. The sequence goes on along the minus strand of JASGDT010000032.1, from coordinate 11,980 downwards.
AGCGCCTGTCCGACCGCTTCGGCGCGGTTGCCGCGATCGGGTGTTTGTCGGCCTGATCGATCCGAAGGTTCGGGCAAGGCAACGAGAAACGGCGGGCCGCGGCCCGCCGTTTCTCGTGAAGCGACTGCGCCGGCGGGTTACGGCGTCAGGCCGCTGGACAGCTTGGCGTCGGCGCTGACGGTCAGCAGGCGGTTGACGTTCTGCACGTCCTGCACGTCCAGCGTGCCGGCGGCTTGTTCCAGCAGCAGGCTGTTCAGCAGGTACTGGTACTTGGCCGTTGCATAGTCCACCTGCGCCACGAACAGCGCTTGCTGGTTCTGCAGCACGTCCAGCACGGTGCGGGTGCCGACTTCCAGGCCCACCTGCGAGGCGTCGTAGGCGCTTTTCGCCGACACCACCGCCAGGCGGCGGGCTTCGACTTCGCTGACGCCGGCGACCAGGGCCTGGTAGGCGCTGCTGGTGTTGCGCACCAGCGCGCGCTTGGTCGCTTCCAGGCTGTCCTGGGCGATGTCGCGGAGGGAGAGGGCCTGGCGCACGCTGGACTGGGTGGCGCCGCCGGCGAAGATCGGCACGGTCAGGGTGATGCCCCAGCTATAGCCTTCGCTGTCGCTGGAAATGCCCGGCGTGCCGATGCCGTGGACGGAGTCCCAGTCGGTGGCGTTGCTGTAGCTGCCGCTGAAGGCGAGGCTGGGGTAGTGTCCGGCGCGGGCGCTGGAGACGCCGAATTCGGCCGAACGCAGGTTCAGCTCGGCCGACTTCAGATCCGGGTTCTGCTCCAGCGCGCGGTCAACCCAGGCTTGCGCGGATGGTTCGCTCGGCAGTTCCGGACGGAAGTCGTCGGGCAGCGCCTGCAGGTTGGCGACCGGCTGGCCGGTGATTTCGGCCAGTGCGCGGTAGGTGTCGTCCAGCGCATTGCGGGCCAGGATGGTGTCGGCGCGGGCGCTGTCGTACGAGGCGCGCGCTTCGTGCACGTCGGTGATCGGCGCCAGGCCCACGTCCAGGCGCTTCTGCGCGTAGTCGTAGTTCTTTTTCGCCGCGGCTTCGTTGGTCTCGGCGGCGGCCAGCGACTCGATCGCGACCAGCACGTTGAAGTAGGCGGTCGAGGTACGCACGATCAGGTCGTGGTTGGCGGCGGCCAGGTCGTAGTCGGCAGCCGCGGCGACGGCCTTGCTGGCGCGCAGGTCGGCGATGCTGCCCCAGTCGAACAGGGTCTGGCTGATCTTGGCGGCGTAGGTGCGGCCCTTGACGTCGCCGACCGAGCTGCCCGGGCGGCTGGAATGGTCGAGGCCGTAGCTGGCGGTGCCGTTGATCTGCGGCAGCAGCGCGGCGCGCGCCTGCACCTTGCCCTCCTTGTCGATCAGGGCGTTGGACTCGCTGATCGACAGCGTGGTGTCGCCGGTGCGGGCCAGTTCGTAGGTCTGCATCAGGTCGGTGGCGCCGGCGTTGGCGGCCAGCAGCGACAGCGGCAGGGCGAGCGCGAGGACGAGGGGGCGGCGGCTCATGCGGTTTCCTTCAGTTTCAGAATACGAACTTGGGCGCGGGGGCGGCGCCGGTCAGGTAGGGCAGGTCGGTTTCGAACAACGATTCGATGCGCGGCCCGTTGACGTCGTTGCGCACCAGCACCGCTTCCATCACCGGCGACTGGCCGTGGATGGCGAACAGGCGGCCGCCGGGGCGCAGCCACCGGGCGAACTGCACCGGCGCGGTCGCGCAGGCGCCGGTGACGCAGATCGCGTCGAAGCGGCGCTCGCCGTCCCAGGCGAAGACGTCGGCGGTTTCGATGCGGACGTTGTGGCCGAGGCCGGCGGCGTCGAGACTGGCGCGCGCAGCGGCGGCCAGTGCCGGCGAGATTTCCAGACTCAGCACGTCGCGGGCCAACGCGCCGAGGCAGGCGCTCAGAAAGCCGCTGCCGCTGCCGATTTCCAGCACGTCTTCTTGCGGTTGCAGCGCCAGCGCCTGCAGGGTGCGGCCTTCGACGACGGGCTTCATCATGCGCTGGCCGTGGCCCAGCGGCAGCTCGATGTCGGCATAGGCCAGGGCGCGGTGCGCCGGCGGCACGAAGGCTTCGCGCGGCAGGGTGGACAGCACGTCCAGCACGCGCATGTCCAGCACGTCCCAGGGACGGATCTGCTGTTCGACCATCAATTCGCGGGCTTGGGTGTAGTTGATCGTCATGGCGGCGGAAGCAAACGGTGCGGCGGGAAGGGGCGGTCATTCTACCGGGCCGTGCAGGCAAGCATGGCGGCGGCGGCGGTTTTTGCCGCAGTGCCATAGGTCATTGCGACCAATGGCGTTGCGGGTCCGGATTCAGCGCGGCATGGTTCAGTGCGGGGTGCAGGCGCGCAGGAAGAAATCCACGGTGGCGTTGAGGTGTGCGTCGATCTCGGCACGGCTGGGCGGATTGCCCAGCCCGCACAGCAGGCGGTGGTGCGGTTCGCCCTTGATCAGGCACAGGAACTGGTGCGCGGCGCGATCGATGTCGTCGATGGCCAGTTCGCCGGCCTCGCAGCGCGCTTGCAGCAGCGCCGAAAAGGCGGCGACGGTGGGTTGCGGCCCGGCGTTCCAGAACATTTCGCGGACGCGTGCGTCGGTCTGCGACGGCGACAGCAGCATGCGCTGCATCGCCAGCGCCTCGTCGCTGCTGACCAGCGCGAAGAACGCGCGCGCAATCGCCAGCAACTGGCCGCGCAGCGGGATTTTCGGATCCGGCAGCAGCAGTTCCTTTGGCAGCAGTTCGTCGCACTTGGCGCGCACGGCCTCGGCGAACAGGGCTTCCTTGTCGCCGAAGTGGCTGTAAACGGTCAGTTTGGACACGCCGGCGGCGGCGGCGATCTGGTCCATGCTGACGCCGTAGCCTTCGCGCACGAACAACTGCTTTGCCGCCTCCAGGATGGCGGCGCGCTTGCCCAGGTCCTTGGGGCGACCGGGGCCGGTGGCGGTTCTGGAGGCGGGCGTGGAGGTGCGGCGGCTCATGAAAGCAATACTAGACCAGGCGGTTTTGTAAATATACCATACCGGGAAGTTCATTATCTGATGGCGGAACCGGCAATGCGAAACACAAGCGCGGGGTGGGTGTTGATGGTGTCGCTGGTGGTTGGCCTGTCGGCCTGTGGCGGCAAGGAGAAGCCGGTCGAAATCGCGCGCCCGGTGTTGGTGGTGCATCCCGGTGGCAGCGCCACCGCCGTTGCCGCCTTTGCCGGCGAGGTGCATGCGCGCGAGGAAAGCCCGCTGTCGTTCCGCATCGGCGGCAATCTCATCCGCCGCCACGTCGATTCCGGCGCGCGCGTGCGGCGTGGACAGGTGCTGGCGGAACTGGACCCCGGCGATTTCCGCCTGCAGGCACAGGCGGCCAAGGCTGATCTGATCCGCATCGAAGGCGACCTGCGGCGCTATCGCAAACTGCGCGAGCAACAGCTGATCAGCCAGTCCGCCTTCGACGCGCAACAGGCCGCCTACACCGCCGCCAAGGCGCAATACGAGGTGGCCAGCAACCAGTCCGCCTACACGCAACTGCGCGCGCCGCGCGATGGCGTGATCGCCAGCCGTCAGGCCGAGGCCGGGCAGGTGGTCGCCGCCGGGCAGGCCATCTTCACCCTGGCCGCCGACAGCGGGCGCGAAGTCGCCATCGCCCTGCCCGAAGCGCGCATCCGCGATTTCCGCGTCGGCCAGCCGGCGTTGGTGGAACTGTGGGGCGCGCCGGGCGAGCGCCTGCCCGCGCGCATCCGCGAAATCGCCCCGGCCGCCGACGCGCAGACCCGCACGTATGCGGCGCGCGTGGCGCTGGATGGCGACGCCGCGCAGGCGGTGGAACTGGGCCAGAGCGCGCGCGTGTTCGTGCAGGCCGCCGACGGCGCGGCCCGCCTCGGCGTGCCGCTGGCGGCGGTGCAACGCGGCGACGACGGCGCGGCCAGCGTGTGGGTGGTCGATGCGAAGACCGCCACCGTGCAGGCGCGGCAGGTGCGGCTGGGGCCGTTCGGCGAAACCGAAGCGCCGGTGCTGGAAGGCGTGAGTGCGTCCGACTGGGTGGTCGCCGCCGGCGGTCACCTGCTGCGCGAAGGCCAGCCGGTGATCGCGGTGGATCGCAACAACAATCCGGTGCTGCACGCGCCCGCCGCCAAGCCCGCCGCGAAGACGGAGTAAGTCCTCATGCGCCGCTTCAACCTTTCCGAATGGGCGCTGACCCACCGCAGCCTGGTGCTGTACGCGATGATCGTGCTGGCCCTGGTCGGCGCGTGGTCGTATCGGCACCTGGGCCAGTCCGAAGACCCGCCGTTCACCTTCCGCGCGATGGTGGTGCGCACGGTGTGGCCGGGCGCGACCGCGCAGGAAGTCTCGCGCCAGGTCACCGAGCGCGTGGAGAAGGCGCTGATGAGCACCGGCGAATACGAATTCATCCGCTCGTACTCGCGCCCCGGCGAATCGCAGGTGATCTTCATGGCGCGCGACTCGATGAAGTCGAAGGACGTGCCGGAGCTTTGGTACCAACTGCGCAAGCGTGTCGGCGACATCCGCGCCAGCCTGCCCGAAGGCGTCTATGGCCCGTATTTCAACGATGAATTCGGCGACACCTTCGGCAACATCTATGCCTTGACCGCGCCGGGTTTCGACTACGCGGTGATGAAGGATTACGCGGACCGCATCCAGTTGCAGTTGCAGCGCGTCGATGACGTCGGCAAGGTCGATCTGATCGGCTTGCAGGACGAAAAGGTCTGGATTGAACTGTCCAACACCAAGCTGGCCACGCTGGGCGTGTCGCTGGCCAGCGTGCAGCAGGCCTTGCAGCAGCAGAACGCGCTGGCCGCCGCCGGATTCTTCGAGACGCCGGGCGAACGCGTGCAGTTGCGCGTGAGCGGGCAGTTGCAGTCGGTGCAGGAAATCCGCGATTTCCCGATTCGCGCCGGCGACCGCACGTTCAAGCTGGGCGACATCGCCACGGTCAAGCGCGGCTTTGCCGATCCGGCGCAGCCGAAGATGCGTTTCATGGGCGAGGACGCCATCGGCATTGCGGTGGCGATGCAGGACGGCGGCGACATCATCCGCCTGGGCGACGCGCTGGAAAGCGAATTCCAGCGCCTGCAACAGACGCTGCCGGCCGGCATGGAATTGCGCAAGGTCTCCGACCAGCCGCACGCGGTGCGCGAATCGGTTGGCGAATTCGTCAGGACCCTGACCGAGGCGGTGGTCATCGTGCTGCTGGTCAGTTTTTTCTCGTTGGGCCTGCGCACCGGGCTGGTGGTCGCGGTGAGCATCCCGCTGGTGCTGGCGATGACCTTCGCGACGATGCACTACTTCGACATCGGCCTGCACAAGATCTCGCTGGGCGCGCTGGTGCTGGCGCTGGGCCTGCTGGTTGACGATGCGATCATCGCGGTGGAGATGATGGCGATCAAGATGGAACAGGGCTTCGACCGCTTGAAGGCCGCCAGCTTCGCCTACCAGAGCACCGCCTTCCCGATGCTGACCGGCACGTTGATTACCGCCGCCGGCTTCCTGCCGATCGCCACCGCCGCATCGAGCACCGGCGAATACACCCGTTCGCTGTTCCAGGTGGTGACGATCGCCTTGTGCGTGTCGTGGATCGCGGCGGTGCTGTTCATCCCGTACCTGGGCGACAAGATGCTGCCCGACCTGCATCTGCCGGCGAAGCCGCCGAAACCCGGTTCGCTGGCCGCGCGCGTGCATGGGTGGCGCGAGCGTCTGGCCGAGCGTCTTCCCGCTTTCGCCGGCTGGATTGCGCCGGCTGCGCACGAGCAGGCACACACGCACGACCCCTACCAGAAGCCGTTCTATCGTCGCTTCCGCACGCTGCTGGAATCCTGCCTGCGCCATCGCTGGCTGGTGATCGGCATCACGGCCATTGCCTTCGTCGCCTCGGTCTTCCTGTTCCGCTTCGTGCCGCAGCAGTTCTTCCCGGATTCGACCCGGCCGGAACTGATGGTCGATATCGAACTGGCCGAAGGCGCGTCGCTGTGCGCGACCGAAGCGCAGGCACGCAAGCTGGAAGCGCTGCTCAAGGGCCGCGAAGGCATCGACAACTACGTCGCCTACATCGGCACCGGCTCGCCGCGTTTCTACCTGCCGCTGGATCAGCAGCTGCCGCAGACCAACTTCAGCCAGTTCGTGGTGTTGACGAAAGACCTGCACGCGCGCGAGAAACTGCGCGACTGGCTGATCAGTGAGGTCACCCCGCAATTCCCGGAACTGCAACTGCGCGTGACCCGGCTGGAAAACGGCCCGCCGGTCGGCTATCCGGTGCAGTTCCGCGTTTCCGGCGAACACATCGCGCAGGTGCAGGCCATCGCCCGCCAGGTGGCGGAGAAGATCCGCGCCAACCCGCACACCACCAACGTCAACCTGGACTGGAGCGAGCCGAGCAAGGTGGTACGGCTGGACATCGATCAGGAACGCGCGCGCGCCCTGGGCGTCAGCAGCACCGACATCGCCAACCTGCTGACCAGTTCGCTGTCGGGCCTGCGCGTGGATACCTATCGCGAAGACAACGAACTGATCGAGATGCTGCTGCGCGGTTCGGAAGACGAACGCGCCAACCTGCAACTGCTCGGCAGCCTGGCCGTACCCACCGCCAACGGCAGCGTACCGCTGTCGCAGGTGGCGCGGCTGCAATACACGTTCGAGGATGGCGTGATCTGGCACCGCGATCGCCTGCCGTCGGTGATCGCGCGCGCCGACATTCGCGATGGCCTCACCCCGGCCACGGTGACCGCGCAGATATTGCCGGCACTGGAGGAAATCCGCGCCAACCTGCCGCAAGGGTATCTGCTGGAAGTCGGCGGCTCCATCGAGGATTCGGCGCGCGGGCAGGATTCGATCAAGGCCGGCATGCCGCTGTTCGTGCTGGCGGTGGCGACCTTGCTGATGCTGCAGCTGCGCAGCTTCTCGCGCAGCGCGCTGGTGCTGCTGACCGCGCCGCTGGGCCTGATCGGCGTGACCCTGGCGCTGCTGCTGTTCCGCATGCCGTTCGGCTTCGTCGCCATGCTCGGCACGATTGCCTTGGCCGGCATGGTGATGCGCAACTCGGTCATTCTGGTGGATCAGATCCAGCAGGACATCGACGCCGGCCACGACCGCTGGCACGCGATCATCGACGCCACCGTGCGCCGCTTCCGCCCGATCGTGCTGACCGCATTGGCGGCGATCCTGGCGATGATCCCGCTGTCGCGCAGCGCCTTCTACGGCAGCATGGCGGTGGCGATCATGGGCGGCCTGTTCGTCGCCACCGCGCTGACCCTGCTGTTCCTGCCGGCGCTGTACGCGGCATGGTTCCGGGTGAAGCCGGACGAACAGCCGTAGCGCCCGGGTTGGCCGGCAAAATGTGAGTCGATGCGCCGCCGCAAGCATGGGTTTTGCGTTGATAATCAGGGCCTGGTTTCCGCTGAAATCGACGTTTGCGACCCTCCGCGCGCCTTGCCCTGCTGCTGTGCTGCCTGCTGTTGCCGATCCTGCCGGCGCGGGCGCTGGATCCTGCGCGCAAGGTTGACGAATACACCGTCACCCATTGGACGATGAAGGCGGGTCTGCCGCATGACCTGATCCATCGCATCAGCCAGGACGACGAGGGTTTCCTGTGGCTGGGCACCTGGGAAGGCGCGGCGCGTTTCAATGGCCGCAGCTTCGATGCCTACGATTCGACCAGCGTGCCGGGCATGGAGATTGCCGGGGTGCGCACGGTGTTGCGTGATGCCGACGGCGCGATGTTGCTGGGGACGGCCAGCGGGGTGTTGCGCTTTCATCATGGCCGTTGGCAGCGTCTGGACGGGGAACTGGGCCGGGTCCGCGCGGTGATCGCGCTGCATCGCGATGCGGCCGGCGCGCTTTGGGTCGGTACCGAATCCACGCTGCTGCGGCAGGGTGCGGATGGGCGCATCGATGATTTCGGTGCGGATACGGGGCTTCGCGATGGCGCGGTCTTCAGCCTGTTGTCGCAACCCGATGGCGACATGCTGATTGGCGGCAGTCGCGGCCTGCTCCGCCTGCACCAGGGCAGGCTGGAGGATTACGGCGCGCATCTGGGTCTGCCGGCGCGCGCGGTGCGCAGCCTGCTGGCGGCGCGTGGCGGCGGTTATTGGGTGGCCGGTGACGGCGGCGTCTGGCGCGTGCGCGGCGGGCGGGCGGCGCTGGTGCAGCAGGAGCGGGTCGAATCGGTGCTGGAAGACCGCGACGGCAACCTGTGGATGCTGACCACGGGAGATGGACTGATCCGCTACCGGGATGGCGAGACACAGACCTTGACCACGCGCAACGGATTGTTCGGGCGCGGCTCGACCCTGTTCGAGGATCGCGAAGGGCTGCTCTGGGCCGGCACCACCAACGGCCTGTTCCGCATTTCCGACGGCGCGGTGTTCGGCCTGACCCAGGCCAACGGCCTGGGCGACGATTACGTGCGCGTGATCGTGCAGGGCGGTGATGGCGCGGTCTGGCTGGGCCATGCCGCCGGGCTGGACGTGTGGCGCGACGGCCGCCTGTCGCCGGTGCCGTTGCTGCGCGACGGCGGGCCCGATCCGTCGGTGCTGTCGTTGGCGGCGGCCGGCGATGCTGGCGTGTGGGTGGGCACTTACGATCGCGGCGTGCTGCGGCTGTCGCGCAATGGCGCGGTGGTGCAGCGCATCGGCCACGAACAGGGTTTGCCGTCGCCGCAGGTGCGCGCGCTGCTGGAAGAAGCCGGCGGCGGGCTGTGGGTCGGCACCAGCAGCGGCCTGGCCCACTTCCGCAATGGCCGCCTCCTGCGCGTCTATGGGCGCGAGGACGGTCTGGCCGGCACCTTCGTCCGCGCGCTGTACCGCGCGCCCGACGGCGTGCTGTGGATCGGCACCTCGGATGGCCTGTCCACGCTGGCCGCCGATGGCGTGCTGCGCACGGGCGAACGCGGCTTCCCGGCGTACGGCGTGTTCGATTTCCTCGGCGATGCCGACGGCTCCCTGTGGATCGCCAGCGACCACGGGTTGCTGCGCTGGCGCGAAGGCCGTTTCCACGTTTATGGCCGCGCCGCCGGCATGCCGCGCGACACCTTGTTCCGCATCCTCGACGACGGCAACGGCTACCTGTGGTTGTCGAGCAACCACGGCGTGTTCCGGGTGGCGCGCCGCGATTTCGACCAGATCGACGCCGGTCGCCGCGCGCGCCTGTCGGTGGAGACCTTCGACTACAGCGACGGCATGCCCGGCAGCCAGGCCAACGGCAACGGCATGCCCGCGGGCTGGCGGCTGCGCGACGGGCGGTTGTGGTTCCCCACCGCCAACGGCGTGGCGGTGATCGACCCGGCCATCGCCGAACGCCAGCGCGCCCTTGTCGCACCGCTGGCGATCGAATCGGTGCGTGTGGATGGCGTGGCCATGCCGCAACAAGCCGCCTACGATTTGCCTGCGTCAGCGCACCGCCTGCAGATCCGCTACGCCGGCTTGAACCTGCGCGAGCCCGGCAAACTGCGTTATCGCTACCGCATGGAAGGCTTCGAACACGCCTGGAACGAAGCCGACACCGCCACCGAAGCGGTCTATACCAACCTGCCGCCGGGCCGTTTCCGCTTCCAGGTGCAGGCCACGCGAATGCCGGCGGATTGGCACGCCGCCGCCGCGCGCAACCAGGCGGAACTGGTGTTCGAGCGCGAAGCGCCGTGGTGGCTGCGACCCTGGTTTTTCGTGTTGGTGGTGCTGGGCGTCGCCTTGCTCGCCATCTGGCTGTACCGGTTGGGCGCACGGCAGATGCTGCGCAAGAAGCAACGCCTGGAACGGCTGATCAAATCCCGCACGCAGGAATTGAGCGACAAGAACGAGGCGCTGGAACAGGCATCGCAGGAGCGCGAGCGGCTGCTGCGCTGCCTGGCCTGGCAGGCCAGCCACGACGATTTGACCGGCCTTCCGAACCGGCGCGAGGCCGAGCGCCATCTGCAACAGCAACTGCAACAGGCAAATGCCGCCGCCACGCCTCTGGCGCTGGCGTTGCTGGACATCGACCACTTCAAGCGCATCAACGACGGATACGGCCACGAGGTCGGCGACGAGATGTTGCGCCACATCGGCCGGCTGTTGGCGGACAGCAGCCGGGACGAGGTGTTCGCGGCGCGTCAGGGCGGCGAGGAATTCCTGCTGGTTGCGCACGGCCTGGCGCCGGAGCAGGCGCGGACGGCATTCGAACGCATCCGCCGGCGGATCGGCTGGCTGGGAGTGTCCGCAAACGGCGAGTCCGTACGCTGCACCGCCAGCGTGGGCATGGCCTGCCTGGGCAATGACGCAAGCAACCGCCGCGAACTGATGACGCTGGCCGACCGCCGCCTGTACCAGGCCAAGCGCGAAGGTCGCGACCGCATGGTCGCGGAGTGATCGGGAAACAATGCGCTGTTGCAGGCGCGGCTTTTGCGGGAGCGCGCCGCTGCGGTGCGTTCCTACGAAAGCGGTGCGTCGGCATGCTCCTCCAGCAACGCCACGAACGCTTTCGCCGCGCGCGACGGCGTGCGCCCGCCGTGGCTCACGTGGCCCAGCTTCCGGCGCAAGTCCACGCCCGCCAGCGGCAACGCGATCACCTGTTCGTCGATCAGACTCGATGGCAGCACGCTCCACGCCAGGCCCACCGACACCAGCATCTTGATCGTCTCCAGATAATTGGTGGTCATGCGCAGCCGCAGCGCCTGCCCGTGCGCGGCGAACAGTTCGGCGACGATGCGGTGGGTGAAGGTGTCGCGTTCCGGCAACACGGCCGGGTGCGCGGCGATGGCCGGCAGGTCGGGCGCGGCGAGCGTGGCCAAGGGATGGTCGGGGGCGACGACGAATTTCAGGGGGTCGTCCCAGACCGGCACCGCGCGCAGCGGCGCGGCGGTGTCGGGGCCGAGCGTGGTCACCGCCAGTTCCACTTCGCCTTGCAGCACTTGCGCATAGGCCTGCTCCGAATCGAGGAAGCGGATGTCCAGCGCGGCGGCCGGATGGCGCACGGCGAACAGGCGCAGCAGCGGCGGCAGCCGGTGCAGGCCGACGTGGTGGCTGGTGGCGAGGCTCAAGGTGCCGGTGACCTCGTCGCCGAGCGTGTCCAGCAGCCGGCGCGCATCCTGCAGTTCGTCGAGGATGCGCCGCGCGCGCGGTCGCAGCGCCTGCCCGGCCTCGGTCAGCACCACTTGCCGACTGAGCCGGTCGAACAGGCGCACGCCCAGTTCCGCTTCCAGCAGGCCGATGCGCTTGCTGATCGCCGGCTGGGTCAGGTGCAGCCTTTCGGCGGCGGCGGAAAAGCTGCCGGTTTCGGCAATGGCCAGGAAGGCGGCGAGGTTGGCGATATCCATGATTCCGGATGGTAATTGATCTCCATGAAAAACATGAATTTGTTTCATGAATGCCAAGGGCCTAACATGCCGGTTCCTGCCCGGCGGCCCGTGCCGCCTCCGCCAGACCGCACACGAGACACCCGCCATGACCGGCAAGACCCTGTACGACAAACTGTGGGACATGCACGAAGTGAAGCGCCGCGACGACGGCTCCTCGCTGATCTACATCGACCGCCACATCCTTCACGAGGTGACCTCGCCGCAGGCCTTCGAGGGCCTGCGTCTGGCCGCGCGCAAACCATGGCGCATCGACGCCAACATCGCCACGCCGGACCACAACGTGCCGACGACCCGGGCCGAACGCGCCGGCGGCCTGCAAGCCATCGCCGATGAAGTTTCGCGCCTGCAAGTGCAGACGCTGGACGAGAACTGCGACGATTTCGGCATCCTCGAGTTCAAGATGAACGACGTGCGCCAGGGCATCGTCCACGTCGTCGGCCCCGAGCAGGGCGCGACCTTGCCGGGCATGACCGTGGTCTGCGGCGATTCGCACACCTCCACGCACGGCGCGTTCGGCGCGCTGGCGCACGGCATCGGCACCTCGGAAGTCGAGCACGTGCTGGCGACCCAGACGCTGCTGCTCAAGCAGGCCAGGACGATGGAAGTGCGCGTCGAGGGCCAACTGGGCGTGGGCGTCACCCCCAAGGACGTGGT
>JASGDT010000031.1:0-15294 GCA_047607085.1 Pseudoxanthomonas sp. | reverse complement strand
CTTCCACAGGTAGTACGTCGCCGTGCTGATGCCTGCCTGACGGCACAGATCCTTCACCGGCAAACCGGCATCACCCTGCTTGAGGATCGAGACGATCTGCGCCTCGCTGAACTTCGACTTCTTCATGGAACCTCCTGGCTGGAAAGATGCCAGAAAGTTCTACTTGCCGCGTGTCCGGGATCAGGGGAAGCTTACGGATCATGACGTTCTGGGAAAAGCTGACAAGCACGCTCACGGGTTTTGCGCCGCATCTGATCGGTGCGATGAAGTTGGCGGCAAGCTTCATCGTTGCTCGCGTGCTGGCTGCACTCGGCCTTTCCTTCGTGCTCTACAAGAGTACGTTGCCGGTGGTGAAGACCTTTTTGCAGGGCTATTTCGACATGCTGCCAGAACAGGTTCTTGATCTTGCTGGCGCGCTCGGTGTTGACATTTTCATGGTGATGATCCTTTCGGCGCTGGTGACGAAAGTCGGAACGCGGGTTTTCCTGACGGCCACAAGCGCCCTGCAAGAAATGGTCAACAACGCAGGGGGTTAAGCGTGTACTTCCAATTCACCGGCCAGCCTGGGCACGGCAAGACCGTGCTTGCCATTGAAACCGCCCTCAAAATGAAAGAGGAGGCAGACAAGAAGCATGCCGAAGACCCGTCTAAGCACCCGAAGCGCGAGTTGTACGTTTGCAACGTGCGCGACTTCAACGCGGCGAAGGTCGGCGCGATTGAAATCACACCTGACGATGTGAAGCACTGGCACGAACGGCCGGAATACGACTACGGAATCTTCTTGATCGACGAGGCCTACGAACACGGCATGTTCCCCAAGCGCGGTCCGGGCATGAAGGTGCCTGATCACGTGCAGCAAGTGGCGAAGCATCGGCATCGAGGCATTGACTTCATCATGATCTGCCAGTCTCCGGTGCGGCAGATGGATGACTTCTTGCATGACCTGATCGAGGAGCATTACCACATCCGCCGGCGCTATGGCCTGTCGCTGGTGCACGTCAAACGCTGGGATCGGTTCGAGCGCAACCCGGACAAGGCCGAACCGCTGACCACCAGCCGGCGCAAGTATCCGACCGAGATATTCAAGCTTTACACCTCGACCAAGTACGACACCGCGCAGCAGCGCGTGCTGTGGTTTTACTACGCTATCGGCGGCTTGCTGCTCGTGCTGGTCGTCGGCATCGGCTGGAATTTCTTCCACCTGAAAGAGCGTTTCGGGAGCAAGGCGGTACCTGCGGATCTGATCGGGCAACATGGCCGGCAAGGTAACGGAGCGGCAGCGACGGTGCCGTCGCCGGCCGGCGGCGCTGCGAAGTCACGTGGCACGACGCGCGACTACATAAGCGCATTTAGGCCACGCCTGGCTTCCCAACCGTGGAGCGCAAAAGCCTATGACAGCTTGAGCGTGCCATCGGCTCCGCCTCGCATTTTCTGCATGTCCACCGGGGAGGGTTTGAATGCGGCCGGTGAATACCGTAAAGCCAGCTGCACTTGTCTGACCGAGCAGGGAACGCGCTACAGGCTCGCCAAGGCCACGTGTGACCGTGTGGCAAGGGATGGGCAGTATGAGCCGTTCCTGCAGCCTGCGTCGGCCTCTGTGGCCGCTACAGGCACACAGGCGAAGGAATCGACCAGGCCGGCACCCGTGACGGGCTCTACCGGCTCGGAATTTGCGGCCATAGGCAACGGCGCCGATCAATTTCCCCTCTCGCCTGGTTCTAAATCGCAGTAAGCTGCGTGGCGAAGATTGGGGGAAGCATCAATGGTCAAGCTGTTGGGGGTTCTGGCGCTGCTGGTGGCCGCGTCGGCGCAAGCGCAATCGATTAAGGCCTATCAGGCAACGCCTGATCGGCAGGTTCAGCCGAAAAAAGCGGTTGTGGTGCCTGCGCAATGCCGCGATCCGGCGAACGATATCAACCCATACATGCAGGCCTTCTGTCGGCGCATCACGAAAGGTCAGCCGAAGCACTCGGCGACGGTCCTCGATCTGCCTGGACAGGGCACACGCGAAGCTGCAGCGTTGGGCTATGCCTGTATAGCCGGTCTGGCGATGAAGCGTCTGCCGAATGGCTGGGAACAGGTTTTGGACAAAAATCGTCAGTTTGTCCGCTGTCGTGATGCGTGAGTGCCAAGAAAAACCCCGCTTTCGCGGGGTTTCTCGTTTTAGCCCTGGCTGATTTCAAGCCGAGTTTCGATGCGTTGCAATCGCTCGTTCAACCGGTCGATGGTGTTCTGTTGCCGATACACGTCTTCTTGCGTCGTGTTGTTGTCTCGGCGCGTTGCTAACGTCGATCCTTCGATCTTCGAAAGCCGATGCTTCACGTCCTTGAATTCGTCATGCATGGCGGTCTTCAAAGATCCGATTTCGTTCCGCAGGCTTTGCAGCTGCTGGACGATGATGTTTTCGACGTTGCTCATGGGTGCCTCCTGTTCAGGCTTGGGGGTAGAGTATCAAACGCTGGTGATGGTGGGGATCTCGTTTGGCAAGCCCAAGTAGGCGATCAGGCCATCCCGCAAGGCGCTGGCGGGCGTTCCATAGCCAGCATTCGAGTGCATGTCAGATCCCAAGCACGGCTCAACGATCTATTCGTAGCTGGCGTTGCTCCGATCGCCAATGATCTTCAACTTACGGTCACCGTCCAGAATCACGGCGTGCAGGGTATCCGGGGTGTTGCTGTAATCGAATTTCGGCATGTACATGGGGTGTTTCCTCGCTGTTGGTGGTCGTTATGGCGCCGGTGCGTGCCTCTCGCACCGTCGTCATGACGACGACCCCCGAGCGGCGTCGGTGCGCGGTCAAATGGCGAACGGGAAACGCAAGGGCGACGAAGGAGCCGCGACAGGGCAGGCAGGCCGTGAACCTGTGGTCTTCAGCGTGGACGTACCCGTCATTTGACCGGGGAAGCACCGCGCCAGCGGGCAAGCCGGCTCTTGGCACATGTCTAGCGGGTTTAAGGGCCGGCAATGAGGCCCTTGCTTGGCGAACCGGCACCGGGACAGAAACCGGACAGATTGACCGCCCCACGCAAACCCGTTTTTGATCTACCCACAGGCCCGGAGCCGTTCCCGTGCCCCGGCCAGCACTTCACGCAAATAGACGGTTTCCGACGACACCGGCGGTGGTCGGCGATGGGCTTTTTCGGCATCCATCAGTCGTTTCCACTCGTTGCCCAAGGCAACGGTCAGCGAGAGCCAGCACAGATCCTGCGGCTGAATTTCGTGGTTCTCGGGTGTGTACAGGCAGCCGGCGCGGCCGAAGCCGTAGCCGGCCCAGCGGCCGGCCAGTTCCATCCGGCCGGTGTCGGGGTCGTAGGGTTTGCGATTCATGCGGCGAAAGCCTCCAACTCGTTCGGTAGGGGCTTTCGGTGTCGCAATTTCTGGGCCAGCCAGGCGCGCAGCAAGCCGGCAACCCAGCCCAGCCACCGCATTGACATAATATACATTATGCGAAAAATGATGTTGGACCAGTTGCTATTGCTGCGGACATGCCGGGTCGCCCCGATGCTTTTCGCAAAGCTTCTGCCGACAGCGGATTCCCGCCAGCGTGTTGGCCGCGGGACACGAGCGAAGCTGCGTCTGCAGCCGTGCCGAGCCCTGGCTGGAGGCGTTTTCCGCCGAGGCAACCGTCGTTGGCTTGGCACCGGGTTTCTCGTTCAATTGCGCAATCAGTTCGTCCAGCGTCTGCGGGCCTTTGCCACGGGTTTCGACGCCATCGGGGGACTTCCTGATGTTCGCAAGCAGCGTTTCAAGCAGATCGGAACTCGTGTCGCCGCCAGAGACCCGCGTGCTCCCGGTACGGGATTTGGCCTTGTTCCCGTCGCCTGCAGCCGGCATGGCCCGCGACGGCATGCTGGAGCCTGGGGATGGCGACCGGGCGTCCTCTTGCGCATAAGTCGCGGCAGCGTCCTTGCCTGCCGCGGCATTCGCCCGAATGATCGACAGCGGATCGTCGAGCGACGGTTGCTCGACGCGCGATGCTTCATCATTCCCCACCAGAATCGCTGTCGAACCAGCACCCTCCGCGTCGGCGCCCTTCGATGCGATGGCAGGAACCGGTACCGGTTGCGCCGGCCTGTCCGGATTCGAGCCAGCCAACACCCTCCAGCCGATAATTCCGACCGCAACCACGGCAAGCAAGGCCAATCCCCATGGCCAGCGCCTTTGCCAGTGGCGTCCCTGCTCCGTCATGCCGCTCGAACCGACGGATGGGTGCTGCAGGCTGCGCGGATTGCCGGGCACATCGTTGGCCGGCGGATGACCGGTCTCGAAAAGACTGGGACGTGCGGACTTGATATCCTTGTTTTCCAAGGGTTGGCCCCTTCTATCCCCAAATGGACGGTGTGTTCTCAAGCATACCCCAACCCCGACCGAAGGCCATCTCTGTCCGCGAACAAGGATGTGTGACTGCGTGATCGCGCTATGGATGGCCCTGTTCTTCGTCCTGGCCTGCCTGGCAGCCTGGTTTGCGCTGTTCGACGATGCGCGCGCGCGCCTCTGGGCATGGATGTGCCGGCAGCTTCAGGCCACCAGTGGATGGTCGGCACGCACCTTTCAAGCCATCGGCAGGCGTCTGGCGCCGGTGTCGCGCCCGGATCGCCAGCCTTCACAACTCATGGAAGGCATCCGCACGCATCGATACCTGCTGCTGGCCATGGTCGTGCTGATCGCGCTGCCGCCATTGCTGGTGCTGATGCTGCGGCATGAAGTTGTCCTCGACGGGTTCGAGGTCGTCCAGCGCCCGGCCAGCAGCACAAGGATCGAGGAACTGCTGCGCGGGGAACGCCTGGTGCCACCTCCGCCGCCGCCGCCGGAAGTATTCATGACCGCCGAGGTCGAGGCGGTTCGGCCGATGACGGCGACCGCGGATCGCAAGTGGGACCAGTTGGATGCGGATTTCGCCCAGCGCCTGCTCGCCGTCTATCGCGTCATGCACGAGCAGCATGGCTACGAAATGGTACTCGTCGAGGGTTATCGAAGCGCCGATCGACAGAACCAGCTCGCGGCCCGGGGCCGCCACGTCACCCAGGTGCGCGGCAATCGAAGCTGGCACCAGTATGGCCTGGCAGCCGACAGCGCCTTCCTGCGCGACGGGAAGCTGGTCATCTCCGAGCGCGACCCCTGGGCCATGCGCGGCTATCAGCTGTACGGCCAGGTCGCCAAGGAGGCCGGGCTGGGCTGGGGCGGCGATTGGCGCACGATCAAGGATCTCATGCACGTGGAACTGCGCCGCGCAGGCGTGATGAAGCCCTGAGGCTCTGTTATCTTTGCTCGACCAACCCCTACAACGTTCCGTATCCACCACTCACAGGGAGTCGGAAGGCATAATGTCACGTCCATTCATCGTGCTCGGAGACGCGCTGAGTCATGGCGGCTCGGTAACCTCGGCTTCCTTGCCCAGCGACATCGGCGGGCGTCCGATTGCCCGTGTCGGCGATGCGTGCGTCTGCTCGGTACATGGTCCCACCACGATCAGCACCGGTGATCCGACCCTCATCATCGACGGGCAGGCCGTGGCGCGACAGGGGGATACCACGGCATGCGGCGCAGCGCTGGTTCCCAGCCAGACGGTGGTCGGCGTGAGCTGACCGCGCAGCGGAGCATTGCCCTCCATCAACACCCATTCGACGAAAGGAATCTCATCCGGGGGCAGTCCCCGGTTCAACGGATCATGAGCAAACTCCTGCGCTTCACTGGCTGGCTTCTGCTGACCGCCCTGGTGGTTTGGGCATTGGTCATCGTGTTCTGGAGGGTGGCCGGCATCCATCCGGAGGCTCGGGATCTGGTCCTGTACCTGGGCGTTTTGCCGCTGGGAACCTTCGCGGTGCTGAGATATGGCTTGAACGGCGCTCGCAAAAAGAAGGCTTCCGGCACCCGGGGGGAAACGGAGCAATCGATCGCCGGCCGCGCCAACGGCGGCGATGAGGCGCCTCACGCCGAACCGGCGCCGCGGATTGCGATTCTCGCCAGCGCGCTGCAACTGCCCGTGGGCGGCGATCCCGCCTCGGCGCTGGAAAGCCTTGCCGCGCCGATCGCCCCGAAACTGCACGACAAGCTCAAGGACGGATCGGGATTCCCGATATTCGCGAGCTGGGCCCGGGACACCGATACCGCGACCGCGGAACAGGCCCTGGAAGCCCTCGACGCTCATGCCGACGCCCCTCCTGCCCATTTCGACGAAGAACAGCTCCGGGCGCTGGCCCTGCTGATCCCGGTGACGCAGGATCTGCTGCAGCGGGTCGTGTCGGAGGCGTGGCTGGCCGGTCCCGAGCCCACCGCGCCCCAGGGAGTGCATCGTGGCGCGGCATCGCCGCTGCCCGGACTTCGGGCCACCGTGTTCCTCCCGGCGGACTGGCCTGCAGCGGTCAGGGAGCGGGTAAGCCGCTGGCTGTCCCATGAGGCGGATGCCTGCGGCATACCCGGCGACCAGTTGACCGTGGAAGTGCTGCCGGCTTCCGCGGCCGGCGAACCGTGGCAACACGTCGCCGCCATCGGCGCGTCGCCCGAACCGCCAGCCGCCCCACCCACCCTGCATTTGCTGCTGGCCTGTCATTCGCTGATCGGTGAGCGCAGCGTGCAGCGGCTTGGCCAATCCGGCCAGTTGTACTCGGCCCGGCAGCCCGAAGGCATCGTGCCCGGCGAGGCGGCGGCGGGCATCCTGCTGCTTGCCGCCGACCACGACGACCGGTTCGCATTCCAGCCCCGGGCCATCCTGCGCGCGTCCGCGACGGTCCGGCAGGGCGTCTCCTGGCAACCGCGCGCCGCGATGGGACAGATGGAAGATTTGTTCGGGCAAACGCTCGCCTGTGCCCCCGAAGCCCGGCAGAAGGATCTGAAGGCACTGGTCAGCGATGCCGATTTTCGCAAGTCCCGCTCGACTGCGGTCGCCGGATTTTTCGACGCGGCGCTGGCGCACCTGGAGCCGGAGGGCAACTGCGTGACGACCGGCTGCGGCTGTGGGCATGCCGGCATCGCCTCCCCGCTCGTGCTCATCGCGCTGGCGGCCGAAAAGGCCAGCGCTGCTGCGGGTGCCGTGCTCGCGCTGGCGGTCGCCGAACCGGACCAGCGCAGCATCGCGCTCGTGCTTCCTCCCGACCCGCCGCCTTCCGGTGACGCGGCCATCCCCCCCGGCAATACGCAAGCGACATGAGCAGACTTCGCCATTTCCTTACCGACTATCGCACGCTGACCGCACTCGGGCTGTTGCTGACAGGCGCCACACTCTTCCTCGGCGTCAGCGGCATGAAGCAGGCGGGTATCTGGATCCTGGCGGCAGGCGCAGCACTGGCGCTGCTGTGGCTGGCGATCTGGGCGATCCGCAAGTTCCGCGCGCGACGGGCCTCGGCCAAGCTCGACGACATGATGCGCGACCATGCCGACCGCGCCGTGGCCCAGGCCGCCCCGGCGGCGCGCGCGGATACCGAAGTGCTGCGCGAGAAGATGCTCAACGCGGTCAAGGCGATCAAGACCTCGCGCCTGGGACAGTCCAAGGGCAGCTCCGCCCTGTACGAATTGCCGTGGTACGTGATCATCGGCAACCCCGCCGCCGGCAAGAGCACCGCGGTGCTCAATTCCGGCCTGCAATTCCCGTTCGAGGACAGCCGCAGCAACGTCATCCACGGCATCGGCGGCACCCGCAACTGCGATTGGTACTTCACCACCGAAGGCATCGTGCTCGATACCGCCGGCCGCTACACCGTCAGCGCCGAGGACCGGCTGGACTGGCTGACCTTCCTCGACCTGCTGCGCACCAACCGGCCGATGGCCCCGATCAACGGGGTGATCATCGCCGCGAGCATCGCCGAACTCACCGGCAGCAAACCCGAGTTCGCGATCGACCTGGCCAAGAACCTGCGCCAGCGCGTGCAGGAGCTGACCGAACGGCTGGAGGTGTTCGCGCCGGTCTATGTGGTGTTCACCAAGGCCGACCTGATCGCCGGCTTCTCCGAATTCTTCAGCACCCTCGATCCGACCGAACGGGAGAACGGCTGGGGCGCCACCCTGCCCTACGACGCCAAGGGCGAAACCGACGCGCTCACTGCGTTCGACGCGCATTTCGACATCCTCTCCGATGGGCTCAAGGAAGTCGCGCTTTCGCAACTGTCCACGCGCCGCGGGCATGAATCCGGACCGGCGCTGCTGACCCTGCCGCTGGAGTTCGCCGCGATCAAGCCCGCCCTGCGCACCTTCATCGCAACCCTGTTCGAAGAGAATCCGTACCAGTTCAAGCCGGTGTTCCGCGGGTTCTACTTCACCAGCGCGATCCAGGAAGGTGCGTCGGTGCACCGCGCATCCGAACGCATTTCGCGGCAGTTCGATCTCGGTGCGGCGCCGTCCGCGCCGGCGCAATCGGCGTCCGGCCCGCAGACCGGGTTCTTCCTCCAGGGCCTGTTCCGCAAGGTGATCTTCGCCGATCGCCGGCTGGTCAGGCAGTACTCCAATCCAGGCCGCACGCGCACTCGCTATGCGGCCTTCCTCGGCGCGGCGGCGCTGCTTGCGGTGGCGCTCGCGGGCTGGGCCTGGTCGTACACCGCCAACCGCCAGCTCACCGCGAACGTCGCCGCCGACCTGGCCAAAGCGGCCGAAGTCCAGCATGGCCGGGTTGACCTGAAATCGAGGATCGAGGCGCTGCTGATCCTGCAGCAGCGCCTGGAACAGCTTGAGCAGTACCGCAAGGACAAGCCGCTCTCGCTGGGCCTTGGGCTGTACCAGGGCCGGCGCATCGAGGACAAGGTGCGCCATGAGTATTTCAACGGCATGCGCCAGATCATGGTGCTGCCAACGGCGCAGCGGCTTGAGGCCTTCCTCGGCGAAGCGGTCGCCGGCGGTGCCCGCGGGAACGTCAAGGACGCCAAGGACACCAAGGACACCAGTGACCCCGCCCCGGAGGCGGGGGACACGCTGTACCAGGAAGCCTCCCCTGCCCGCGCCGACGACGCCTATGCCGCGCTCAAGGCCTACCTGATGCTTGGCGACCGCTCGCACGTCGAGTTCAGCGCACTGTCGTCCGAGCTGACCCGGTTCTGGCGCGGCTGGCTGGAAGCCAACCGCGGGCAGATGACCCGCGAGGAGATGGTCCGCAACGCGGAACGGCTGATGACGTTCTACGTTTCGCAATCGTCGGCCCCGGACTGGCCGCAGATCGAGACCAAGTTTGCGCTGGTCGATGACGCCCGCACCCTGCTGCGCGAGGTGATGAAGGGCAAGCCGGCCGTCGATCGCGCGTACAACGACGTCAAGACCCGCGCCGCCACCCGCTTCCCCACGATCACCGCCGACTACCTGATCGGCCAGGACGCCAACAAGGGCGCCGTCACCGGCAACTACGCCATTTCCGGCGCTTTCTCGCGCGCCGCCTGGGAAGGCTACGTCAAGGACGCGATCGCCGAGGCGGCCAACAAGCAGCTCAGCACCACCGACTGGGTGCTGGAAACCAGCGCCCCCACCGACCTGACCATCGCCGGCAGCCCCGAGCACATCGCCCAGGAACTGACCGGAATGTACAAGTCGGAATACGCGCGCGAATGGCGCCGGTTCGTCGATAACGTCGCGATCGCCGAATTCCCGGATTTCGACGAAGCGGTGGCGCGCATGGACAGCATCGGCGACGCGCGGAACTCGCCGCTGCGCAAGCTGATCAGCGCGATCAACGAGAACACCGTCTGGGACAACCCGGTGGCCGAAAGCGAGCTGATGGGCAAGGCGCGCGAAGGCATCGCCGGCTGGTTCGAACGGGTGATCATGCGCCGCAATCCGACCTCGATCCCGGTACGGATCGATCCCCAGACCGGGCGCCAGCAGCCGGTTCCGCCCGGGCCGATCGGGCAGGAATTCGCCGGTTTCGCGCGGCTGATGATCGAACGCGATGGCCATCCGTCGATGCTCGCCGGCTATTTCGAGGCGCTGGGCAAGATCCGGACCCGGCTCAACGGCATCCGCACCCAGGGCGCTCCCGGCGCCGGCGCGAGCAAACTGATGCAGGACACGCTCGCCTCCGGCTCGGAACTGTCGGAGGCGCTGAAGCTGGTCGATGAGCAGATGCTGGACGGCGTCGAGGACGCGCAGCGGCAAACGCTGCGCAACCTGCTGCTGCGACCGCTGACGCAGACCTATGCCGCCCTGGTCGGCGTGACCGAGACCGAGATCGACCACGTCTGGTCGGCGCAGGTCCAGCAGCCGTTCGAGTCCGGGATCGGGCAGCGCTACCCCTTCTCCGCCGGCGCGTCGGTCGAAGCCGTGCAGAGCGACATCGAGCAGGTGTTCGGGCCCAACGGCAGCATCGCGCAGTTCAGCAAGGACACGCTCGGCAGTCTCGTGACCCGCCGCGGCAACGCGCTGGAACCGTCGCGCTGGGCGGACATCGGCATCTCGCTGTCGCAGGAATTCCTGTCCGGCTACCCGTCGTGGGTCGCGCCGCTGGGCCAGGCGGCGTCCGCCGGCGGCGGATCCGACGGCGGCCCGGCGCAGCGATTGTTCCGTATCCAGCCGCAGCCGGTGTCCGGGCTCAACGAGTACACCATCGAGATCGACGGCCAGGTGCTGCGCTACCGCAACACGCCGCCAACGTGGCAGGACTTCCGCTGGCCGGGATCCGGCACGCCCGGCGCGCGGATTTCCGCCGTCAACGCCAGCGGACAGACGATCGAGGTCCTCAGCGCACCGGGCAGCCAGGGCCTGGGCCGGCTGTTCGAGGCCGCGGAGCAGCGCACGCTCAGCGAAGGCCACTACCAGCTGACCTGGCAGGCGGCGGGCAGCCCGGCGATCACCGTCGAGCTGGAAGTGATCGCCGCGCCCGTTGGCACCGGCAACGACGGCGGCAGCGCCGGCGGGCTCACCACCAGCAGCATGCGCGGACTGCGCCTGCCCGCGAAGATCACGGCCACCACCGCGCCGGCAACGCCCGCCGCCACGCCACCGGCGGAGGTGCAGCCATGAGCGAGGTGGCGGTCCCGGTGAGCTACTTCGGCAAACTGCCCTCGCGCGGCGATTTCGTGCGCACCCCGGACGACCACCAGTTGATGAGCCTGCTCGACCGCTGGGTCGGCCAGGGCCTGGAACTGCTGAGCCAGGACGTCAACTGGAAGCAGACCTACGAAGCCGCGCAACCGCTGCAGTTCGCGTTGCTCGGGCCGCGCAACCGGCTGGCGATCGCCGGCCACCTGCAGCCAAGCCGCGACGCCGCGGACCGGCGGTTTCCATTCCTGTCGGCCACCCGCTTGCAGGTGACGCCTTCGCCGGAATTCGTTGCGCACAGTCCACTGGCGTTCTCGCGGCTGTGGACGACGCTCGGACGCATGGCCCGCGCCGCGGTCGCCGCGGAGGATGCCAGCGCCCCGTTGCAGCAGATCGTGGAGACGCCATTTTCGCTGAACGTCAACGCCGCCGCATACGACGCGCCCTTCCTCGATTTTCTCGACATGCAGGTGCTCGACTCACTCGAAGAGGCACTGTCCGACGCGGGGCACGGCCGCGTGGTCCCCAAATGGACCCTGCCGGCGCTGGGCCTGCTGCTGCAGCCGGCGCTGACCGGCGCGCCGATGCCCACCGACAAGGGCTTGTCCCTGCCGCTGCCGCGCGACCCGCTGTATCGCCCCCTGGTGGCGGCATTCTGGCTGGACCTGGTCTGCGGCTTTCTGACGCGTGCCGACGTCGAGCTCGCGCTGCTTCTGAACGAAGGAAGCAGGCCGCGCCTGATGATCGGCTTCAACGGCGCCGATGGCCGCATCCTGCACAGCGCGCTCGACGCCAGGATCGGCAGCGAACGCCTCATCAACATCGACACCGCGGAGTGGGTGGAAGACCAGTTGCAGGGCGACTACGCCCTGAACAAGCTGGCCAGCTACCTGGACCGCGGCGACCTGTCGCTGCGGCTGGCGCGGCAGGTCTTTCGCGAAACCTTCCTGGGAGCCTGAGCATGCGTACCCCCCTCGCCGCCTGCATCCTCGCCGCCTGCCTGCTGTTGCCCGGACAGCCGTCCAGGGCCCAGACAACCGGCGCGGCCCCCGTGCCCGTCGTGGTCGAGGGCGTGGTGCCCGACGAAGCCACCAAGGCGACCATCCTGGCCAAGGTGCGTGCGGTCTATGGCGCCGACCGGGTGGTGGACCGCGTCCGGATCGCGGCCGTGGCCGCTCCGCCGAACTGGAGCGAAAACGTCGCCAAGTTGGTCGATCCCCAGCTCAAGCAGGTTTCCGAAGGCGCGCTCGACATCAACGGCAACAGCGTCACCATCCGCGGCACCGTGGGCAACGAACTGCAACGGCAGCAGATCGCCAGCCAACTGCTGACCTCCCTCAACGCCACCTATTCGGTCAATGCCAACAGCCTTCGGGTCGGCGGCTCGCCACAGACCCTGCTCGACGACGTGCTGGCCGACCGCATCATCGAATTCGAGAGCGGCAGCGACCGGCTCACGCCTGTCGGCCAGCGCATCCTGGATGAACTGGTCGAGCCGATGAAGCAGGTCGGCAACTCGCGCGTACAGATCATCGGCCACACCGACAACGTCGGCCAGCGCCAGACCAACCTTGCATTGAGCCTGGCGCGCGCGGAGCGCGTCCGCGACTACTTCCGGCAACGCGGCGTGCCGACCCGGGGACTGAGCGTGCTTGGCCTCGGTCCCGACGAACCCGTGGCGGACAACGCCACGCCGGAAGGCCGCGCCCGCAATCGCAGGATCCAGTTCAAGGTGCAGTAGGTTCAACCCGAGAGCGTGCCCGTGCCGGGCGCACCCGCTCATCCGCATCGCGGCGGCGCAAACGCGCGGGAATGTGCGCAAAAGCACATGACACGCTCCAAGGTTGTTCCCGCCTATTCGCCGCGCGAGAACTCCACGTCAAGCAACTCCTCCACCTGCGCCAACGTGGAGTCGTCCTTGATCACCCGCCTCAGCCACTCGTGCAGCGGCATTTCGCCCCACCTTGCCGCCTTCGCGGCAAGGTAGGCCACGGGACTGTGCGGCTCGGTGCGGCGGAAGAATTCCGCCACGCGCTGCAATTGCGCCAACGCCTCGCGCCGGGAAGCGATCTGCCCGGAGGATCCGCCGCCCCGCCCCGATACCGGAACGCCATCGCCCGCGCCATCCGTTTCGTCGGCATCCCCGGCGGACAGTTCGGCTTCGCCGTCCAGCAGCACGCCAGCGTCCTTCGCGTAGCGCACCGCCAGCAGGCGCGAATATTCGAGCTGGTCGCGTACCGCGCCAAAACTCGGGCCATCGACGCCGAGCGTCGCATCGACGACGGCTTCAAGCTGCCTCAAGGCGGCTTCGCAGTCGGGAACTGCCTGGACAAGTTGCGCATAGAACTCGCGCGGCGTCCCGCGGCGGGCCGTCTCCATCGCATCCAGGGGCGGCAGGCCATCCATCGCCGCCGCGTGCGCATCGGGATTGCCCTGCCGGGCCCGCGCCGTATCGAACTGGATCTGGCTGAAGCTGCCGTGCGGACCCTGGGTAAGCGGAATGTCCTTGATCCACGTCGCCGAATGCGCAAGCAGCCAGCCGAGGTTGCCGATGCGCTGCTCGCAATCCCCGTCCTCGGGCAATGGATACAGGTCGTCCCAGTAACGCTCGCACAGCCCGGCGACGACGCGATAGCCCTGCGCCAGTCCGCTGAAACCGTGGAGCCGGGTCGCGGCCTCGCAAAACCAGACCGCCAGCCGCAGGTCCTTGGTCCGCGTGCGCAACAGCTCGGCGCAATCCCGATAGACGACCGGCCAGTCCGCGACCTTGAGGTCGGTCACCCATTCCCCCTGGTCCAGCGTCGGGTCGTCCCCCCGCCGGGCTTCCTGGATGCGGTCGTATTCGGTCGAGAACGCCATGTCCTCGCCACAGCGGGCATCCTCGGAAACCGGAGCCAGCAACGCTTCCGTGTCCTGCATGGTATCGTCGTCCTGCGCATGATCCGAACGCCGATTCTAGCGCGCTTCCGGCGTCAGGGATGCCCGCGGTTCGGCATGCGGGCAAGTGATTCCGTCTTCGACTTCTGCTGAAATCCCGTCTGGTGCGACAATGCCTGCCGCGGAGCTTCACGGGACAGGCCGGAGAGATCTTTGTCCCGGCCGCCACCGGCCAGCGACTCAAGGAGGACCGCATGATCGACCTCGCAACGCAAGCGCAGCAGATGCTGACGGCCCTGGCCCGTTACGCCGGCGCAGACCGGCTGTATGCGCTGGAAGGCGAATCGCTCCCCGGCGACAACGCGGTCGAACGCTGGCAGGGCTGGGAACGGCTCTCGCTGGGCTACGAGTGGTGGGTGGATGTGCTGTCCGGCGATTCGCGCTGGCCGCTGGACGATCTGCTCGGCACCGCGGTCACGCTCAAGACCCGGCTGGCCGATGGGGAGTTCTCCCGCCGCAGCGGCATCGTCCGCGAGGCGGCGTGCCTGGGCGGCGATGGCGGGCTGGCGCGCTACCGCCTGTGCCTGGTGCCGTGGACCTGGTGGCTCACCCAGGGCCGGCACAGCCGGGTGTTCCAGGACAAGAGCGTCATCGAGATCGTCGAGGCGGTGTTCGCCGGCTATGCCCCGCTGGCGCAATGGCAGTTGTCCGACGAAGTCGGCCCGTTCGTCGCCGAGGCCCACCCGCGCAGTTATTGCGTGCAGTACCGCGAGAGCGACTTCGACTTCGTCTCCCGGCTGCTGGCCGAGGAAGGGTTGGGCTGGCGCTGGGAAGAGGACGAGTCCGCCCCCGCCGGCCACCGGCTGGTGATCTTCGCCGACAGCACGGTGCAGCCGGAAGACCCGCTGGCCGCCGGCCGCGGCATCCGCTTCCACCGCGACGATGCCACCGAAGAACACGACACGATCCAGGCCCTGGGCCAGCAGCGCCGGCTCGGCCCGGCCCGGCTGACCGTGCTGGGCAGCGATTACCGCAGCGTGCAGGCGGTGACCGCGCAGTTGCCGCTGGGCGGCGATGGCGCACCGGCCTTCGGCGAGGCCTACGACCCGGCCGGCGCCTATGCCTTCGCCAGCAGCGCCCACGCCGAACGCCATGCCCGCCTGCGGGGCGAGGCCCTGGAAGCGCAAGCCCAGCGCTGGCACGGCCATGGCGGCGTGCGCAGCTTCCGCGCCGGCGCCGCCTTCACCGTGACCGGCGCCCCGCGCACTGCCGCCGCGGTCGATGCCTTCCTGCTGCTGGCCCTGCGCCATGCCGGTCGCAACAACCTGCCCGAGAGCGTGCGCGATGGCATCGCCGACTCGCTGGGCCCGGCCCCCGACTGGCCCGCCCTGCCCGAGGCCCTGCCGGCGGCGGATGCCCTGCAAGCCCACGCCGATGCCCACGGCTACGCCAACGCCTTCCTCGCCG
>JASGDT010000030.1:0-78571 GCA_047607085.1 Pseudoxanthomonas sp. | reverse complement strand
GCCGGCGGCACGCGTGAACCCCGGCAGGATCGCCAGCAGCTCCTCGCCGCCGTAGCGGCCGATCTGGTCCGAGTCGCGCAGGCTGGCGTTGAGCCGGTCGCCGACCCGCGCCAGCACGCCGTCGCCGATCAGGTGGCCGTACTGGTCGTTGATCTGCTTGAAGTGGTCCAGGTCGATCAGCACCACCGCCAGCGGCTGTCCGCTGGCCTGGGCCGCGGTCATCGCGGTGGCCAGCGCGCCGAGGATGCCGGAGCGGTTGAACAGGCTGGTCAGTTCGTCGTGGGTGGCCTTCAGCGCCAGCGCCGCGCGGGCGCTTTCCAGTTCGCGCTTCTCGCGCTCCAGCTCGACGGTGCGTTCGGCCACCAGCCGCTCCAGGGTGCGCTCGCGGCGCAGCAGCTCGCGCAGCCGCCAGCGCCAGACGGCCGCCAGCAGCCCGGCGACCAGCAGCGCGCAGGCGGTCAGCGCCGGCCAGCCGGCCCACCAGCGCGGCGCCACCTCGAACGCGATCCGGGCGGGCGCCGAGGCGCTGCGGCGGTATTCGTCCAGCAGTTGCGCCTCGAACACGTAACGACCGGCGGGCAGCGGCGGCTGTTCGATCTCGGGGTTGCGGGTATAGACCCATTCCCGGTGCAGGCCGCTCAGGCGGAAGCGGAACCTGGCCCGGCTGGGATCGTCGTAGATGCCCAGCGCGGTCAGCTCCACGTGCAGCGGCCGGTCGCTCCAGGGCAACCGCGCACCGGGCACGATGGGCTCGCCGCCGCGCCGGATGTCGGTGATCTCCAGGCGCGGAACGGCAGTGTCGAACAGGCGGGCGGGGTCGAGGATGTGGCTCACGCCCTTGGAATTGCCCAGCCAGATCGAGCCGTCGGGATCTTCCAGGATCGCGCCTTCGGAAATGTCGTCCCACAGCAGGCCCTGGCTCTGCGACAGCCGCGACCAGCGCCCGTTCGCGTACACGTCCACGCCGCGGTTGTGCCCGACCCACAGGCGGCCGGCATGGTCCACGTGGATGACGTAGATGGTCAGCTCGGCGAAGGCCGGATCGGCGGCGCGGCGCAGCTCGACGCGGTCGCCCTGCAGCAGACCGTGCCACAGCCCGGGCCTGTAGAAGGACAGCCAGACTTCCCCGCGGGCGTCCACCCGCGCCTTGCTCACCCAGTCGCGGACCTCCTGTCCATCGATCCACAGCGCCAACGGCGCCCAGCGGCCTTCGCGCAGCCGGTACAGGCCGTCCGCGCTGGCCACCCACAGCGTGCCTCCCGCATCCTGGAAGATGTCCTGGTAGGAGATCGCCGGCAGCTCGGCGACCCGCTGCGGGGTGCCGCTGGCCTGCGGATGTTCGAGCAGGTACAGTCCGGCGTCGGCCAGTATCCACAGGCGCTGCTCGCGATCGAGGAACAGCCGCCTGACGGCGGGCGGCAGCCGCGCGATCTCTTGGCTGGCGCTGCCATCGGCGGCGTGGTGGAACAGGTGGCCGGCCGAGTTGACCGTCCACAGCGTGCCGTCGGCGGCACGCTGCAGGCCGACCACCTGCATGCCGGCGGCCGCCAGCCACGGCCGAAAGCGGCCACCGGACGCCGGCTGGCGGCTGACGCCGTGTTCGTTGCCGACCAGCAGCCCGCCGCCGGCGTCGCGCAGGATCGACCAGGTCGGCGCCGAGACCATGCCCTGCGAGGCGTCCCAGTTCTCGATCCAGCCGTAGCCGGCCCAGCGCACCAGGCCCTGGCCGTGCATGTTCAGCCAGAGATCGCCGGTGCGATCGACCAGCAGTGCTCTGCTGCTGCTTTCCGGCAGGCCGTTGCGGTGGTCGAACAGGCGCCAGTGGCCCGCCTCCCAGCGCGCCAGCGCGGTGTCGCCACGGACCAGGATGCGGCCCTGGTGGTCGATGGCGATATCGGCAGGGCGGCCGATCGTGTCCGGTTCGAGCATCGGCAGCGGGCGCGGCTCGAAGCGCTGCGTGCCGGCAGGGCGCTGGATCACGTGGTGCTGGCCGCGCGCCCACAACGCGCCGTCGCGGTCGTGCGCCACGCTGTACCAGAGGTCTTCGGGGACGCCCTGCGCCGGCCCCAGCGTCTCGACGTTCCCGCCCGCATCGACCCGGCAGAGCATGCGCGCGCAGCCGAGCCAGAGCGTGTCGCCATCGGCGAAGGCGCCGGCGATCTGGCCCAGTTCCGGCCGGCGGGCGATGGCCGCGTCGTTGAACAGCGGCTGCAGCCGCCAGCGTCCCAGCGGCTGCGGCACCAGGCGCAGCACGTGGTCGGCGTTGACCACGAGCGTGGCCCAGCGCGTGCTGGCGAGTTGCAGCGAACCCTTCCGCAAACGTCCGGTCTCGTCGCTGCCGAGCTTGCGAAAGCCCCGTTCGTCGCCGACGAACAGGTTGCCGAAGCCTGCCACCCACAGCCGCCCAGCGGCGTCCTGGCTCATCGACGACACGTCCAGGCTGCGCTCCCCGTCCAGCGCCACCTGCTGGAACGCCTGCCCGTCGAAGCGGTACAGCCCGCTCTCGGTACAGACCCACAGGGGGGTATGCGATGTCTGCAGCAGGCAGGTGCCGGCCAGTCCGAGCAGGCCCTGGTCGTGCGCGTAGTAGCGCAGCGGGATGCTCTGCGCGGCGGCGGCACCGGCCAGCAGCAGCCACGACGAGAGCAATGCGCCCCATCCGGCCAGGCCCATGCGATGTGCTTTACGGTGTGGCCGCGTCGTCGTCAGTGTCATCCCCCTGAATGGCACCCTCCTCCCATGAGAGAATACACGGCCTTGCATTGGATGCAGCGTAGCGGGTCTTGACCCGCCAATGAAGAATTCACGGAACGGCGAGACGGCTCAAGACCCTACGAAAGCACCTGCCGCGTCACCGCGACGAAGTGGCAGACGCTGCCGCCGATCACGAACAGATGCCAGATCGCGTGCGAATAGCGGATCTTCTCGCGATGGTAGAAGTAGGTGCCCAGCGTGTAGAACACGCCGCCGCCCAGCAGCCAGCCCAGGGTCACGCCATCCAGCCGCGCCAGCATCGGCTTGGCCGCGACGATCACCAGCCAGCCCATCGCGATGTAGATCGCCGTGGACAGCCGCTTGAAGCGCCCGGTGTGGAACAGCTTGAACACCACCCCGGCCAGCGCCAGCGTCCAGATCGCCGCGAACAAGCCCCAGCCCCACGGCCCGCGCAGGCCGATCAGGGTGAACGGGGTATAGGTGCCGGCGATCAGCAGATAGATCGCGCAATGGTCGAACACCTTCAGCCGGCCCTTCGCCACCGGATGCTGGATGCTGTGATACAGGGTCGAGGCCAGGTACAGCAGCAGCAAGGTGGCGCCGAACACGATGCTGGCAGCCAGTTGCCAACCGTCGCCGTGAATCGCCGCCAGGGTGATCAGCACCGCACCGGCCGCCAGTGCGGCGGTCGCGCCGAGGCCGTGGGTCAGCGCGCTGGCGATCTCGTCGCGGATGTCGATCAGGTGGTCGGCGCGCTTGCGCGCACGCAGTTCATGCAAGGGGTTGGGGGCGGCGGTCATGCGCGCAATTTACTGCAATGCAGCAGGGGGCGCATCTTCGCGTTTCGCGCGCTTCCAGTAAGGCAGGACCCTGCTGCCGTTGCGTTGCATGCGCCGGATCATCCACAGCGTCGCGATGCTGCAAGTCAGCACCGTCAGGACCGATGCTTCCGCGCCGAAACCGCCGCCGTCCAGCCAGTCCGGTCCTTCCAATTGCGATTCGATCAGGCCATCGACCGCAATACCCGAGACCGGGATGCCGAACACCGCGCCCTGCATGAAATTCCAGCCCGCGTGCAAACCGATGCACCACCACAGCGAACGGGTCACGTGGTACAGCATGCCGAAGAGCAGGCCGGCCTCGATCATGATCGCCAGCGAACTCCACACCGTCGCACCCGGATTGGCGATATGGGCGAAACCGAAGAACAAGGCCGACACCAGCAGCGCCCACCATGTGCCCAGGCTTTCCTCGGCCAGCCGGAACAGGATGCCGCGGGTGAAGATTTCCTCGCCGATGCCCGGCCCCACCGCGGTCAGCAGGAACAGCGACCACAGCGGCGCATCGCCGAAACCGGTGATGCGATAGGCCCCGGCGCTCCATAGCTCCAGCGTCACCAGCGCGAACAGCAGCAGCGCGGCCAGCAGTCCCGGCAGCAACTGCGGCAATTTGCGCCACGACAACTCCGCAAGCGGCCGCCGCTCGACGAAACGCGCCAGCACCCAGTAGGCCAGCACGAACGGCAGCACGCCCAGCAAGGTGGCCGGCAGGTTGCCGTGCATGGTCTTGAGATCGTTCGGCGCGACGCCGAACAGACGCGACAGGCCGGCGGCAATGCCCTGGAAAACGATCATCAGCAGGAAGAACCAGAGCACGCGCAAACCTGCCGAGCGCCGCCATAGCGGTACGACAGACGGCTTGGAAGCGGGCAATGGCGGCACGTTGTCGTTCATGTCATCCCTCCGTCACGCTGTGCGCATGTTCGCGAGTGGCGTGGAAGGCCACGTCCGGCGCACGTTCCTGCGCCAGTTGCAGGTTGACCCGGGTCGGGGCCAGATAGACCAGTTCGCCGGCCGCGTCGATCGCAAGGTTGCCCGCGTTCTTCTCGCGGAATTCCTCCAGCTTCTTCGCGTTGCCGCAATGGACCCAGCGCGCGGTGGCCACGCCGACCGGCTCGAACGCGGCATCCACGCCGTATTCATCCTTCAGGCGGTACGCCACCACGTCGAACTGCAGCATGCCCACCGCACCGAGGATCAGGTCGTTGCTCAGCAACGGGCGGAAGAACTGCGTCGCGCCTTCCTCGGACAACTGCGCGAGGCCCTTCTGCAACTGCTTGAGTTTCAGCGGGTCGCGCAGGCGCGCGCGGCGGAACAGTTCCGGGGCGAAGTTGGGGATGCCGGTGAAGCTGATCGCCTCGCCTTCGGTGAAAGTGTCGCCAATGGAAATCGTGCCGTGGTTGTGGATGCCGATCACGTCGCCCGGGAACGCGCTTTCGGCAATCTCGCGGTCGCTGGCCATGAAGGTCAACGCATTGGCCAGCTTCATTTCCTTGCCGCTGCGCACGTGGAAGGCCTTCATGCCGGCGCTGAACCTGCCGCTGCACACGCGCATGAACGCCACGCGGTCGCGGTGCTGCGGATCCATGTTGGCCTGGATCTTGAACACGAAGCCGCTCAACTTTTCCTCGACCGGCCGCACCTCGCGCGTGGTGGTCGCGTGCGCCTGCGGCGCGGGCGCGTGCTGCACGAAGAAATCCAGCAGCGGCTGCACGCCGAAGTTGTTGACCGCCGAACCGAAGAACACCGGGGTCTGTTCGCCGCGCAGGTATTTTTCCTTGTCGAACGGATGCGACGCGCCCTGCACCAGTTCCAGCTCGTCGCGCAGGTCGGCCAGCATGTTTTCGCCGATGGCGTCCTGCAGCGCCGGGTCGTCGATGCCGGCGAAAATGGTGGAATCCTGACGGGTGAAGTTGCGCCCGGCCTCGTACAGATGCACTTCGCCGGAAATCAAATGCACCACGCCCTTCAGCCGCTGGCCCATGCCGATCGGCCAGGTGACCGGCGCGCACCGGATGCCCAGCACGTTTTCCACTTCGTCCAGCAATTCGATGGGTTCGCGGCCTTCGCGATCCAGCTTGTTGATGAAGGTCATGATCGGCGTGGTGCGCAGGCGGCACACTTCCATCAGCTTGATGGTGCGTTCTTCCACGCCCTTGGCCACGTCGATGACCATCAGCGCGCTGTCCACCGCGGTCAGCACACGATAGGTATCCTCGCCGAAGTCGGCGTGACCGGGCGTGTCCAGCAGGTTGACGATGCGGCCCTCGTAGGGGAACTGCATCACCGAGGACGTGACCGAGATGCCACGCTCCTTTTCCAGCGCCATCCAGTCGGAGGTGGCGTGGCGCGCGGCCTTGCGGCCCTTGACGCTGCCGGCCATCTGGATGGCCCCGCCGAACAGCAGCAGCTTCTCGGTCAGCGTGGTCTTGCCGGCGTCGGGGTGGGAGATGATGGCGAAGGTGCGGCGGCGCGCGGCTTCGGTAGCGACTTCGGACATGGCGAACGCGCCCGCATGGGCGCCGGGAAGGCTCGAAAGGGGCGGCAATTATACCGGTCGCCCTACGGGGAAACGCGCGGAAACTTCAACTCGCCCAGCGGGCCGATGATGCGCACCGGCAGCGATTGCCAGCGATCCCCGCGCTGCACCTGCACCACGAAATGCAGGTGCGGTGCGGTGGAAAAGCCGGTATTGCCGGACAGGCCAATGCGCTGGCCGGCGCGCACGCGCTGGCCCGTGCGCACGCTGACGCCACCGGTTTGCAGGTGCGCGTACAAGGCCACGCTGCCGTCGGCATGGCGGATGCGCACGAAGTTGCCGGCTTCGCCCGCGTCATCGTGCGGGCGTTGCCGCAGGTTGTCGCGCAGGCTGGATTCGGTTTGCACCACCACGCCGTCGCGCGCGGCCAGCACCGGCGTGCCGACGGGCAAGGCGAAGTCGATGGCGTGGCGGTTGGCGTCGTCGTCGTGGCTGTAACGGCCATTCGGCCCCTGATCGACGCGCACGCGCGCGGCGTTGTCGAACGGCAGCACGCAGTCGATGGCCGGCGTGCCGGCGCGATAGCGGTTTTTCCAGTTCGACCATTGCTGCGCATTGGCGGCGAATGCCGCCAGCAGCACGGCCATCCCGGCCAAGCCGCGCGTCGCGTTCATTTCACGCAATCGCCATCCAGTTGCAGCGCGTCGGCGACGTCGCGCAGGTCGAACGCGGCCACCGCGCGGTCGTCGCTCTGCACGAACAGCGCGCCGGCGGGAAACCCCGGCAAAGCGGACGGATACAGCACCTGCCCATCGGTATTGGCGACGACGCGGCCACTGAACGTGCCGCGCGCCTGCAAGCTGATGCGGTCGAACACGCGGAAGCGCGTCGGCGCGACCTGGTCGCTGGCGATCCAGTAGCCCTTGTCGGCATCGCAGGCCCACAGCGAAACGCCTTCGGCATCGGCGTCGAACGCCGGCAGACTGGCGCGATAGCGGCCGTCCAGCATGTAGTCGCGCAGGGTCGAACCGACGCGGCGGTCCTCTTCGGCGATCAGCAGGCGGTCGTGCGCCGGGTCGCCTTCGATCGACTCGACCATGCGCAATGCACCGGCCTCGCCGATGTCGCCGAACGCACCCTGGTAACGCGCCTGCGGCTGGCCGGCGTCGTCGATGTCGATACTGAAGCGCTTGACCCGCTGATCCAGTTCCGCCATCGGCGGCAGCAGGCCGATACGGAAATCGGCCATGAAATTGTCGGTGACGAACAGTTCCAGTTGCTGCGGCGCGCGTTCGCGCAGCCACAGACCGTAGGGCGCGCGCAGCACGTCTTCGCCGAAACTCGCCAACGGCACGAAATCCGGCAGGCGCAGCACCTGCACGCGATGGTTGTCGCGCTCGACCACGAAAGCCAGGTCGCCGTGGATCGCGATGCCATTGGGGCGGTTGAAGCGGCCCGGCGCGTCGCCG
Source organism: Pseudoxanthomonas sp. (assembly GCA_047607085.1). Taxonomy (GTDB): domain Bacteria; phylum Pseudomonadota; class Gammaproteobacteria; order Xanthomonadales; family Xanthomonadaceae; genus Pseudoxanthomonas_A. The sequence continues at coordinate 71,069 of JASGDT010000030.1, read as the reverse complement.
CGCTCCCCGACCGTGCGCAGGCGCTTGCCGTTGGCGGCGTCGAACACCACCAGCCGGTGCGTGGCCTTGGCGGTGACGACCAGCCAGGCCTGGCCGTCTTCGGTTGGCCACACCGCCAGCGAGTCCAGTTCATCATCCGGGCTGGCATCCGAGATCCAGGCCTCGGCCACGACGGCATCGGCCGCAACGGTGGCTGCACCGGCAGGGACGGGGGCGGCAACAGGGCGAACGCCGACACAGGCGGCCAGCAGGCAGGCGCAGGCCGCGCCGAGGAAAAGTTTGCGGAACATGGGGCGAATTATGCGCGAAGGCGGAAGCTGGCCGCCAGATTTGATTCTTCTCCTTGATCGGGAATACCGCGTTGAGGTACCGGCTCCGGCAGGTCGCCGTGCCCTGTCGCCGGGGGCCGCTTTTCGCTCGGTCGGGGCAATCCTGCCCCGACTCGCGCGCGCGACATCCCTGTCGCGCTTGTCGCGACCCCCGGCGACAGGGCATGGCTATTCGTGGCTTGGGGTTTCTCGCTTCGATCGAGGAAACCTTTGAGCGCCTCCACCTTCGCTCGTCATCCCGGCGAAAGCCGGGATGACGAGCAAAAGCAGGGCTGTTCAGACCTCTCCGAAGGCGACGGGAATGAATCGCCGATGCGCAGCCCCCGGCGGGGATGCGGAAAGCAGGCCAGGGATGGCCTGCGGCGGCGAGTGAAGGCAGGAGCCTGCCCGAGCCGAGGAGCATCCCCGCCGGGGGCTGCGCTTGCGTCCGAAGCCAGCAATCACACCGGCGCGCACACCAAGGCCAGGAGCTGCCGCTTCCCGCGATGCCGATGGGAAAAAGAACTTCCATCTCTCCATCCGAATAAAGCGATTTGACAAAACCACTCCGCGCGCGCATCCTGCGCCGGCCATCGAGACCGGCGGAGGGACAGGCCCTTTGATGCCGGGGCAACCAGCGGACGCGCAAGCGGAATGTCTGGTGCCAAATCCTGCTGGGGACCGCGCCTTGCGCAACGTCCGCCGAAAGATGGTTCGCAACGTGCCCTGCCGGCACGGCGAACGCGGGCCTTCGCAAGGCTCGGTGGCTGTTTCATCCGCAGAAACCGCCATGAGTGTCGTGACCGAAAAGCCGCAGACTCCGCCCTCGATTCCCGCCCGCGACGACACGGGCGTCGTTGCCGCGCGTGCAATCCGCGGCGAATTCACCGTGGCGCTGGCGCTGCGCCACGTCGGCACGCGCACCGTGAGCCTGCGCCACGAAATCCACGGCCCGGCCGGCGCACCGGTGGTCTTCATCGCCGGCGGCATTTCCGCGCACCGCCACGTCGCCGCCAGCGCGCAGTTTCCGGAAAAAGGCTGGGCCAACGACCTGATCAGCAGCGGCCGCACGCTGGACCCGGCCAAGCGCCGCATCCTGGCGTTCGACTTCATCGGCGCGGACGGCTCGCTGGACGTGCCGATCGACCCATCCGACCAGGCCGACGCCATCGCCGCCCTGCTGGATGCGCTGGAGATCGAACGCCTGCAGGCCTACGTCGGCTATTCCTACGGCGCGCTGGTGGGCCTGCACCTGGGTGCGCGCCATCCGCAGCGGCTGGAAAAACTGATCGTGGTCAGCGGCGCGCATCGCCCGCATCCGTTCGCCTCGGCGTGGCGCGCGCTGCAACGCAAGGCGGTGGCGCTGGGCCAGTTGCAATGCGCCGAATCGCAGGGGCTGTCGCTGGCGCGGCAGTTCGCGATGCTCAGCTACCGCACGCCGGAGGAATTCGGCGAACGCTTCGACGCTCTGCCCGAAGTGGTCAACGGCCGCGTGCGCGTGGCCGCCGAGGATTATCTCGACGCCGCCGGCGCGCAGTACGTCGCGCGCACGCCGATGGCCGCCTTCCTGCGCCTGTCCGAATCCATCGACCTGCATCGCATCGACCCGGCGCAAGTCGCCGTGCCGACCACCGTGGTCGCGGTCGAAGGCGACCGCCTGGTGCCGCTGGCCGACCACGTGGCGCTGGTCGAAGGCCTGGGCGAAAACGGCACCCTGCGCATCGTGCGCTCGCCCTACGGCCACGACGCCTTCCTGAAGGAAACCGACAAGATCGACGCCATCCTGGCCAGCGCACTGCGGCAGCGGCAGGCGCCGCCGGCAGAGCGCGCCATCCACCCGGAGAACCCATGAGCCTCACCGACCCCGCCGCGCCGCGCCGCGCCGCCACCGCCGCCGTGCGCGCCGGCATCGACACCGACGCCGCTTATGGCGCCGTCGTGCCGCCGATCGTGCTGTCGTCCAATTACAGCTTCGTCGGCTTCAACCAGAAGCGCGCCTACGACTATTCGCGCAGCGGCAACCCCACCCGCGACATCTTCGGCAACGCACTGGCGGAACTGGAAGGCGGCTTTGGCGGCGTGGTCACCGCCACCGGCATGGGCGCGATCACCCTGATATTGCACGCCCTGCTGCAACCGGGCGACAGGCTCGTCGTGCCGCACGATGCCTACGGCGGCAGTTGGCGCTTGTTCAACGCGCTGGCAAACAAGGGCCATTTCGAGCTGATCACCGCGAATCTGACCGAAGCGGATTCGGTTGCATCGGCGCTGGCCCGGCAACCGAAACTGGTGCTGATCGAAACACCGAGCAACCCGTTGCTGCGCATCACCGACCTGCGCGCCGTCATCGACGCGGCGCACGCCGTCGGCGCGCTGGTCGTCGCCGACAACACCTTCCTGTCGCCGGCCTTGCAGAACCCGTTGCAATTCGGCGCGGATTTCGTGCTGCATTCCACCACCAAGTACATCAACGGCCACAGCGACGTGGTCGGCGGCGCAGTGGTGGCAAAGACGCAGGAACACCACGAACTGCTGACCTGGTGGGCCAACTGCCTGGGCCTGCCCGGCTCGCCGTTCGACAGCTTCCTGGCCCTGCGCGGCCTGCGCACGCTGGACGCGCGACTGCGCGTGCATCAGGAAAACGCGCAGCGCATCGTCGATGCCCTGGCCACGCATCCGGCGGTGGCGAAGGTGTTCTATCCGGGTCTGCAAGACCACCCCGGCCACGCCATCGCCGCGCAACAGCAACGCGGCTTCGGCGCGATGCTCTCCTTCGAGTTGAAAGGCGGAGAACCGCAAGTCCGCGCCTTCCTCGACGGCCTGCAATGGTTCACCCTGGCCGAATCCCTCGGCGGCGTCGAAACCCTGGTGGCGCACGTCGCCACGATGACCCACGCAGCCATGACTCCCGAAGCCCGTGCCGCCGCCGGCATCAGCGACGGCCTGCTGCGCGTGTCGGTCGGCATCGAAGCGGCGGAAGATCTGCTGGCCGACCTGCAGGCCGGATTGGATCGCGCTGCAAAACTTTGAACAGGTTCTAAGCCAAGGGGCGCGCCTCGCGGCGTCAGCCCTTGAACTTGAACGGATCGAGCGTGGACACCTTGAAGGGCGTGAAGTCTTTCACGTTGCGCGTCACCACCGTCAGGCCATGGATCAGCGCGGTGGCGGCGATCAGGCCATCCATCATGCGGTCATCGGATTTTCCGTGCATGAGTCTTGCCCATTGCCGAAATACCTCGGTATCGGCGGGCAGGATCGCGTAGTCGCGGACCAGCGTATCCAACCATGTCTGGATTTCCAGCGCACGCTGCGGGTTGGGTTGGTGGGTTTTCTCGATGCCTCTCTGCATTTCGCCAATGCTGACGGCCGACAGATACAGGCCGATTGCAGGTGCCTGCCGCAGCCAGGCGGTCACGCCCCCGTGCGGCTTGGGTTTGCGTGTCTCCGAAATGACGTTGGTGTCGAGCAGGTACATGCAGCATCAATCCGCGATGCTCATTTGTCGTTGAAATCGGGAATCGGCCTGCTTTTCAACGATCTGCGTGGTGGAATTTCCAGTTCGAATCGGCACTCCGGCGCAAGCAGGAAATCCTTCAGGTTGCGCGGTTGCTGGTGCAACCTCTGCCACTGCGCAATCGGCACGACCACGGCAGTCGGCTTGCCATGGTGGGAAACAAGTTGCGGGCCTTCTTCCACGCTGGCGCGCAGCAATTCGCTGAAACGGGATTTGGCTTCCTGCACCTGCCAGGTTTTCATGGCGCTGCCCTCGGATAATCAGGGCTGAATTCTGGTCAGAATATGCCGGATTGTCAATCCCGAGCCGGGCCCTGCTCCCGATCAGACGCGATCTACCCGGCGATGTACCGCTGCAACTGATCCAGCTCCGCCTGCTGCTCCTCGATCACCGCCTTGACCAGGTCGCCGATCGAGATCACGCCGACCACGTTGTCGCCTTCCAGCACCGGCAGGTGGCGGATGCGGTGTTCGGTGACCACCTGCATGCATTGCTGCACGGTCGCCTCCGGCGCGACCGAGATCACCTTCGCAGTCATGATTTCGCGCACCGGCGTGGCGCGCGAGGACTTTTCGTGCAGCACCACCTTGCGGGCGTAGTCGCGTTCGGAAACGATGCCCGCCAGTTGCGGGCCGTCCATCACCAGCACCGCGCCGATGCCTTTCTCGGCCATCAGCCGGATCGCGTCGAACACCGAATCCCGCGGCGCGACCGCGAAGACTTCAGCGGACTTCTCCCCCAACAACTGCCGTACCGTGCGCATGGCTGCCCTCCTGTTCGGGTTGCTGCGGCAAGCATACGCCTCCGGCAGCGGGTTGCCACACGTCGATCAGGTACAGCGGCCGCTGCTTGGCTTCCTCGTACAGCCGTCCCAGGTATTCGCCGATCAGCCCCAGCGCGATCAACTGCACGCCGCCCAGGAACAGGATCACCGCCATCATCGTCGGCCAGCCGGCGACCGCATCGCCCCACAGCAGCGCCTTGACCACCACGTACACCGCATAGACGAAGGCCAGCAGCGCGGTCAGCACGCCCAGATACGTCGCCACGCGCAGCGGCGCGGTCGAGAAACTGGTGATGCCTTCCAGCGCGAAGTTCCACAATTTCCACAGGCCGAACTTGCTGCGCCCGGCCACGCGCGCCTCGCGGTGGTACGGGATCGCCACCTGCTCGAATCCGATCCAGCCGAACAGGCCCTTCATGAAGCGATGGCGCTCGCGCAACTGCTTCAGCGCCGCCAGCGCGCGCGGCGACAGCAGGCGGAAATCTCCCGTATCGGCGGGGATCGGCGTCTTCGACAAACGTCCGATCACGCGATAGAACGCATGCGCGGTGGCGCGCTTGAGCCAGCCTTCGCCATCGCGCGCGATGCGGGTGCCATGCACGTCGTCGTGGCCTTCAAGCCATTTCCCGACGAATTGCGGGATCAGCTCCGGCGGGTCCTGGCCGTCGGCATCGAGGATCAGGGCCGCACCTGTTTCGACTTGGTCCAGCCCGGCGGTCAGCGCCAGCTCCTTGCCGAAATTGCGCGACAGCCTGAGCAGCGACACGCGCGCGTCCTGCTGCGCCAATCGCCGCATCACCTGCCAGGTGGCGTCGGTGCTGCCGTCGTCAACGTACAGCACGCGGCCGTCGATGCCGTGCAGCGCGCGCAAGGCGGCGTCGATGCGCGGGTGCAGTTTGGGCAGGGCTTCGGCCTCGTTGCGCGCGGCCACCACCACGGTCAGTCGTTGCGGGGAAGCATTCAATCCAGCGTCTCCAGGTAAGCCGTGCCGCCGATCTGTCGCGCCTGCCGCTGTATCCATGCGGCGCGGCGCTGCACATACGGGCCCGGCTGTGCCGCACTGTAGCGCCTCGGCGCGGGCAGCACCGCCGCCAGCCGCGCGCTCTCGGCCGGGGTCAGTCGTTTGGCGTCCTTGCCCCAGTATTTGCGCGCCGCCGCCTGCGCGCCATAGACGCCATCGCCCAGTTCGGCGAGGTTGGCATAGACCTCCAGGATGCGCCGCTTCGGCCACAGGGTTTCGATCAGCAGCGTGTACCAGGCTTCGGCGACCTTGCGCACCGCGCGCGAAGGCAGGCTCCGGCCCTGCCACAGGAACAGGTTCTTCGCCGTCTGCTGGCTGATCGTGCTGGCCCCGCGCACGCGGCTCAGCGGCTGGCCGCGCTTTTCCGCACGCTGAGCCATGCGCTGGTTGTACTGGTTCGCCTTCTTCATCGCATCGAAGTCGAAGCCATCGTGGATGGCAAACATCTGGTCTTCCGCCGCCACCATCGACAATGGCAACCACGGCGAAATCTCGTCGAAGTCGCACCACTGGTAACGCATCATCCGCGCCTCGCCATGCAGCCACACGCCGATCTGGCGTTCGACCATGAAGGCGGAAAACGGCGGGTCAACGAAACGCAGCACCGCCACCTGCAACACGCTGGCTGCCGCGAACAGCAAGGGCGAGGCCAGCAGCCAGCGCCACCAGCGGCGGCGCGGCGCGGCCGTGGTTTCAATTTTGCTCATGTTCCCCGGACGACTTGCGCATTGCGAGTTTCGGCCCCATTTCCATCACATCAGACGAGGGGCACATTATGCCCATCGCACCCCTCTCAGCCGGAATCCCCATGCCCCAGCCCGTTACCGAAGCGCAATTGCCGGATGTCCAATCGAGGTTCCTGCTGCCCCGCGCCGGCGTGCGCGGCGTCCACGTGCGCCTGGACGACACCTGGCGGCAGATCCTCTCGCACGGCGACTATCCGCCGGCCGCGCAGCAATTGCTGGGCGAAGCCTGCGCGGCCGCGGCGCTGTTCACCGGCCACGTCAAGGTCGATGGCCGCCTGTCGGTGCAATTGCGCGCCGGCGGCCCGCTGCGCACGCTGTTTGCCGAATGCACCGCCGCGCACACCCTGCGCGGCATCGTGCGCTGGGACGAGGGCGCGGCACTGAGCCGCGACCTGACCACGCTGGGCGAGGACGCCCTGCTGGCGATCACCATCGAGAATCCCGGCCTGAAACCCGGCGAACCCCAGCGCTACCAGAGCCTGGTCGGCCTGCACGCGCCCACGATGGCCAAAGCCTTCGAGGACTACTTCCGCCAATCCGAACAACTGCCCACCCGCCTGCTGCTGGCCGCCGACGGCAACACCGCCGCCGGCCTGATGCTGCAACTGTTGCCCCATGACAGCCGGCCGGGCGACGAAGGCGATGACGACGGCTGGAACCGCGCCGGCGCGCTGTTCGACACCCTGGGCGAAGCCGAACTGCTGGCCACCCCGGCCGACACCCTGCTGCAACGCCTGTTCCACGAAGAAGACCTGCGCCTGCTGGCCCGACAGCCGCTGCGCTTCGCCTGTTCCTGCTCGCGCGAGCGCGTGGCCGGCATGCTGCAATCGCTGGGCCGCGACGAGGCGCAGGCCGCGATCATCGACGGCGCCGCCCGGATCCGCTGCGAGTTCTGCGGAAAGCAGTACCCCTTCGACCCGGCCCAGGTCGCGGAACTTTTCGCACTGCCGCCGGTCGGAAGCCCGCAGTCGCAGCGCTTGCAATAGGCCGGAGCGTGTTCCCGGTCTCAGTTGGACAGGGGTTTTCTGCCGCACTGCAGCTTGTTAAATAAACATGAATCCGCTACCGTGGCTACCCTTGCCTTGGGGGAACCTGCCCGGCCTTCGGGGAGTCCTAAACCGGCCATGAAACTGCTTTCCCGCCAATTGCCGCTTGCCATGCTGCTGGCCCTGACCGGGCTGGTGGGCAATGCCATGGCGCAAGGGAAGCCGCAGGCCACCGACAAGGCCGACAGCACCATCCTGCCGATCTGGAACAACGCCGGCAAGATCGAGGCCCTGCTCTATCTGGATCCCACCGGCGAAGCCAGCGCCGGGGCCAAATGGCGCTTCGGCAAGAACACCCTCGGCGCCGCCTTCGGGTTGGATGCCGGCGATTCGCTGGGCCTGATCTGCAACCGCCAGACCGGCATCGGCAGCAGCATCGGCAGCCTGATCAGCCACTGCAACGTCGCCGCCTTCGACCGCGACCGCGACAACAGCGCCAGCCAGCGCATCGTTGCCGGCGCCAGCCTGGATCGCGACGGCAATCGCGTGGGTCTGTCCGCCGGCACCGGCCGCGGCCTGCTGCCGGCCTGGCTGAACCCCGGCCGCGGCAGCACCGAAATCGAACAGAACGACCTGGCCGTGTTCGGCGAAAGCAGCCTTGGCCGCGAAGGCTTCGTCCGCATCGGCGGCGCCGTCGCCCGCGCCCGCCTGGTGCCGGCCGCCGACCTGTCGCCGGCACTGGCCGACCGCTGGAACACCCGCAGCGTCAGCGTCGGCGGCGGCTATGGCGCCTTCAGCGCCGACATCATCGGCCGCGTCATCGATGTGCCCGGCCAGCCGGAATGGAAAGGCTTCGGCCTCGGCCTGACCTGGCACACCCCGTGGAGCGGCCAGCTCACCGTGGGCGCCGAAAACGTCGTCACCCGCGGCAAGAATCCTTTCTCCCCCGACAACGCCAGCACCGACGAAGGCAGCGTGCCCTACGTGCGCTACGAGCAGGATCTGTAAGCCGCGCCATCCCGGCAATCGCCCCGGCCACCACCCGGGACGGAGAATGCACCCGTTCAACCGCCCTCCGGCACCGCCACCCCGCCGGCGCGCAGCGTTTCGATCAGTGGTTGCAAGTGGTCCCGGTAAGGCAGCCATTTCGGCGTCTCCCGCCGCGCGACCTCTCCCCGGACCTGCACGGCGCTGGCCGTGGCCACGGCGCGCGAACTGGAAGCGGTGCTGCGCATCGCCTCCCGGTATTCCAGCCCGCAGAACGACGCCACCTTGCGCATGGTCGCCTCCGGGTCGGCGGTCAGCCGGGCGTATTCGACATCGAGGATGCGCCCCGGGAATGCGCCGTGCCAATGCGCCATCAGGCGCCGGTACTGCACGAAGTATTCCGCCAGTTCCACCTGGTCGTAGGAGAACGGGTTCACGTCCGAGAACAACTCCCGCAGGCTGGAAAAACACGTCTCGACCGGATCGCGCACCATGTGCAGGATTTTTGCCTGCGGCAACGCCCGCAGGATGAAGCCGATATTGAGGAAGTTGGCCGGCAACTTGTCGGTGAAATGGGTTTTTCCCCCGTCCAGCCTCCAGGCAACGCCATCCAGATAGCGCTTCCCGACGCCGGTCAGATCCGCTCCACCCAATCGGGAGACGTGCACGGCATCGACGGCGCTCTTGCTGTAGTGGTTGGCGGCATGGCGCAACGCGCAGGGGAAGTCGAACAGTTCGCCCAGGCCAGCCACCGAAGGATGGGCGTCCAGCAGTTGCTCCAGCAAGGTCGTGCCGGAGCGGTGCATGCCGACGATGAAGATCGGCGTCTTGTCGCTGGCATATCCGATTCCGTTCGCGTGCGCAGGCATTGCGATCAACGCATCGACCAGCTTGCGGTCGCTGTCGGCGTCATGACGGATCGTGCCGCGTCGCGCCTTGCACATGGTCTGCAGCGCCCGCCATGCGCCCTCGTGGTCGCCCAGATCGTCCAGTTCCTTGTGCAGGGCGCGGGCGGCGGAAGCGACGTTGTTCGGGTCGGGATTCGGCGCGGCCAGCAGCTTGCGCAAGGGCTGCACGTGGTTGGATTGCGGCGTTTGCCTGGCAAGGCGCGCCAGCAGCCACCAGGCCGCGCCGATGTTCGGGTTGCGTGCCAGCACCCATTCAAAATGCCCGGCGGCTTCGCCAAGGCGCCCGTGATGCGCCAGCAACTGCCCAAGGACGAGGCGCACGCCGACATCATCATCGTTCCGCCCGAGGGCGGCCTGCGCACATTGCAGCGCCAGGCCGAAATCGTTGACGTTGTTCAATTGCCGGGCGCATTCGGCCAATACGGCAACGGGGATGCGTGGGTTGCCGATCAGGCGCAAGGCAAGATCGCGCATTGCCGGGACCTGGTTGAAGGTGCGCAGGCGCCGGATCAGCTCCATCAGCAGGCGCGGCTGCTCCGGTCGCAGCGCCGCCGTGCGTTGCGCCCACTGGCCTGCGGCGCGGTAGTCATCGACGAAGGATTCGACGTAGGAAAGCTGCAGCATCGCCTGCGCGTGCGCCGGATCCAGCGACAGCACCTGCAGGTAAGCGGCGCGCGCGCCGGGCCAGTCGCCGTTCTCGATGGCGGCCTCGGCATGGGCCAGAAGGGAATCGATGCGCTGCATGCCATGAAGCCCGGTGTCATCACCAAATAAAAAAAACCGGCCTTCTTGCGAAGGCCGGTTCAAGTTTACTGCGGTGAAGCGCGTGCTGCTTACCAGTCGTACGTGGCGGAGAACTGCACGTAGCGCGGGGTGGTGTAGCTCAGCGGCAGCATGTACGCGTTGCGCACGACGTAACCGTCGCTTTCGCTGTACGAGTAGTACGAGGTCGGCACGACTTCATTGAGCACATTGAACGCACTCAGGGTGAAACCCAGCTTGTTGTCGAAGTAGGCCGGCTTGTAGCTCACCGACACGTCGTAGCGATGGGTCCACGGGGTGGTCTTCTTGCCCGACCGCCACGTATCGCCGAAGCAGGTGTGATAGCTGTCGCCGTAGCTGATCGGGTCAGCTTCTGCCGAGGTGTGATCAATGCTGCCGTCCGGATCGTAATAGCCGAAGCAGCTGATCGGCGCACCGGAGGTGATGCGCGCGTTCAAGCCGACCGTCCATTCCGGGGTGATCGCGTAGGCGAAGCGCGCCTTGAACTGGTGGCGACGGTCATTGGCCAGGTAGCCGGTGGAGTAGGCCATGATCTGCCAGGCGTCCCAGTTCTGGCTGGTGGCCACACCGTTGTCGTGCGCGTTGGAACCTTGGCCGGTATCCGAGTTGGCCGGGCCTTCCGAATTGCCGTACGACTTGCTGAAGGTGTAGTCGAAGCGCGCTTCCCACTTGCCGTCCCACGGCCGTTCCAGGAACAGGTCGATTGCCCCGTAGGTGCGCTTCAGGTCCGGGAAGCCCAATTCGGAGGAGGAGAGCTTGACCTTCTTGTACACGCCATCGACGTTCTCGTAGCCGTCGGTGCCCTCTGTCACTTCCTGGAAGGCGTAGGTGTTGCTGCCGCCCGGGTTGAACATGTAGCAGTAGGAGGAGGCGTACAGCTTGCCGTCCGAGGACTGGCTGATGAACGCGGCGCGGCTGTAGTCGTAGTCCACGATTTCGAGACCGGCGGCATCCAGCATGGTGTAAGGATCGCAGAAGTCGTCGATCGCCGACTTGAGTTCGCGCCGGGTCAGCTTGACGCCCGCCGTCCAGTTTTCGGACACCTTGGCCTCGAAGCCGAACGAGAATTCGTCCTGGTACTGCGACTTGATGTCTTCCGGAACGTAAACCAGCGGGTCCTTGGCAGTACCCAGTTCGCCGTTTGACGACACCGGGCCGGCGGCTTCATCCGAATCGACACCATTGATCGCGGTCAGGCCGGTCGGCGTACCGTCGGCGGAGATGCCGGTGTAGGTGTAGTACTCGCGAGTGTAGGTCGAGGCGCCGACGCCGCGGATGGCCACCGCATTGGGCATGTTCAGGAAGTAACGGCCCGCGTTGGCGAACACCTTGAACGAGCTGTCGCCGAACACGTCCCAGGCGAAGCCCAGGCGCGGCTGCCACTGGGTGCCGCTGTCCACGAACTTCACGCCGGTGTCGCTGAAGTTCTGGTACTTGTCGGCGCGCACGCCCAGCGACAGCAGCAAGTTGTCGGTGATCTGCCACTTGTCTTCCAGGTAGATGGCGTTCTGCTTGTTCGACATGCTGGTGGTGTCGAAATACTTCAGCTGGTACACATAGTAGCCGCAGTCGGTGGAGGTGGCATCGGTCGAGCCGTTAGCGCATGCGCCGGCGACGGCGCCGGTCGGGCCAACGCCCAAACCCGAGCTGATGTTCGAATCGCCAGTGCTCGCCTTGCCGTATATCCAGTAATCCGCCACCTGGCTGGTGCCTTCGTTCACGCCTTCCAGCTTGGTGTTGTCGATACCGGCGGTCAGGGTGTGATCACCCAGCACCCATTCCAGCTCGACACGCAGGCCACTGGTGTAGTCGCTGGTGTCATTGGTGGCGCGGTAGGTCGATTGCGAGTTGGTGATCGCCGTGCCGCCGGTGATGGCCGGATTCTGGAGGGTAGTGCCGGCAAGATACGGCGACCCGGTCAGGTACGGATCGGTGTCGTAGCGGTTGCGCGAACGGCCATAGGTGGCGCTCAGGGTCAGGTTGTCGGTCAGATAGCCGGTGTACTTGAGAATCGAGAACTCGGTGTTCGACGTGGTCGTCGTCGCCGGGAACATGTAGTCGCCATAGGAATAGCTATCCCAGTCGAAGGCGTAGGTGCTGCCGGTTTCCTCGTACTTTTCCGCCACGTAGGTGGCTTCAAGCAGGTGGTTGTCGGTGATGTTCCAGTTCAGCTTGGCATAGACCTTCGGATCATCCGATTCGTACTTGCTGCCGGTCGCCGCAAAGCCCACATCCGGATTGCCACCGGGGACGGTGGACTTGCCCTTGGTGGTTTCCGCGGACACGAAGAAGAACAGCTTGTCCTTGATGATCGGGCCGCTGACATAGCCGCTATAGACGTTTTCCCACGACAGGCGATCCTTGCCACTGTCGTACTGCACGCCCGGCAGGTCCGAATTGGCGTATTCGTAGCCGTCCGGCAGGGCGAGATTCGGATAGTAGCGGTCCGGGCGTTCTTCCTTCAGGCCCTTCGGCGTCCACACGATCTGGCCGCCGAAATGCCATTCGTTGGTGCCGCTCTTGCCAACCTGGCTGATCACGCCGCCGCTGGAGCGGCCATACTTGGCGCCATAGCCGCCGGTGTAGGTTTCCTGCTGCTCGATCGAACCATACGGCAGGCTGAAGCCGCCGATGTTGGTCATCGGGTTGCCGGAGAAGTAGCCGTTGAGGTAGTAGGCGTTTTCGGCGACGCTGGAACCGCCGAAGGCGACCTGGCCGCTGAAGTAGTTGCCGTTGCCGCTGACGGCGCCCGGCGACAGCAGGGCGATGGCTTCGGCCGAGCGGGCGATCGGCATGCGCTTCAGTTGCTCGGAGGTGATGACGGTGCGCGTGTCGGTCGCCTTCACGTCGATGACCGGCACAGAGGCGCCGGTGACGGTGACCGTGCCCAGGTCGGTGGCGCTGCCGTCGCCGAAAGCCACGTAGGCGCCGGTGCCGACGGTCACGGTGACCTGGCGCTTGCCGGCACTGCCGGCGTCAACCGTGTAGCTGCCGACCGGCAGCGAGCTGATGTTGTAGCGGCCCGACGCGTCGGCGGTCACGGTGCGGCTCAGGCCGCTGCTGTTGGTGACGGTGATCGTGGTGCCGGCCGGCACGGTGCCGTAGATGCTGCCTGTGGTGCTCTGCGCCTGCACGCCGCCCGCAACGCACATGCCCAGCGCAATGCTCAACGCGGTGCGCTTGACGCCCTTGGACAGGTAACGGGAACCCTTGTGGGTAGTCATGGATGCTCTCTCTCGAAAAAGTAGAAACTGAAACCAAATGGTTGTGGCCCGGCGCTGCGTGACCCCTGCTCCGGACTATGTGCATGCAGACGCGATGAAACAGAACGTCTGGTGGGCGGAGCATAACGCAAATTTCACGATAGAGGGAAGACCTCACTTTGCTTGCAGATTCCCCATGAAAATCAATTGATTAGCAAAGACAAGGAGGAGGGTCCGATCGCTCCTTCCCTGTTCAGCCACCGGATTCCGCGCAGGCTGGAGAGGCCGCAACGGGCAATCCGACGGCTGGACGCCCGGCGGCGAACGGCTGGCGGAATCTTCGACATCTGCCTGTTTTACGGGCCTGCCGTGCTACTTTCGGATTTCGGGACAGGTTCCGGAATGGCAGGCAAGGCGCCGCCAGGGCGTGGGGCGACGGGGGAACGGCAATGAACGACAAACTGCAGGCCGCAGTGAACGCGGCCGCCGCCGCCGCCGCCGCAGGCCAATGGCAGGAAGCGGAGCGGCTTTGGACGCAAGTACGCAGCGTGGATCCGCACAACGTGCAGGCGCTTTTCAGCCTTGGCGTGCATGCGCTGCAGCGAGGCGACCCGGCCGGCGCGCTGGAATTGCTGCACGCCGCGCGCCTGCAGGCACCGCGCGATCCGATGATCGCGCTGAGCATCGGCCGCGTGCACCGCGAAACGAACCAGCCGGAACAGGAATGGGGCGCGATCATCGCCTCGCTGGCGATAGATCCGTATTTCCTGCCCGGCCTGCTGAGCAAGGCGGAATTCCTTGAACGGCAGCGCAAGTCCGCGGCGGCGGCGGCCGTGTTCCGCAACGCGCTGAAGGTCGCCCCGCCCGAACCGCAATGGCCGCCGGCGCTGCGGCGGCGGCTGGCGCATGCGCGCGACGCGGTCCGCCGCGATACCGAGGAACTGGTCGAATTCCTGCACCACAAGGTTGCCGCCGAGCGCGCCACCGTGGATGCGGCACTGGCCGGACGGTGGGACGAGGCGGTCTCGATCCTGGCCGGCAAGACCGCGCCGTACCATTCCGTATGCAACAACCTGTACGTGCCACGACTGCCGGCAATCACCTTCCACGACGATGCGCTGTTCCCGTGGATGGCCGAACTGGAATCGCGCACCGACGCGATCAAGGCCGAACTGCAGGACATGCTGGCCAGCCGCGGCGACGAATTTGTCCCCTATATCCAGTACCAGCCCGGCGACCCGGTCAACCAGTGGGACAAGCTGAACCACTCGCGCAACTGGAGCGGCTTCCATCTCTACGCGCACGGCGAGCCGGTGCCCGAGCACCTGGCGCAATGCCCGCGCACCGCCGAGGCGCTGGCGCTGGTGGACAAGGTGACGATCGCCGGCCTGTGCCCGAACGCGATGTTCTCCGCGCTGGCCCCGGGTGCGCACATCCCGCCGCACACCGGCGAGACCAATGCGCGGCTGGTCGCGCACCTGCCGCTGGTGGTGCCGGAGGGCTGCAGCTACCGCGTCGGCTACGACTGGAAGCAGTGGCGGGAAGGCAAGTGCTGGGTGTTCGACGACACCCTGGAGCACGAGGCGCGCAATGACGGCAGCCAGGTGCGGGTGATCCTGATGTTCGACGTCTGGAACCCGCTGCTGTCGCTGGCCGAACGCGACATGGTCAGCGCGCTGGCCAGCGCGATGCGCGACTATCGGGCTGCGGCCGACCCCTGATTCAGGCGCCGCTCTCGACACCGGCGGCGGCCAGCGCCTCGCGCAACGGCCCGAGGAACTCGCGGTAGTTACGCCAGCGCCCCGACGCGTCGGCGTACAGCGGGCGCCGCACCTGCCAGTAGCTGGCAGTCTTGACCGTGTTGTCGAGCTGGTGGAAGCGCAGGCAGGCCGCGTCCCACGGCAGGCCGAGGAAGTCCAGCAGCGGCCGCAGCGTCTGCTCGGGACGGGCGACGAAGGCATCGTAGTCGAAGTCGAACACGTCGTCCGGATACAGCGCCTTCCAGTGCGCCATCAGCCGCCGGTACTGGCCGTAGTGGTGGCCGATGCCGGCCAGGCTGCCGGCGTAGCCGAAGCCGCGCGGGTTCAGGTGCTGCATGAACACCGACAGCGCGTTGTCCAGCGGGTTGCGCAGCGTGTGCACGATTTTCGCGCGCGGGAACAGCCGCTTGATCAATCCGACCAGCAGGTAGTTGTCCGGGCGCTTGTCGGTGGCCCAGGCCTTGTCGCCGCCGGGTTGCGGCAGCCGTTCGCGCAGGCGTGCGTGGTACTCGCGCGCCAGTCGTGCGCAGCGCGCCTCGTCCAGTCCCGCCACCGATGCCGGGAACGGCGCCAGCTCGCCGGCGACCAGGCGCGGCAGCAGGTCGAGTTCGCCGGCCGCGGCAACCTGCGGATGCGCCGCCAGCACCTGTTCGAGCAGGGTCGATCCGGAACGGAACATGCCGCAGATGAACAGCGGTGCCGGCGCATGCGCCGCGGCCGTGGCCGTAGCGGCGGCGGGGAAGGCATCGATCAGCGCCTGCGTGCGCCGTTCGGCGCGGGCCGGATCGTAGGGCGGGTGGCGGCGATGGGCGAAGCGCTTGCCGGCGGCGAAGGCCGCGAAAGCGCGGGCGTGGTCGCCGAGTGCGTCGTGGGCACGGCCCAGCGAGAAATACAGGTTGGCGCGCAGGCCGTCGTCGATGGCCGTCGAGCTTTCCGCCGCCGCGCGCAGGCGCAGCAGCAGCGGGTCGTCGGCGCGCGCCGGCGCGCGCAGTTGCGCCAGCCGCGCGAGCGCCTCGTATCCCGCCGCCGCGACCGTCTGCGGCGGCAGCGCGAGGAGGCGTTCGTAGCAGCCGATGGCCTGTTCGCGGCGGCCGCGTTCCTCGTGCAGGTTGCCCAGGTTGAGCAGCGCCGGCGCGTAGTCCGGGACCAGCGCGAGCGCCGCCTGCAACTCGGTTTCGGCGGCGTCGTCGCGGCGCAGGTGGTCGGCGTAGATCGCCGCGCGGTTCAGGTGCGCCTCCTCCGCGTGCGCCACGCGATGCCGCAGCGCCTCGCCGTAGGCGTGCAGGGCCGGCTCGAACGCCCCTTCCTGGCGCAGCGCGTAGCCGAGGTTGAACCAGGCATCGGCCAGTTCCGGCCGCACCGCCAGCGCCTGCCGGTACGCCGCGATCGCTTCCTGCCGGCGGCCCTGGCCGAGCAGGGCGTCGGCGCTGGCCAGCAGCTGGCGGTTCGGTGGGGAATGGCTCAAGGCACGGTCCGGCGGGAGCGGTCGGGATAGTATGCTAACGGCTGCGGGCACGCCGCAGTCTCAGCGAGGATTCGGAGCGATGTCGGATACCGTGCGCCGTCTGCCGTTGCCGTGGTTGCTGCTGGCCGCGGCGCCGACCGCGTTCGCCGCCGCGGAAGCCGCGCACCCCTGTGCGACGGTGGCCGATCCGGCTGCGCGGCTGGCCTGCTACGACAAGGCTTTCCCGCCGCCGCCGGCCGTGCACGAGGCGGCGACGAAGAAGGCGGTGCAGGAGTTCGGCCTCGAGAAGCAGGCCGCACCCCTGTTCAATCCCGGCCAGACCCGCGAGGACGCCGATCCGGAACGGATCGAAAGCCGGGTAGCGAAAGTTGACTATGCCGGCGGCACCCGCACGATCTCCCTGGAGAACGGCCAGGTGTGGACGCTGGCCGAGGCGAACAGCCGCGGCCCCCTGAAAGCGGGCGATGCGGTCCATGTCCGCAAGGGCCTGCTCGGCAGCTACCTGCTGGTCACCCCCGCCGGCGTCGGCCTGCGCGTGCGCCGGGTCCGCTAGGCGACGGCATGGCGGCGCGCAACCGGCCGTTGACCGCGGCGCAGGCAGATCGCTACGGCACCGCCCTCGGCCTGCTGCAGGCCGGCCGGTCCGCGCAGGCCGTCGCCATCGCCGAGGCGCTGGCCGGGGAAGCGCCGCTGGCCGCGGACGCGCAACAATTGCTGGGCATGAGCCGGGCCGACGCGGGCGATGTCGCCGGCGCGGAAGCCGCGTTCCGCCGCGCGCTCGAACTCGCCCCGGACAGCACGGTGGTGGCGCTGAACTTCGCCGCGTGGCTGTGCAAGGCCGGGCGCCTGCCCGACGCAGCGCGCGTGCTGGCGGCCGCGCCCGAATCGGCGCAGACGAAGCTGCAGCAGGGCCTGGTCGCCCTGCAGATGCGCGACCACGCGCTGGCGCGCGAGGCCTGCGAACGCGCGACCCGGCTGCAGCCCGACGCGGCGACGGCCTGGCACGGCCTGGGCAACGCCCTGCGCGCGCTCGACGACCTCGAATCCGCCGCGGCGGCCTTCCGCAAGGCGACCGCGCTGGCGCCGCGCCATGCGCCGGCGTGGGCCAACCTCGGCGCGGTGCTGCGCTTGCTCGGCCGCATCGACGAGGCGCTGGCGTGCCTGCGCCGCGCCGAGAGCCTGGGCCACGCCGGCCCCGAGCTGAAGGACGCGATCGACGGCGTGCTGCAGGACGCCGGTCGTCCCGCCGAGGCGCTCGAGGGCGCGCGCAAACTGGTCGCCGCGCATCCGGACTACGCCCCCGGCCACGAGACCCTGGCCAATCTGCTGTGGGAGCACGGCCCTGAACTGGCGCCACAGCAGGATCCGCTGCAGGCGTTCCGCGCGGCGGCGCACGCGCAACCGGGCAACCGCGCCCTGCGGCTGAGGTTCGTGCGCATGCTGCTGTCGGCGCGGCGTGCCGGAGAGGCGGCGGCGTTGCTCGAGCAGATGCGGCGCGGGCAGGATGATCCGGTACTCGACTGGCTGTCCGCCGACGCGCTGGAGGCGCTCGGGCAGCGGGTGCAGGCGGCGGCACTGTACGCCCGCGCCGAACGGCGGCTCGGCGGGGCCAGCGCCGATTTCCTGAACGCCTATGCGCGGCACGCGTTCCGCGCCGGCGACTTCGAGCGTGCGCAGGCCTGCGCCGCGCAGGCGGTGCGGATCGACCCCGCCAGCCAGGAAGCCTGGAGCCATCTCGGCACCGCGTGGCGGTTGGTCGGGGACCCGCGCGAGCACTGGCTGTTCGACTACGAAAGGCTGGTCGGCTACGTCGAAGTCGCGCCGCCGCCGGGTTTCGCCGACATGTCCGCCTTCCTCGCCGACCTGGGCCGCACGCTCGAGGCGATGCACCTGGCCGGCCGCGAGCCGATCAACCAGAGCGTGCGCAACGGCTCGCAGACCCCGGGCCGGTTGTTCGGCAGGAGCGAACCGGCGATCCGCGCCGCGGAAGCGGCCCTGCGCGCGGCGGTCGAAGGCTGGCTGGCAACGCTGCCGGACGACCCGGCCCACCCGTTCCTGTCGCGCAAGCGGCGCGGCGTCCGCTTCGTCGGTTCGTGGTCGGTGCGGCTGAAGTCCTCGGGCCGGCATTCCAACCACATCCACAACGAGGGCTGGATGAGTTCGGCGTTCTACGTCGCGTTGCCGGGCGCGGTCCGCGACGGCCCCAAGCAGGCGCATGCCGGCTGGATCCAGTTCGGCCAGCCGCTGGAGGAACTGGGGCTGGATCTGCCGCCGCGGCGGACGATCCGGCCGCGACCGGGGCATCTGGCGCTGTTCCCGTCGTACACGTGGCACGGCACCGTGCCGTTCACCGACGTCGAACCCCGGGTCACGATCGCGTTCGACATGCAGCCGTGCTGAACGCCTGCGGGCGGCAAGACGGGTCGTTGAGAAAAACAGGTGTGTGTGCTACGAAAGAACGCCGCCGGTTCGCCGCTGTGCGCAACGCGCTGGCGGGAAGCGCGGGCCGTCTTCCGCCGCTTTGATGGAGCACGAACATGAAAACCCCGCTTTCGATCCTGTCCGTCGTTGCGTTGCTGGCGTGGGGCGGCGAACTCCGCGCGCAGCAGACGCAGGCGACTGCCGGCGAAGACGACGACCCGAACAGGAAGATCTGCAAGCCGATCGTGGTAACCGGCACCCGCATGTCCAAGCGGGTCTGTCACACCAAGGCGCAGTGGGACGAGATGGAACGGGCTACCCGCAGCAGGATGCGCGAAATCGACAATCAGAAGATCCCGGTGGACGGGGACTCTGGCGGCACAAGCGCGGGGTTCGGCGACACGGGCGGCACAAGCCCGGGGTTCTGATCCTGTTTCAGCCGTCGAGAACGCCGGCTGCGGCCAGCCGTTCCGCCAGCGGCTTCAGACCTTCCAGGTGCTTGCGCGAACTGCGGACGGAACGCGCATGCACCGGTTCGCGGGCCTGCAGCGCGCTCGCGCTGGTGATCGCGACCGGGGCAAGGCTTTGCCGTGCCGGCTCCAGGCCGCACCAGTCGAGCATGCGCCGGGTCTGGCCTTCCGGATCGGCGACCAGATCCTCGTAGCGCACGTCGAGGATGGCGCCGGGCATCGCGGCATGCCAGTGCCGCATCATCCGCTGGTAGCTGATGTAGTACGTGGCGAGTTCTTCGAGGTCGTAGGAGAAGTGATAGGCCTGGTTGAACAGGGTCTTGTAGATCGCGTAGCAGGCGTCCAGCGGGTCGCGGACCACGTGGATGATGCGGGCGTTCGGCAGGGCTTGGCGGATCGGGCCGCAATAGAGGTAGTTGACCGGCATCTTGTCGATGAAGACGGGGCTGCCGTGGGCGGCTTCGCGTGCGCCGCGCAGGTAGTCGCGCCCGATCTCGGCGAAATCGGCGGTCAGGGTCGCCTGCAGCAGCGACAGTTGCGGCTGCGACCTGCGCGCGCGCGCGCCGGCGGCGGACAGGAGCATGCCGAAGTCGATCAGTTCGCCGGCGGACCGGGCCTGACCGTGCCGGGTCAGCATGACCTCGGTCAGCGTGGTTCCGGTGCGCGGCAGCCCGACGATGAAGATCGCGCCGCCGTCGGTGCAGCCGGGAGACAGCCCGGCCAGCGCTTCGGCGGTATATGCATCGCGCATCGCATCGATCGCCGCGCATTCGGCGGCGACGTCGTAGCGCAGGGTGCCGCGCACGCTCTTCGCCGCGTCGGTCAGGGTCGCGAAGGCGCGTTCGTCCTGGCCCAGGTCTTCCAGTTCCTTGGCCAGCGCGTAGAGTGCGGCGCCGCGGTCGAGCGGACGCAGGCGGGGGTCGCCCAAGCGGCGTTCGATGTCGGCGACGTGGTTGTCCGCGTCGGTCCGGCGGCGCAGGACCGATCGCCGGTACAGCGCGTAGCCGGCGTGCGGCGCCTGCGCCAGCAGCCGCTCGAGGTGCCCGGCGGCGGCGTCGGTGTCGCCCAGGTAGAACTCGGCGGCGGCGATTTCGTGGAGCAGGCCGGGATCGGCGGGGGCGAGGGCCAATGCGGCCTCGAAGAGGTTCCTCGCCGCCGCGGGATCGTTGCAGCCGTTGCAGACCCTGCCGATCGCATGCAGCGCCTGCCACTGGCCGCCGGCCGCGGCCGCGGCCACGGCCGCGGCTTCGCGCGCCGCCTGCTTGCGCCGCATCCGCATCAACAACTGCGCCTTCTTGACCATCAGCGGCAGCGGCTGCGCGGAGATCCGGATCGCCTCCTCGTTCAAGTCCAGCGCCGCCTGCGGGTCGTCGCGTTCCAGCGCCAGTTCGCTGGCGAACACCAGCGCCCGCTGGTCGTTCCGGTATTCGGCGAGCAGCGACTCGGCCGCTGCGGCTGCGTCGTCCAGCCTGCCCTGGCGTAACAGTTCGTAGCCATGGCCGAGCCGTTCCAGCAGGCGCTGTTCGGACGGGGCGCGATTGGCGTTCGCTTCGGAGGTTGGCATGCGCATGCTGCGGGCAGGTTCGTGGGCCGTCGATTATCCGGGCCGCGGCGCGGCCGCGTCCATCGGCGCGGGGCATGAAGCGGCTGTCGCCGCTGGACGGGCGGCGGCAGGACCCTGGCTTGGAAGCCGGCGGCGGACAGCCGCCCCCATGGAAGGCGTTTCGGAGGCCGGGCATTTTCCGGCCGCGTTCCGCCGGCAGGCGCAGGACCCGAAAAAAAGCGGCGGGCTTCCGCCCGCCGCTCGAGGTGACGCGAATCGTGGAACCGGGGATCAGAACTTCAGGCTCACGCTGGTGAAGATGTAGCGGCCGGCCTGGTCGTAGCCATTCAGCGAGTTGCCGTTGCCGAAGGTTCCGGACAAGGTGGTGCCCACCATCGGCGGCTCCTTGTCGGCGATGTTGTTCACGCCCAGCGTCCAGGTGATGCCTTCGCCGAAATCGATCGAACCGGACAGGTCGAAGTAGTTGTAGGCGTCCAGCTTGTTGCCGTTGTTCGACAGGAAGTAGTCGCTGACCGCCGAACCATCGGTGTTGTAGGAATCCAGTTCGCCGATATAGCGCCAGCGCAAGCCCACCGAGTAGCGGTCGATGGCGTAGCGCAGGCTGGCGACGTGGCGCCACTTGTAGTTCGCGCTGCCGCAGTCCTCGTTGACCAGCCCGACGCAGTCGTAGGAAACCCCGGCCAGCGGGCTTTCGTCCTTCTTCAGCGCGTAGGTACCGGCGAACGACGCGCTCATGCGACCGGCGCCCAGACCCCAGCTGTAGGAGGCGTTCAGGTCGATGCCGCTGTAGTTGATCCAGCCGAAGTTGCCGGTGGTCGCGACCACGTAGCTGGTATCGCCCAGCCACAGGCTGCCACCGGTGCCGCGGTGGATCAGGCTGCACATGTCCGCATCGCCGGTCAGGGCGCAGGTGGAGATGATGGTCGATTCCTCGATCGAGCGGATGATGTCCTTGATCTTGATGTTCCAGAGGTCCACCGACAGGTTCAGGTTGTCGATCGGGGTCACCGCAAGGCCGACCGTCCAGGTGGTGGCTGTTTCGGGCTGCAGGTCGAGGTTGCCGCCGGTATAGGAGTTGTACTGGCCGGCCGGGTTGGCGCCGATGCTGCCGTACTGGTCCTCGGTGACGCCGGTGTTCATGCACTGCTCGAGCGTATAGGTCGGGCTGGTGCCGGCGCACGGGTCGCTGCCGCCCCACAGGCCCAGCGAACTGACCGTGTACAGGTCGGTGATCGAGGGCGCGCGGATCGCGCGGTTCCAGCTGGTGCGCAGGTGGAACTTGTCGGCGAAATCGGCGGTCAGGCCGACCTTGTAGGTCTGCACGCCGCCGGAGGTGCTGTAGTCCGAGAAGCGGTAGCCGAATTCGGCGCCGAGGTAGTCCAGCGGACCGGCGTCGGCGATCAGCGGGATCGCCGATTCGAGGAACACTTCCTTGACCGAGTAGCTGCCGGCGGCGTTGGGGTAGGCGCCGCCGACGCCGGTGAAGTTGCCGATGATGGTGTTGGTGTCGGAAACGCGCTCGTAGCTCTCGGTGCGGTATTCGACGCCGGCCACCAGGTTGATGTTCTGGCCGTCGGCCGAGGGCAGGCCGACGCCGAGATCGCCGGTGGCGTAGGCGTTGAACACCTTCAACTCGGTGGTGATGTCGGTCATGCCGATGCCTGCCAGCGCCTGCGCCGCCTCGGTGGTCACCGCGTCGTGCCAGACGTCGTAGAAGATGCAGCCATCGAACGAGCCGTCGGGGCAGCCCAGCAGGGCGTCCTGGACGTAGGTGGTGATGAAGTCGTTGATCGACGTCGTGCTGTATTTGGCGCGGCCGTACAGGAACGAGGCGTCGTACGACCAGTAGTCGTTGATCGCGCCGCCGACGCCGCCGACGATGCGGTAGGTGGTGCTCTCGGTCTGGCTGATGCGCGGGCCGCCCTCGACGTTGCGCTTGGCGACATAGACGGTGAAGTCGTCGGTATCGGTGATGCCCAGGTCGGTGCACAGCGTGCCGATGATGTCGGTCATGTCGCAGTTGACCGTGACGTCGGTGAAGAACGCGCCGGACGGGGCGATCTGGGTGGAGCTCTTGCGGTTGACGAACATCGTCTCCAGGTAGGGCTGGAAGTGCTCGTTGATCTCGTACTTGACCGAGGTGCCGGCGGTGAAGCGGGTGTCCGGACGCTGGTAGTAGTTGATCGGGGCGTAGTTGTACAGGCTGTAGCCTTCCGTCCACGTGCTGCCGTCGGCGGGATAGGCGTAGCCCGCGTAGGAGTCGGAATAGATGTAGAAGTTCGCCGGGTCGGAAGTGGCCGAGCCGCCGCAGGCGGTGCCACCATCGTTGACGGTACACGAAGAGTAGTCGCGCTGGCCCTGCAGCAGCGGCTCGTTCTTGCGCCAGGTGGCCCAGGCCATCGCATGGCCGCTTTCGCCGAAGTTGCCGCCGATGGCCAGGTCGATGTTGCGGGAGATGCCGTCGAAGCCGGAGTTGCCGTCCGGATAATCGAAGCCGCGGGCGTCCAGCAGGGTGCGCAGGTAGCCGGTGTCGTTGTCGTGCTGGTAGGCGGAATAGCCGGCGTTGACGTAAACGCCGTCGAACTCGTCGTCGAGGATGAAGTTGACCACGCCGGCAACGGCGTCGGAGCCGTACACCGCCGACGCGCCGCCGGTCAGGATGTCCACGCGCTTGACCAGTGCGGCCGGGATGATGCTGATGTCGGTGGTTTCGCTGCTGCCCTTCGGCAGACGGCGCCCGTTGACCAGGGTCAGGGTACGAGCTGCGCCCAGGTTGCGCAGGCTGACGCTGGCGTAACCGGCCGACGGGTTGTTCATGAAATTGTCGAAATTCAGGTCCAGCTGCGGGTACTGGTTGACCAGGTCTTCGACCTTGGTCGCGCCGCTTTGCGTAAATTCCTCCGCGCTGATCTCGGTGACCGGGCTGGAGGCGGTCACGGTCTGGCTCTTGATGCGGCTGCCTGTCACCGTGATGGTGTCGAGGTTGGCCGCTTGTTCGCCGGTGCTTGCATCCTGGGCGAGCGCAGTGCCCGCAGTAGCCAGCGTGGCGGCGCCCACGGCAAGCGACACGGCAATCGCGTCACGAAGCTTGTTTCTCTTGAGTTTCATGGATGCGCTCTCTCTCAAAAAAGTAGGGATTGAAACCAAATAGTTATGGCCCGGCGCTTTGGATCCCCCGCCCCCGGACGATGTATGCGGACGCGATGAAGCAAACGTCAGCTAAACGGAGCATAACGCAAATTTCACTATAGCGGGAAGACCTCGCCTTCTTTCCAGATTTCCCATGAAAATCAATCAATTAGGAAAAATCCGGAAGATGACCCGAGCGCGCGCTATTCAGCCGCGGAATTGGGCGGGCCGGAGAGAGGTGCAACGGGCGATTCGAGGGCCGGATGTCGGGCTGCGATCGGTTGCCAGAGAGCCAACTCGGCGGTTGATTGCAGGCGCATGTGCCACCGCACAATGTTTCGTGTATTCCAGGCAAGAAGATCCAGCGATGGGCACATTTCCGGGAGACGTGCAGACGCGCAGTGGCCCGTCCATCGCGTGGGTACAGCCGCGCCGCGTCTCCCCGACATGCGCTGAAGCGTTCAGCCACTACTCCAACTTCAACTCGGCATCACCGCTGAAGGTCTCGATGGTGATCTCGCCATCACCGTTGCCGTAGCGGGTTTGCAGGCTGGCGCCGGGGCCGAACCGGGGGCGGTTGATCTGTGCGCCGGGGGCGCGCAGGTCGCCGCTGAAGGTTTCCGCACTGACGCGGGCGGACAGTTCCTTCGGCAAGGTCAGGCGCAGGCTGCCGCTGACGGATTCCAGTTCAATGCGGCCGTTGCCGGCCAATGCCGCGTGGATGCTGGCATCGCCGCTGACGGTGGTGGCGGACAGTTTGCGGATGCGTTCGCCGTTGACCGCGATGTCGATGTCGCCGCTGACGGTTTCCACTTCGATCTCGCCATTCATCCGACCGCGCAGGGTGACCTTGCCGCTGACGGTATCCAGGCTGACGTCGGGACTGTTGACGGTGATGTCGAGATTGCCGCTGACGTTGTTGGCTTCGAACTCGCCCGGCGCGGCGGCGGCGAACACATCACCACTGACGCTGTCGATTTCCAGCGAGGCGGGGGCCACGCCTTGCACATCGACATTCGCGGCCACCGAGCTGATGTCCAGGTTGGCGCGCAGCGGCACGGTCAGCAGCAGGTCGGTGGGTTCGGCGCCGCGGCTGTTGTTCGGGTAGCGGACCTTGATTTCCAGGTTGTTGCGGTCGCCGAGAATTTCCAGCTTCTCCACGCCGTTGCCGAGGCTGCCTTCGATCTTCACTTCATCGCGTTGCCAGGCCCGCACCTGGATGCGGCCCTTGACGTTGCTGATGTCGAGGTTGCCGGTCGGCGACAGCGGGCGGGATTCGTGGATCGGGGTGGCGGCGAAGGCCGGAACGGCCAGTGCCAGCAGCAGCGCGGCGGAAAGCAGGGTGCGCATGTCGGAGATTCCTTGTCAGGTCAAGGCGGCGCGCTGGGTCAGGGCCAGGCGGCGGGCGTAGGTGCGTTGCAGGCGTTCGAGCAGGAAGCGCGATTCCGGCGCGCGCGCGATCGCGGTCAGGATTTGCGCGGCGCTGTCGTCCAGGTCGCGGATGGCCGGGGTGTAGTCGGAATTCGCCGCAGGCGCCGGCAATTGCGCGAATGCGCCCCGGTAGTGCCGCGACAAGGCGATGGCTTCGCGCTGGATCAGCGCGTCGCCGGCAGCCGCGGGCGGAGCGATGCCGGGCTGATGCCAGAACAGGCCGGCAGCCAGCAGCAGCGAGGCGGCCATCGCCGCCGGCAGCCAGCGCATCGCGCGGCGACGCGGCGACGCGGCGACGCGCGGCGCGCTTGTCTGCGCGGGCGTTGCCGTGGCGATGCGCGCGGCAATGCCGGGCCACAGGTCGCGCGACGGCTCGATGTCGTGGCGCAGGCCGCGCAGTTGCCAGCGCAGCATGCCATCGTCGTTGAGCATGTCGTCGTTGTCGTCGCGAATGTTCATCCCTTGTCTCCCAGCCGCGCGCGCAGCAGTTGCCGCGCGCGGTGCAATTGCGCCTTGGAACTGCCCACGGCCATGTCCAGTTCGGCGGCGATTTCCTCGTGTTTCCAGCCTTCCACGTCGTGCAGCACCAGCACCGCGCGGGCGCGCGGCGGTAGCGTGGCGACGGCGCGTTCCAGATCCAGCGACAGCGCCGTGGCGTGGCCGGCGGTGTCGGCGCTGCCGATGTCGGCCAACATGTCGTCGCCATCATCGTCGAAGCGCGGGCCGTTGCGGCGGCTGCGCAGGTCCATCAGCGCGGTGTTGACCGCCAGCCGGTGCAGCCAGGTGGTGAAGGCGCTTTCAAAGCGGAACCGTGGCAGTGCCTGCCAGGCACGGACGAAGGCCTCCTGGGCCAGATCCTCGGCACGTGCGCCATGCATGCCCACCAGCCGCACGATGACGCCGTGCACGCGGCCGGCGTGACGGCGGTACAGCGCTTCAAACGCGGCCACGTCGCCACCGGCAGCCTGCCGCGCCAGCGCGTGGTCGGCGGCCACGGCCGCATCGGCAGGGGTATCGGTGGTCGGGGCGATCATGGCGGCGGTCAGCATGCCATTGGGATGCAGGGCGTGTGCAAAAGGTTTAGTCGGTGCGGCTTACAATTGGCGCATGTCCCTGATCCAACTCCAAGGCCTCGACTACGGCGTCGGCGGGCCGCTGCTGCTTGACGGCGTTGACCTGTCGATAGAACGCGGCGAGCGCGTGTGCATCGTCGGCCGCAACGGCGCCGGCAAATCCACCCTGATGAAATTGATCGCCGGCGAACTGCAACCGGACGATGGCGAAATCCGCCTACAATCGGGCGTGGTGGTCGCGCGCATGGCGCAGGAAGTGCCGCAGGACGCGCATGGCAGCGTGTTCGACGTGGTCGCGCAGGGCCTGGGCGACATCGGCGAACTGCTGGCCGCCTACCACCACGCGCTGGATCGCGGCGACATGCAACGGCTCGGCGCGTTGCAGGCGCGGATCGAAGCGCGCCACGGCTGGGATATCGACCGCCGCATCGGCCAGGTGATCGAACAACTGGAACTGCCCGGTGCGATCGATTTTGCCGCGTTGTCCGGCGGCATGAAGCGGCGCGTGCTGCTGGCGCAGGCGCTGGTGCGCAAGCCCGACGTGCTGCTGCTGGACGAACCGACCAATCACCTGGACATCGAGGCGATCGACTGGCTGGAAGGTTTCCTGAAGTCCTTCGCCGGCAGCCTGATCTTCGTCACCCACGATCGCGGCTTCCTGCGCGCGCTGGCCACGCGCATCGTCGAGATCGACCGCGGCAAGCTGACCAGCTGGCCCGGCGACCACGACAACTACCTGCGCCGCCGCGAGGAACGCCTGCATGCCGAGGCGATGGAAAACGCACGCTTCGACAAGCTGCTGGCGCAGGAGGAAGTGTGGATACGCCAGGGCATCAAGGCGCGCCGCACCCGCAACGAAGGCCGCGTGCGCGCGTTGCAGGCGCTGCGCCGCGAGCGCGCGCAACGCCGCGAGCTGTCCGGCAATGTGAAGATGGAGGCCGCGCAGGCGCAAGGCGGCGGGCGCAAGGTGATCGAGGCCACGCACGTCTCGCAAGCCTTCGGTGGGCGCGTGCTGCTGCAAGACGTTTCCACCACGATCATGCGCGGCGACCGCGTCGGCATCATCGGCCCCAACGGCGCAGGCAAATCGACGCTGCTGAAAATCCTGCTGGGAGAGATGAAACCCGATGCCGGCGAAGTGAACCCCGGTACCGGCCTGCAGATCGCCTATTTCGACCAGCACCGCAGCCAACTGGACGAAACCCGCAACGCGCTGGAAAACGTCGCCGAGGGCCGCGATTACGTCGAGATCAACGGCGCGCGCAAGCATGCCATCGGCTACCTGCAGGATTTCCTGTTCACGCCCGAACGCGCGCGCGCGCCGATCACGCGCCTGTCCGGCGGCGAGCGCAACCGCCTGTTGCTGGCGCGGCTGTTCGCGCAGCCCTCCAACCTGCTGGTGATGGACGAACCGACCAACGACCTGGACGTGGAAACGCTGGAACTGCTGGAGGAACTGCTTGGCGACTACAAGGGCACGCTGCTGCTGGTCAGCCACGACCGCGATTTCCTCGACAACGTGGTGACCAGCACGCTGGTGCTGGAAGGCGATGGCAGGCTGGGCGAATACGTCGGCGGCTATACTGATTGGTTGCGACAGCGGCCCGCGCCTTCCCAGCCTCCGGCCGCGAAGAAGGATGAAACCGCCGCGCCGGTTGCAGCCGGGTCGGACAGCGCAAATACGCCGGCCGCGAAGAAAAAACTCGGCTACAGGGACCAGCGCGAACTGGAACGGTTGCCGGCGCGGATCGAATCACTGGAAGCAGACATCGCCGCGCGCAGCGAAGCGATGAACGACGCGGCCTTCTTCCAGCGACCGGCCGCGAAGATCGCCGAAGCCAACCAGCAACTGGCCGCGCTGCAACAGCAACTGGATGCCGCCTACGCACGCTGGGCCGAGTTGGATGGCTGAGTGTGGTGCGCACCTGCGATATTTGGCTCGATAATCACGAGGACCTGCCCATGACCCGTGTTCCCACCCTGCCCCTCAACGACGGCCGCGCCATCCCGCAATTCGGGTTGGGTACCTGGCGGATTCCGGCCGCCGACGCCGCGCAGGCGGTGCGTGCCGCGTTCGATCTGGGCTATCGCCACATCGACGGGGCGACGATCTACCGCAACGAAGAAGGCGTGGGCGCGGCCATCGCACAATCGGGCATCGCCCGCGACGAGCTGTTCATCACCACCAAGCTGTGGAACAGCGACCAGGGCCACGACAGCGCCTTGCGTGCGCTGGATACCAGCCTGTCGAAACTCGGCCTGGATTTCGTTGACCTGTACCTGATCCACTGGCCGTGCCCGGCCAAGGGCAAGACACTGGAAACCTGGAAGGCGCTGATCGAAGCGCGCGCTGCCGGCAAGGTCAAATCGATCGGCGTGTCGAACTTCCGCATCCCCGACCTGGACCTGATCATCGGCGAAACCGGGGTGACGCCGGTGGTCAACCAGATCGAACTGCACCCGTGGCTGCAGCAGGCCGCGCTGCGCGACTACCACGCCGCGCGCGGCATCGTCACCGAAGCCTGGAGCCCGCTCGCGCAAGGCGGCGAACTGCTCGGCGACCCGGCCATCCAGGCCATCGCGCGCAAGCACGGCAAGAGCGCCGCGCAAGTGGTGCTGCGCTGGCACATGCAACTGGGCAACGTGGTGTTCCCCAAGTCGTCCAGCCCGGCGCGCATCGCCGAGAACATCGACATCTTCGATTTCGCGCTGGATGCCGAGGACATGGCCGTCTTCGTGCCGCTGGAACGCGGGCAGCGGCTGGGCGAGGATCCGGATCTGGTCGCTTGAGGATTTGCGCGGTTCAACCCGTGTTCTGCACGCCCTGCGACACGCCGTTGACGCTGGCGACCAGGGCGCGCAGCAGCGATTCGTCGTCGCGGCCGGCGGCACGCCAGCGGGACAGCAGATCGACCTGCATCACGCTGATCGGGTCAACGTAGGGGTTGCGCAGGCGAATCGACAGCGCCAGGCGCGGGTCGTGCTGCAGCAGGCGTTCGTCGCCCAGCAGTTTCAGCACCCATTCGCAGGTCAGCGCGCGTTCGTTGCGGATGCGCGGGAAGAACGCATCGTGCAGCGGGCCGGACAGGCGCGAGAACATCTCGGCAATGCCGATGTCGCCTTTCGCCAGCACCATCGAGATGTCGTCGAGGAAGGTGCGGAAGAACGGCCAGTCGCGCGCCATTTCGTGCAGCGTGGCTTCGCCGCCGGCATCGGCCACCGCCTGCAAGCCGCTGCCGACGCCGTACCAGCCGGGAATGCCCGCACGCGCCTGGCTCCACGCGAACACCCACGGAATCGCGCGCAGGTTGGTCAATGCCGCGTCCTGTCCCAGTCGCCGCGACGGCCGCGAGCCCAACGTCATGCGTTCGATCACGTCGATCGGCGTGGCATTGCGGAAATACTCCATGAAGCGCGGCGCGCCGACGAAGTCGCGATAGGCGCGGCTGCTGGCTTCGGCCACCTTGTCCATCGCCGCACGCCAGCCGGCTTCACGCGGTTCCGGCGGGCGCGGGCGCAGGCTCGACAGCAGCACCGCGCCGGCGGATTGTTCCAGCGAACGCAGCGCCAGCGCGCGGATGCCGTACTTGCGGTGGATCACTTCGCCCTGTTCGGTCACGCGCAAGCGGCCATCGACGCTGCCGCGCGGCGAGGCCTCGACCGCGCGCGGGGTCTTGCCGCCGCCACGGCTGATCGAACCGCCGCGGCCGTGGAAGAAGGTCAGCTTGATGCCCAGTTCGGCGGCGGTTTCCAGCAGTTCCACCTGCCCGCGCTGCAAACCCCAGCGCGAGGCGGCGATGCCGCCGTCCTTGCCGCTGTCGGAATAACCCAGCATAACCATCTGCACGTTGCCGCGCGCGGCCAGATGCGCGCGATACACCGGGTCGGCGGCCAGGTCGCGCAATACCGCCGGGCCGTGGCCGAGGTCGTCGATGGTCTCGAACAAGGGCGCGATGTCCAGCGGCACCTTGCCGTCGCCATCGACCAGCCCGCCGCGCCGCGCCAGCGCCAGCACCGTCAGCACGTCGGCGCGGTTGTGCGCCATGCTGATGATGTACGCGCCCAGTGCATCACCGCCGTGCACGCGGCGCGCTTCGGCCAATGCGGCGAACACGGCGTCCAGTTTCGGATTGCTTTCTTCGTTGCTGGCAGGCAACGGCTTCGCACCGCCGGCGTAGTCGGCCAGCAGCGCGGCGCGTTCCACCGCATCGCGTTGTTCCCACTTTGCGTCGCCCAGTGCGGCGGCGACGGCGCGCGCGTGGATGCTGGATTCCTGACGCACGTCCAGCCGCGCCAGATGAAAGCCGAAGGTGCGCACGCGCCACAGCAGGCGCCGTACCGCAAAGCCGCCGGCATGCGTGCCGCGATTGGCCTGCAGGCTGCGCAGGATCAATTCGATGTCGGCAATCAAGCCTTCCGGCGCGGCATAACCGTGGGCTGCGCCTTCCAGCGTGCCTTGCAGGCGCGCGCGCATCAGGTCGTTGAGCAGGCGATACGGCATGTCGGCGTGGCGCGGGCGCGAAAGCGCGTCGGCCTGCGGCACCCGCGCGCGGTATTCGCCGATGCGCTGACGCACTTCCGGCGTGACCGCGACGATGGTGTCCGATTGGCTGAGCAGGGTCGCCAGGCTTTCCAGCTCCCTGATGTACTTGCGCAGGATCGACTCGCGCTGCGCCAGCAAGGTGCCGCGAACGGTATTGGCATCGACGTTCGGGTTGCCGTCCATGTCGCCGCCGACCCAGGTGCCGAAGCGCAGCAGGCGCGGCAATTCGACGCTTTCGCCAAAGGTTTCGCGCAGCGCGGTGTCCAGGGTTTCATAGAACACCGGGATCACCCGGTACAGCACTTCGGTCAGGTAGAAACCGACGTGTTCGCGTTCGTCTTCCACGCCCGGCCGCACCGGCGAGGAATCGGCCGTCTGCCAGGCGGACGTCAACGCCATGCGGAAGCGCGCGGCGTCGGCTTGCTTCTCGTGCGGGGTCAGGTGGTCGTCCAGCGCGTCGATCAGGCTGGCCGCCATCAGTTGTTCCTTGATCAGCAGCGCGCGCCGCACCGCTTCGGTCGGGTGCGCGGTGAACACCGGCTCCACGTCGATCCGCGGCAGCCAGTCGCGCAACTCGGGCAGATCCACGCCCTGTGCTTTCAGCTTCAACAGGCTGTCGTGCAGGCCTTCCGGCTGCGGTGCGCCCCCCTGGCGCTGGTAATCGCGGCGGCGGCGGATGCGATGCACGCGCTCGGCCAGATTGACCACCTGGAAATAGGTGCTGAAGGCGCGTATCAACTGTTCGGCATGTGCCGGCGCAAGGCCGGCCAGCAACGCGGCCAGCGCTTCCATCGCATCGCCGTTCTGCCGCCGCGCGATCGCGGTGGTACGCACGCGCTCCACTTCGGCCAGGAATTGCGGTGATACCTGTTCGGCCAGCAAGTCGCCGACCAGGGCACCCAGGCGGCCCACGTCCTCGCGCAGCGGGGTATCGGCGGCGGCGAACTGGAGCGGGCGTTCTGCAGGCGGCGGCACGTCGGTCATCGGTGTGCGTGGTGGGGAGGGCCGGCCGAAGAGCCTAACCGATGCAGTGCAGCATTGCGCAGGCGCTTCCATGCGCAACCATCGCAATGCCAATTGCAGGCCGGTACCAGGTACAGGTACCGCGCATATCCATCTTTTCATGCGGAACAAGAGATACAATGCGCATCGCTGCCGAGGGGCGCTGCGACCGCAGCGGGTGGGAACCCGCATCACGGCCAGGCTCGGCAGCGCGACTTCGCAACGGCGCCCGGTTTGCTTTCACCCCGCTTTCCCGCATGACGACGGGAAAGTACGAAACCGGAGACATTGCCCGTGAACGCGCAACTGAAGAGCTTCTCGCAAGATGGCGACTACAAGGTCGCCGACATTTCGCTGGCCGACTGGGGCCGCAAGGAACTGGACATCGCCGAGCACGAGATGCCCGGCCTGATGTCGATCCGCCGCAAGCATGCCGCCAGCACCCCGCTGAAGGGCGTGCGCGTGACCGGCAGCCTGCACATGACCATCCAGACCGCGGTGCTGATCGAAACGCTGAAGGACATCGGCGCCGACGTGCGCTGGGCTTCGTGCAACATCTTCTCGACCCAGGATCACGCCGCTGCCGCGATCGCCGCCACCGGCACGCCGGTGTTCGCGTGGAAGGGCGAAACGCTGGAGGAGTATTGGGATTGCACGCTCGATGCGCTGAGCTTCCCCGACGGCAACGGCGGCTTTCTCGGCCCGCAACTGGTGGTCGATGACGGCGGCGACGTGACCTTGCTGATCCACAAGGGTTACGAGCTGGAAAAAGGCGACGAAAGCTGGGTGAACTCCGCTTCCGGCAGCCACGAAGAGCAGGTCATCAAGAACCTGCTCAAGCGCGTCGCCACCGAGCGCCCCGGCTACTGGACGCGCGTGGTCGCCGACTGGAAGGGCGTGTCCGAGGAAACCACCACCGGCGTGCATCGCCTGTACCAGCTCGCCGAACAGGGCAAATTGCTGGTGCCGGCGATCAACGTCAACGACTCGGTCACCAAGAGCAAGTTCGACAACCTCTACGGTTGCCGCGAATCGCTGGCCGACGGCCTCAAGCGCGCGATGGACGTGATGCTGGCCGGCAAAGTGGCCGTGGTCTGCGGCTACGGCGACGTGGGCAAGGGTTCGGCGCACAGCCTGCGGGCGTATGGCGCGCGCGTCATCGTCACCGAGATCGACCCGATCTGCGCGCTGCAGGCGGCGATGGAAGGCTACGAAGTCAAGACCGTCGAGGACACTCTCGGCATCGCCGACATCTACGTCACCACCACCGGCAACAAGGACATCATCACCGTGCAGCACATGCAGGCGATGAAGGACCAGGCCATCGTCTGCAACATCGGCCACTTCGACAACGAGATCCAGGTCGATGCCTTGAAGGCGCTGGCCGGCATCAAGCAGGTCAACATCAAGCCGCAGGTGGACCGCTTCGACCTGCCGAACGGCCATTCGATCTTCCTGCTGGCCGAAGGCCGCCTGGTCAATCTGGGCTGCGCCACCGGCCACCCCAGCTTCGTGATGAGCAATTCGTTCTCCAACCAGACCCTGGCGCAGATCGACCTGTGGGCGAACAGGGATTTGTACGGCCCCAAGGTCCATATCCTGCCGAAGAAGCTGGACGAGGAAGTCGCGCGCCTGCATCTGGAAAAGATCGGCGTGAAGCTGACCAAGTTGACCGAAGACCAGGCCAACTACCTCGGCGTGCCGGTGGAAGGCCCGTTCAAGCCGGAGCATTACCGGTACTGATTTGCTCTTGCCCGTCATCTCGGCACAAGCGCCGGTGGCGGCAATGACGGGTACCGACCAAACCTTCGGACACGCTGATGCAGACTTCCGTCTCTTTCGAGTTCTATCCACCGAAAACCGACGAACAGCGCTTGCAACTTGACCGCACGGCGGGCAGGTTGAAGCGCTACGCACCGGATTACGTTTCCTGCACGTTTGGCGCGGGTGGCTCCACCTTGAGTTACACGGCCGAGACCGTGCGCCAACTCAAGCAGGACCACGGCCTCGATGCCGCGCCGCATCTGTCATGCGTGGGTGGCACGCGCGCGGAAATCGGCGAGTTGCTCAAGCTGTACCGTGCCATCGGTTGCCGGCGCATCGTCGCGCTGCGCGGCGACTTGCCTTCGGGCATGGGCCATGCCGGCGACCTGCGTTATGCGGCGGAGTTGGTGCAGTTCATCCGTGCCGAGCACGGCGACCATTTCCACATCGAGGTGGCCGCCTACCCGGAGACCCATCCGCAGGCCAGCGATGCACTGGCCGACCTGCGCCATTTCAAGGCCAAGGTGGAGGCCGGCGCGGACGGGGCGATCACCCAGTATTTCTACAACGCCGATGCGTATTTCCACTTCGTTGACGCGGTGCGCAAGCTGGGCGTCAACGTGCCGGTCGTGCCGGGGGTGATGCCGATTTCCAACTTCAGCCAGTTGCGGCGGTTTTCCGAGCAATGCGGCGCGGAAATCCCGCGCTGGGTGGAGAAGCGGATGCTGGCGCTGGGCGACGATGCGGAAGGCATCCGCGAATTCGGCGCGGACATCGTGGCGAAACTGTGTCGGCGCCTGCTGGACGGCGGCGCGCCGTCGCTGCATTTCTACACACTGAACCTGGCCAGGCCCACGCAGATGGTGCTGGCGCGGCTGGGGTGAGGATGGCCGGCGCGCTGCGCCGGGCCGGGAGTTGGCCATCGGAGCAGCATGTCGGCCTCTCCCTCTTCCACAAGGGGAGAGGGAGGCGGCGCGGTTACACTCGCACATCCCGTCCATCCGGCCTTGCATGCGCCTTCTTTCCCCACTGCCGTTGTTGTTGCTTGCGGCAGTGGCTGCGTGGCTGGCGTGCGCGCCGGTACAGGCGCAGGTGGTGCACCGTTGCACGACGATGGATGGCGGCACCCTCCTGACCGACCGCCGTTGCGAGGATCTGGGCGCGATGGATCGCCTGCCTGATGCGCGCACGGCAGCGGCGGCGGCCACGTCAAGCAACACCGTGTGCGCGCGTACGCTGCGCGACCTGGTGTATCGCATCAGTGCGGCGGTCAATGCGCAGGACGCCAACAAGCTGGCCGGGGTCTATTTCTGGAACAACACTTCCGACGTCGCCGCCAATCGCATCATGGACCGGCTGGAAGCGGTGGTTCAGCGGCCCTTGGTGGACATTGCGCCGATCCGGCCGGAGCCGTCGCCGGTTGTCGAGGATGATGCCATCGCGGGCGAGGCCACGGACGAATTGGCCAATGCGGACATCGCCCCTACCCCGCCCCGCCCCCTGCGACCGGTGGGTTTGCGTCTTGAACAGACCTTGCGCAACAGCGCCACGCCTTCGCGCACGGTGTTCGGCTTGCGGCGCAGTTACGGGTGTTTCTGGATCGTGTTGTAGAAGCGTCGCAGGCGCTCATGTTGCGGCCATGAAGCGCAAACTCGCCACGGCGCCGCTGTGGCCGTCGTTGCGCGGACGCACGCTGGCTTGCCAGCCGTACAGGGCGCAGAGGCGGCTGACGATCGACAGGCCGATGCCGCCACCCTGCGATTGGCCGGCATGGGTGCCGCGATAGCCGCGCTCGAACAAACGCGCGGCATCTTCTTCGCTCAGGCCCGGGCCGCTATCGACCACTTCCACCGCGTGGGGCAGCAGGCGCACCAGCACTTCGCCTTCCTGCGTGTACTTGACTGCGTTGCCGATCAGATTGCCCAGCGCAACGGACAACACCGACTCGGGCGCATCGATGGACAGCGCGGCTTCGCCTTCCATGCGCAGGCGCAAGGATTTGCCGCCCAGTTGCGCGCGGTGCGCGTCCAGCAGTTGTTCGACGACCTTGGCCACCAGCGAATTGCCGTGGCCGCGTTCGTTGCGCGACAGCAGCAGCAGCGAGCCGATCAGGTCGGTGCATTGCTGTTCGGCGCGCTGGATGCGTTGCAGGCGCTGGCGCAGTTTTTCGTCCAGGTCGGGCTTGGTCAGCAGCAGTTCGGTCGCGCCGCGGATCACCGCCAGCGGCGTGCGCAGTTCGTGGCTGACGTCGGCGTTGAATTCGCGGTCGCGCTGGACGACTTCGGTCAGGCGCGCGGAATAGTCGTCCAGCGCCCTGGCCAGTTCGCCCACTTCGTCCTCGGGGAAATGCGGGGCCAGCGCCTTGGGGTTCTCGCTGCCGCGATAGGCGCGCAGGCGCGCGGCCAGCTCGGACACCGGGCTCATCACCTTCGACGCGGACCACCAGCCGATCAGCAGCGACAGCACCGCGAACAAGGCCACCGCCGCGTACAGCCACACCACCATGCGGTTCTGCGCGAGGTTGGCGCGGGTGGTTTCGTAGGCGAAGAAGAACCAGGCGTTCGGCGTCTTGCGCACGGCTACCTTGTAGGCCATCGGCTGGTTGGATTCGTCGGTGCCGCTGTAGCCCTCGATGCCGTCCGGCATCTTTTCCCAGCCGGGGAAATCGCGGACCAGCCGCGCCACGGCTTCCGGGTCGTTGGGGTTCACCGCGCGCGCGTACATCTGTTCGACTTGAAGCGTGGGCCTGGCATCCGGGTTTTCCGCGTAGGACCGCGCCATCGTTTCGATGTTGCGGTTCATCACGTCTTCGATCAGCTTGTTCTGGATGTACTGGCTGGCCCAGATCGTGGCGATTGCAAACAGCACCGCCAGCCCGGTGCCGAGCAGGAAGAACGACAGGATGATGCGCGAACGCAGCCGCCGCCGGAACGCCCGTCGCCTGCCTTCCGCACCCGTGGTTTTCGCCGGATCAGTTGCTGCCATCGGGCGCGGCGATGCGATAGCCGATGCCGTGGCGGGTCTGGATCATCGGCACGTCGAAGGGCTTGTCCACCACCGCGCGCAGGCCGTGGATATGCACGCGCAAGCTGTCCGAATCCGGCAGTTCCTCGCCCCAGACGCGGGTTTCCAGCTCCTGCCGGGTCACCACCGCCGGCGAGGCTTCCATCAGCGCCTGCAGGATCTTCAGCGCGGTCGGGTTGAGTTGCAGCAGCTTGCCCTGGCGGCGCACTTCCAGCGTGTCCAGGTTGTATTCCAGGTCGCCCACTTGCAGCTCGCGGGTCTGCACGCCCTTGCCGCGCCGCGCCAGCGCGTTGAGGCGCACTTCCACCTCCTGCAGGGCGAACGGCTTGACCAGGTAATCGTCGGCGCCGGAATCGAAACCGGCCAGCTTGTTCTCCAGCGCGTCGCGCGCGGTCAGCATCAGCACCGGCGTCTGCTTGCGCGCTTCGTTGCGCAACTTGCGGCAGACCTCCAGCCCGTCCATGCCCGGCAGGTTGAGGTCCAGCACGATGGCGTCGAACTCGTGCACCACCGCCAGGTGCAGGCCGGTGACGCCGTCGGCGGCGAAATCGACCGTGTGGCCGCGGTCTTCCAGGTAGTCACCCAGGTTGGCGGCGATGTCGCTGTTGTCTTCGATGACGAGAATGCGCATGCGGTTTTCCTGTTCGCGTTGCAGGGAGTGCTATCGACCGCCGGACCCGCGCGGCGGTTCCCCGTCGCTGCGCCAATGGACGAAACACCAGAAAAACGCCCGGGCCGGCGTCCCCGGCCCGGGCAAAGTACAACCCCGATTTACCGTAATCCTGTCGTTTCCAGTCCTGACACACGAGGAGCGTGCAGCATTGCGGTGAGGGGAAGGCTAGCGGGGGGGCGATTAAACCAAGGTTAAAAATTTCGTTAGCCAGCCAGGTTTTGCCCCGAATTCCCGCAACCATTTGATATTCAATGGATAATTTTCCCGCGATCCGCCGTGAACCGGACGACCTCGGCGGCAATGTCGCACTGGCACACCGCCTCGATGCCCTCCAGGCCGGGGGTCGAATTGACCTCCAGCACCAGCGGCCCGCGCACCGAACGGATCAGGTCCACGCCGGCCACCTGCAGCCCCAGCACCTGCGCGGCACGGATCGCCACCGCCTTTTCTTCCTCGGTGGCCACCACCGCCTCGGCACTGCCGCCCCGATGCAGGTTGGAGCGGAAATCGCCCTCCGGCGCCTGTCGGCGCATGCTGGCGACCACCCGCTGGCCGACCACGAAACAACGCAGGTCCGCACCTTCGGCCTCGGCCACGAATTCCTGCACGATGAAATTGGCGTACAGCCCGCGCAAGGCCTCGACCGCCGCGCGCGACGCCGCCGGTTTCTCGGTCAGCATCACCCCCGCACCCTGCGCGCCCTCGTTCAACTTGATCACGTGCGGCGGCGGGCCCAGCATCGACAGCAGATCGGCAGTGTCGTCGGGGCTGTCGCCGCTGACCGTTGCCGGCAGGCCGATACCCTGGCTGGCCAGCAACTGATGCGCACGCAATTTGTCGCGCGCGCGCAAAATCGCATCGGACGGATTGGGCGTGTAGGTGTCCATCAATTCGAACTGCCGCAACACCGCGGTGCCATAGCGCGTCACTGACGCGCCGATGCGCGGTATCACCGCGTCGTATCCGGCCAGCGGCTTGCCGCCGTAATGCATCGCGAAACCATCGCTGGCAATGCGCAGATAGCAGCGCAACGGATCCAGCACCCGCACGCTATGCCCCTGCGCACGCGCCGCCTCGACCAAACGCCGGGTCGAATACAACTTGCTGTTGCGGGAAAGGACGGCCAGTTTCATGCATTGCCGACAGGCCCAAGGGGCGGCAAGCATGACATGTGATCCATGAGTCCACCATGTCAGCCTGGATCGCCATGATCGGGCGAACCGGATGGCTGGACTTCCCCGCTGCGGAACCTTGCCCGTCACGCATGCCGACCCGTCCGGATGATGACGGGGCCGGCGTGGATTCATGACAAGCGCGCCTGGGCTTGCTGCCACGGCCTGATTGCACAAGCCAACCATTGCTCGCAGGCCGCGGTTCTCGCGCCGTCAGCGCTTGTGCTGGCCCGCTTCGATGAAGCGCAGGAATTCGCTGCGGGTGCGGGCGTCGTCGCGGAAGGTGCCCAGCATCTTCGAGGTGACCATGCTGACGCCGCGCTTGTGCACGCCGCGGGTGGTCATGCATTCGTGCGCGCCCTCGACCACCACCGCCACGCCCAGCGGTTGCAGCACCTGCTGGATGCACTGGGCGATCTGCGCGGTCATCTTTTCCTGCACCTGGAAGCGGCGCGCGTAGGTTTCGACCACGCGCGCCAGCTTGCTGATGCCCACCACCTTGCCGTCGGGGATGTAACCCACGTGGGCGCGGCCGATGATCGGGGCCATGTGGTGTTCGCAATGGCTTTCGTATTCGATGTCGCGCAGCACGATCATCTCGTCGTAGCCGGCCACTTCCTCGAAGGTGCGTTCGAGGAATTCGCGCGGGTCTTCGGCGTAGCCGCTGAACCAGTCGCCGTAGGCTTCGACCACTCGCTTGGGCGTGTCCAGCAGTCCTTCGCGCGCGGGGTCTTCACCGGCCCAGCGCAGCAGGGTGCGCACGGCGTCTTCGGCTTGTTCGCGGCTGACGGCGTTGTTTTTCTCGGCCACGGCCGGCGTTCCTCATTGCGGGGCGGGCATGTTAACCGAGAACCGCGCGCGCAGCCCGGTATCGCGGCGGCTGCGGCGGCCAATGGCCTCGCGCAGGCTGCGTTCGCCGGCCCACAGCAGGGCTTCGCTGCGGGCGCGGGTCAATGCGGTATGGACCAGTTCGCGGTTGAGCACGCGCGCGTCGGTGTCCGGCAGGATCAGGGCGATGCGGTCGAACTCGGAACCCTGCGCCTTGTGCACGGTGCCGGCGAAGGCGGTTTCGTGCGCGGGCAGTTGCGCCGGCCGCCACGGTGCGGCATGGCGTTCGAACCAGACCGCGATGTCGCCGTTCTCGTCCTGCCAGGCGATGCCGGTGTCGCCATTGAACAGGTTCAAGCGGTAATCGTTGGCGGTGACCATCACCAGCCGGCCATGAAACCACGGCGATGCGCTGTTGCCGCCCAGCTTGCGCGCGAACCACGCATTCCATGCTGCCGCACCGAACGGGCCATTGCGCAATGCGGTCAGCACGCGCACGCGCGTGGACAATTGCAGTGCGCTTTGCGGATCCGGCGCGGCCAGCATGTCGCGATAGGCGGGCAAGGCGAACTCCGCCAATGCAGCTTCCAGTTGCCTTGCATCGCCCTCGCGCCACCGCACACCTTCGCCGTTGTCGCGCAGCGCGGCGATCACGGCGTCGGCATTGCCGCTGCCGGTGGCTTTCGCCAATTGCATCAAGCGCGCCGAGCCGGCCTGGCGGTACGCGCGTTGCAGGTGCACGCGGTGACCGGACAACGGCGCGGCGATTTGCGTGGCGGGAACTTGTGCCTGCAGTTCCGCCGTGGCGAGTGCGGACAAGGCCGGCGGCAATGTCGCGCCATCACCAGAGGCATCGCACAATGCGCCGAGTACATCGCCGGCCTCGACGGCGGGCAACTGGTCGGGGTCGCCAATCAGGATCAACGTCGCGGCGTCGCGCACGGCGCCCACCAGTTTCGCCATCAACGGCAAATCGATCATCGAGGCCTCATCGACTATGACCACGTCGAACGGCAACGGGTTGTCGGCGTGATGGCGGAATTCGACCGAACCGCTGCGCCAGCCAAGCAGGCGGTGCAGGGTTTGCGCTTGTTGCGGAATCGCCTGCGCCAGCGCGGCGTCGAGGCGGCCGGCTTCCACGTCACGCTGCACGGAGCTTGCGATGGCCTCGCCCAGGCGCGCGGCGGCACGGCCCGTCGGTGCAGCCAATGCGATGCGCGGTGCCTTGTCGCCGGCCAGCAGCAACGCCAGCATGCGCGCCACCGCGGTGGTCTTGCCGGTGCCGGGGCCGCCGGTCAGCAGCAGCAATTTCTGTCGCAAAGCCAGCCATGCGGCCAGTGCCTGGCGGTCGAGTTCCGGCGTGGGCAGGGCGAACAGTTGGCGCAAGGCGCCGAGTTTCTGTTTGCTGGTGCTTTCCGGCGCGTTCGTGTCTGCCGCCTTGCGCTGCAGGAGGCGTTGCACCAGATCGGCTTCGTAACGCGCATAGCGGCGCAGCGAAACACGGCCGTGTTCGAACACCAGGGGCACGGATGTTTGCGTGTCGCTGGCGACCAGATCGCTGGCCCGCAGTGCGGCTTGCCAGTCGCCGGCGGCCGGCAATTCGGCCTCGGCTTGCAGTTCTTCCAGCAAGCATTGCGCCTTGTCCAGTGCGAAACCGCTGTGGCCCAGGGCAATGGCGCGCATTGCCAACGCGCCGGCCAGTTGCACCTCGCCGCCGCCCTTCAGGCGGTCCAGCAATGCAGCGAAGGCCATATCGACATCGCGCAAGGCTTGCTGGCGATGCAGCGCATGCAGGGCGTCGCCTGTGCTCATGCCGTGCCTCCATCGAACAGCGCATCCACTGCATCGATCAAGGCTTGCGGCGGGCGATCGCGGTGGATGCCGCTTGCGCCATCGCCGGGCTGCAGGCCGCGCAGGAACAGATAAACCGCGCCGCCCAGGTGTTTGCCGGCATCGTAATGCTTGCCGAAGCGCAGCTTCAACCAGCGTTGCAGGGCAACCAGATAGATCAGGTATTGCAGGTCGTAATCGTTCTGCGCCACCGCTTCGCGCAAGCTGCCGGTGCGGTAATCGCCGCGCAAGTCGTTGGTCTTGTAGTCGAGCACGTGGAAGGCACCTGCCTCATCGCGATAAACCAGGTCGATGTAACCGTGCATCAAGCCTTCGATCTCGCCACCGTGCGCCGGCGGGTGGGCGCGCGGGTAGCCGTGTTGCTCCAGCAGCGCATGCAGCGCAGGCAAGCCGGTCTTGCCCAGCCTGAAATGGAACTCCATTTCCGTCACGCGCCGCGAAGCATCGAGCCGGGACAAGGTGACGCTGCCCGGCAGCGGCGCGTTCAATGCGGCGGCAACCAGCGCACCGGTCTGGGCGATGTTGGTTGGCGTGGGCTTCAGGCCGAATTCGGCCAAGGCATCGGCAACGTTGCGGCGTTGCGACTCTGGCGCGGCGGTCATGCCGCGCCATGCGCTGAAGTCGGTCGCCTCCAGCACCGCATGCACGGCATTGCCGAAATCCGCGCCGCGCAGGGTGATCGGGTTGTCCTCGTCGTCGGCACCGCGCGTGGGCAGGGATTCCGCATGACGTGCGCGCAGGCCGGAGAAGCTGTATTGGCCGGCGGTGGTACGCAGGCTGCGAATTGCCTGGCGGGCGGCAGGCGTTTTCTCCGCACTCGCGCCGCGGTGTTGCAGCGGCTCGGCAACCGCATCGGTTGCCGACATCGGCCGGACCACGATGCTGCCGCCGGATCCGGCGGCGAGTTGCTCGATGCGTTCGCGCATGCCGTCCGGTTGCAGCTTGTCGTTCTTGCGGCCCGCCTTCTCGCCATGGTGCAACAGCCATTGCAATGCGGTGTCGTTGGAGTCGTGGCCATGGCCCCAGGTCAGGTGCAAGGCGTGTCTTGCACGGGTCAAGCCAACGTAGAGCAGGCGCAGGTCTTCGGCACGGTCGTCGTCATTGCTGCGTTGCAGCCATTCGTCGTGATGCGACGGGCTTCCCAGCAGCATTTCCCGGTGCTTTCCACTGCCGCGCGTGCAATGGAAGTAACTTGCCGGCTGCCCGCCTTCAGTCAGTTGCGCGCTGCGCACGCCGCCGCTGCCGCTGCCGCCCGCAAACGCGGCAAACGGCAGGAACACCACCGAATACTCCAGGCCCTTGCTCTTGTGCAGCGTCACCACCTGCACGGCCTGCGCGTCGGAATCCAGCCGCAGTGCCGCGGCATCATGGCCGGGGCGCGTTGCGCACTGTTGCCGATACCAGCGCAGCAAGCCATGCACGCCGTGCCGCATGGGTGCCT
This sequence comes from Pseudoxanthomonas sp., assembly GCA_047607085.1. GTDB lineage: Bacteria > Pseudomonadota > Gammaproteobacteria > Xanthomonadales > Xanthomonadaceae > Pseudoxanthomonas_A. The sequence continues at coordinate 28,218 of JASGDT010000030.1, read as the reverse complement.
CGGCCTGCAGCAGTTCGGCCAGATGCAGCGCATCGGTCAACAGGCGCGCGCCGCCGTCTTCACGCAGCAGTTGCGACGAACGTGCGGTCAGGAACGGCAACAGCGCCGGCAAGGGGCCGCGTTGCTGCCACGCCAGCAATGCCTGTTCCGGTTTCGCTTGCCATGCCCGCGCGGCAGCTTCGTTTTCTTCCAATGCGGCAATCTCCGCCGCCGAAGCGCCGAGCAGGCGCGTGGCCAAGGCCGCGCGCATTCGTGACGGGTCGGCCGGATGCGCGCAGGCTTCCAGCAGCAGATGCACTTCGCCGGCGGCAGCGGACGCGAAAACGCTGTCGTTGCCCTGCGTGGCCGCAGCGATTCCGGCACGCGCCAATGCGTCGCGCACGGCCGCAGCCTGCGCATTGGTGCGTACCAGCACGGCGATGTCGTCCGCGCGCAGCGGGCGCACCGCGCCACGTTCTCGCAGGTTGCCGTGATTGAGCAGCCTGGCGATTTCCGCCACGGTCGTGGCGATCGACGAAGCCTCGTCATCGGGCTTTGCGCGCTTGTTCTTTGCCGGATCCTCCGGCGGCGGCAGCCAGTGCACGATCATTCCCGGCGGCGGCGCGCCGTCGATCGTCAGCGCGTCCTCGTCTTCGGCGTGCGCCGGTTCCACGTGGCGGAAGACGATGTCATCGCGCACGAAAGGATCGTCACTGGCGGCAAACAAGGTTTCCACCGCCTTCAACACCGCCGGCCGCGAGCGATAGTTCACATCCAGGGTGGCTTCACCACCGCGGGCGCGTGCGTATTCGCGCGCTTCCACGTAGGTCGGCAGGTCGCCGCCACGGAAGCGATAGATCGCCTGTTTGGGGTCGCCGATCAGGAACAGGCCGGGCGCGCAGACGGTATCGGCCTCGGCTTCGAACAGATTGCGGAAGATCCGCCATTGCCGCGGATCGGTATCCTGGAATTCGTCCACCAGCATCAGCGGCCAGCGCCGCTTCAAGGCGGCGGCGAATCGGGGCAGCGCGCTGGCCTGCCAGACGCGTTCGATCAACTGGTCCTGGGTCCGCTGCCGGCTTTCGTCGAGTTTCCGCTCGAAACGCGCGCTGGCATCGGCGCGCAACCCATGCAACCAGGTCGCGATGTCGGTTTCGCCTGTCTCCGGCAACAACTTGCGCGCCGGGTCGCACAGACCCTTGAGGCTTTTCGCCAAGGCTCCCGGCGTCGTCCACAGCGCGGTCAGGAAACCGAAACCCGCCGCAACGCCATTGCTGGCCGCGCGCCACAGGTCGGCAGCGACCTCTTCCCACAGCGAGTCGGCATTGTCGATGACTTCGTCATCGCCCAGCGCGCCGGCAAGGAAACCGAATTCGCGCAGCGCGCTTGCGCAGAAGCCGTGGATGGTCGAGATCGTCGCTTCGTCCAATTGCAACAACGCGGCCTGCAGGCGCAATCGCAACGTTGCAGCGTCGATGCCCTGCCTGCGCGCGTGTTCGACCAGCGCCAGCGTCTGCTGCGCTTCCGCGCCTTCGACAGGCTGGCCCGCAAGCACGCGCTCGGCCACGCGCAGGCGTCGGCGCACACGCTCGCGCAATTCGGCGGCGGCGGCACGGGTGAAGGTGACCACCAGCAGTTTCGGCAACGGAATGCCGACCTCGAGCAACAGGCGCAACACCCACGCGGTCAGGGTGAATGTCTTGCCGGTGCCGGCGCTGGCTTCGACCAGATACGCGCCGGACAGTGGCAGGGCGAAGGCAAGATCGCGCGGGGCTGCGTCGTTCATGCCTTGCCCCGCGCCGGTCCGTCGAACACGCGCAGCGCAAGATCGTGGAATTCGCGACCCTGCTCGTTGTCGAAGTCCGCCAGCATGCCCGCCGGCCGGAACGCCAATTGCATCCAGGGATCCTTGACATCGCCAAAACCGCCATACGGCGAGAATGCCGCCCATGCTGCGGATCGTGCCTTGGTCCGGTCGCCGGACTTGTCGATTCCTTCGGCATAGGCAAACGCCGCGTCCGGCGAGAACGGCAATGGCCGCGATCGGCCTTGCCGCCACAGCGCAACCAGATCGGCGAGCCATTCGCGTGCAACCGACACCGGCAAGGACGGCAAATCGCGCCAGACTGCACCCTCACTCTTGTCCTCGCGCTTGCCGAATTGGAACACCCGGGTTTGCGCCGCTTCGCCGCGCAGGCTGGCGAAGGCGAGGTGCTCGATCAAGACACGCAGCCAGTACTTGCCCTTCAGGCCACCGGCCAGCGCAATCGCGCGACGGTCGCCATGCACATCGGGCAGGCGCACGTCCATGTCGAAACCCTCCATGTCCAGCCTTCCCTCGACAAGGCTTTCCGGCACATCGCCAAACCAGTCCCGCATTTCCGCACGGAGCGGCGCCGCGATTTCGCGCGCGCCTTCGTATGCGTCGTTTCCATCCGCGCCCGGCGGCAACAGGCCGCGCGCGCGCAGCTCGCGTTCATCGCGATCGCCTTGCAGCAGCAGCCGAGCGAGTTGATGCTTCAGCAGGGGGCTCTCGCCCAGCGGCTCATCATCCTCGCTTTCTTCGTCACGCGGCAGTTGCAGACCCAGGCGATCGCGCAGGAAAGCCTTGGCCGGATTGCGCCAGAACCATTGCAGCGCTTCCAGCGTCGGTGCGCCCGCTTCTTCCGCCGTTCCAGTCGGTTGCGCAAAGAACGCCGGTGCCGCCTGCAGGCCGGCATCGCGGGTTTGTTGCCGCCATTCATCGCGATACGAAAACCGCCGCGGATCGCCCAGGCCGAACGCCTGCGCCGAAAACGGCTGCAAGGGGTGTTCGATGCGCAGGCGCTCGTGCGCGTCAATGCCCTCGGGCAGATAGTCCTGCGCCACATCCAGCAATTCCGACACCAGCGCCGAAGGCTCGCGCAGGCTGCCGTCACGGGCATCGCGGCCGCCGTAGCTGAGGTAGAACACGTCGGCCGCGGCCATCAGCAATTGCAGGAACAGGAAGCGATCGTCCTCGCGCACGCTGCGGTCGCCCAGACGGCGCTTGCCGCCCTGGATTTCATCGACGATGCGGTTGATGTCGCCGCCCGGTTCGCGGCGCGGAAAGGCGTCGGCATCCATGCCCAGCAGGCAGATCACGCGGAACGGCACCGTGCGCAGCGGCACCATGCCGGCGAAGGTGACGCCGCCGCCGAGAAAGGGCTGGTGCGGCGATGGCGCTTGCAAGGCGTCGCGCAGTGCGGCGGCGACCACTTCGCAAGGCAGTGCTTCCACGTCGCCGGCTTCGCGTGCGAACGCGGCCAATGCTTCGGCAATGATGCGGCGCGCATTGCGCTCGTCGTCGTCCAGCGGCTTGTCCGGCAGAAGGTCGCTGAAGGCTTGCGCGAGGCGTTGCTGCCAGTCAATCGCCGGATGCGGCATGCGCAGCCATTCGGTCAGCTCGCGCAACCGCCTCAACAGGCCGATCAGCGCGTCGAGGCGTTCGCTGTCGCTGCCTTCGAGTTCGGCATACGGCGCAACTTCGCCCATCAGGCGGTCGCGCTCGCCGGTGGCATAACCCAGCAACAGGCGGTCGATGCCGAAGGCGAAGCTGTGCTCGCGCCAGCGGCCGAAGCCGAGGCGTTCGCGCATGGCTTCGTCGTCGCCCCAGCGCACGCCGGCATCGACGAGCCAGCGTTGCAGGCGTTCCAGGTCGCCTTCCTGCAATTGCAGCGCGGCCATCACCGCCGGCACCGCGATCAGGTCGCGGATTTCCGACACGGTGCGGCGCGATTGCGGCAATTCCAGCAGCGACAGGAACAAGCCGACCAGCGGATGCGATTGCGCCTGCGGGCGGTCGGACAGGGTGAACGGGATGTGGCGTTTGTCGTCGCGCCCGAAGCCGCCGAACACCGCGCGCGCCAGCGGCAGGTAATCGCCGATGTTCGGCGCAAGCACGGCGATGTCCTGCGGTTGCAGCGGCGGGTCGAAGGCTTGGTCATCCAGCAGGTCGCGCAGACGGTCATGCAGCACTTCGATTTCGCGAAGCCTGGAATGACAGGCATGCACCTGGATGGACATGTCGTTGCCGGCGACGTTTTCCGGCTTCTCCGGCTTGCTGCGATTCCGCACGTCGCGCTGCACCGCATGCAGCAAGCTGTCGCGATGCGGTTCGACAAACTCGTCTTCTTCGCTGTGCGGCTGCAACAGATCATACGAATACAATTGCGCGATGAAATCGCGGCCGGCCGCGCCCCAGGCCTGCAACAACGGGTTTTCGTATTGCGCTTCGGCCAGCGCGCGCGGCAACGCGTCCGGCCCGTCCCGGCGCAGCACCTCTTTCAGCGGCTTCACGTCGCCCCAGTATTCGGCGCTGGGCGATGGCAGATAGAAATCCAGCGTGCAATGCCCGGATGCCACCGCCAGCATGCGCAGCACATCGGGCGAAATGTGGATGGTGCCGAACGCGGCCAGTCGCGGCGGCAAACCCGGCGGCGTGGTTGCGCCATCGCTGAAACGTTGCAGCCAATCGCCGATCAGTCGCGAACGCGACGGCACGCCGTCGCGCTGCAGGCGCCGCCACAATTGCGCCTGCCAGTCGTCCGGCTGTGCGCCGGCTTCCCACGCTTCCAGCAACGTACGCCGGTAGGCCTGGTATTTGTCGAACACCGCCGCCAGCGATTCGGCCAGATGCCAACGCGCCAGGTCCGGCCGGCCGCGCGCATTGCGCAAGTGTTCGGCCACCGCCGGCGGCGCGCCTGCTTCGCCCAGCAGCGCGTACAAGCGCCAGCGCAAGGTGTCGGCCTCCCACGGCGAGTGGCCGGGCAGTCCCGGCTGCGCCGCATGCAGCATGCGCCACACCCATTCCGAGGGCGTCAGGAATTCCAGGTTGGCGGCAATGCCGTTGCGCTTCGCCAGTTCGACCTGCAACCAGCGGCGCAGGGTCGGCTGCGGGATCAGGATCGTTTCCGCCGCCAGCGAATCCGGCTGCACGGGCCGCACCACCCGCGCGGCCAGCCGCCCGGCCAGCCATTCAAGCCGGTTGGAAGCATGCAGATGGAAGCCGGGGTCGTCGCGCATCCGGACTATTGTGCCGAAAGGCGTCTCATGCGTTGAGACGAACGGCGCGCCGGCTCAGCCCACCACGCCCTTGGCCTGCTGGTCGGCGTGGTAGCTGGAACGCACCATCGGGCCGCTGGCGACGTGGGTGAACCCCAGTTCCAGGCCGTAAAGCTCCAGCGCCTTGAATTCTTCCGGCGTCCAGTAGCGCAGCACCGGGTGATGGTGGGCGGACGGTTGCAGGTACTGGCCAATCGTCACCATGTTGACGTCATGCGCACGCAGGTCGCGCAAGGTGGCCCGCACTTGCTCCAGCGTTTCGCCCAGGCCCAGCATGATGCCGCTCTTGGTGGCCACGTCCGGATGTCGCTGCTTGAACTTCTGCAGCAAGGTCAGCGACCACTGGTAGTCCGCGCCGGGTCGCACGTTGGCGTACAGATCCGGCACGGTTTCGATGTTGTGGTTGAACACGTCCGGCGGCGATGCGCCGAGGATGTCCAGCGCGCGCTCCATGCGGCCCTTGCCGCGGAAGTCCGGTGTGAGGATCTCGATGTGGGTGTGCGGCGATTTGGAGCGCACTTCGCGGATGCAGTCAACGAAGTGCTGTGCGCCGCCGTCGCGCAGGTCGTCGCGGTCAACGCTGGTGATGACCACGTATTTCAGGCCCATGTCGGCGACGGTGTTGGCGAGGCTGGCCGGCTCGCCCGCATCCGGCGGCCTGGGCCGGCCGTGGGCCACGTCGCAGAAGCTGCAACGGCGCGTGCACACCTCACCCAGAATCATGAAGGTGGCGGTGCCGTGGCCGAAGCATTCATGGATGTTCGGGCAGCTGGCCTCCTCGCACACGGTGACCAGGCGGTTTTCGCGCAACTTGGCCTTGAGGTTCTGCACCGCGTTGCCGGACGGGATGCGCACACGGATCCACGATGGCTTCCGCAGCACCGGCGCATTGGCGAACTGCACGGGCGAGCGCGAGATCTTGTCGGCATTGACCTGACGCGCGCCGGCTTCCAGCGCCGAGGCGGGGTTGTGCACGACTTGCAGGGGGATGCTGCGGGCGGGGGATTCGGCCATGCGGCGATTCTACCGGGTTTCCCCCATGCCCTCCCGGCCATCGCCAGACTCACCGATCCGACAACCTCTCCAAAGCCCTCCAGAGCAAACGGGCGCCGCAAAGAAAGCGGCGGATGTTCGGACGGCCTGCTGCCTGGGCGGACAAGCAGCATCGGCGGAGCCCGAAGCCTGCGCAGCAACCGCCGGTTTTTCATGAGGCACATCCATGTGCGTCACCCTGCGGGCGGCTTCGCCGTGAAAAACGGCTGTCCTGCCGTTTTTTCATGCCTGCGCAAAACGCAGGCGTAAAAAAGCCCGAAAGCGGCTGGGCCAGTTTCGGGCTTTGCTCCCTCCCCCACGTCGGGATGCGGGCGCATCGTGCGGGTGATAAAACAATCTTGCACGCTGCACCGCAAAACAGTACCGCCCGGTTCAATCGGGAAAACGTTTGCAGGACACCGGCATATGGCGGGAAACCGGCATTTTCATGGGGTTTTGGTCAAATACCGCCTGTCTGGTGCAACCCGTGGGGACAGCCGGAATCGGCAACGATGCTCCAGCCTGAACAGGCACATTGCGGCAGGACCGCGCAAACCCGTTGCCCACCTGCCGGCCAAGCCATCGCCATCGGAATCGCGTGGCATGGCGCGACATCCACTTTGCGGGTAATACTGCACGGGCTCCAGGAATCGCGGAAGCGGCAAGACGCGGCACAAGCCCGCTGCGGCGAGACCCGATGCTCCACTGGGTTTGTTGCACTGGCTTTCGGGTTGCGGCGTCCGTCATCACCTGCTGATGCAATCGGCATTTGCCTGGGCACGTCCACAACCTTGGAGGGGTCATGTTGGAACAAAACGGTCTGTTGTTGGCGGTGCTGTGCGCCGTCGTCGCGATTCTCTACGGCATTTTTTCCGCGCGCTGGATCTTGAAACAGCCCGCAGGCAACGAACGCATGCAACAAATCGCCGCGGCGGTGCAGGAAGGCGCGCGCGCCTACCTCAACCGCCAGTACACGACGATCGCGGTCGCCGGCGTGGTGCTGTTCGTGCTGATCGGGTTCTTCCTCAAGTGGCCGACCGCGATCGGCTTCCTGATCGGCGCGGTGCTGTCCGGCGCGGCCGGCTACATCGGCATGAACGTTTCCGTTCGCGCCAACGTGCGCACCGCCGAGGCCGCGCGCGGCGGCATCGGCAAGGCGATGGACGTGGCGTTCCGCGGCGGCGCGATCACCGGCATGCTGGTGGTCGGGCTGGGCTTGCTGGGCGTGGCCGGCTACTACGCGCTGCTGGGCCATTTCGGCGTGACCGGCGAAAAGGCCTTGCACGCGCTGGTGGGGCTGGCGTTCGGCAGTTCGCTGATCTCGATCTTCGCGCGTCTGGGCGGCGGCATCTTCACCAAGGGCGCGGACGTGGGCGCGGATCTGGTCGGCAAGGTCGAGGCCGGCATCCCCGAGGACGACCCGCGCAACCCGGCGGTGATCGCCGACAACGTCGGCGACAACGTCGGCGACTGCGCCGGCATGGCCGCCGACCTGTTCGAGACCTATGCGGTCACGGTGATCGCGACGATGCTGCTGGGCGGGCTGATGGCGGCCGAGGCCGGGCACAACGCGGTGCTGTATCCGCTGGTGCTGGGCGGGGTGTCGATCATCGCCTCGATCATCGGCGCGTTCTTCGTGAAGGTGAAGCAAGGCGGCTCGATCATGGGCGCGCTGTACAAGGGCGTGATCGTGTCCGCGGTGCTGGCGGCGATCGCGTTCTACCCGATCACCAAATCGCTGATGGGCGACGGCACGATCAGCGCGGTGAACCTGTACGGGTGCTCGCTGATCGGCCTGGCGCTTACCGGCGTGATCGTGTGGATCACCGAGTACTACACCGGCACGCAATACAAACCCGTGCAGCACGTCGCGCAGGCTTCGACCACCGGCCACGGCACCAACATCATCGCCGGCCTCGGCGTGTCGATGAAATCCACCGCGCTGCCGGTGATCGCGGTGTGCGTGGCGATCTGGGGTGCATTCGCGCTGGGCGGCTTGTACGGGATAGCAATAGCCGCCACCGCAATGCTGTCGATGGCCGGCATGATCGTCGCGCTGGATGCCTACGGGCCGATCACCGACAACGCCGGCGGCATCGCCGAGATGGCGGAACTGCCTTCGGAGATCCGCGACATCACCGACCCGCTGGATGCCGTCGGCAACACCACCAAGGCAGTGACCAAGGGTTATGCGATCGGTTCGGCCGCACTGGCCGCGCTGGTGCTGTTCGCCGACTACACCCACAACCTGCAGGCAGCCAATCCCGGCAAGAGCTTCGCCTTCGACCTGAGCGACCACACCGTGATCATCGGCCTGCTGATCGGCGGCCTGATTCCGTATCTGTTCGGCGCAATGGCGATGGAGGCAGTGGGCCGCGCGGCAGGTGCGGTGGTCGAGGAAGTGCGCCGCCAGTTCCGCGAAATCCCCGGCATCCTCGCCGGCACCGGCAAGCCGCAGTACGACAAGGCTGTCGATATGCTGACCCGTTCGGCGATCAAGGAAATGATCGTGCCTTCGCTGCTTCCGGTGGCGGTGCCGATCGTGATCGGCCTGTTGCTGGGGCCGAAGGCGCTGGGTGGCCTGCTGATCGGCACGATCGTGACCGGCCTGTTCGTCGCCATTTCGATGACCACCGGCGGCGGCGCGTGGGACAACGCCAAGAAGTACATCGAGGACGGCCACTTCGGCGGCAAGGGTTCCGAGGCGCACAAGGCCGCGGTCACCGGCGACACCGTCGGCGACCCGTACAAGGACACGGCCGGCCCGGCGGTGAACCCGCTGATCAAGATCATCAACATCGTTGCCTTGCTGATCGTGCCGCTGCTGTCCGTCGGCGATGCCACCACGGCGTCGGCCACGGCTGCCACCACGGCGGCGAACACGGCGGCGAACACGGCGCAGGTGGCCGCCGCCGCAACTGCCGCGCCGGACAGCCATCTGGCCAAGGTGTATTTCGACGTCGGCTCGGCAACCCTGCCGGGCGACGCTGCGGCCACGCTGTCCGGCGTCGCCGCAACGCTGGCGAACGATGCCGCCACCACCGCCCGCATTTCCGGCTTCCACGACGAAAGCGGCGATCCCGCGATGAACGCCGAACTGGCCAAGCAACGCGCCCAGGCCGTGCAGCAATGGCTGCTCGACCAGGGCATCGCGGCCGAGCGCGTGAGCCTGGAGAAGCCGGCCGTCACCACCGGCGACGGCGATGCCGCCGACGCACGCCGGGTCGAGGTGGCGGTGCAATAACGCATACCTGCCGGCGATGCAAAACGCAAGGGCGGCCAATGGCCGCCTTTCGTTTTTTCGCATCCGAATCGGCTCCGAACGGGCGCCGGTTGCGGCTTCTTCTATATGATGCTCCGCGCGCTGCGACGTGTGTCCGCGTTCTGCCAGCAAGGATCGCTGGTCACCTCACCAGTACCGGTACCCGAATGCAAAACGCCACCACGCTTGACGCCTCCATGCCTGCCACCCCGATGACGCTTCCCGCTGAACACCTCGGCATCGCCGAAACCGAACTGGCCGCCGCCGGCGCGCTGCATACTGCGCGCGAGATCGAGCAACAACCGCGCCTGCTGGAACGCACCCATGCGCTGGTTGCCGGGCTGGCCGACGACCTCGCCGCCTTCATCGCGCCGCTGGCGGGCGATGCGAACACGCGCATCGTCCTGACCGGCGCCGGCACCTCGGCCTACATCGGCCAATGCCTCGCGCCGCTGCTTGATCGCGAGTTGCCCGCGCGCGTGGATGCGATTCCGACCACGGATCTCGTCGCCTGCCCGGCGCTGTACCTGGAGCCGGAACGGCCGCTGTTGCTGGTCTCGTTCGGCCGCTCCGGCAACAGCCCGGAGAGCATCGCCGCAGTGAAACTTGCCGAGACGCAGGTGCGCGACGTGCGCCATTTGATCGTGACCTGCAATGCGCAAGGTGAATTGGCGCGCATGCCGGTCAAGCACGCGAAGACCCTGCTGTTGCCGGAAGAAACCCACGACCTCGGTTTCGCGATGACCTCCAGCTTCAGTTGCATGATGTACGCGACGCTGGCGGCGTTTTGCGGGCCGCAGACATTCGACCAGCGCATCAATGCAATCGCCCGCGCCACCGCCGGCGTGATCGACGGCGAGCGCGAACGCCTGCGAACGCTGGCCACGCAAGGCCATCAGCGCGTGGTGTATCTGGGCAGCGGCGTGTTCCAGGGCCTGGCCCGCGAAGCGGCGTTGAAGCTGGGCGAACTGAGCGATGGCGCGGTCGCGACCTGCTTCGATTCGCCGCTGGGTTTCCGCCACGGGCCGAAGACCTTCGTCACCGGCAAGACCCTGGTGGTGGTATTCGTTTCCAACGACCCATTGACCCGGCGCTACGACCGCGACCTGATCGACGAACTGCGCCGCGACGGCTGCGCCGCGCAAGTACTCGAAGTGACCGCGCAGCCGCGCGCGCAAGCCGACGCGGACACGCTGGCCATCGACGACATGGAAAATGCCGCCGACAGCGACCTGTTGTGGCCGTATGTCGCCGCCGCGCAGATTTACGCCTTCCACGCCTCGCTGGCGCACGGCTTGACGCCGGACAACCCGAACAAGCAAGGCACGGTGAACCGCGTGGTGCAGGGCGTGCGTTTGTATTTGAGCGGGTCCGGGGCCGCATGAGCGCGGTTTGTTTCCTCGGCGTCGATGGCGGCGGTACCAAGACCCGCTTCGTGCTGATCGACGGCGCGGGCCGCACGCTGGCGCTGGCGCAACGCGGCACGATCTACCACCCGCAAGTCGGACTGGACGGCGTGCGCGACATCCTGGCCGATGGCGTGGGCGAAGTGCTGCATCACGCCGGCTTGCGCCACGACGACATCCGCCATGCCTTCTTCGGCCTCCCCGCCTATGGCGAAGACAGCGGCATCGCGCCGCGATTGCACGCGATTCCCGGCGAAGTGCTCGGCCATGCGCGTTACGCCGCGGACAACGACATGGTCTGCGGCTGGGCCGGTTCGCTGGCCTGTGCCGACGGCATCAACATCATCGCAGGCACCGGTTCGATGGGTTATGGCCGCCGCAACGGCGAGGCCGCGCGCGCCGGCGGCTGGGGCGAATTGTTCTCGGACGAAGGCTCGGCGCACTGGATCGCGGTGCAGGGCTTGAACGCGTTTTCGCGGATGAGCGATGGCCGCCTGCCGCAAGGGCCGCTGCACGCCCTGTTCAAGCAGCAGTTGGGCATCGAACGCGACCTGGACCTGTGCGCGAAACTCTATGGCGAACAGGCTTGCACGCGCGGCGAAGTCGCCGCGCTTTCGCGCATCGTCGCCGAAGCCGCGCAAACCGGCGATGCGCAGGCGCAAGCCATCTACGCGCAAGCCGGCCGCGAACTGGCCGCGATTGCCGACGCCTTGCGCATCACCCTCGGCTTCGCGCCCGGCGAAACCGTGCCGCTGTCGTATTCCGGCGGCGCTTTCAACATCGGCACCTTGCTGATGGAACCCTTCGCGCAGGCGTTGCATGCCGCTTGCCCCGCATTCGAACTGCGCACACCGCTGTTCGAACCGCATATCGGCGCGGCGCTGCATGCCGCACGGCTGGTCGGGCATGTCATCGACCCCACCTGCATTGCACCGTAAGAGCGCACCGCATTTGCGCTGACCGATCTGCTGCCGGCGATGCACCCGGACCCGTCGCAACCAGTGGCACCGGTGCTGGAGTCGGAGGGGGAGTGAGGCGGAGAGTCGGGAAACGTCGTGCTCTTCACTTTCTCCCCTTGCGGGAGAGGGCGCCCGAGGGGGCGGATGAGGGGACAGGCCGCGGCGAACTGAACGCCCCTGTTGCGGTGCAACAGGTCAACGGGTCAACGGGTAGAATGGCGGTCTTTCACACACCACGCAGTTGGAGTCGCACATGGGCCTGGGCCACGTCCCCACCGGCAAGAACCCGCCGGACGAAATCAACGTCATCATCGAAATCCCCAAGGATTCCGAACCGGTCAAGTACGAAGTCGACAAGGAAAGCGGCGCGATTTTCGTTGACCGCATCCTGTCCACACCGATGCGCTACCCGTGCAACTACGGCTACATCCCGGGCACCCTGGGCGGCGATGGCGACCCGCTGGACGTGCTGGTGGTGCTGCCCTTGCCGCTGATTCCCGGTTCGGTGATCCGCTGCCGCCCGGTCGGCGTGCTGAAGATGACCGACGAGGCCGGCAGCGACGAAAAGCTGCTCGCCGTGCCGGCCAGCAAGATCTTCCACGGCTATTCGCACATCAACGACATCGAACAGGTTTCGCCACACTGGCTGGAACGCCTGGGCCACTTCTTCGAACACTACAAGGATCTGGAGAAGGGCAAGTGGGTCAAGATCGACGGCTGGGAAAACGCCGCCACCGCCAAGCAGATCGTCGAAGAAGGCATCAAGGCTGCGCAGGCCACCAAGGGTTGAGCCTTGGCACCCCCTGCATCGCCGCCGAACGCCGCCTGCGGGCGGCGTTTCCATATGCGCACCCCGCCGCGCCGGCACCACGTGGCGAAAGCATCACGCGTCGCCGCGCCCGTTGCGGCCCTTGCCTGACGTGCGCAAAAGCCCCGCCAACCGCGCCACCACGATGGCCAGGTACATCACCCCGTTCCACTGTTCGACCACCAGCAGAATCCGCGCATGCGCGGTGCCGGGATAGATGTCGGACAACCCGGTGGCGGAAAAATTGCTCGCGCTCAGGAACAGCAATTCCACCCAGCCCAGCCGGCCGGGATCGACGCCGGGGATCGCGAACGCGCCCGGCTGCAACAACTGCGTACCTGCGAATACCCAGGCATAGGCCTCGGCGAACAACATGAAGGTCGCGCCGGCGGCCCACATCTCGTCGGTCGTGGTGCGCTCGTCCTGCATCATGTAGGCGATCAACGCGGTGGCCGAATAGAAGAACGCTGCCGCATAGCCGACCGCGCCCAGCGCGCCCAGCGCCACCATGCCGGTGAACTGGTACGCGCTCCACGCGGCAATGCCGAACGTCGCCAACGCTGCCGCGATCCAGCCGGCGCGCGGCGACTTGCGCACCATCCACACCGCCGCCCACAACACGCCGACGCTGATCGCGGTCAGCGCGAACTGGCTGCCGGCGCCATCGAACCACGGGTACAGCAGCACCGCAGCCAACTGCACCAGCAACAGGGTGCGCGAGGGTGTGCGGCGCAAGCGCAGGATCAGCTTCATGCGCCTACTCTAGCGCGCTATTCGGCCCGATAGACTTCGGCGCCCTGCTCGCGGAACTGCGCCGACTTCTCGGCCATGCCCGCTTCCAGCACCGCCGATTCGGCCACGCCATGCTCGGCGGCGTAGTCGCGCACGTCCTGGGTGATCTTCATCGAGCAGAAGTGCGGGCCGCACATCGAGCAGAAGTGGGCCAGCTTGTGCGCGTCCTTGGGCAAGGTCTCGTCGTGGAACTCCTTGGCCTTCTCCGGGTCCAGGCCGAGGTGAAACTGGTCTTCCCAGCGGAACTCGAACCTTGCCTTGCTCAGTGCGTTGTCGCGCACCTGCGCGCCGGGATGGCCCTTGGCCAGGTCGGCGGCGTGGGCGGCGATCTTGTAGGCCATGATGCCGTCGCGCACGTCCTGGCGGTTGGGCAGGCCCAGGTGCTCCTTGGGCGTGACGTAGCACAGCATCGCGGTGCCGAACCAGCCGATCATCGCCGCCCCTATTGCGGAGGTGATGTGGTCGTAGCCGGGCGCGATGTCGGTGGTCAGCGGGCCGAGGGTGTAGAACGGTGCCTCGCCGCACTCGCGCAATTGCTTGTCCATGTTCTCCTTGATCAGCTGCATCGGCACGTGGCCGGGGCCCTCGATCATGGTCTGCACATCGTGCTTCCAGGCGATCCTGGTCAGTTCGCCCAGCGTTTCCAGTTCGCCGAACTGGGCCGCGTCGTTGGCATCGGCGATGCAGCCCGGGCGCAGGCCGTCACCCAGCGAGAAGGCCACGTCGTAGGCCTGCATGATCTCGCAGATGTCCTCGAAGTGTTCGTAGAGGAAGTTCTCCTTGTGGTGCGCCAGGCACCACTTGGCCAGGATCGAGCCGCCGCGCGAGACGATGCCGGTGACGCGCCTGGCGGTCAGCGGCACGTAGCGCAGCAGCACGCCGGCGTGGATGGTGAAGTAGTCCACGCCCTGCTCGGCCTGCTCGACCAGGGTGTCGCGGAAGATCTCCCAGGTGAGTTCCTCGGCGCGTCCGTCCACCTTCTCCAGCGCCTGGTAGATCGGCACGGTGCCGATCGGCACCGGCGAGTTGCGCACGATCCACTCGCGGGTCTCGTGGATGTGCTTGCCGGTGGACAGGTCCATCACCGTGTCGCCGCCCCAGCGGATCGCCCACACCAGCTTCTCGACTTCCTCGGCGATGCCCGAGGACACCGCGCTGTTGCCGATATTGGCATTTATCTTGGTCAGGAAGTTCCGGCCGATGATCATCGGCTCGCTTTCCGGGTGGTTGATGTTGTTGGGCAGGATCGCGCGGCCGCGGGCGATCTCGTCGCGCACGAATTCCGGCGTGATGATCTTCTGGATGCTGGCGCCGAAACTTTCGCCCGGGTGCTGCTTCAGCAACCCCGCATCGCGCACCGCCTCCAGGCGCTGGTTCTCGCGGATGGCGACGAATTCCATCTCCGGGGTGACGATGCCCTTTTTCGCGTAGTGCATCTGCGAGACGTTCATGCCGGCCTTCGCGCGGCGCGGCAGGGTGCGGTTCGGGAAGCGCACCGCGTCGAGCCGGGGATTGGTTTCGCGCGCGCGGCCGAATTCGGAGCTGAGCTGCGCCAGCACCTCGGTGTCGCCGCGTTCGGCGATCCACGGCGCGCGCAGCGCCGGCAGGCCGCGCGACAGGTCGATGCCGGCGTCCGGGTCGGTGTAGGGACCGGAACAGTCGTACACGGTCACCGGCGGGTTGTCCTCGCCGCCGAACAGGGTCGGCGTCCGGGTCAGCGCGATCTCGCGCATCGGCACGCGGATGTCCGCACGCGAGCCTTCGACGAAGACCTTGCGCGAGCCGGGGATCGGCCGGGTCACGGATTCGGAAAGCTGCTCGGTCTGCTGCAGCAGGCTGCTGGGTACGGCGTTCATCGGCATCGTCCAGTCAACGGCCGCGAGGGATTCGCAGGCCATGGAACGAAGCGAAGGCGCAAGGATGCCACCGGCATCGCCGCGAAGCTTCCCTACGCCGGCATCACCCGGATCAGGTTCGAAGGGTCTGTCTCAACCGTCGGCCGGCCCGGCCCGCGGTACCCCCGCTTCGGGACGAATTAGACCATATCGGCCCGGTCCGCGCCGGGACAGCTCCGGGAACCGGCCGCGCTACCCCCGCCCCTTGTCCCGCTGCCACACCGCGACGAACGCCCGCAGCTTGTGCCAGCCGCCGACGCGCTCGTCCGAGACCACGTCCAGGAAATCCGACAGCCGCTTGGATCTGGCGATGGTGTAGAAGGTCAACGCCGTCGCGGCCGCCAGCACGCCGAGGAACGTCAGCACGCGCTGCGGCAGCGACATGCCGGTCCCCACCAGCAGGCTCATGCCCAGCAGGCCGGCGGTGATGGTGCCGACCAGGCCGAAGATGGTCACCACCGTCAGCCGCACCACGGTATTGGCCTGGCGGCGCAGCGCGTCGGCATCGAGGTAGCTGCTCATGTCGTGGATGCGCTCCTTGACCTCGGCGTACACGCCATCCACGCCGAGATGCCGGGTGCACATGCGGAACAACGCCTTCACGTGCGCCTGCTCGCTGATCTCGTGGAACCAGTAGCGGTGGGTGAAGCTGAGGAAGGCGACGTAGTTGCGGCGGATCTGCCGCTTGAAGCGCTTGACCGTGCCGGGCCGTTTCACGTCCAGCGCCATCAGCGCCTCGACCAGCTGGTCGGACATCATCAGCAGCGCGGCCTTCTGGAAATGCGCGATCAGGAACAACAGGAAATGCTGATGGCGGAACTGCGCCAGCACGCCGCGCTCGGCATCGCGGAAGAAGGCGCTGCGCGCGTCGCCGGTCACCACCAGCGACAGGCCCGAGCACAGGTAGCGGGTGTTGGGCGCCGCGCCGGCATCGGCCCAGAAGCGATCGTAGCAATAGTCCTGTTCGAAGCCGGCGGGCGCGAACGCATCGCAACCACTGCGGTCCTGGCCGCCCGTGACCAGCGCCAGCCGCAGGTAGTCGTCGCGCGTCAGCCGCTGCGGATCGTCGATCGCGAGGTAGGCCATCATCGGCATGCGGTAGTACTCGATCTGCCGGTAGCGCAGCGCGCCGGGACGCTCCGAATGGTGGTTGACCAGCGGAGCCAGCACGTGCTCCCAGTGCGCGGCGATGCGCGGCGCGCGGTGTTCGGCGACATGGGCGAGAAAGGGCGCGCTGTCGCCGGCGTCGCTGCGCGCCGCCACTTCGCCCCGCTCGTCCAGCCATTCCACGCTGGCCGGGCAGTGCAGCGGCTGGCCATCGGCATCCCAGCCCGCCGGATAGGCGCGGCCGAAGCGGTACATCAGCTCCTGCGCCTGCGCCAGCGGCAACTCGTCCGCCGCCAGTTCGACGTTGAGCAGCACGATGTCCACGCCGTGGAAGAAGTACAGGTCCACGTGCTCCACGCGCAGCCGCAGCGGCGCTTCGCCCGGTCGCAGCCCCACGCGCAGCGCGGCCAGATCGTGGCGGCGGAACACGCGCATGGGCGAACCTTGCGCGGCATCGCCGGCGTGCCGCGAGCGGCCTTCGCCGTACAGGAAACGCTGCACGTAGGGCAGGAAGGCGACGAATTCGTTGTAGTGGCGTTGGTGGAAGCCGCCGCCATGGTACTCATCGACATGTTCGCGCCAGGGGCTGGCCTCGCCCAGGTCGCGCAAGGCGCGCCATGGCGCCTCGCGACGCCCGTCGCCGGCATCCGCGTCGTCGTGGATCAGGCGCAACGGCCACAGCAGGCTCTGGCGCAGGTGACGGACGACGACGGCAGGCGCTGGCTCGGTCATGGCGACAGTGTATGCCTCAATCGTTCGGCTGCGACCGGCCGCGCAAGCCGGTTTTCCCATGAAGGCTTCATCGCGCCAGGATGGGCGCTGCAGCAGGTCAGCGGGGCAAGGCCAGTTCCCTGCACTCGGCGGCATTGGCCGGCTTGGCCGCATCGACTTCGGCGCGGGTCTGCGCCAGCTGGTTGCGCCAGGACGAGCCCGCGTCGTTCGCCGCGTCGAGCGCGCTCAATGCCTGCTGCCGGCAGCCCAGTTCGCCCATCGCCGAGGCGTAGTTGTTGGACAGCACCGGATCGCCCGGCGCGTGCGTCAGGCCATCGCGGAACAGGCTCGCGGCCTTGTGCTTGTCGCCGACGGCATAGGCCTGGTTGCCCAAGGCAAGGAACACGCGCGGCTCGTCCGGCCAGCGCCGTTGCGCGGCTTCGTAAGCCGGCGTGGCGGCGGCGGCACCGGCGACGGCTTCGAAATCGGCCACGGCGGTCAGGTAGCTCGCGGCTTCGGCCTCGGCCGGCAGTTCACCCGGCCTCAACGCCACCATCGCCCAGCGCCCGCCCCAATCCCAGGTGCGCATGAATTTGGGCGCGGAAATTTCCACGCCGCGCTTGTCGCCGCTGTTCAAGCGCACGCGGTTGCGCTGCGTGTCCGCGCCGACGACCACGGCGTAATGCCATTTCGGCACGCTGCGGGTCAGCAGGTTCTGCAGCACCAGCACCGGGCGGCCGGCCTGCAATTCGGCGAACAACGCTTCGGGCGTTTTGGTCAACGGGTACGGGATGCGCCCGGCGCGGCGGGTGGCGCCGAACAATTCGACCTGCAGGCTGCCGCGCCGGCCAGGCAGATAGACCTGCGATGCCAGGGTTTCCGGCACCGCCTCCACGCCACTGGCGCCCAGCACCGTGGCCAGCGCGGCGGGGCCGCACTGGTAGTCGGTCTGTGGGTGGAAAGGCACTTGCCGCGACAGGTCGATGCCGGCATCGGCAACGCTGCCGCGCAATTGCAGCGGCGGATTGATCGCGCAACCGGCCAGCGCGGCGGCGGCGATGCCCGCAGGCAACGCCCGCCGCAACCAACGAGGGAGGATCACACCTTGTTGAAGATATTGGTGACGCCCACCAGTTCCAGGATCAGCAACACCACGAACACCACGCCGATCACCGCCAGCACCCCGCCGCCGACCGGCAGGCGATCCATCTTGCCTTGCAGTTGCAACAACTCGGCATCGCTGAGCGAGGCCAGGCGCGCATCGGCATCGGCCGGGTTCACGCCGTAATGCTGCATGGCCTGGCGCACGTCGTCGCGGGCCAGCGCGGTGCGCACCTGTTGTTCGGTCGCGGCCCGCGCCTCGGCGGACAACGCCTGCTGCGTGGTGATGACCCCGGCATACGCCTGGGTGCAGGTGCCCGAGACCACGGCGATGGCGATCAGGGCGGCAAAGGTCTGCTTCAGCAACATGGTCGTGCTCCGCGGGGACATGAAGGTCGGATGCGACTATAGCCGCGCTGATGCCCGGTGTCACTGCAATGCGTCGCCGCCCGGTCGGGATTCATCGATGTGGAGGCCGCGTCAATGCGAACTCGTGATCGGACCTTGCAACGCCATCCAATCAATCAGGCAGCATCCGGCGATGCGCGCGTACCGTGCTCATCCTGCGCGAGGAGGCGGACAGCGCGATGCCGCTTCGTTTGACGCATGCATTCCCTTCATCGCCACGACGGAAATGATCGCAGCCCTTACTTGAAACTGGATTCGCAGCGAAAATCTCCGCATTGGATAACCCGCAAATATCCTGTTGGGCAAAATCGGCCGACCGCGCAACATCAGCCCCTGCGCGGGCTTACCCCAGCATGTCCTTGTTGCGCACCGCGCCCTTGTCGGCGCTGGTGGCCAACAAGGCGTAAGCCTTCAACGCGGTGCTGACCTTGCGTTCGCGGGGCTGCGCGGGTTTCCAGCCTTGCGCGTCCTGTGCGGCGCGGCGGGTGGCGAACTCTTCGTCGCTGACCAGCAGGTTGATGGAACGGTTGGGAATGTCGATGCGGATGCGGTCGCCGTTGCGGACCAGGCCGATCGCGCCGCCGGCTGCGGCTTCGGGCGAGGCGTGGCCGATGCTCAAGCCACTGGTGCCGCCGGAGAAGCGGCCGTCGGTCAGCAGCGCGCACTGCTTGCCGAGACCTTTCGATTTCAGGTACGAAGTGGGGTACAGCATTTCCTGCATGCCGGGGCCGCCCTTCGGGCCCTCGTAGCGGATTACCACCACGTCGCCGGCCTGCACCTCATCGCCGAGGATGCCCTTTACCGCCGCGTCCTGGCTTTCATAGACGCGCGCGCTGCCTTCGAACACGTGCAGGGCTTCCTCGACGCCGGCGGTTTTCACCACGCAACCGTCCCGCGCGATATTGCCGTACAGCACGGCCAGGCCGCCTTCGGACGAATACGCATGCGCCAGGTCGCGGATGCAGCCCTCGCTGCGATCGGCGTCCAGCGTGGGCCAGCGCGTGTTCTGGCTGAAAGCCACTTGCGTGGGGATGCCGGCCGGGCCGGCCTTGTAGAACGCATGCACCGCTTCATCGGCGGTGACGGCGATGTCCCACCTGGCGATGGAGTCGCGCTGGGTCCTGGCGTGCACGGTGGCGGCGTCGGCGTGCAGCAGGCCGCCGCGTGCCAGTTCGCCCAGGATCGAGACGATGCCGCCAGCGCGGTGCACGTCTTCGATGTGGTATTTCTGCGTGTTCGGCGCGACCTTGCACAATTGCGGCACCTTGCGCGAAAGCCGATCGATGTCGCGCATGGTGAATGGCACTTCGGCCTCCTGCGCGGCGGCCAGCAGGTGAAGGATGGTGTTGGTGGAACCGCCCATTGCGATGTCGAGCATCATCGCGTTTTCGAAGGCCTCGAACGTGGCGATGCCGCGCGGCAATGCGCGCTCGTCACCATCTCCATACCAACGGTGGCACAGTTCCACGGCGGTACGGCCGGCGCGCAGGAACAATTGTTCGCGGTCGGCATGCGTCGCCAGCACGGTGCCGTTGCCGGGCAGCGACAGGCCCAGCGCTTCGGTCAGGCAGTTCATCGAGTTGGCGGTGAACATGCCGCTGCACGAGCCGCAGGTCGGGCAGGCGCTGCGTTCGACCGCGGCAACGGTTTCATCGCTGTTGTTCGGGTCGGCGGCCATCACCATCGCGTCGATCAGGTCGAGCTTGTGTTCCGCCAGACGTGTCTTGCCCGCTTCCATCGGTCCGCCGGAAACGAACACCGTGGGGATGTTCAAGCGCAACGCCGCCATCAACATGCCCGGCGTGATCTTGTCGCAGTTGGAAATGCACACCAGCGCGTCGGCGCAGTGCGCGTTGACCATGTATTCCACCGAGTCGGCGATCAGCTCGCGGCTGGGCAGCGAATACAGCATGCCGTCGTGGCCCATCGCGATGCCGTCATCGACGGCGATGGTGTCGAACTCGCGGGCGACACCACCGACGCGCTCGATCTCGCGCGCGACCAGTTGACCCAAATCCTTCAGGTGGACATGGCCGGGCACGAACTGGGTGAAGGAATTGGCAATCGCGATGATCGGCTTGCCGAAGTCGCCGTCCTTCAAGCCGGTGGCGCGCCACAGCGCGCGGGCGCCGGCCATGTTGCGGCCGTGGGTGGAGGTTCTGGAGCGGTATTCAGGCATTTCTGGATGATGCTGGCTGGAGCGGGCATTCGGGAAAGCATGGAATTCTGCGGGTTTTGCACGGTTTCAGTGGCAACCATTTCGACGGCAACCAAGGAAGTCCCGCAAAATCGGCGCTCATCGCTTGACACGCCCCGATTGCAGGTTTAGTTTGCTCGGATGCTGCAACGCCACAACCCCTGCCCGCACGCTGCCAGTGCCGATTCGGCGCTCGTACTCGTCCTCCTCATTACCTTGCCCACAGGTGCGGGACGAGCAGGCGCGTAAGCAGAAAACACGCCGGATTCCAGACCCCGCACCGCAAGGCGCGGGGTTTTTTGTTGAAAAGCCCTTGCAAAAACCCCTACCCCTCATCCAACCCGTCACCCATCAACTCGGAACTCCACCATGTCCCAGCAGAACCCCACCCAGCCCAAAATCGCCATCGTCGGCTACGGCAGCCAGGGCCGCGCGCACGCGCTGAACCTGCGCGACTCCGGTTTCGACGTGACCATTGGCCTGCGCCCGGGCGGCCCGACCGAAGCCAGGGCGCAAGCCGACGGCTTCACCGTCAAGGCCCCGGCCGATGCGGTCAAGGACGCAGATCTGGTCGCCGTGCTGACCCCGGACATGGTGCAGAAGAAGCTCTACAACGACGTGCTGGCCGCGAACATGAAGCAAGGCGCGTGCCTGCTGTTCGCGCACGGTCTGAACGTGCACTTCGGCATGATCGAACCGCGCGCCGACCTGGACGTGGTGCTGGTCGCGCCGAAGGGCCCCGGCGCGCTGGTGCGCCGCGAATACGAAATCGGCCGCGGCGTGCCGTGCATCTACGCGGTGCATCAGGACAAGTCCGGCCGCGCCGAGGCACTGGCGCTGCAATACGCCGGTGGCCTGGGCGGTGCGCGCGCCAACGTGATCAAGACCAGCTTCAAGGAAGAAACCGAAACCGACCTGTTCGGCGAACAGGCCGTGCTGTGCGGCGGCGCGTCGTCGCTGGTGCAGGCCGGTTTCGAAACCCTGGTCGAAGCCGGCTACCAGCCGGAGATCGCCTACTACGAGGTGCTGCACGAGCTGAAGCTGATCGTTGACCTGTTCTACGAAGGCGGCATCAGCCGCATGCTGGAATTCATTTCCGAAACCGCGCAGTACGGCGATTTCGTCAGCGGCCCGCGCGTGATCGACGCCGGCGTCAAGGCGCGCATGAAGGACGTGCTGACCGACATCCAGAACGGTACCTTCACCAACAACTGGGTCGCCGAATACGAAGCGGGCCTGCCGAACTACAGGAAGTGGCAGCAGGCCGACAAGGACCATCCGATCGAGAAGGTCGGCAAGGAACTTCGCGCCAAGATGGTATGGCTGCAGGGCAACGCTCCGCAGCACTGAGTCGGCACCACGTTCCTTTCCACGTTGCAAACAAGGCAGGCCACTGTCATGAACGCCACCTCCGCCAGCAAGCCGCGCAACGGCGCACGCTGGATCGCGCATGCCCTCGAAACCGAGGGCGTGGAGACGCTGTTCGGTTATCCCGGCGGCACCATCATGCCGTTCTACGACGCGCTGGTTGACAGCAAGCTCCAGCACGTCCTCGTGCGCCACGAACAGGGCGCGGCACTGGCGGCGAACGGTTACGCGCGCGCCAGCGGCAAGGTCGGCGTGTGCGTGGCCACCAGCGGCCCCGGCGCGTCCAACCTGGTCACCGGCATCGCCGATGCGTACCTGGATTCGGTGCCGATGGTGTGCCTGACCGGCCAGGTCGGTACGGCGCTGCTGGGCACCGATGCCTTCCAGGAACTGGACGTGTTCGGCCTGACGATGCCCATCGTCAAGCACAGCTTCCTGGTGCGCAGCGTCGATGAATTGCCACACGTGTTTGCCGAAGCCTTCCGCATCGCGCGCGAAGGCCGCCCCGGCCCGGTGCTGATCGACCTGCCCAAGGACGTGCAGCAGACCGATGCCTCGCACCTGCCCGACCACGTGCCGGCGCAAGTGAAGGCCATCGCCGCGCCGGCGGACAGGAAGATCGCCGAGGCGCTGGCCGCGATTGCCGCTGCCGAAAAGCCCGTCATCTACGGCGGCGGCGGCATTGCGCTGAGCGATTCGGTCGCCGAATTCCGCGAATTCGTCGAAGCCACGCAAATCCCGACCGTGCTGACCTTGCAGGGTTTGGGCGCATTGCCGGCCAATCACCCGCAATTCCTCGGCATGATCGGCATGCACGGTTCGCGCGCGTCGAACATGGCGGTGCAGGAATGCGACCTGCTGGTCGTGGTCGGCGCGCGTTTCGACGACCGCGCCACCGGCAAGCTGAGCGAGTTCGCCCCGTTCGCGCGCGTCGTGCACCTGGATGCCGATGCGTATGAAATCGACAAACTGCGCACCGCCGACGTGAAGCTGCCGGGCAACGTCAAGGACGGCCTGCGCGCGTTCAAGCAGGCCAAGGCCAACTGCGACGACTGGAAACAGCGCAACGCGCAGCGCAAGCAGAAGTTCGCCGCACGCTACGACGCGCCCGGTGCCGACATCTATGCACCGGCACTGCTCAAGCGCCTGTGCGAAATCGCGCCGGAAGACACCATCATCACCGCCGACGTCGGCCAGCACCAGATGTGGGTGGCGCAGCACTGCAGGTTCAGCGATCCGCGCAATCACCTGACCAGCGGCGCGCTGGGCACGATGGGCTTCGGCCTGCCGGCGGCGATGGGCGCGCAGTTCGCCTGCCCCGACCGCACCGTGGTGCTGGTCAACGGCGACGGCGGTTTCATGATGAACGTGCAGGAGCTGGCGACGATCGCCCGCTGTCGCCTGCCGGTGAAGATCGTGCTGCTGGACAACTCTGCGCTGGGCATGGTGCGGCAGTGGCAGGAATTGTTCTTCGCCGAGCGTTATTCCGAAATCGACCTGAGCGACAACCCGGATTTCGCCGCGCTGGCGCAGGTGTTCGGCATCCCTGCCAAGCGCATCGAGCTGCGCAGCCAGATCGACGACGCACTGGCCGAATTGCTGGCCACGCCGGGACCGGCGCTGCTGCACGTCAAGATCGACGTGAAGGCGAACGTGTGGCCGCTGGTGCCGCCGAACCAGGCCAACAGCGCGATGCTCGATTCCAACCCGGCCAGGCAAGCCGACGTCGTCGCCAATGCGCCCGCGCCGGCCGACGCCGCCGCCAGCATGGAGAAGAAAAATGCGCTACCGGCTTGAACTGAAACTCAAGCGCGCCGAAGGCGCGCTGATCCGGGTGCTGGGCATGACCGAGCGCCGCGGCTACCCGCCGCACGCCATCCACGCCAACCTCGACGGCGATGGCCGCTGGCTGCTGGCATTGGTGATCGACAGCCTGCGTTCGCCGGAAACCCTGCGCCAGCAGTTGCTGAAGATCCACGACGTGGATGCGATCAGCATCAGCGCCTTGCAGGAATTGCAGGAGCGTGCCGCGTGACCGCCCTTGTCGCCAGCCTGGAGGCAAGGGTGCGGAGGCGTCTTCTTCGCCTTGGGACGCTTGCCTGATTCGATGCCCGATACTCGCGCCGACGCCAGTGTGGAACCCGACCTCGGTGACGTAAAAAACGTCAGCGTGGCCGACGTGCTGGCCGCGCAGGCGCGGTTGCGGCGCTATCTGCCGGTGACGCCGATGCATCTGGCCGAACGTTTCGGCACGATGCTGAAGCTGGAAAACCTGCAACGCACCGGTTCGTACAAGGTGCGCGGCGCGTTGAACGCGATGCTGGCCGGGCGCGAGCGCGGCGACCGCCGGCCGGTGATCTGCGCCAGCGCCGGCAACCACGCGCAAGGCGTGGCCTGGGCCGCGCATCATCTGGACGCGCAGGCCATCACGGTGATGCCCAACGGCGCGCCGCGGACCAAGATCGCCGGCGTGCAGCACTGGGGCGCGACCGTGCGCCAGCATGGCGACAGTTACGACGAGGCTTTCGCCTTCGCCAGGGAACTGGCGGCGCAGAACAACTACCGCTTCCTGCCGGCCTTCGACGACCCGGACGTGATCGCCGGCCAAGGCACCATTGGCCTGGAGATCGCGCCGCACGCGCCGGACGTGGTGATCGTGCCGATCGGCGGCGGCGGACTGGCGTCCGGCGTGGCGCTGGCACTGAAATCGCAAGGCGTGCGCGTGGTCGGCGCGCAGGTCGAAGGCGTGGATTCGATGGCGCGCGCGATCAAGGGCGATGTGCGCGAAATCCTGCCGGCGGCGACCCTGGCCGATGGCGTCAAGGTCAAGGTCCCCGGCTTCCTGACCCGCCGGCTGTGCGCCAGCCTGCTGGATGACGTGGTGATCGTGCGCGAAGCCGAACTGCGCGAAACCCTCGTCCGGCTGGCGCTGGAAGAACACCTGATCGCCGAAGGCGCCGGCGCGCTGGCGCTGGCCGCCGGCCGCCGCGTCGCCGGCAAGCGCAAATGCGCGGTGGTGTCCGGCGGCAACATCGATGCCGGCGTGCTGGCACAACTGCTTTCCGAAGTGCGCCCGCGCCCGCCGCGAAAACCGCGCCGGCGCCCGCCGGAGGCCGATCCTTCGCCCGAATCCACTGCCCGCGCATTGCGCAGCGCAGCAAAAAACCCACAAGAATCAACATCTTCCAATTCACAAAAGCCTGCCGCAATGCGCGAAAATGGCCGACACATGCGCAACATCGCAGTAACCGAGGAATCCTGGTGAACACGACCCCATCCAACATTGTCCGCATCTTCGACACCACGCTGCGCGACGGCGAGCAGTCGCCCGGCTGCAGCATGACTCCGCAACAAAAGACGGTGATGGCGCGCGCACTGGCCGAGTTGGGCGCTGACGTCATCGAAACCGGCTTCCCGGCCAGTTCGCAATCCGACCGCGAAGCCATGGCCCTGATCGGCCGCGACCTGCGCGAGCCGACCCTGGCGGTGCTGTCGCGCTGCCTGGAGGCCGACATCGACACTTCGCTGCGCGCGCTGGAAAGCGCGGCCAAGCCACGCCTGCACGTGTTCCTGTCCACCAGTCCGCTGCATCGCGAGCACAAGCTGCGGATGAACAAGGAACAAGTGCTGGAATCGGTACGCAAGCACGTGGCCTACGCGAAGCAGCACATCGACGACATCGAGTTCTCCGCCGAAGACGCGACCCGCACCGAGATCGACTTCCTGGCGCAAGTCGTGGAAGTGGCCATCGCCCAGGGCGCGACCACGATCAACCTGCCCGACACCGTCGGCTTCACCACGCCGGAGGAAATCCGCGAGATGTTCCGCAAGCTGATCGCCGAAGTGCCCGGCGCGGACAAGGTGACGTTCTCCACGCACTGCCACAACGACCTGGGGCTGGCCGTGGCCAACTCGCTGGCCGCCATCGAAGGCGGCGCGCGACAGGTCGAATGCACCATCAACGGCATCGGCGAACGCGCCGGCAACTGCGCGCTGGAGGAAATCGCGATGGCGCTGCGCGTGCGCAACGCCTTCTACCCGTACCAGACGCGGATCGACACCCGCCGCATCGTGCCGACTTCGCAACTGCTGTCGCGCCTGGTCGGCATGCCGGTGCAGCGCAACAAGGCCGTGGTCGGCAGCAATGCCTTCGCCCACGAATCCGGCATCCACCAGCACGGCATGCTGCGCCACCGCGGCACCTACGAAATCATGCGCCCGCAGGACGTGGGCTGGCCCGACACGCAGATGGTGCTGGGTCGCCACAGCGGCCGCGCCGCCGTCGAGGCGCGCCTGCGCGCACTGGGCTACTGGCTGGAGGAAGACGAACTGGCCGGCGTGTTCGACCAGTTCAAGGCCCTGTGCGAAAAGCAGCGCGTGGTCACCGATGGCGACCTGCAACGCCTGATGCACGCCGACGACACCGCCGGCGGCCAGGGCTATCGCCTGGCGGCAATGACCATTGCCGACGGCCAGCAAGGCGGCGCCGGCCAGCGCGCCAGCGCCACGGTGGAACTGTCCGACCCCGACGGCGAACGCTTCAGCGAAACCGCCTACGGCGACGGCCCGGTGGATGCCCTGTTCTCGGCGCTGGCCTCGGCCACCGGCGTGGATCTGGTGCTGGAAAGCTACCAGGTGCACAGCGTGGGCCTGGGCGCGGACGCACGCGGCGAAGCCAGCCTGAGCGTGCGCCACGGCGAGACCGAATACGAAGGCACCGGCACCAGCAAGGACGTGATCGAAGCCAGCGCCCTGGCTTGGCTGGACGTGGCCAACCGCCTGCTGCGCGAACGCAACCTCGCCCACGCCGGCAGCGAAACCGCTGCGGCCTGATCGCGGCACGCCATCGCCTACGCGCGACCATCGCCAGCCCAGCCCGCACCGGGTTGGCGACGCCTCTCTTCCGGAACCCCACATGCCCATCCCCGAGACCAATCCCGCCGCCGTGCTGGCCTTCGACGCACTGGTCAACCGCGCACTCGCCAAGCGCGTGGCGGATACGCCGTATCCGCGGAATGCGGAAACCGATGCGGCAGTTGAATCGGACGCATCGTTGCCTGATACGCAGGGCGCATCAGGCAAAGCGAAAGCGGCCTGAAACACGGCTACCGGATACGCAATGTCGTGCGTCCGGCAAGCAGATGCCGGAATTACAACGCCGCGACCACCGCTTCGCCCATTTCGCGCGTGCCGACTTTTTTCGTGCCTTCGGAATGGATGTCGGCCGTGCGCAGGCCCGCATCCAGCACCTTGCCAACCGCCTGTTCAATCGCATCGGCCGATTCGGCGTGGTTGAAGCTGTAACGCAGCAGCATGGCGGCAGACAGGATCGTCGCCAGCGGGTTGGCGATGCCTTGGCCGGCGATGTCCGGGGCCGAGCCGTGGCTGGGCTCGTACATGCCCTTGTTGTTCGCATCCAGCGAGGCCGAGGGCAGCATGCCGATCGAACCGGTCAGCATCGAGGCCTGGTCGGAGAGGATGTCGCCGAACATGTTGTCGGTGACGATCACGTCGAATTGCTTGGGCGCGCGCACCAGCTGCATCGCGGCGTTGTCAACGTACATGTGGCTCAGCGCCACATCCGGGTAATCCTTCGCCACTTCCTCGACGACGGCGCGCCACAACTGGCTCGATGCCAGCACGTTGGCCTTGTCCACGCTGCACAGTTTCTTGTTGCGCAAGCGTGCGGCATCGAAGCCGACTTTGGCGATGCGACGGATTTCGCTTTCGCTGTACGGTAGCGTGTCGTAGGCCTGACGCTCGCCGTTGTCCAGCGTGCGGGTGCCGCGCGGCGCGCCGAAGTAGATGCCGCCGGTGAGTTCGCGCACGATCAGGACGTCCAGCCCGGCCACGACCTCGGGCTTGAGCGTCGAAGCATCCGCGAGCTGCGGATACAAAATCGCCGGGCGCAGGTTGGCGAACAGGCCGAGCTGCGAACGGATCTTCAGCAGGCCGCGCTCCGGGCGCAGCGCCGGGTCGATGGTGTCCCACTTCGGCCCGCCGACCGCGCCCAGCAGCACCGCGTCGGCCGCGCGCGCGCGCTCCAGGGTTTCGTCGGCCAGCGGTGCACCGTACTTGTCGTAGGCCGCGCCGCCGAGTTCGTCGAACGAG
>JASGDT010000029.1:0-22361 GCA_047607085.1 Pseudoxanthomonas sp. | reverse complement strand
GCCGGGCCGCGCCGACCAGTGCCCGCGCGGCGGCAACGTGCCCGGCGCGATGCCCGTGCCCAGCGCCTTCAGCCGCCCGGCTTCGCGCCAGGCCGCGTCCAGCCGCAGCCACGCCACCCGGTGCGTGGTCGCGGCGTCCAGCCAGGCCTTGAATCTGGCCTGCTCGCCTTCGTCCCACGCACCGCCGTCGCGACGGGCCAGCCAGTCGGCGGCGGCCTGCTCAATCGCGTCGCTGTCCACCCACACCTTCCTCGTCGCCAGCGGGCGACGGCTGCGCCGCCGCCGGCAGATGCTGTTCGCCGAAATGCCCGCCGAAATGCGCGGCGATCAGGCGCGCGCCCTTGGCGACATGTTTTTCCACGGTTTTCTCGCTGATGCCCAGGTGCATGGCGACCTCCCTTTGCGGCAATTCCTCGACCCGCCGCAGCCAGACCACTTCCCGGCAACGGTCGGGCAGGCGGTCGAAGGCTTCGGCCAGCCGCTTCAGCACTTGCCGGTTACCCAGCCAGTGCTCCGGCGACTGTTCATCCACCAAGACGTTCAAGGACTCCAAATCACCCACTGCCTCGATCGACACCACCCGGCTGCGACGCAGGCGATCGGTCATCAGATGCCGCGCGGTGGCGAACAGGAACGACTTCGGCGCGCTGGGCCGGGCTTTGCCGGCGGCCTCATAGACGCGCACATACACTTCCTGGCGCAGGTCGTGGATTTCCTCGTGCCGCGACCAGCCGCGGCGCAGGAAATGAGTCAACGCCGCTTCGTGCGCCAGAATTTCGCGGGCGAACCAGTCGTCGAGGGAGTCGCTCATAACGCAACATTAACCCAAGCCGACCGGGGCGCGCGCGGGAAATTTCGCGGTTGCTCGTCAATGGAGTCGTCGAGCCGCCGGTTTCTTTATGCCCCCCATTCCCGCCCAAGCGGGAATGGGGGGCAAAGCAGGCTTCGCGTTCTTTGCGCCCTTTGCGGACCCAACCGCTTTCCAATTCCACGAGGTATCGCCCGTGCAACGCATCCCCGCCATCTTCCGCCTGCTGGCCGCCTCGTTGCTTGGCCTGTCTTCCGCCGCCTTCGCCGCCGACTACCAGCATTTCGTCATCGGCGACCTGGCCGCGCCGACGCCGGGCAAGGTCAGCCCCGGCCTGCTGCTGGCCGGCGGCGGCGACCGCAACCGCGAGGCGGTGCGCTGGTTCCTGGGCAAGGCCGGCAACGGCCATGTGGTCGTGCTCAGCGCCTCGTACACCACCGAGATCGCCGACGAGTTCTACAACCAGGTCGGCGGCGTCGCCTCGGTCGAAACCTTCGTCTTCGCCGGCCGCGAGAACGCCGACGATCCGAAAATCCTCGCCCGCCTGAAAAAAGCCGACGGCGTCTTCATCGCCGGCGGCGACCAGTCGCGCTACGTCCGCTACTGGCGCGGCACGCCGATCGCCGCCGCGCTGGACGCGCACGTCAAGGCTGGCAAGCCGCTGGGCGGCACCAGCGCCGGCCTGGCGATGCTGGGCCAATACCTGTACGGCGCGATGGGTGGCGGCAGCCTGCGCAGCCCCGCCGCGCTGGCCGATCCGCTGGGCGAAGCAACGACCATCGAAACCGATTTCCTGCACCTGCCGCTGTTGCGGAACGTGATCACCGACAGCCACTTCCGCGAACGCGACCGCCTGGGCCGGCTGCTGGCCTTCGTCGCCAAGGCCGAAACCCTGAGCGGCGGCCAGCCGGTGCTGGGCGTGGGCATCGACGAAAGCGCGGCGCTGGCGGTCGAGGCCGACGGCAGCGCGCGCATTTACGCCACCGACCCGCACGGCGGCGCGACCGTGGTGCGCGGCGGCTTCGCGGCGCAGGCGCAAGGCAAGCCGATGCAATTGCAGCGGGTGGAAACGACCGGCGTGGAGGCCGGTTCGGTGCTGCACCTGCCCGATGGCCGCGTCGAACGGCCCGCGTACCAACGCGCCTACGCCGTGCGCGACGGCGTGTTGACGGCGCAGGACGCGCCGCTGCTGGTCATCCACGGCGGCGCGGGCGTCGAACCGGGCGACCTGACGGCGGAAGAGGAAACCGCCGCACGCCAGGCGCTGGAAGCCGCGCTGCGCGCCGGCGACGCCAAACTGAAGGCCGGCGCATCGTCGGTGGATGCGGTGACCGCCGCGATCACCGTGCTGGAAGACGCGCCGCAATTCAACGCCGGCCGCGGCGCGGTGTTCACCCACGATGGCCGCAACGAACTGGATACCTCGATCATGGACGGCGCCACCGGCAAGGCCGGCGCGGCGGCGGGCCTGCATCGGGTGAAGAACCCGATCACGCTGGCGCGCGCGGTGATGGACAAGTCGCAACATGTGATGCTGATCGGCGACGGCGCGGAGATCTTCGCGGAAGAGCAGGGCATCGCCTTGGTGGACCCGTCGTATTTCCGCACCGAAAAACGCTGGCAGCAATTGCAGAAAGCCTTGCAGGAAGAAGCGCAGGCGCAGGCGTCGAACACGCCGCTGGTGCTGCCGGGCAAGGCCTTTTTCGGCACCGTCGGCGCGGCGGCGCTGGACGCGCAGGGCAACCTCGCCGCCGGCACTTCGACCGGCGGCATGACCAACAAGCGCTACGGCCGCGTCGGCGACTCGCCGATCATCGGCGCCGGCACCTGGGCCGACGCGCGTTGCGCCGTGTCCGGCACCGGCTGGGGCGAGTTCTACATCCGCACCGCCGCCGCCCACGAAATCTGCGCGCGCGTGCGACTGACGGGGCAGGGCGTGGCCGAGGCGGCCGAAGCGGTCATCGACGGCGACATCCCGAAAGCCGGCGGCGACGGCGGCGCGATCGCGCTGGGCGCGGACGGCAGCCTCGCTTTCCCGTTCAATACCGGCGGCATGTATCGCGGCTGGATCGGCAGCGACGGCGTGCCGCACGTGGCGATCTACAAGGGCGATGAGCTGCCGATGCCATAACCAATGGCACACGCTGCATTGACCCGCATGGCGCTAGCCTTCGCCCTACATGACCCATGGAAATCCCCGCATGACCCGCACCGCCGTTCTCGCCGCCGCCATCTCGTTGGCGCTGGCCGCCTGCACCGGAAACAAGGAAGCCGACACCGTGAATGCCGTCCCCGCACCCGCCGCCGCGCCGGCCGCCGCCAATCCGTTGCTGGCCGCCAGCACCTTGCCGTACCAGGCGCCGCCGTTCGACCAGATCACCGACGCCGACTACCTGCCGGCCTTCGAGGAGGGCATGAAGCAGCAACTGGCCGAAATCCGCGCCATCGCCGACAACCCCGAGCCGCCGACCTTCGACAACACCTTCGTGCCGCTGGAGAAGTCCGGCGAAATCCTCGGCCGCACCTCGCACGTGTTCTTCGGCCTGGTCCAGGCCGACACCAATCCCGAGCGCCAGAAGATCCAGCTGGAAATCGTCCCCAAACTGGCCGAACACGACAGTACGATCAAGCTGGATCCCAAACTGTTCGCGCGGATCAAGTCGATCCACGACGCGCGCGAAACCGCCGGCCTGGATGCCGAACAGAAACGCCTGGTCGAAGAGACCTACCAGCGCTTCGTCCGCGCCGGCGCGCAACTGTCCGACGCCGACAAGGACGCGCTGCGCAAGATCAACGTCGAGCAATCCTCGCTTTCGACCAGGTTCCACACCCAACTGGTCGCCGCCGCCGCGGCCGGCGCGGTGGTGGTTGACGACAAGGCCAAGCTGGACGGGCTTTCCGACGGCGACATCGCCGCCGCCGCCGAAAACGCGAAAGCGCGCAAGCTGGACGGCAAGTACCTGCTGTCGCTGCAGAACACCACGCAGCAGCCGGTGCTGGCCTCGCTGAAGGACCGCGACCTGCGCGCGCAGCTGCTGGAAGCCTCGGAAACCCGCACCGAGCACGGCGACGCCAACGACACCCGCAAGATTGTCCTGCGCCTGGCCGAACTGCGCGCGCAGCGGGCCAGGCTGCTGGGTTATCCCGACTACGCCAGCTACAACCTGGCCGACCAGATGGCGCAAACCCCCGCCAAGGCACTGAAACTGCTGACCGACACCGTGCCGGCCGCCACCGCGAAGGCGCGCGGCGAGATCGCCGACATGCAGCAGGTGATCGACGCGCAGAACGGAGGCTTTCAACTCGCCGCGTCGGACTGGAATTTCTACGCAGAACAGGTACGCAAGGCCAGGTACGACCTCGACGAAGCGCAGATCAAGCCGTATTTCGAACTGGACAGCGTGCTCCAGAACGGCGTGTTCTTCGCCGCCAACCAGCTCTACGGCATCACCTTCAAGGAGCGCAAGGACATCCCGGTCTATCACCCGGACGTGCGCGTGTTCGAGGTGTTCGACAAGGACGGCAGCCCGCTGGCGCTGTTCTACGCCGACTACTACAAGCGCGACAGCAAGAGCGGCGGCGCGTGGATGGACGTGTTCGTCGATCAGGACGGGCTGACCGGCAGCAAGCCGGTGGTCTATAACGTCTGCAACTTCACCAAGCCGGCGCCGGGGCAGAAGGCGCTGCTGTCGTTCGACGACGTGACCACGATGTTCCACGAGTTCGGCCACGCCCTGCACGGCATGTTCTCGGCGACGAAGTACCCGAGCATCTCCGGCACCGGCGTGCCGCGCGATTTCGTCGAATTCCCGTCGCAGTTCAACGAACACTGGGCGTCCGACCCGAAGGTGTTCGCCAACTACGCCAGGCACTACCAGACCGGCGAGCCGATGCCGCAGGAACTGGTCGAGAAGATCGAGAAGGCGCGCACCTTCAACCAGGGCTACGCCACCACCGAATACCTGGCCGCGGCGCTGCTGGACCTGGCCTGGCACACGCAGCCGCAAGGCAAGACGCCGACCGACGTCGATGCCTCCGAGGTCGATGCCTTCGAAAAACGGGCGCTGGCGCAGTACAAGGTGGATCTGCCGCAAGTGCCGCCGCGCTACCGCACCACCTATTTCGACCACATCTGGGGCGGCGGCTACGCGGCCGGCTACTACGCCTATTTCTGGAGCGAGGTGATCGATCACGACGCCTTCGAATGGTTCAAGGAACACGGCGGCCTGACCGCCGAGAACGGCCAGATATTCCGCGACAAGATCCTCTCCATCGGCAACACCCGCGACCTGGCCCAGGCCTATCGCGACTTCCGCGGCAAGGACCCGAGCGTGGAGCCGCTGCTGGAACATCGCGGCTTGAAGTGAGGGCGTGATCGCCAATGCAGCACGAACGACGGGATGGTCTGCGGGCCATCCCGTTCTTGTTGGTCATTCCCGCCTTTCTTGTCTTGTCCAGATGGGTGCATAGGTGTATAAGTGTGAAAGTGTTTTTGCGCTTGTCCGCCGAGGTTTTCCATGAGTGCCGTCCGCTGGAATCTGGCCGTTTCCGCCGATACCGACCAATCCGTGCGCATGTATCTGGCCGCACGGGGCGGTGGGCGCAAAGGAGATTTGTCGAAGTTCATCGAAGCTGCGGTGCGCGATTACCTGTTCGAACGGACGGTGGAAGACATCAAGCAGGCCAATGCCGACCTGAGCGAAGACGAGATGAACGACTTGATTGATGAAGCCGTTGCCTGGGCACGCAAGAACAAGGACTGATGCGCGTCGTCATCGACACCAATGTGTTGCTGTCGGCTTTGATGACCCGGGGTGGCACGTCCGACAAGGTTTATCAGGCATGGCGGGAGGGTCGGTTCGAACTGGTGTCGGCCAGCGCGCAATTGACGGAAATCCGTCGCGTGAGCCGTTATTCGAAACTCAGGCCCCGCTTGCAGGCGCATCAGGTCGGCACGCTGGTGAACCAGTTGCGGCATACCCTGCTGCCGGGGAAACTCCCCGCCCTGCCGACCACGCTGAAACTCGATGACCCCGACGACGCCTTCCTCGCGCAGATGGCCTTGGCCTGCGAAGCGGACTGGCTGCTGACCGGCGACCGCCGTGCCGGCTTGCTGGAACTCGGCAGCATCGGGCGCACGCGCATTGCGACGCCTGCGGTTTTCATTCGCGAAGCCATTGACTTGTCCTGAGCGGCATCGTCATCGGGTGCGGGATGACGATGTGCGTTCACCGCTCCGAATGCCCCGCCTCGTCGTATTCGCGTGGGTGGAACAGGTCCGGCTTGATCAGTTCGACGAAATCGCGTGCTTGAGGGGATAAATACTTGCCCTTGCGGATGACCACGCCGTAGCTGCGCGGCGGGAACCACTCGCTCAGCGAGCGCACCGCCAGGCGTTCGCGGTCGGCGTCGCTCAGGCAGATCGAGCTGACGATGGAAATGCCCATGCCCATTGCCACGTAACGCTTGATGATTTCCCAGTCGGTCAGTTCCAGCGCAACCGTGTATGGCACGCGGTTCTTCTGGAACACCAGGTCGATCAGGCGATAGGTCACCTGCCGTTTCGGCGGCAGGATCAGCGGGTGCGGCGACAGGTCGTGCAGGTCGAGTTTCGGCTTGCTGGCCAGCGGGTGCCCGCGCGGGGCGATCAGCATCGGTTCGAACTGATAGACCGGCGCGTAGTCCAGATCCGGCGGTACGTCCAGCATCGAGCCGACCGCCAGGTCCACCGCGTCCTCGCGCAGCAGGTCGGCGCCGTCGGCGCTGATCGCCGGGTGCAGGCTCAGGCGCACCTCCGGGTGTTGGGCGCGGAAGGCTTCGACGATGCGCGGCAGCAGGTACAGGATGGTCGAACTGTTCGCGGCGATCTTCAGTTCGCCGGCATCCAGCCCGCGGATCCTGTCGTGGAACTGGTGGGCCAGGCCGTCGATGCCTTCGACCAGCGGCAGGGCCATGTCGAACAGCATCTGGCCCTCGCGGGTGGGGGTCATGCGTCGGCCGCTGCGCTCGAACAGGGCCACGCCGAATTCGCGTTCCAGTGCCTGCAACTGCTGGGTCACCGCCGGCTGGCTGACGAAAAGCGCCTGCGCCGCCCGCGAAACCGAACCCAGGCGCACCGTCTGGCAGAAGGCGCGCAGGGGTTTCAGGCGGTCGGATTTGTAGGCAAAACGTGGGGTTGCGGCGGCTTGAGTGGGCATTTTCAGATAAAAATAAGTTGAACTTATAGGTTTGATTGCAATAACTGAATTGTCAAATAGTTTGTTGCGGCGCACGGTGGCGGCCCGTTGAACGACAAGGAGCCGCCGATGTCCGCCCCCGCCTTCGCGCAGACGGAACGCGAACCTTCCGCCGCCGCCCCAGGCCTGGCGCTGACCGCCAACCGCGCCGGCCAGGCCGATCTGCTGCCGCCGGCCCTGCTGGCGCTGCTGACCACCCTGCACCGGGCCATCGAGCCGGCCCGCCAGCAGTGCCTCGCCGCGCGCCGCGCGCGCCAGCAGGGTTTCGATGCCGGCGAACTGCCGGACTTCCGCGCCGACACCCGCGCCATCCGCGACGGCGACTGGAAGGTAGCGCCGTTGCCGGCCGCATTGCGGGACCGCCGCGTCGAGATCACCGGCCCGGTCGATCCGAAGATGGTCATCAATGCGCTGAACTCCGGCGCGTCGTGCTACATGGCCGACTTCGAGGATTCCACTGCGCCGACCTGGGACAACCTGCTGACCGGCCAGCGCGCGCTGATCGGCGCGGTGCGCGGCGATCTGGCGTTCAACGCGGACAACGGCAAGCAATACAGGTTGAAGCCGGAAAACGAGCAGGCCGTGCTGATCGTGCGCCCCCGCGGC
Organism: Pseudoxanthomonas sp.; assembly: GCA_047607085.1. Taxonomy (GTDB): domain Bacteria; phylum Pseudomonadota; class Gammaproteobacteria; order Xanthomonadales; family Xanthomonadaceae; genus Pseudoxanthomonas_A. Next base: position 14,711 of record JASGDT010000029.1, on the reverse strand, counting down.
TGGCACCTGGACGAAAAACACGTCCTGGTCGATGGCCAGCCCATCGCCGGCGGCCTGTTCGACGTGGCCGTGTTCGCCTTCCACAACGCCAAGGCGCTGCAAGCCAGGGATCGCGGCCCGTACCTGTACCTGCCCAAGTTGCAGTCGATGGAGGAAGCTGCGCTGTGGGAAACCGCGTTGTCGCACATCGAGGCGGCGCTGGGTTTGCCGAATGGGCAGATCAAGGCCACCGTGCTGATCGAGACACTGCCGGCAGCGTTCGAGATGGACGAGATCCTGCACGCGCTGCGCAGCCGCATCGTCGGCCTGAACTGCGGGCGCTGGGATTACATCTTCAGCTACATCAAGACCTTCCGCCGCCACTGCGACCGCGTGCTGCCCGAGCGCGGCCAGGTCACGATGACCCAGCCGTTCCTGAAGGCGTATTCGGAACTGCTGATCCGGACCTGCCACAAGCGCGGTGCGCACGCGATGGGCGGCATGGCCGCGCAGATCCCGATCAGCAACGACGAAGCCGCCAACGAGCAGGCGCTGGCCCGGGTGCGCGCCGACAAGCTGCGCGAAGTCAGTGCCGGCCACGACGGCACCTGGGTCGCGCACCCGGCGCTGATCCCGGTGGCGAAAGCCGTTTTCGACGAGCACATGCCGCAGCCCAACCAGCACGGCAAGTTGCGCGAGGACGTGCACGTGGTCCGCGACGACCTGATCGCGCCAAGCGCCGGCACCATCACCCGCGCCGGTTTCGAAGGCAACGTCGAAGTCTGCGTGCGGTATCTCGCCGCGTGGCTGGACGGCAATGGTTGCGTGCCGATCCACTGGCTGATGGAAGACGCAGCCACGGCGGAAATCAGCCGCACGCAAATCTGGCAATGGATCAAGGCCGGCGACGTGCACCTGGCCGACGGCACCCTGATCGACAACGCCCTGCTGGATGGCGTGCTGCGCAACCTGCCGGCCAAGCTGGGCGAGCGCAGCGTGATTCCCGGCGGCGCGAGGATCGACCAGGCCATCGCCCTGCTGGACAAGTTGAGCAAATCCGGCGAGTTGGCCGAGTTCCTGACCTTGCCCGCTTACGAACTGATCGATTGACCGCATTTGCCCGTCATTCCCCACATCACCGGAGACCGCACCCATGACCACCAGACAACAACAGATCGCCGCCGACATCCAGAAGGACTGGGACACCAACCCGCGCTGGAAGGGCGTGAAGCGCAACTATTCCGCAAGCGATGTGGTGCGTCTGCGCGGCAGCCTGCAACCGGAATACACCCTGGCCCGCCGTGGCGCGGAAAAGCTGTGGAACCTGGTCAATGGCGAGGCGAAGAAGGGCTACGTCAACGCCTTTGGCGCCATCTCCGCCGGCCAGGCGATGCAGCAGGCCAAGGCCGGGCTGGAGGCGGTCTATCTGTCCGGCTGGCAGGTCGCCGCCGACGGCAACACCAGCGAAACCATGTACCCCGACCAGTCGCTGTACGCCTACGACAGCGTGCCGACGATGGTTCGCCGCATCAACAACACCTTCCAGCGCGCCGACGAGATCCAGTGGAAGAACATCTGCGACGGCAAGCTGGACGAAAGCGCCGCCATCGACTTCTTCCTGCCGATCGTCGCCGATGGCGAGGCCGGCTTCGGCGGCGTGCTCAACGCCTACGAGCTGATGAAGAACATGATCGTCGCCGGCGCGGCGGGCGTGCACTTCGAAGACCAGTTGGCGGCGGTGAAGAAGTGCGGCCACATGGGCGGCAAGGTGCTGGTGCCGACCGGCGAAGCGGTGCAGAAGTTGCAGGCCGCGCGTCTGGCCGCCGACGTGCTGGGCGTGCCGACGATTGTCCTCGCCCGTACCGATGCCGAAGCGGCCAACCTGCTGACTTCCGACCATGACCCGAACGACAAGGCCTTCCTGACCGGCGAGCGCACCAGCGAAGGATTCTTCCGCGTGCGCAACGGTCTGGAGCAGTCGATTTCGCGCGGCGTCGCCTATGCCGCCCATGCCGACCTGGTGTGGTGCGAAACCGGCACGCCGGATCTGGGCTTCGCCCGCGAATTCGCGCAAGCCGTGCACGCCGCGCATCCGGGCAAGCTGCTGAGCTACAACTGCTCGCCCAGTTTCAACTGGAAGAAGAACCTGGACGATGCCACCATCGCCCGGTTCCAGGATGAATTGAGCGCGCTGGGCTACAAGTACCAGTTCATCACCCTGGCCGGCATCCACATCAACTGGTTCAACACCTTCAAGTTCGCCCACGACTACGCGCGCGGCCAGGGCATGAAGCACTATGTCGAACAGGTGCAGCAGCCGGAATTCGACGCCCGCGAGCAGGGTTACACCTTCGTCAGCCACCAGCAGGAAGTCGGCGCCGGCTACTTCGACGACGTGACCACGGTGATCCAGGGCGGCAGCTCCAGCGTCACCGCGCTGACCGGCAGCACCGAGGAGGAGCAGTTCCACGAAAAAGCGGCGTAGGCGCTGCAGCGGAGGGGGCCAGGACGCCGACCCGGCCCGGCGTCTTTGCGCAGGGCGGGTTCTTGACCCGCCATGATCTGCCCCGACTGGCAAACCACCGTCGCGGACGGCATCCTGTCGCGATGCCGTCCGCGCCCCGCACCGCCGCGAACGACGCGGCTTCCGCGTTCGACCAGCCCATCGCCGGCCTGTCCGGTGCGGGCCCGCGCGTACTGGAGAAACTGGCCGCGCGCGGCCTGACCACCTTGCAGGATCTGTGGCTGCACCTGCCGCGCGGCTACGAGGACCGCACCACGCTGACGCCGATCCGCGCCTTGCAGGCTGGCGTGGCGGCACAGGTCGAAGGACGGGTGGAAGCGGTGGAACGCGGCTTCCGCTACCGCCCGATGCTGCGGATTGCAATCAGCGACGATTCGCAGGCCACCCTGGTGCTGCGTTTCTTCCATTTCCGTTCGCAACAGGTCAACCAGTTCCGCATCGGCGCGCGGGTGCGCGCTTACGGCACACCAAAGCCCGGCCAGCACGGGCTGGAAATCGTCCACCCCAGCTATCGCGTGCTGGAAACCGGCGAAGACGCCGCACTGGGCGCGCAACTGGATCCCGTCTATCCCGCGATCGAAGGCATCGGTCCGGCCACGCTGCGCAAACTGATTGCGCAGGCGCTGGACTTGCTGCCCGACGAGGCGGCGCTGGAACTGCTGCCGCCACACCTGCTGCGCGAACTGCACCTGCCTTCGCTGCGCGACGCGCTGCTGGCGATGCACCGCCCCGCGCGCGATGCCGACCTGGCCGCATTGGCCGCCGGTACGCACCCGGCGCAACGCCGCCTTGCACTGGAAGAACTGCTGGCCCACCACTTGAGCCTGCGCCGCCAGCGCATCGCGATGCAGCGGCACCGCGCACCGGCGCTGACAGGCAAGGGCGCATTGGCGAAGAAATTGCGCGCCGCATTGCCTTTTCAACTGACCGACGCGCAGCAGCGCGTGCATGCGCAGATACGCGACGACCTGGCCAAGCCCGCGCCGATGCTGCGATTGGTGCAGGGCGATGTCGGCAGCGGCAAGACCGTGGTCGCCGCATTGGCGGCGATGCACGCGGTCGAAGCCGGCAAGCAGGCTGCGCTGGCCGCACCGACCGAATTGCTGGCCGAACAACATCTCAATAATCTGCGCGCCTGGCTGGAACCCATCGGCGTGCGCGTGGCCTGGCTGGCCGGCAAGGTCACCGGCAAGGCGCGCGCGGCGGTGCTGGGCGAGGTGGCCAGCGGTACGGCGCAAGTGGTGGTCGGCACGCACGCGCTGATGCAGGAGGCGGTGGTCTTCCACGACCTGGCGCTGGCCATCGTCGATGAGCAGCACCGCTTCGGCGTGCATCAGCGCCTGGCGTTGCGCGACAAGGGCGCGGGCGGAAAATTCTTCCCGCACCAGCTGGTCATGACCGCCACGCCAATCCCGCGCACGCTGGCGATGGCCGCCTATGCCGACCTCGACGTTTCCGCCATCGACGAACTGCCGCCGGGCCGCACGCCGGTGCAGACCGTGGCGCTGGGCACCGATCGCCGCCCGCAACTGATCGAACGCATCCGTGCCGCCTGCGCCGAAGGCCGGCAGGCGTATTGGGTGTGTACGCTGATCGACGAAAGCGAGGACGACACCGGCACCGGCGCGACGAAGATCGAGGCGCAAGCCGCGCAGACCACCTACGAACAACTCACCGCCGCGATGCCGGAACTGCGCGTGGCGCTGGTGCATGGGCGCATGAAGCCGGCGGAAAAACAGGCGACCATGCGCGCCTTCAAGGACGGCGGCATCGACCTGCTGGTCGCGACCACGGTCATTGAAGTCGGCGTTGACGTGCCGAACGCCTCGCTGATGATCGTCGAGAACGCCGAGCGCCTTGGCCTGGCGCAATTGCACCAGTTGCGCGGTCGCGTCGGCCGCGGCGCGGCGGCTTCGACCTGCGTGTTGCTTTACCAGCCGCCGCTGTCGCAGATGGCGCGGCAGCGACTGGCGACGATGCGCGAAACCAACGACGGCTTCGTCATCGCCGAGAAGGATCTGGAACTGCGCGGCCCCGGCGAACTGCTCGGCACCCGCCAGACCGGCCTGGCGGGGTTCCGCGTGGCCGACCTGGGCCGTGACGCCGGCCTGCTGCCGCAAGTGCAGCGGCTGGCCGATCGCCTGCTGGCCGAATCGCCGCAACTGGCCGACCGCATCGTCGCCCGCTGGGTCGGCGGCGCGGCGCGGTATGCTTCGGCCTGATCTTTCCGGAGAAAAGGAATGCAAGACCGCCGCGATTTCCTGCGCGCCTCCCTGTTTGCCGCAGGCGCGGCGGCATTGCCGGGCGCGGCATTCGCAGCCGGCAAATCCGGCGGCGCACGCGTGGTTTCCACTTGGGATTTCGGCGTGGGCGCGAATGCCGCCGCATGGAAATTGCTTGCCGGCGGCGGTTCCGCGCTCGACGCGGTCGAAGCCGGCGCACGCTGGGCCGAGGCCGACCTGTGCAATCCCACCGTCGGTCATTGCGGCAATCCCGACCGCGACGGCACGCTCACGCTCGATGCCAGCATCATGGACGGCGACGGCCGCTGCGGCTCGGTTGCCGCGATACGGGACATCACGCATCCGATTTCGGTGGCGCGCGCAGTGATGGAAAGAACCCCGCACGTGATGCTGGTCGGCGCGGGCGCGCGACAGTTCGCGCTGGAGCAGGGTTTCGAAAGCCGGCCGCTGCTCACCGATACCGCGAAGCAGGCGTGGGAGGAATGGAAAAAGACCGCGCGCTATCAGCCGCAGATCAACGCCGAACGCGCCAAACTGCCCGGCAACCGCCAGAATCACGATACCCTCGGCATCCTCGCCATCGACGCCAACGGCAAACTCGCCGGCGCCTGCACCACCAGCGGCATGGCCTGGAAGCTGCCCGGCCGCGTCGGCGACAGCCCGATCATCGGCGCCGGCCTGTACGTGGATGGCGAAGTCGGCGCGGCCACCGCATCGGGCGTGGGCGAGGAAATGATCCGCAACGCTGCCAGCTTCCTCGTGGTCGAACTGATGCGCCAGGGCCGTTCGCCGCTGCAAGCCTGCCGCGAAGCCATCGACCGCGTGGTGCGCAAGCGCCCGCAAGCCAGCAAGGAACTGCAGGTGTGTTTTCTCGCATTGAACCGGCATGGCGAGGCCGGCGGCTTCGCGCTGCATCGCGGTTTCGTCTATGCCTTGCAGGACGGCGGCCCCGGCCCGCACGACCGACTGATCGAAGCCGGTTCGATCTACGCGACGCAGAAATCGTGAGCGGCTTCACCCTGGAAATCGCCGCCAACTCGCTGGCCTCGGCGCTGGCCGCGCAGCAAGGCGGCGCCGACCGTGTCGAACTGTGCGAGAACCTCGGCGAAGGCGGCTGCACGCCCTCGCACGGCACGCTGGCGGCCACCCGCGACCGCTTGCGGATTCCGCTGTACGTGCTGATTCGTCCGCGCACCGGCGATTTCGTTTACGGCGAATGGGAGCGCGAGGTGATGCTGCGCGATATCGAACACTGCGTTCGCCTGGGCTGCGACGGCGTGGTCATCGGCGCACTCGATGCCAACGGCGATGTTGACGCGGCTCTGTGCCGGCAATTGATCGGCATGGCGGGCATGCTGGGCGTGACCTTCCACCGCGCCTTCGACGTGGCCCGCGATCCATTGCATGCCCTGGAAGCCATCGCCGCACTGGGTTGCGAGCGCGTGCTGACCTCCGGCGCCGCGGCTGATGCGCCGTCCGGCGCGATGAATCTTTCGGCCTGTGTTCAGGCCGCCGGTTCGCGCCTGTCGATCATGGCCGGCGCCGGCGTCGCCGCGACGGACATCGCCACATTGAAAGCAGCCGGCGTGCGCGAATTCCATGCCTCGGCCAAGGCTGTGCGGCAAGGCGCCTTGCAACGCGACTTGCCGGGACTGTCCGCCGACTGGTTGCAAAGCGATGCCGAAACCGTGCGCCGGCTGAAACAGGCCATCATGGCCTGAGTGCTTCCCTTGCCGTGGCAGGAGTGGGAAACTCGCCGGCCCGTAAAAGCCGGAATGGCGATGGCGAAGAAAATCCCCCTGCTGATCGACACCGATCCCGGCGTCGATGACGCGCTGGCCATCCTGATGGCCTTCAACGATGAAAACCATGACGTCGTCGGCCTCGGCATCGCCGCCGGCAACGTTGGCCTGGAATACACCGTGCGCAATGCGCTGAAACTGTGCGAAATCGCTGGCCGCGGCGACGTGCCGGTGTTCGCCGGCTGCGCCTCCCCGCTGGTGTTTGCCCCGCGCGAGGACGCCGCGCACGTGCATGGCCGCGATGGTTTCGGCGATGTCGGCTTCGCGCCTGCCGTGCGCACGGCGGAAAGCGAACACGCCGCGCAGGCGATCCTGCGCCTGTCGCACCAATATGCCGGCGAACTGCTGCTGGTCGCGCTGGGGCCGTTGACCAACATCGCGCTGGCGCTGAAACTCGACCCGGCCCTGCCGCAGCGGATCAGGCGTTTCGTGGTGATGGGCGGCGCGGTCAGCGCCCATGGCAACATCACCGCCGCGGCCGAGTTCAACATCGGCTTCGACCCGGAAGCGGCGCATGTGGTGTTCGAGGCCTTCCCGCGGATCGATCTGGCCGACTGGGAAGCGACCATCGCCCACGGTTTCCTTCACGACAAGGCCGAGGGCTGGCTGCAAGCGGCGTCGCCGCGCGCGCGCTTCTATGACGCCATCTCGCTGCGCACCCGCAAGTGGTCCGCCGATTGCCGCGGCGACCACTGGCACAGCGCCGATGCGCTGGCGATGGCCTACGCCCTGCAACCGGGCGGCGCGCTGGAACTGGTCGAGCGCCCGGTGCAGGTGGAAACCGCCGGCAGCCTGACCCGTGGCGCCACCGTGACTGACTGGAACCGCCAGACCGGCCGCCCCGACAACGCCCGCATCCTGTTGCGCTACGACCAGGCGCGCTTCGAGGGTCTGGTCGAGGCGGCGCTGGCGGCCGGGTAGAGGGTGCAACGGAGCAGCTTGCGCCAGTGTGGCCGGCGCAGCTAGAATGCCCGGCTCGCTCTGCCCGGATTCGAGCCGATTCGACGCCTCGGCCGGCAGTTTGCTTCCTCAACCCTGCAAAAAGGTGCCGCCATGAAGGCTGACATCCATCCGAATTACCGTGACGTCGTTTTCCACGACGTGACCTCCGATTTCAAGATCCTGACCCGCTCGACCATTCCGACCAAGGAAACGGTGAAGTGGGAAGACGGCAACGAGTACCCGCTGGTCAAGGTGGAAATCTCGTCCGCGTCGCACCCGTTCTACACCGGCCAGCACAAGGTCATGGACACCGGTGGCCGCATCGACAAGTTCCAGCGTCGCTACCACAAGGGCTGATGCCCTCGCGGGCCCGTCCCGCGGGTCGCAAATCACGAAAACGGCCGCGCCCTGCGCGGCCGTTTTCGTGCGCGCGGGAACGTGCGCAAAAGCGCATGACACGCTCTACGCCTTTGGTATCGGACCGGTATTTTGCTGACGCCGTACGCGAGCGCCTGTGCGATAATTCGCCCCGTGGCCCACAGCCACGGACTCCCGTCCCGCGTCCGCACGGCGTTTTTGCGCCGCTGCGCCGCATCCCCACGAAGGAGAGTTTTGTGTCCGAACTTGACCAGGTCACCCTGACCGCCGGCGACAAATCGGTGGTCCTGCCGGTGCTCAAGCCCACCCTTGGCAACGATTGCGTCGATATTTCCAAGCTGACCAAGGAAACCGGCCTTTTCACCTACGATTCCGGCTTCACCGCGACCGCCAGCTGCAAGTCGGCGATCACCTACATCGACGGCGACAACGGCGTGCTGATGTACCGCGGCTACCCGATCGAGCAACTGGCCGCCAAGTCCAGCTTCCTCGAAGTGTCATACCTGCTGATGAACGGCGAACTGCCGAGCAAGGCCGAATTCGCCAAGTTCGAGGACGAAGTCACGCATCACACGATGATGCACGAGTCGCTGAAGAACTTCCTCGGCGGCTTCCGCCACGACGCCCATCCGATGGCGATGCTGGCCGGCACCGTGGCCTCGTTGTCGGCGTTCTACCACGACACTCTCAATCTGGAAGATCCGGAACAGCGCCGCCAGGCCGCGATCCGCCTGATCGCCAAGATCCCGACCCTGGCCGCCGCCGCCTACCGCTATTCGATCGGCTGGCCGGTGCGCTATCCGCGCAACAACCTGGAATACGTCGATCGCTTCCTGCACATGATGTTCGAGGTGCCGAGCGAGCCGCTGGAGCTGAATCCGGTCGTCGCCAAGGCGCTGGATCTGCTGTTCATCCTGCACGCCGACCACGAACAGAACGCCTCCACCAGCACCGTGCGCCTGGTCGGTTCCACCGGCGCCAACCCGTACGCTTCCGTCGCCGCCGGCATCACCGCGCTGTGGGGCCCCGCCCATGGCGGCGCCAACGAAGCCGTGCTGAAGATGCTGGAAGAGATCGGCACCCCGGACAAGGTCGAAAGCGCCATCGCCAAGGCCAAGGACAAGGAATCCGGCTTCCGCCTGATGGGCTTCGGCCACCGCGTTTACAAGAACTTCGACCCGCGCGCCAAGATCATCCGCGAAATGACCCACAAGGTGCTGGGCGAACTGGGCGTCAACGATCCGCTGCTGGAAGTGGCGATGAAGCTGGAGGAAGCCGCGCTGAAGGACGAATACTTCGTCCAGCGCAAGCTCTACCCCAACGTCGATTTCTACAGCGGCATCATCTACAAGGCGCTGAAGATCCCGACCGAGATGTTCACGGTGATGTTCGCCATCGGCCGCACCCCGGGCTGGGTATCGCACTGGCTGGAACAGCAGGTGGATCCGGAAATGAAGATCGGCCGCCCGCGCCAGATCTACACCGGCTACGACAAGCGCGACTACCAGGACATCGGTTCGCGCTGAGCGCAGTTGGTTTCGGCAACGGAAACGCCCCGCGAAAGCGGGGCGTTTCCGTTCACGGGGTGGGATGGCAGGTGTCCGTGCCGATGTGGATACGCATTACCGGGACGACTGGCTGGCGCTTTCTTCGTCGGCCAGCAGGCGCCTCAATTGCGCCGCCGAGGCGCGATGCATCGGCTTGTCGTCGATGCGCGACAACGGCGGCTGGTGCAGCGCCGTGTGCGGCAGCACGGTCAGGTCGAAGGCCAGGTCCTCGGCGCTGAACGTCCACGCCGGCAGTTCGGTATTGCGTGCCCGGTCCAGGCGCAGGCGGCGGCTGCGCGATTGCGCGGGGATGCCGTGTTCTTCGAGGAAGCGCGCCACCGCGTCGGGGTCGTCGGCGTGCAGGTGCAGTTGCACCGGCGAATGGGCGTCGGCGGTGCCGTCCAGCACCGGGCCGACCAGTCGCGGCGCGAACGGCGCGAAGAATTCCAGCGCACGCAAGGCCGCTTCGCGGCGCATGCGCAGGCCGGCGGCATGCGCGTCGCCGGCGAACAGGCGCTGGTATTCGCGCAGCGCGTCCTCGATTTCGTGGGGGTTCGGCAGCGAGGCTTCGTCGTCGATGCCCAACCGGGCGGCGGCCTTGCGCCGGGCCAGGGGATAGTCACGCAGGCCGCTTTCAGCCATCAACCGCGCGGCTTCGTGGGCGACGCGCTGACGGCGTTCGCGGCTGCGCGGGTCGGGTCGGGGCATGGCGTGATTGACGACTTCCAGCGCGAATGGAATGACGGGCAGAGGCGATACGTTCTTCACGAACCACGATCTTCCCGTCAGAAAATATCGAACGCCTCCTCATCCGGCACCGCGTTGCCGTCGTCGAAGAAGTCCTGGTTGTTCAAGCGTTCGGCGTCCTCGGTCTTGACCCATTCGGTCGCGCCGTTGGTCTGCACCTGGACCATGCCGGCGGGCGGGTCGTTCGCCGCGACCGGCTGGTCCTTCAGCGCCACGCGCATGTAGTCGATCCAGATCGGCAGCGCCGCGCGGCCGCCGTATTCGCCACGGCCCAGGCTGCGGAAGTCGTCGCGGCCCACCCAGACCACGGTGACCAGGTCGCCGCCGAAGCCGGCGAACCAGGCGTCGCGGTAGTCGTTGGTCGAGCCGGTCTTGCCGCCGACGTCCTCGCGGTTCAGCACCTTGGCGGCGGTCGCGGTGCCGCGCAGGACCACGTCGCGCATCATCGACACCAACTGATAGACGCTGCGCTCATCGACGGCGCGCGGCGCGGCGGCGGTTTCGGCTTCCGCGCCGGGCGCTGCCGCCGCGGCTTCCGTCGTTTTTGCGGCAGTGGCCGTCGCGGGCCTGGCGGCCGGCGTGGCCGGGGCCGGCTTCGGCGCGGACTGCGCCGGGCCCAGGTCGAAACCATCGACCACGTTGCTGACCGGTTGCCCGTCGGCGCTGGCCAACTGGCCGCAGCCACGGCAGGCAACGGCGGGTTTTTCCTTGAAGATGACCTTGCCTTCGCGATCCTTCACCTCGTCGATGAACCACGGCGTGATCCGCGAACCGCCATTGGCGAAGGTGGCGTAGCCGCGCGCCATCGACAGCGGCGTCAACGACGCGGTGCCCAGCGCCATCGACAGGTTGGGCGGCAGCTCGGCCGGGTCGAAGCCGAACTGACCGATGTACTTGCGCGCGAAATCCACGCCGATGCTGTCCAGCAGCCGCACCGACACCAGGTTCTTCGAACGCACCAGCGCCTCGCGCAGACGCATCGGCCCGGAGAAGCCGCCGCCGTCGTTCTGCGGCCGCCAGACGTGGCCGCGGCGGTCGCGGAACACCACCGGCGCGTCCAGCACGATCGAGCCGGGGTTGAAGCCCTTGTCGAACGCCGCCGAATACACGAACGGCTTGAAGCTGGAACCGGGCTGGCGGCGCGCCTGGGTGGCGCGGTTGAACTTGTTGCCGGCGTAGCTGTAGCCGCCGATGATCGCCTTGATCGCGCCGCTGTACGCATCCAGCGACACCAGCGCGGCCTGCGCATTGGGGATCTGGCCGATGACGAATTCGCCTGCGTTCTTGCCGACGCGGATCCGCACCAGGTCGCCGCGCTTGAGCAGCGCCGCCGGCGACTTGCCGGTCCACTGGCTGGCCGAGGCGGGCAATGTGATCTCGCGTGCGTCGGCAGTCACCACGGTCACGCCGCCGTCGCCGTTGCCGCGCGCCACCACGGTCGGCAGCAAGCCGGCCTGCGCCGGGATGCCGGACAGTTGCGCGGCCAGCGCGGCGGCATCGGCGTCGGCGGGCAGTTCGAAATGCTGCTCCACGCCGTGCCAGCCGTGGCGGCGGTCGTACAGTTCCAGGCCGTCGCGCACCGCCTGGTCGGCGGCGGCCTGCGCCACCGGGTCGATCGTGGTGGTGACCTGGTAGCCCTTGGTCAGCACGTCGCCGCCAAAGCGCGCGATCATCTCCTGCCGCACCATTTCCGCCACGTAGGGCGCATAGACCTCGACCGGGCGCTCGTGCGGCGCGGCGTGCATCGGCTCGGCCTTGGCGGTGGCCGCCTCGGCGGCGTTGATGTAGCCGTCCTCGACCATGCGATCCAGCACATAGACGCTGCGCTGGTGGTTGCGCTGCGGGTTGCTGATCGGGTTGCCGCTGGACGGGAATTTCAACGAACTGACCAGGGTGGCGGTTTCGGCCAGGCTCAACTGGTCCAGCGGCTTGCCGTAGTAGTACTCGGCGGCGGCGGCCACGCCGTAGGAACGGTTGCCGAAGAAACTCTTGTTGAGATACAGCTCCAGGATCTCGTCCTTGTCCAGCATCCGTTCTATCTTCATCGACAGCATCATCTCCGCCAGTTTGCGGGTGTAGCTGTACTCGTTGCTGAGGAAGAACTGCCGCGCCACCTGCTGGGTGATGGTGCTGCCGCCGGCCACGCGGCCTTCCTTGCGGCTGGCGATCTGCCACAGCGCGCGGCTGATGCCCTTCGGATCCACGCCGTTGTGCGTGTAGAAGCGCGCGTCCTCGGCGGCGACGAAGGCGCGCTTGACCTGCTCGGGCACCTGCGAGATATCGACCGGGTAGCGGCGGGTCTCGCCGAACAGCCCGATCAGGCGGCCGTCGCTGGCATGCACGTACAGCGGTTCCTGCAATTCCACGTTGCGCAGCGCCTGCACGTCGGGCAGCCTGGCCGAGACCAGGTAATACAGGATTGCCAGGCCGACGGCAGCCAGCAGCAACAGCACGAGCAGGGTGAGGGTCGCCCAGCGCAGCAGGCGGGAAAAGCGGGGCATCCGGGCAGATCCGATTTGCAGAAATGGTCGGGACGGAGTATAGATGACACGCCAGAACGTCGGGGGGCGTTCCCAGCAGGAACAATGGCTTGACATGCATCCTTGCAGAACCGTGACAAGCGGCACAGGCTGGCTAGGGGTGCTTGCAAGTCGCGGGGTCTTCGTTGTTAATGTGCCGGCGGAACGTGTTCGGGCCCGTCTCTTGCGCCCGTCGGACAAGGGGAAATACCGTGGGGCTAATCCCAAAAAGCCAATCGCCGCTGGTCGGCGTTGACATCAGTTCGACTGCGGTCAAGCTGATGCAGTTGTCCCGTGCCGGCAACCGTTACCGCGTGGAGCACTACGCGGTCGAGCCGTTGCCGCCCAATGCGGTGGTCGAAAAGAACATCGTCGAGGTCGAGGCGGTCGGCGAGGCCATCCGCCGCGCGCTCAATCGTTCCGGGACCAAGGTCAAGCACGCTGCCGCCGCGGTTGCCGGTTCGGCGGTCATCACCAAGACCATCCCGATGCCGGCCGACCTGGACGAGGACGACCTGGAAGCCCAGGTCGAACTGGAAGCGGTCAACTACATCCCGTACCCGATCGAGGAAGTGAATCTCGATTTCGAGGTGCTGGGTCCGATGCCCAACAACCCGGAGATGGTGCAGGTGCTGCTGGCCGCGTCGCGTTCGGAAAACGTCGAACTGCGCCAGTCCGCGCTGGAACTGGGCGGGCTGACCGCCAAGGTCATGGACGTGGAGGCCTTCGCGGTCGAGAACGCCTTCGCCCTGATCGCCAGCGAACTGCCGGTGCCCGGCAACGGCGTGGTCGCGCTGGTGGACATCGGCGCCACCATGACCACGCTCAACGTGCTGCGCAACGGCCGCAGCCTGTACGTTCGCGAGCAGGTCTTCGGCGGCAAGCAGCTCACCGACGAGGTGATGCGCCGCTACGGCCTGACCTACGAGGAAGCCGGCCTGGCCAAGCGCCAGGGCGGCCTGCCGGAAAGCTACGAGGTCGAAGTGCTGGAGCCGTTCAAGGAAGCCACCGTGCAGCAGATCAGCCGCCTGCTGCAATTCTTCTATGCCGGTTCCGAATTCAACCGCGTTGACCAGATCGTGCTGGCCGGCGGCACCGCCGTGCTGCCCGGCCTGCCGGAAATGGTCGAGGAACAACTGGGCGTGCCCACCGTGGTCGCCAACCCGCTGGCGCAGATGACCCTCGGCCCGCGCGTGCAGGCGCATGCACTGGCCCAGGACGCGCCGGCGCTGATGATCGCCACCGGCCTGGCGCTGAGGAGCTTCGACTGATGGCACGGATCAACCTGCTCCCCTGGCGCGCGGAACGCCGCGCGGCCCGGCAGAAAGAGTTCTACGCCATGCTGGGCTTCGCCGCCCTGGCCGGCGTGGCGCTGTCGGTCCTGATCTACCTGTTCTACAGCCAGCAGATCAGCGGCCAGAACAGCCGCAACGAGTTCCTGCGTGGCGAAATCCGCCAGCTGGACACCCAGATCAAGGAGATCGAGGAACTCGACAAGAAGAAAGGCCGCCTGCTGGCGCGCAAGAAGGTCATCGAGGAACTGCAGGCCAACCGTTCGCAGATGGTGCACCTGTTCGACTCGCTGGTGCGCACCATCCCCGATGGCGTGTCGCTGACCAACATCAAGCAGGAAGGCGACCTGCTGACCCTGGAAGGCCGTGCGCAATCCAACGCGCGGGTCAGCGCCTACATGCGCAACCTGGAAACCTCCGGCTGGATGACCAAGCCCGACCTGGCCGTGATCGAGGCCAAGGCCGACGACAAGGACAAGAAGCAGGCGGCTTCGACCAGCGTCAGCCGTGCCTTGCCGTACGTGTTCACCCTGCAGGTGCGCCTGGCCAACCCCAACGCGACGGATCCGAACGATCCGAATGCGGCGAAGGCACCCGCCGCCGCCGATGCGTCCGCGGCTCCGGCGGCCGTCGAGGCACCGGCCCAGTCCCCGGTTGCGCCCGCCCCGGCGGCTGCACCGCCGGCTGCACCGCCGGCCGACAAGCCGGTCGGCCCCCCCCCGGCCGCCGCCCCGAAAG
>JASGDT010000028.1:0-20225 GCA_047607085.1 Pseudoxanthomonas sp. | reverse complement strand
GACAGCACCAGCGTGTGCGTGCCGAGGCTGTCGCTGCCGGCATCGCCGGCGTGCTCGAACCGGTAGCCGATCCCCTCCTCGGCCAGCAGCCGCTGCACGAAGTCGAAGTCGCTCTCGGCGTACTGCGTGGTCAGGCTGCGCTTCGGATAGACGCTGCGGTCCTTCAGTTCCCAGCGCCATGCCGGGGCCAGTGCGCCGGCTTCGGCGTAGTCGGCGAAGATGTCCTCGACGATCTCCACCACGCTCTTGTCCTGGAACGCATAGCTGTCCACCCGCTGCCGCAGCAGCGCCAGCCACGGCTCGACCACCAGCCCGTAGCGCGCCAGGCCGCCGTTGCTGCCCAGCAGTTCGAACGCGGTCACGTGACCGTGGAACGGGCGCAGCCCGCCGCCGTCCAGCCGCAGTTCCAGCAGCACCGGGCGGCCGAGCAGTTCGGTCGCGTCCAGGCCGGCGTCGGCGGACAGCGCCCCCAGCGACAGGCAAAAGCCGCCGGCGTCCAGCCGCTCCACGCCCGACAGCGTCTCGGCCACCAGCACGTCCGGCCCCAGCGGCGTATGCAGCTGCAGCAGACGCCCGGCCTGGCGCGGCGATCCGCTCAACAATCCCTGCAATGAGGCAAGTGCATCCATGGCTGCCGTTTCTCCTGCTCGATCTCTCTCGGGTGTCCACTCAACCCCGCGGCTCCCTGCCGTGCGGGGCGGCTGCTTGGTGCCGCGTCAGGCGGTGATCTCCACGACGTGAAGCGAAGGGCTTTCCTTGCAGCGAAGATGGTACTTGCGCCCGCCCACCTGCAGCGTGACATGCGGTGCCGCGTCGCTGCCGCGTTGCGCGTCGCCCGTGCCGCCCTCGTGCACCGTCGCCAGGATGCGCCACGGCGATTGCTGCATCCCGGCGACCAGCTTGCGCGCGTCGTGGCGCGCATGGAACCCGGCGCCGGCCAGCAGATCGACGATCAGTTCCGGCCCCAGTTTCTGCCAGACGCGCCGATCCACGCTGCCGGGCTGGTACTGGCCCTGCCAGTTGCGGTGCGCGTTGGCGAGGACTTCCTCGCGGCTGCTTCCGTAAACATACGTTCCCACCGGCTTCCTCCTTGCGGTTGATCTCCCGGCCGGGCTGCCGCCTGCAGCGACCGGGAACCGGATCAGTCGATCCGGTACTTGAATGCGCCCTTCTTGTCGGCCGAAACCTTGATGGCGTCGATCTTACCGCCCTCGGCCATCCTTGCCAGCACCGATTCGGCGATTTCCGGCAACACGGTCCCGTTGAGGATGTGGTCAACGCTGCGGGCGCCGCTGTCAACCTCGGTGCAGCGCGCCAGCACCGCCTCCTCCAGGCTTTCGTCCCAGCTGAACACGGCCTTGTGGTTGGCCAGCACCCGGTCGCGGATGCGCCCCAGCTTGAGCCGGATGATCTGCACCAGCACGTCGTCGGAGATCGGATAGTACGGCACCTCCTTCAGGCGGCCCAGGAAGGCGGGCTTGAAGTGCTTCATCAACACGGGGCGGAGCGACTCGGCCAGTTCGTCGGCCGCCGGGATCTCCTCGGCCGGCTTGTTCAGGCAGGCGTGCATGATCTGCGACGAACCGACGTTCGAGGTCAGGATGATCAAGGTGTTGCGGAAGTCGATCTCGCGCCCCTCGGCATCGTCCATCATGCCCTTGTCGAACACCTGGAAGAACATCTCCAGCACGTCCGGATGCGCCTTCTCCACCTCGTCCAGCAGCACCACGCTGTAGGGCTGGCGACGCACCGCCTCGGTCAGCACGCCGCCCTCGCCGTAGCCGACGTAGCCCGGGGGCGAGCCCTTCAGCCCGGAGACGCTGTGCGCCTCCTGGTATTCGCTCATGTTGATGGTGATCAGCTTGCGCTCGCCGCCGTAGAGGATGTCGGCCAGCGCCAGCGCGGTCTCGGTCTTGCCGACGCCGGAGGGGCCGACGAACAGGAACACGCCGCGCGGCTTGTTGGGGTCTTCGAGCTTGGCGCTGGCGGTGCGCACGCGCTGGGCGATCGCTTCAAGCGCGTGGTCCTGTCCGATCACGCGTTCGGCCAGCAGCGGCTTGAGGTTGCGCACGGTGCG
The DNA here is from genome assembly GCA_047607085.1 of Pseudoxanthomonas sp. GTDB lineage: Bacteria > Pseudomonadota > Gammaproteobacteria > Xanthomonadales > Xanthomonadaceae > Pseudoxanthomonas_A. Next base: position 18,148 of record JASGDT010000028.1, on the reverse strand, counting down.
GATCTCGTCCTTGACCATGCGCCCCAGCGGGATGCCGGTCCAGGCCGAGACGATCTCGGCGACCACGGTGCCATCGACTTGCAGCGGCACCATCGGGCTTTCGCCCTGCAGTTCGCGCAGTTCCGCGAGCAGCGCGTGCAGTTCGGCCTGCGCCGGGTCCGTGCCGGCGGCCTTCTCCGCCGCCTTCTTCGACGGCTTCTTCTTCGCGGCCTTGCCGTCGGCTGCGGCGGCGCCTTCCGCGGCGGCGGCCGGCGCCGGCACGCCGCGGCACGTTTCCAACTCGCCGCGCAGTTCCTGGATGCGCTGGGCGAGCGCCGTTTCCCGGGCCAGTCGCTGCCGGCTCTCGTCCAGCAGGGCCGTGGACTGCTCGCGCTGCCGGCGCAGTTCCGCCAGTCGCTCGTCGTGCGCGGCGCCCGCAGCGGTCTCGCGTTCCAGCGCGGCGATCTCCGCGTCGAGCCGGTCGAGGTGCTTCAGGGTGTCCTCGATGATCGCCGGCGTGGCGCTCTGCCCCAGCGCGACGCGGGCGCAGGCGGTGTCCAGCACGCCCACTGCCTTGTCCGGCAGCTGCCGGCCGCTGATGTAGCGGTGCGAGAGGCGGACCGCCTCGGTGATCGCCTCGTCCAGCACGCGGATGCCGAAGTGCTTCTCCATCAACGGGACGATGCCGCGCAGCATCGCCGCGGCGAGCGTCTCGCCGGGCTCGTCCACTTTCACCACCTGGAAGCGCCGCGCCAGCGCCGCGTCCTTCTCGAAGTACTTCTTGTACTCGGCCCAGGTGGTCGCGGCCACGGTGCGCAATTCGCCGCGCGCCAGCGCCGGCTTGAGCAGGTTGGCGGCGTCGTTCTGCCCGGCCTGCCCGCCCGCGCCGATCATGGTGTGGGCCTCGTCGATGAACAGGATGATCGGGCGCGGGCTCTTCTTGACCTCGTCGATCACGTTCTTCAGGCGGTTCTCGAACTCGCCCTTGACGCTGGCGCCGGCCTGCAGCAGGCCCATGTCCAGCACGTGCAGCTCGACGCCCTGCAACACTTCCGGCACGTCGCTGGCGGCGATCCGCAGCGCCAGGCCCTCGACCACGGCAGTCTTGCCGACGCCGGCCTCGCCGGTGAGGATCGGATTGTTCTGGCGGCGGCGCATGAGGATGTCGATCAACTGCCGGATCTCGGCATCGCGGCCGATCACCGGGTCGATGTGCCCTTCGCGCGCACGCTGGGTCAGGTTGGTGGTGAACTGGTCGAGCGCGGGCGTCTTCGACAGGCCCGGCCCGGGCGCGGGCTCGCCCTCATTCCCGGCCTCGCCGTCCCCGGCCGCGGCATCGCCGAAGCGCACGCCCTGCCCCGCCTCGATCGAGCCCTGGGTTAGCTTGGCGAAATCGTGCTTGAGCTCGTCGCGCTTGATCCTGGCGAACAGCTTGGAGCCGCGGTACGCCAACTGCGACAGCGAGGGCTCGGTCAGCAGCGCCAGCAGCAGATGGCCGCTGCGGATCCGGCTGGTCTCCGAATCCAGCGAAGCGATCAGCCAGGCGTGCTCGAACAGCGTGGGCAGATGCGGGGAGAACACCGGCGTGCGGGTGTTTCCGTTCCTGAAACGGCCGATCTCGGCGTTGAGATCGCGCTCCAGGGCATCGGTGGCGATGCCGCTGCGCCGGGCGATCAGCGCAAAGTCGCCGTCAGGTTGTTCAAGCAGCGCCAGGAACAGGTGTTCCAGATCGACTTCATAGTTGCCGCGCGCCATGCACAGGCTTGCCGCGCGCTCGGCCGCCTGGCGGCTGGTGTCGTTGAGTTTTCCGATCAGGGTCTTGAGGTTGATGCTCATGCGTCGGTCGATGCCGTCCATTTGGCAGGAGTGAAGGGAAAGGCCGTCTCCGGCCGGCTCAGTGCAGGGCATGGATCGTGTAGGTGGTGTCGGAACGCGCCCGGGTCTCGGGTTGCGAGCACAGGTAGGTATCCCAGCCGAGCCGCCCGCCCTTCGCCAGGTCCATGCCCTGAACGTCCTCGGCCCGCAGCGTCAACCGCACTTCGTACTCCAGACAGACGCCGGTCAACAGCGTGAGCCATTTGGCCAGCGCCAGCGCGGCCTTGCCGCCGGGCAGGAATTCATCGAAACGCTCCTTGTCCAGCGGGCCGACCCAGAGCCGCATGCGCAGGTCGCGCTGCCATGTCCGATCCCCGGCCAGCGCGGTGGAGCCGAGCGAAGCATTGCCGAGCCCGAGCCGCGTGCGCGCGGACTCGGGAACCGGATACCAGGCACCGACGAATTGCTCGATGCGGATGTCCGTGCCGAAGTAGTCGCCGAGGATGCGCTGCAGAAACACCGCCGACATCGGGCGCTGACGGATGCCGGCGGCATAGTGCGCAACCGCCTGGTCGAACACGTCGCCGTTGCCATCGACCATCCGATCGCGCAGCGAACCCATGCCCACGCCCGCCAGCGCCAGGATCAGCGGAAGGAAGCGCTCGCGTCGATCCAGTTCGTACTGGATGCCGAGCTGATGTTTCTTCCAGGCCGCGTAGTGCAGCGCCGCGACCCGGTTGAGGAAGATGTCCAGGAATGCCCTTGGCGCGCGATCGCGCTCGTAGATCTCGCGCTGGTACAGCAGTTCGGTGTAGTGCAGCGGCAGCGCGCCGCTTACGCCGGTGAAGCCGGTGAACGCAGGCGTGACATGCACGGCACCGACGCTCTCGGTCGCCACTGCGTGCTCGATCGCCGCCTCCCTTTCCAGCTTCATGCCGTCGTCGGAGTACGCCTCGATGGCCTCGATCTCGCTGGCGGGAAACGACAGCGCCAGGCTGTTGCGGAAACGCAGGCGATCCAGCGGTTCAGCGCGGCTTGCCTGCTGACGCGAGAACAAATGCTCGAGTACGCGCATCGCCTGGAAGAATCCGAAGCGATGCGGTTCACGCAGCAACTGCTGCGCTACGCCAGGAACGATTCGCCGCTTCGTGGCTTGCATTCGATCAATGCCTCGCCGGTCGCCGCCGACAGAATGGTCAACTGGGTGAAGCTGTTCGCATGCACGTACAGTCCGAAGAAGCGGTCCAGCACGCCCGCGAAGGCCGAGATCCCGGTGCCGACGAAACTGCTCTCGTCGAGGGTGAGCCGGATGTTGACGCCGCGCACGATGCTGGCGAAGTGGCGCCCGGCGAGCCAGGTGGTCGTGCGCGTGTTCGACAGGCCGACGATCCCGTCGATCTGCCTGCGCGTCACCGGCGACTGCGCGGTGTCGTACAGGCGCAGCATCTCCTTCACCGCGGACAGGCCGCTCTGGGTCAGCGACAGGTTGTTCAGCGACAAGTGCGAGATCAACCGCCATTGCGCGCCCCGCCCGCACTGGAAACGCCGGGGTGCGCTCGGCTTGCGCAACAGCGCGATCGCCTGCGCCGGACTGCCGCCTTCCTGGGTCAGATCGCCACCGGCAACGCCGTAGGCCAACTGCGGCGGCAGATCCCGGTTGGTGCAGGTCAGTTCCAGGCTCACGACGTCGGTCTGGGGCACGGAGGGATTGAAGTTCAGATCCACGAACGCCAGTTCGGTCTCGAACCCGGGGCTGCGCTGCGCCGTGTCCTCATCGCGTCGCTGGATCCAGTAGTGCCCCTTCTCGTCAGGGCTCTCGCCATGGTGCAGCGAATAGAACGGCCGGAACTCGGTGACCTGCTCGCCCTGCGGGGTCTGCCGGATCCGCTGCACCGAGTCGATCGAGCACACCTCGTAGGCGAAGGCGCGGCGCGCATCGGCCACGACCGGGTAATGGGTGTTGTGGTGGGAGATCCGGATCGGCTCGCCGTGCATGGCGAACAGGTTCACCACCGGCGTGCAGCCGGTACGCACGTACCGTGGCGCCAGCGCCTCCAGCACCCGGCCTGCGGTCCAGTCGCTGCCCATGCCCTTGAGCACGAAGTGAAGGGTGAATTCACTGCCCACGTGTGCAGGCAGCGCGGACAGGTCGAGATCGAAGAATCCGAACTTCTCCGGAAACGCGAACAGTTCGGTCAGCAGCCGGTAGGCCGAATGCGAACGGCTCGGGAAATCGATCAGCGCCTCGTCCTCGGCAAAGCCGACCGGCTCCAGCGGAATGGCCGGCAACGCGACCCAGCGCCCGCCGTTGCCCGGTTCGACCCAGGCCTGCAGGACGCTGAGGCAGAGCGCGTCGCACAGCGCGGCACGGAACGAGGGCTCGCCATCCATGAACAGCCGCAACTTGCCGACGCCGAACTGGCGCAGCGAGGCATTGTCGCCCAGCAGCGCGAAGGACAGGGAAATCTGGCCACCGGCATCCGCCGGCAAACTCACCGCCATGGGCGGATCGGCGATCGGCAGGTAGCGCGCACCGGAGACCCGGATCGGCGCGAGATCCACGTCATAGGCGGTGCGGAACCGGCAGGCGACCCCGCGCACCTGGCGAGATTGCAGCACGGTGCCACGCGGCACGCGCACCGGCGCAGTCAGCTTGGACAGCGCCGATCCCATGTCGAAATGCGCGATGGAGCAGGACGGAAACGGCCGCAGGTAATGCGGATACAGCACTTCCAGCAGCGCCTCGGTGAACTCCGGGTAGCCGTCGTCGATCTTCTTGGAAACGCGCGCGCTCAGCAGCGCAAACGATTCGATCAGGCGCTCGACGTGCGGATCCTGGCTGCCGTCCGCGGACAACAGCAAGCGCCCGGCGATCTTCGGATAGCGGCCCGCGAATTCCTGGCCGTACTTGCGCAGGTAGGCCAGTTCGCGCTCGTAGAACGGAAGCAGTTCATCCACGATCAGGCCGCGCCCTGCAGCCGGCGCAGGCGGCTGACCGAATATTGCTGGGTATTGGTCTGCAGCATCGCGTCGAAGCTGATCGGTTCGTGCGCAGGCTGCAGGTTCAACCGCGCGTGGATCGTGAAGTGCAGCCTGGAAGTGCTGCGGGCGTTCGATTCCAGCGAGACGCGGACGTTGACCAGGCGCGGCTCGTGCCGCGCGATCGCCTGCTCCAGCGATCGGCAGATCGCCATCCGGTCGTAGGCGTTCGCAAGGCTCTTGCCGGAAAAATCGTCCAGGCCGTAGGTCATCAACGACCTGCAGCAGTTGGGGAAGCCTTCGAGGTTTTCCTCGGAGAAGGCCGCCCGGCTGTTCAGCAGGCCCTCGAGATCCCGGGCCACGGATTCCTTGTACTGATCGAGCGAGATGGGCTTGAACACGCCGGCCGCAGTACGGTTCTTCGGATCGTCGTCCAGCAACTTTTCCAGCAGATTGGGTTCGTATCCCTTCATGCCATCACCAAGCTCGCACCCGAACCAGCGAGCTTCTGGTCCGTCTCAGGCCATCCCCGTCCGGGACGAACGGACCGGGTTCCGGCCCGACCCTGCAAATGCGGTGGCGCAGTGCGCGCCACCGCATCGAATCACCACATTCAGACAGCGTAGTTGGGCTTGTTGAGCGTATTGCTCCACTGCGCAACGGTCTTGCCGCCGACGCCGCCTTCCGGCTTCTGCTGCGTATAGCTCTGCTTCATGGCGCCATACGAGAGCAGGATCGTTTCCTGCGGCATGCCTTCCTTGTCGATCGAGGTCGTGACGCGATGGACGAGGACGTTCAGCAACTCAATCTTCATGTAATTGATTGCCTGGCCGTCCTTGTCGGCGCGGTAGAACTCGATGGCCGCCTTCGGGAAGGTGGTGCCGTTGGCCGCCGCCTGGAACAGCGCGGTGGAGGCGAGGTCGATCTGCTTGACGATCTCGACCGGCGACATTTCCACGCGGGCGGCGGTCTGGCCACCCTTGGTGGAGGCCGTGGCCGAACGCGGCTGCAGCACATCCAGGTTGAAGCTTTCGATCTCGATCCAGTCCTTGTGGTCCTGGTCGCGGGACTCGCCCTTGATGGTGTCGATACTGAGGAATGCGTGTTGCATGGTCTGGTTTCCTTGTTCCGTTCTTCCGTGAGAAAACCCGGGCACATGTCCGGGAGGGATGGCAAGGCCTCGGTTCACTGCCACAACCTCGCCTGCGGTTGAAGGTCTTCGCCCCTTGGTCTGGTAGAGCTCCGTTACGACTTCTTGGCAGCGGCCGGCAATTCGGCCACAAGCCGCAACGAGACAGACAGCTCATCGAGCTGGAAATGCGGCCTAAGGAAGGCCACCGCACGGTAAACACCGGGTTTGCCCGGCACTTCCGAAACCTGGATCGAGGCTTCGCGCAGCGGGTGCTGCGCCTTGGCCTCCTGCGTCGCATTGTCGTCCAGCAGCACGTACTGGGCGATCCAGCGATTGAGGAAATCCTCGACGTTGCCAACCGAGGCGAAGCTGCCGATCTTCTCGCGCATCATCGCCTTCAGGTAGTGGGCGATGCGCGACACCGCGAAGATGTACTGCAGTTGCGCCGACAGGACGGCGTTGGCATTGGCCGAATCGGTGTTGTACTTCTTGGGTTTTTGCGCCGACTGCGCACCGAAGAAGGCGGCGTAGTCGGTGTTCTTGCAATGCACCAGCGGGATGAAGCCGAGGTCGCTCAGTTCCTTCTCGCGGCGGTCGGTGATGGCGATTTCGGTCGGGCACTTCAGCGCAACCTCGCCATCGTCGGTGCGGAAGGTATGGGTCGGCAGATCCTCGACCAGACCGCCACCCTCGACGCCGCGGATCGCGGCGCACCAGCCGAAGTCCTCGAACGCCTGGGTCAGGCGCGCACCGAAGGCGTATGCGGTGTTGCACCACAGGTAATTGTCATGGTCGGTACCGCTGACATCCTCGACGTAGTTGAAGCCCTCGACCGTGGTGCCCTCCTTCGGGTCATAGGGCAGGCGCCCCAGGAACCTGGGCAGGGTCAGGCCCACGTAGCGGCTGTCCTCCGCGTCGCGGAACGACTTCCATTTGGCGTATTCGATGGTGTCGAACACCTTGGCCATGTCGCGCGGCTTGCCGAGGTCGGTGAAGCTCTCCAGCCCGAACATGTCGTTGCTCGCCGCGGCGATGAACGGCGCGTGCGCGGCGGCGGCGACGTGCGACATCTGCTCGATGAAATACATGTCCTCCGGCTGCCGACCGATGAAGTAGTCGCCGATCAGCGTGCCGAACGGCGAACCGCCGAAGGTGCCGAACTCCTCCTCGTAAACCTTCTTGAACAGGGCGCTCTGGTCGAAGTCGATGGCCGACTTGAAATCCTTGACCAGATCCTTCTTCGGCGCATTCAGCACCTTGATCTTGAGCATCGCCCCGGTCGAGGTCTGCTGGCAGAGGTAGTGCAGGCCGCGCCAGGTCGATTCGAGCTGCTGGAACTGCGGCGCGTGCAGGATCGCGCTGACCTGGTCGGAGATCAGGCGGTCGAGCTCGGCGACGCGGGCGTCGAGCGTGAGATTGAGGTTTTCGGAAACGACGACCGTCCCCTGCAGGACTTCCTTCGCCAGCTCGGCGATGATGTCCTTGGCGCGCTGGTGCTCGGCCTCGGACTTGGCGACCTTGCTCTTCTCGACGATCTGGTCGAGCAGACCCGGTTCGACCGTCCGTGCGGCCCCTTGGGCGGCTGCGGCTTTGCTGTTCATCCCGTCACTCCTGCCCGTCGCCGGATGTATCGAGCTGCTTGAGCTGCTCGGTATTGTTGAGCACGTCGGTGAGCAGGTCTTCGAGTTTCTCGTTCCCCGCCAACTTGTTGCGCAGATCGGCCAGCTTGGAGCGGGCCTCCAGCAGCTTGCGCAGCGGCTCGACCTGCTCGACGATGGATTCGGGCCTGAAGTCGTCGATCGACTTGAACTTGAGCTCGACGGCGAACTCGCCACCCTCGTCGCTGATCTTGTTGGGAACCCGGAATACCGCCCTGGGCGCGGCGCTTTCGAGAACTTCGTCGAAATTGTCCAGGTCGATGTTGACGAACTTGCGGTCCTTCAGGCGCGGCAACGGCTGCTCCGGCTGCCCGCTGAGGTCGCCGAGCACGCCCACGACGAACGGAATTTCCTTCTGTTCGATCGCATCCCCCTTCTCGACGTCGTAAGTCAGTTGCACGCGCGGCGGGCGCACCTTCTGCAGCTTCTTCTGGACGCTATCCTTCTTGGCCATCGTGTGGGATCTCCTTAAAAATCATTCGGAAGCTGTCAGTTCCCACCGAGTTTGTCGAATGGGTTGGAGGATTTCTGTGCCGGCTTTGCTTCAGGTGTTTTGCGAGCCGGCGCCGGCGCAGCCGTCGCACGACGGCGCTGCGGACGGGCGGCCTGCTGCTGGTCGGGGCCAAGGCCGGCAACCTCCGTCCCCATGGTATCCCGGATCATGTTCACCAGCTGGCGCGCTTCGATCTGCGCCGGGCCGCTGGTGAGCGCGCCGCCCTCCTGCAGCCGCCGCAGCGACTGGGCAGCAACGCGGAAGCCGCCGACGGTCAGCACGCTCTCGGCAACCTTGTCCGCAGGGTCGCGCTGCAGCACTTCTTCGGCAGCCACGATGGCCCGTCCGAAGTTGCCGACATCGAAATTCAACTGGGCCAGACGCACCCACGGCTCCTTGCGCGTGGGATCGGCCCTGGCCGCGGATTCGAAGGTGCTCAGCGCTGCGGAGAAATTCGAGGCGGCCACCTGGCTTTCGGCGTCCGACATCAGCGCAGCATAGTCCGGCGCGGGTTGCTTCTTCGGCGCCGAGGCGCACGCGGCAACCGACACCGCAACGATCAATCCGAACAATACGCGGACGATCCGCCCGCACCCCCTCTCCATGCACATCGCCATTGATGTCCTCTGCATGTCCAAACTGCCTGAATCCCGATCCCCGTTACGATATAATCGCGTTCCCCGTCAACGTCAAGCACCTTTCCAGACGAGACGGGTCGAAGATCCAGCCGCACTTGCAACCGCGAACACCATAAATCCGATCGCAATGAATCAAAAAAGCGCGCCATGCACTTGGACACAGCGTTTGCGCCATCGCGATGCGGCATTGCGCGCCTCCGCCAAGGCGGCTGGTCGGCCCGCTGCCCGCAGATTATCCCAAAACGACGCCAATCACGCACTCAAAAGCGCATAACGCACTCCAAACCCAGGACGACAGTACGCCTATGGAAAGTTACCGTTCTTTTTCAACTGTCACCTCAAGACGGATCGCCCGGATCGCGATCCTCTGCCTGGTTGGACTCGGGGGCTGCGCCTCGACCGGGGAAAATGGCCGCAGCCACGGTCTGGTCGGCAAGGCGCTTGAGACGATCGGGCTCAAGAAACCATCGTCCGAAACCATTCCATCCCAAGCCAAATCCGTGCCGCTGCGGCTCTGGGCCGGGGCGAACTTGAATGCAGGCAACAACCGCCGGTCACTGGCGCTGGTGGTAAAGGTCTATCAACTGCGCGACAACCAGCGTTTCGAGCAGGCACCGTTTGCCGCATTCCTCGACGAGGACGCCGAACGCAAGGCCCTGGGCGACGATCTGATCAGGGTCTCGGAGATCGTCCTCCAGCCCGACCAACGCCACGAGTTCACCGAAAAACTGCCGCCGGAAGCGACGAGCCTTGGCGTGGTGGCGCTGTTCCGGGCGCCGGCACCAGGGCGTTGGCGCTTCTCGTTCGATGCGGCCAAGGCCGAAAAGGAGGGGGTGACGGTTGGCCTGCACGCCTGCGCGCTGACGACCTCAAGCCAGGCACTGCAGTCCCGGATCGACGGCACTCCCTACAGCCTGACGCTTGCGCGCTGTTCGGAGGGATGACCGGGCCCGGGCACGGCCTCGCCAACCACCGTCGCGACGAACGAATTGCAGATGGTAGTATCGCCGGAGCATATTCCGCAGGCCAGCCAGGACGCTGGCAGCAGGGGAGCGCAACGATGAGGTGGATGTGAGCTGCGCAACAAAAGTTTTCTGGGGCGAGGGCATGTTCCTTCGCCCGCAGCATTTCCAGCAGCAGGACGCTTACCACGAGGGGCGACTGCGTGACCTGACAGGCACGCTGCATCCCTATGCGTGGGGCGTCCGCCATTGCAGCTTCGATCTGGGCAGCCTGGCTTCGGGGACGCTTCGCCCATTGCAACTGTCGGTCGTGTTCCCCGACGGCGAACCCTACTCCGCGCCCGGCGAGGACGAGCTGCCGGCGGCCTTGTCGCTGTCCGAACTGCCGGCCGGCGTGCAGGCGACGACGATCTACCTCGCCCTGCCGTTGCTCCGCGCCCAGGGCGGCAACTGCGGTCAGGAGGTGGACGGCGCGGCGCGCTTCCTGCAATCGAATCGACAGACCCAGGATCTTTTCACCGAGGCGGCGGAAGCCGAACTGAGCTATCTGCGCAAGACGGTGCGGCTGCTGACCGAGGACGAGCCGCGCGATGCGTTTGTCACCCTGCCCCTGCTCCGCGTCAGGCGTACCCCGGTCGGCGGCTTCGAGCTCGACGACCAGTTCATCTCGCCGTCCGCGACCATTGCCGCGGCACCGGCGCTGATGGTGCAGTTGCGGCGCCTGCTGGACGCGTTGCAGGCCAAGGTGGACGCGCTTTACGGTATCCACCGCGAGCCGTCCCAGCACATCGTCGAGTTCCGTTCCGGCGACATCGCTTCCTTCTGGCTGCTGCACACCACCAATGCCGCGTTCGCGACCCTCTCGCACCTGTTCCGGCATCCGGGCCTGCCGCCCGAGCGTCTGTTCGAGGAGCTTTCGCGACTGGCCGGATCGCTGATGACCTTCTCGAAGGCCTATGCGCTGGCGGATCTGCCGCAATACCGGCACGATGCCCCTCAGGCCGGCTTCGAGGCGCTGTTCTCGATGATCCGCGAGCTGCTGGACACGGTGATTTCCGAGCGTTATTTCGCCATTGCCCTGACCGAGGTCAAGCCGTCTTTCCACCTCGGCCGGATCGACTCCCAGCGCATCGACGAGCGCGCCGCGTTCTACCTGGCGGTCAATGCCAACCTTTCCGCCCCGGAACTCATCCGCACGGTGCCGGTGAAGTTCAAGGTCGGCGCGCCGGACGACGTCGACAAATGCGTGCTGTCCGCGCTGTCCGGCGTCAAGCTCAGCCACGTCGCGCAGGTGCCGGCCGCGATTCCGATCCGCCCGGGCAACGCCTACTTCGCGCTCGAACCGCGCGGCCCGCTCTACGAACGCATGCTCAAGGCAGGCTCCATCACGATCTACGTTCCCTCCGGCCTTGAGGATCTCAAGCTCGAACTGATCGCATTGACGCCATGAACCGGCCCACCCCGACTCCCGCCACCCCCTCGCCCATGCCGACCTCGGACGCGGTCGCGCCGGGCGCCGCCCCGGCCGCGCCGCGCAAGCTGCTCGATCTGATGTCCGACGGCTTCTACCTGCTGATGCTGATCAAGCGCGGGCAGTTGCCGAACGACGAGGAACGATTCGTGCAGGCGATCCGCCAGTTCCTGGAGCGGGTCGAGCGCGGGGCGGCCAAGCTCGACATCCCTTCGGTGGACGTGCACGCGGCCAAGTACGCGTTCTGCGCGGCGATCGACGAGGCCATCCTGTCGCAGCCCTCGTCGCTGCACGCCGACTGGGAACGCAATCCGCTGCAACTGCGCCTGTTCGGCGAGCACCTGGCCGGCGAGCATTTCTTCGAACGGCTGGAAGACCTGCGCAGCCAGGGGGCGCCCCGGCTGGCGTCGCTGGAGGTCTATCACTACTGCCTGCTGCTCGGCTTCGAGGGCAAGTACCGGCTGGAAGGCACCGAGAAGCTGGGCTATCTGACCGCGCGGCTGGGCGACGAGATTTCCTACATCAAGGGCAAGCGCACCGGCTTCGCCCCGTACTGGCTGCCGCCGGACCAGGTGGCCCACGCCCTGCGGCGGGTGATGCCCTTGTGGGCGCCGGCGGCGGTGCTGGCCGGGGTCGGCCTGCTGGGGTATGTTGGCCTGAGCACGTGGCTGGGCCGCTCGACGGATCGGCAACTGGCGGCGCACCAGGACATCGTGCAACTGCCGCAAGCGACGGCACACGTCACGATCACGCTCCCGTAACCGGAGGACGCCACCGCTCATGGACGTTGCGCAGCACTGGCAAGAAGCCTTGGCATCGCTGGCCCGACTTTCCCCCGAGCAGCGCCCGATCCAGTTGCTCCCGGTGCCCGGCGGCGAGGCACCGGCGGTGCTGCGGACGCTGGTGGCCGAGGCGGTGGTCGAGCGGTTCTCCGGCCGCGAGGCGGTGTGCGAGCCGTTCCGCTTCGAGGTGGCGGTGCTCGCGTCTTCGGTCGAACTGGACCTGGCCCCGTTGCTGGGCCAGCCGCTGGGCCTGCGTCTGGCCGGGCCGACCTCGCGCACCTGGTTCGGCCTGTGCACCGAGGTCGGCCTCGGCGGCAGCGACGGCGGCTTGGCGCGTTACACCCTGGTCATCGAGCCGTTCACCGCCCTGCTGCGGCTGCGCCGCAATGCCCTGATCTTCCAGGACCTGGACGTGCCCGGCATCGTGGCGCGGGTGCTGGACGACTACCCGCTGTCGGCCTTCCGCTGGGAGGCCACCCAGGCGCTGCCGCTGCGCCCGATCACCACCCAGTACCGCGAGGACGACTTCAGCTTCCTCACCCGCCTGCTGGCCGAGGCCGGGCTGGCCTGGCATTTCGTGGTGGATGAGTCGGCCCCCGCCGGCCATGCCTGGGTGATCCGCGACCGCGATGCCCCGGTGCCGGATGGGGGGGCGATCCGCTTCCATCGCACCGACATCACCGAGTCGGACGACGCCATCGGCGTGTTCGGCGATCGCCGGCAGGCCACGCCCACGCTGCGCGCCATCGCCAGTTGGCAGACCGGGCAGTTGCTCGCCCGGACGGCCCAGTCCGTGGCCGAGCCCGGCCACCTGCCGCCGCTGGAAGTGTTCACCCTGCCCCGCGACGGCCGCTTCGCCGATGCGGACCAGGCCCAACTGCAGGCCGACCTGCAACTCGATGCGCTGCGTACCGCGCACCGCGTCCAGGCCGGCGCCGGCAGCGCCCGTGCGTTGGCCCCGGGGACGGCGTTCACCCTGACCCAGCACGAGACCTTCGGCGGCCAGGCCTTCGTGGTGCTGGCGGTCGAGCACGCCGCGCGCAACAACTTCATCGGCGGCATGGACGATCCTGCCGCTTCTCCGGAAGGCACCGAGCGCAGCGACTACCGCAACCGCTTCGCCGCCGTGCCGGCCGGCACCCCGGTCGTGCCGCGCGAGCCGCCGCCGGTGCGCAGTGCCGGCCCGCAGACGGCCCGGGTGGTCGGCCTGCCCGAGGCGGCGGTCAGCCCGACCCGCGAGCACCAGGTCCGCATCCAGTTCGCCTGGCAGCGTGGCGTACAGCCGCATCCGGGCGGGCTGGCCGAGACCGGTTCGTCCGCCTTCCCCGACGGCCATGCCCCGGGCGATGCCAGTTCCGGCACCTGGGTGCCGGTGGCCGAGTGGCTGGCCGGGCCCAACTGGGGCTCGCACTTCCTGCCGCGCATCGGCAGCGAGGTGCTGGTGGAGTTCCTGCACGGCGACCTCGACCAGCCGCGCATCACCGGCCAGCTCTACAACGGCGAGGTGGCCCCGCCGTTCGCGCTGGCCGATGCCAGCAACCACCCCGGCACCCTGAGCGGCCTGCACTCGCAGGCGCACGATGGCGGCGGCACCCAGCAATGGGTGGTCGATGACGCCACCGGCCAGTTGCGCAGCCGCCTGCACACCAGCCTGGCCGACAGCCGGCTGGAACTGGGCTATCTGATCCAGCACGCCGACGGCCACCGCGGCGGGCTGCGTGGCCAGGGGTTCGAACTGGCGACCGGCGGCTGGGGCAACGTGCATGCGCCGCAGGGCCTGCTGCTGTCGGCCACGGCCCGGACCGGGGCCGTCTCGACCCAGCTCGACGTGCAGGAGACCGTGGCCCAACTCACCGGCGCCGAGCGCACCGCGCAGGCGCTGCACGACACCGCCGGGCAGCAGCAGGTGCCGGGACTGGCGGCCAACCCGCAGCAGATCGCGCTGCGCGAGGCGATCGACCCGCAGGCGCAGGGCAAGTACGCCGGCCCCGTCAACGGCCAACCGGCCCTCAAACCCGAACCGGGCAGCCGCGAAGGCAGTACGCCGGTGGAACGGTTCGCCCGGCCGCTGCTGGTGGCCGAAGGGCCCGACCGGATCGCCTGGGCGACCCCGGCCAGCGCGCTGGCTTATGCCGGGGCGAACCTGCACCTGACCAGCCAGGACGACGCCCACCTGGCCGCCGGGCAGACCTTTGCCGCCGTCTCCGGCCGGCACGGGGCCCTGCTGGCCCAGTCCGGCGACCTGCGCGTGATCGCCGCCAACGGCCCGGTCACGGTGCAGGCGCATGCCGGCGAACTGGAACTGCTGGCCGACCGGTCGGTGACGGTCACCGCCACGGACGAACGCATCGACGTGCTGGCCCGGCACAAGATCGTGCTGCAGGCCGGGCAAAGCCGGGTCACCCTTGAGGGTGGCGACATCACCTTCGAATGCCCCGGGCAGTTCACGGTCAAGGCCTCGCAGCACCCGTTCATGGCCGGAAGCAGCGGGGACGTGCGCATGTCGCTACCCGATGGTGTCGTCAAGATCCAGCCTGATCGAATGCTCGACTTTTCCGGCTAATCGAACCCCAAGGAAGACCCATGGCCGACGAACCCAAGGATCCCAAGCCACTGCGCAAGATCGGCTATCCGTTTCCGAAAATGGATGCCAGCGATCCCGCAAAGCCCAAACAAGTTGAAGTCAAGGACGCCCAAGACTACTTCAAGGCCTTGGCGCAGGCGCAGGATGGCTTTTACCCCATCGGCTACAACGGCCAATGGCACGGCGGCATTCATTTCGGATCGGAAACCGGAACTGCGTTGGCACAGAACAGCGGCATTCGCTGCATTGCCGATGGCGAAATGATCGCCTATCGCATCGACGACGACTATCCAACAGTCGAATACGCGACCTGCTCGGCCGCGACCTATTCCCGCGGATTCGTACTGGTACGGCACCGGCTGCAACTTCCCCCGGCACCCAAAACCAGCCAGAGCGACCAAGCCAGCACTCCTGGCACTTCAGGCACAACCGCGCATACACAGGCGGAACCTTCCCTGGTGTTCTACAGCCTGTACATGCACCTGCGGAACTGGAAAGCATACGAAGCCGACGCGAAGCTCAAGCGGCCGGCATTCTGGGATGGCGGCAAGGAGTATCTCGTTGGTGAAAAGGCCAAGGACAAGGAAGAGACACTCGCGCCCGGCCAGACCGGCCTGAGGGTGCGTGACGGCAACCACAAACCGATCTCGATACTTCCGCGCGGCACGCGCCTGACGCTGGGTGCTGCCGTCACTGGGCGCAACGGTTTCCACGAGATCACAAGCATCACTTCGGGAGACTCCGTTCCAGCAGGACAGCACAGCGGCCGCACCTATCTTCCGGAACTCGACGCGCTCACCACCCCCAGCGCCAAGGGCGCGGTGGTCGTGCTGGCAAAGCCTGCTGAAATCAAGGCAGGCGACCTGATCGGTCACCTCGGCCAGTACCAGCGCTACAGCGACATGAACCCGATGGCCACGACCTGCACCGACCGACCATTGGTGCAACTCGACGTCTTCACCGGGGAGGATCTGCAGGCGTTCATTACGCAAAGCCGCGCACGCGACGCGCAACTGGACGCAAAGCAGAAGACATTGCTGCACATCAAGCCCGGAGCCCGGTTCGTTCAACCGACCGCGGCGGATGTGGACCTGCCCGTGGGAGAGGCGGCCATCCCCACTGGAGGCGGCAATGCATCAGACCGCTGGGCAAAAGGTCGGCGCGGCACTGTCCAGACGGTCGAAAAAACGACGTTGGGCAACATCACGATGGCAACCCGCACCTATCCGAATGGCAACGTCTTCATCTCCGCCGTCCGACCGTCCGACGGCAACGAATTGACCTTGGAGCAGTTCAACGCATTGGCGAAGGACGATCAGAATACCTATAGCCAACGCAAGGTTCTGGTCCCAGCGGCTGGCGACGTCTGGCTGGACATGAACGCGGCGAACGCATCCGGCACTGTCCAAGGCCCCACCCGCGTCTGGTCCTCGTTTCCCCTCAAGATCACCAACGCATCCGGAGACGCGGTTGAACACTCCCGCGTCGTTACAATCAAGTCGGCCGAAGCCATCACCAAGGAAGCGAATGGTACGCGCTGGTTCCTGGCCGAGGCCGGAGGCGGTGCGACCGGCTCTTTGCGGGGCTGGGTCCGGGAAAAGGATCACCCCAACGTTGTGCTGTGCTCGCCTTGGGCATGGCCAGGGTTCGTGCTGATGGACACCGGAACCTTGCAGCCAAAGGACCTCTATGGCCGCGCACTCACCCAGACCCGCCAAGCACAGGCCAGCGAACGAGGCCAGATGGAAGCCCTGAGCCAAAGTGCCGAGCAAAGCCCGCTGTTCGATGCCCTGTGCAAGGCCATCGATGCGGACGGAAAGGACGGGATCACCCCCCTGGAATTGCGCAGCGCGCTCGGCAAGCCCTGGCTGGCTCAAGCCCTGTCGCGACTGGCGATCAAGCACCACAGCGAGTGGGCTGGCCCGATGGACCGCTGGAACGCAATCGATGAGTTGATTCCCGAGCCACGCAAGGCAGACTGGGAGAAGGAGAAAAGCCGGATAAAGGAACTGCAGTTCTGGGACGGGGTCAAAGGCAAGAGCGGGTTCCCGAGTGAACCCAAGGTGCATCATCTGCATCCGGTGGGGTTTGTAGAGAATTTTCGTGCGGACCGAGGTCTTGTTACAGTAGAAATGCTAAGGGAAATATTTAGTTCCGCCCCAGAAAATCGCCTACAGATCGTGGCCGATGGTGTGAATATAAATATCGATGATGGTAAATTGAACAGTGAAGAACGCCTATGCCATTTCTTCGGGCAGGTTCGCCAAGAAATAGGCGAAAGCATGGCTTTCCGCGAAGATCTCCGCTACTCATCCGACGGGCTGTTTAATAGCAAGCTCAGCTATTATCGCGGAAATAGAGAGAGATCCGATCGCGACGCCCGCAATGAAGAAGCCATCGCAAATAACGCATACGATGACGCAAACAGACCTGCAGGCTACAAGCTCGGCAATACGGAAGCAGGGGATGGCTGGCGTTATCGCGGCCGAGGACTCAAGCAGCTAACAGGACGATCGAACTACCGCAATTTTACAACAACTCATCAGCGCATCTGGGGTGACGCAATAGATTTTGAAGCAAATCCAGACATGGTTGACGAGCCAACTTATGCCGTCCGCTCTGCCCTTGCATTCTGGGTTGATAAAAAACTGTATGAATACGCTGACGCAGGGATAACAAAGGCCGCTGCCGACAACATTACCAGGATTATTAACAGCGGAACAGATAGTTATACACAAAGATGGAATTTTGTCCAAAGCATTTGGCAGAGGCGAATTTTCAAGGACGTCTTTTAATTCACCGCTGCACTAGAAATCCGCAACCCCACACACAATAGGCAGGTCCACAAGTGAATATTATCTCGCTAATAATTGCATCGTGCGCCGCATCTTGCTCTGCAGAACTACCTATTGGAGCAGAATTGTTCGTACCCCCCGGAATCAATAGCCCCATGACGGTAGAAATGCGTGACTATAAATTCTCTCTGGATGAGTCCATGTCCGGAAAAAAAATTGTTGGGAGTTTCTCAGAGGAGGAAAAGATAAAATATAACCTTCCTGAAGCCGGATTCGATAAGGTAGAAAGATTGTTCGTACTTGAAAGCCATGGCTGCGGTGGAAATTCAATTGATCTTGTAATTCAAATAGGCCCGGGAAACCAAGCAGATATTAGAACCAGAGATTACTATCGAATAGTTTTCTCCGTAGATTTGAAAAGTGTCGTTTCTTCGTTCTATGATCCAAGCATATCTGCAGCCAATGCTGTTCTACCACTACAAAGCGTCGAAGGAATGCCCTCCCCAGCAACCGGAGAGAAAATAACCTGCAATGACTCAGTACCGACCGTACAGTAAATGCCAAGTAAACTAAAAACCACTCGCCACAAAATTTGCCAAAAGTCCAAGAAAAATCTTCCTCATGTTCAACCGCCACTTTGGTAGCGGGTGCACTAAAATGATTAGGAGCTTGTTGTTCTTGCTTCTGCTTGCATGTAAAGCCAATGACTCAAATACTGATCGCACGCCCTGTGAATCCGTAAGCTTCCCCTGATCCCGGACACCCGGCAAGTAGAACTTTCTGGCATCTTTCCAGCCAGGAGGTTTCATGAAGAAGTCGAAGTTCAGCGAGGCGCAGATCGTCTCGATCCTCAAGCAGGG
>JASGDT010000027.1:0-3916 GCA_047607085.1 Pseudoxanthomonas sp. | reverse complement strand
CTGTCGCGAGCGCCGCCAGATGGCGCGTGGTGGAGCGCAGGAAGCGCAGCGTATGTGTGATACGTGAGCATTCCGAGCACCGCACGCGCGCCATCTGGCAAGCGCAGCAAGACTTTGAACAGGTTCTCAGATCGCGCGCGAGAAGCGGGGCGCAGGCGTGCCGGATGGCTGGTCCAGATAGCGGTCGAAACACATCGCGATGTTGCGTAACAGCAGCCGCCCGCGCGAGGTGGCACGCACGAAACCTTCGCCGGTTTCGACCAATCCGTCCGCCACCAGCGGGCGCAGGCGTTCCAGCGCAGTGGCGAAGTAGTCGCTGAAGCAAATCGCGTAGCGATATTCCAGCGCATGCACCGGCACTTCGCCCCGGCACATCAGCGACTGGATCAGGTCGGCGCGCAACCGGTCGTCCTCGTCCATGAGCATGCCGCGGAACACCGGCAAGCGGCCGTCGTCCAGCGCCGCTTGCCAACCGGCAAGATCGCGCGGATTCTGGCTGAAGGTGTCGCCGACGTGGCTGATCGCGCTGACGCCCAGCCCGACCAGGTCGCTGTCGGCATGGGTGGTGTAGCCCATGAAATTGCGGTGCAGCCCGCCGCGCGCCTGCGCTGTCGCCAGTTCGTCGTCGGGCAGGGCGAAATGATCCATGCCGATACAGGCATAGCCGGTTTCCGAAAGCCGGGCGATCGCCAGTTGCAGCAGCGCCAGCCGGGTTTCCGCATCGGGCAGGTCGTCCACGCGCATCTGTTTCTGTGGCTTGAACAGATGCGGCAGATGCGCATAGCCATACACCGCCACGCGATCCGGGCGCATCGCCACCACCGTGTCCAGCGTGTTGGCGAAACCTTGCAGTCGTTGTTTCGGCAAGCCGTAGATCAGATCCACGTTGACCGAACGGAAGCCGTGGACGCGGCAGGCATCGACCACGGCGCGGGTTTCTTCCACGCTCTGCACGCGGTTCACCGCTTGCTGCACGGCGGGGTCGAAATCCTGCACGCCGAAGCTGGCGCGGTTGAAGCCGATGCGGGCCAGTTCGGCGATGTCCTGCGGCGAAACGAAGCGCGGATCCAGTTCGATGGAGATGTCGTGCTGCGCCGACGGCGAGAAATTGAAATGGCTGCGCAGCGTGTCCATCACCCCGTCCAGTTGCGCCGGCGACAGGAAGTTCGGCGTGCCGCCACCGAAGTGCAACTGGATCACCTCGCGGTCGCGGTCGAACAACGGCGCGGTCAACGCGATCTCGCGGTACAGCCGGGCCAGATAGGCATCGCCGCGCGCCTTGTCGCGGGTGATGATGCGGTTGCAACCGCAGTAGAAGCACGGGCTTTCGCAGAACGGCACGTGCACGTACAGCGACAACTGCCGCGGGCATGGCTCGCCATTGCTCGCCGCCGCCGCCGCGCGCAGTTGCGCCTCGCCGAAGCCGGCGTGGAACTGCGGCGCGGTCGGATACGAGGTATAGCGTGGCCCCGGCCGGTCGTAACGGCGCAGCAGGTCGGCATCGAAAGTCATCTGGTTCATGGCATGGATATTCCGCGCCATGGCTGCGTTCGGCGCATTGACCAGGATCAAGCGCAATGGCGTGGCCGGCGTGCCGGGCTCGGACGCATGGCGTATTTCGTGACTTCACGTTCGCAGGGGCAGGGGGGCGGGCTGTCCGGCCGGACACTTCATATCTGGTGAAAATCACAAATAAATAGTGCTTGACTTCACGGTTTGGACCAAATACAGTCCGCTCCGTTTCAAAGCCGACCAGAAGCCGAGTGCGAGTTTCAGGCGGTTTGGGGAAACGGGGAAATCGGGGATTGTGCGGGGTGGTCCATCTGCCGCTGGTGCGGCATTGATGGCGGATTGCAGTCCTGGGGTTATTGATTGACATGGGGACGGCCGGTGGTCGCGCAGGGGTATGCGCGTCCGGCGTCGATTTTCGGGGGTTTCAAGGTGCGATCGAACAATTTCCGGCAGGCCAGGTCGGCCATCGTGGGCGGGATCCTGGCGCTTGTGGCGGGCATGGCGGGTCTGACCGCGCAACCCTCGTACGCGCAGTCATCTACCGTCACCAACACGGCCACGGTCACCGCGCCTGACGGCGTCACCGACACCGAAGACACCAATAACACCAGTTCGGCGACGGTCACCCTCGGTACCGCCGCGACCGACTACAGCTTCTGCGCCACGCCGAACGGCAGCGCGACTTCGAACGCGATCTACAGCATTGTCAACGGCGTCAGCATCGCGCGCTACGAACCTGGCGCGGCGGCCGATGCCGAGGTGACCGAACTGGCGACGACGGTCAGCGGCAACCTCAACGCGCTGATGATCGACCCGGCCCAGGATCGCCTGCTGTTCCATGCCACGAGCAGTTCGGCGCTGTGGGCCTACGACGCCGACAACGGCGGCTGGTACGAGGCGGCGACCGGCGTGAGCGGCGACTTCCCGCGCGGCGGCTTCAACCCCAGCGGCATCGGCTACCTGATGGCCGGCGGCACCAGCCCGGCGGTGTGGCGGATCACGCCGAGCGGTACATACGGCTACACCGTCGCAAGCGCCGGCACCCTGACGTTCGATAATACGCCGGCTGGCTCCAACAATTCCGGCGACATCGCCTTCGACGCCAACGGCGACGCCTGGCTGCTGGTCGGCCGCGATCTGTACCTTGTCAGTGCGGCGTCATTGGCGGCAAGCGCACCGGTTGCCGTGCGGCAGACGCGCCCGCAGATCAACGGCGCGCTGCCGACCATCGACTTCGCCGGCATCGCGTTCGCCAGCGACGGCACGCTTTACCTGGCCAACAACACGGGTGGCAGCGGCAGTGCCTACTACGCCTACGACCCCACCACCGGTGAGCTGACGCAGACGGCGTCCACGGCGGCCAGCGCTTCGCGCGACCTGGCCTCGTGCGCATTCCCGAGCCCGGCCGAGCCGGAACTGTCGGTGGAAAAGACCCTGGCCGAGGTCAACGGCGAGGCCTACACCAGCGGCGATCCGGTCTATCCGGGCGACGTGCTGACCTACGCCATCACCATCACCAACAGCGGCGATGCCGTCGGCACCCTGTACTCTGGCGACATCCTCGAAACCGTACCGGACAACACCACCTACACCGCCACCGACAACGATTTCACCACTGCTTCCGGCAACGGCTACACCCTCGACGCCGCGATCAACATCGCCGCCGGCGAGAGCCAGACGCTGAACTTCGTCGTCACGGTGAGCGATCCGCTGTCGGCCAGCGTCACCAGCATCGACAATGCGGTGACCTTCCCCAATGACGACATCGATTGCGACGCCAGCGGCAACGACTGCGAGGAAACCACCCCGGTCGGCCCGGTGACCAGCGTCGCCAAGACCTCCAGCCCGGAATCGGGCACGGCGGTCAGCCCCGGCGACACCATCGCCTACACCCTGACCGTGACCGTCGCCAATGCCGCGACCAACGAAGACATCACCCTGACCGACACCCTCGGCGACGGGCTGACCCTGTCCGGCACGCTTCCGACCGGCTGCTCGGCGAATGGCCAGGTGGTGACCTGCGTGCTGGATGCCGGTGCGGCGGTGGGTACGCACGCCTTCACCTACAGTGCGACGGTGGATGCCGACGCGACCGATTCGGTCGGCAACGTGGTGGTGGCGACCACGCCGGATGGCGGCGACCCCGACCCGGACTGCACCACCTGCGAAACCGAGCACCCGCTGTCTCCGTCGATCACGGTGGTGAAGTCGGCCGACCCGGCCTCGGGCAGCGAAGTGGCGCCGGGCGACACGATCACCTACACGCTGACGACGACCATCGCCAACTCGGCGACGACCGAGGTGCTGACCCTGGCCGACACGCTGGGCGATGGCCTGACCTTCGGCGAAGTGACCGATGCCGGCAGCTTCAGCTGCAGCGGTTCGCTGACCTGCACCCTGCCGG
>JASGDT010000026.1:0-6107 GCA_047607085.1 Pseudoxanthomonas sp. | reverse complement strand
GGCCAGATGAACGAGCCGCCGGGCAACCGCCTGCGCGTCGCGCTGACCGGCCTGACCATGGCCGAATACTTCCGCGACGAGAAGGACGCCAACGGCAAGGGCCGCGACGTGCTGCTGTTCGTGGACAACATCTACCGCTACACCCTGGCCGGCACCGAAGTGTCGGCGCTGCTGGGCCGCATGCCGTCGGCGGTGGGCTACCAGCCGACCCTGGCCGAGGAAATGGGCGTGCTGCAGGAACGCATCACCTCGACCAAGACCGGCTCGATCACCTCGATCCAGGCCGTCTATGTGCCCGCGGACGACCTGACCGACCCCTCGCCGGCCACCACCTTCGCCCACCTGGATTCGACGGTGACCCTGTCGCGTTCGATCGCCTCGCTGGGCATCTACCCGGCGGTCGATCCGCTGGACTCCACCAGCCGCCAGATGGACCCGCTGGTGATCGGCAACGAACACTACGACACCGCCCAGCGCGTGCAGCAGACCTTGCAGAAGTACAAGGAACTGAAGGACATCATCGCGATCCTCGGCATGGACGAGTTGAGCGAGGAAGACAAGCAGGCCGTGAGCCGCGCGCGCAAGATCGAGCGTTTCTTCAGCCAGCCGTTCCACGTGGCCGAAGTGTTCACCGGCAGCCCCGGCAAGTACGTGCCGCTGAAGGAAACCATCCGCGGCTTCAAGGGCATCGTCGATGGCGAATACGACCACCTGCCGGAGCAGGCCTTCTACATGGTCGGCAGCATTGATGAAGCGGTCGAGAAGGCGAAGAAGATCGCGGCCTGAGGGCCGTGATTCGTGATTTGTGATTCGTGATTCGGGAACGCGTGATCGTCGGTTGACAGGGCTTGCTGCTCTTGCCAATCACGAATCACCAGTCACGAATCACGTTCCGAATGCAGTGAGGAACACATGAGCACCATCCGTTGCGACATCGTCAGCGCCGAAGCCGAGATCTTCCACGGCGAAGCGACCCTGGTCGTCGCCACCGGCGAGCAGGGCGAACTGGGCATCGCGCCGCGCCACGCGCCGCTGATCACCCGCCTGAAGCCGGGCAAGGTCGTCGTGACCCAGCCCAATGGCGAAGTCCTCGACTTCGTCATCGGCGGCGGCATCCTGGAAGTGCAGCCGCAGGTCGTCACCGTGCTGGCCGACACCGCCATCCGCGCCGACGACATCGACGAGGCGGCGGTGCGCGCCTCCATCGAGGAAGCCGAACGCGCGCTGGCGCACAGGGACCCGAAGATGAGCGCCGAGGAAGCACAGGCGCAACTGGCGATGTCGCTGGCCCAGCTTTCCGCGCTGGAGCGTTTGCGCAAGAACCTGAAGCACTGAGTTTCCGCTTCACCCAACAAACGACAACGCCGGCACGGGGCCGGCGTTGTCGTTTCCGGCCTTCAGAACAACCACGGTTCAGAACACCACGGTCTTGTGGCCGTTGAGCAACACGCGGTCTTCCAGGTGGTAATGCACCGCCCGCGCCAGTACCCGGCGTTCGATGTCGCGGCCCTTGCGGATCAAATCATTCGGCGCGTCGGCGTGGCTGATGTGCTCCACGTCCTGCACGATGATCGGGCCTTCGTCGAGGTCGGCGGTGACGTAGTGCGCGGTCGCGCCGATCATCTTGACCCCGCGCGCGAAGGCCTGGTGATACGGCCGCGCGCCCTTGAAGCCGGGCAGGAAGCTGTGGTGGATGTTGATGCAGCGCCCGGCGAGCCAACGCGAAAACTCGTCGGACAGGATCTGCATGTAGCGCGCCAGCACCACCAGCTCCGCGCCGGTGTCCTCGATGATGCGCCGCACCTGTGCTTCCTGCTGCGCCTTGGCATCGCGCTGCATCGGCAAATAATGGAACGGGATATCGCCCAGGTTCGACACCTTCAACGCATCCTGCGGATGGTTGGAAACGATGGCGACCACGTCCATCGGCAACTCACCGATGTGCAGGCGATAGAGCAGATCGCCCAGGCAGTGGTCGAATTTCGACACCATCAGCAACACGCGCATGCGCTGGTTGCGTGGGCGCAGTTTCCAGTACATGCCGGTGGTGGTATCGGCCACTTGCGTGGTGAACGCGGCGCGGATCGCGTTGATGTCGCCATCGTTGCCGACATCGAACACCACGCGCATGAAGAACGTGCCCGAATCCAGGTCGTCGAACTGCTGCGCTTCGAGGATGTTGCCGCCGTGGCTGGCCAGCAGGCCGGCGACGGACGCAACCAGACCGGGACGATCGCGGCAGGAGAAGGTGAGGATGTGGGCGTTGCTCACGCGTCGGCTTCCATGGGGAGGATCGTGGGGCGAATCGTTGGGGATGGTGGATTATCGCCTTCCGCCGGCTGCATTTGTCAGCGATACACCACGTGCCGCCACAGGAAAAACCCGACGCCCGCCGCGACCGCTTCGACCAGCGGCTTGGCCAGCCATGCATGGTGCAGGCCCAGGTGCGCGGCCACCAGGGTCACCAGCGCGGTACTGAGCGCGGTCAGCAACAACCACACTGCGATGAAGCGCAACAGCCGCTGCCAGCCCAGCCGTGCCTGGCCGTCCTGGGCGAAGGTCCAGCGGCCATTGAGCCAGAAGCCCAGCGCCGCGCCGGCGATGCGCCCGCAGACGTTGCCCGGCGCCGGCGGCGCGCCCAGCCCGGTCAGGGCGACGAACACCGCCCAGTCCAGCAGCAATTGCAGCGCGCCGACGATCAGGAACAGGCGGCCCTGGCGCAGCAGGCTCATGCGTGTCGGGAAGGTGCATTCATTGTGGCGATGTTAGCGGCCTGTTGGCCCGGCGTGCCACGTTCTAGAATCCACGAACGGAAATCCCCACGGAAACCCACATGACCCAGCCGCTGCACGTCGTCATCCTCGCCGCCGGTGAAGGCAAGCGCATGAAATCCGCACGGCCCAAGGTGCTGCAAGCCATCGCCGGGCAGCCGATGCTGGCGCACGTGATCGCCGCCGCACGCGCGTTGTCGCCTGCCGGCATCCATGTGGTGTTCGGCCACGGTGGCGAATGGGTGCGCGCCGCATTCGAGGGCCAGGCCGATGTGGCGTGGGCCGAACAGGCGCAGCAACTCGGCACCGGCCACGCCGTGCAGCAAGCCATGCCCGGCATCCCCGACGAGGCCGTCGTGCTGGTGCTGTACGGCGACGTGCCGCTGATCCGCAGCCAGACCCTGCAGCGCCTGCTGGCCGCCGAAGGCCGCTTGAAAGTGCTGGTGGCCGAACCCGACGACCCCACCGGCTATGGCCGCATCGTCCGCGACGAAGCCGGCAAGGTCGCTGCCATCGTCGAGCAGAAGGACGCCAGCGACGAACAACGGCGCATCCGCACGGTCAACACCGGCATCATCGCCGCCGATGCGGTCGCGCTGAAACAATGGCTGTCGCAACTGTCGAACGACAACGCACAGGGCGAGTACTACCTGACCGACGTGTTCGCCGCCGCCGCGCGCGAATTCACCCCGGCGGAAATGGTGGGGGTCGCCGACCCGCTGGAAACCGAAGGCGCGAACGATGCCTGGCAACTGGCGCAACTGGAACGCGCCTTCCAGCGCCGGCAGGCGCAGGCGTTGTGCGTGGCCGGCGCGCGTCTGGCCGACCCGTCGCGCTTCGACCAGCGCGGCACGGTCACCGTGGGCCGCGATGTCGAGATCGATGTTGACGTGGTGTTCGAAGGCGACGTGGAACTGGCCGACAACGTCAGCATCGGCCCCTTCGTGCGCATCAAGGACGCGAAGATCGGCGCGAACACGAAAATCCACGCGCACTGCGACATCGAAGGCGTCATTGCCGAAGGCAACGCCCTGATCGGCCCGTATGCGCGCATCCGCCCCGGCACCGTGCTGGCCGACGGCGTGCACGTCGGCAACTTCGTCGAAACCAAGAAGACCACGCTGGGCGCGGGCAGCAAGGCCAACCACCTGACCTACCTCGGCGACGCCGTGGTCGGCAGCAAGGTCAACATCGGCGCGGGCACCATCACCTGCAACTACGATGGCGTGAACAAGTTCACCACCACGATTGGCGACGGCGCGTTCATCGGCTCCAATTCCTCGCTGGTCGCGCCGGTGAGCATCGGCAATGGCGCGACGATCGGTGCCGGCTCGGTGATCGGCAAGGACGCGCCGGCGGGCAAGCTGACCGTCGCGCGCGCAAGGCAGCAGACGCTGGACGGTTGGCAGAGGCCGGTGAAGAAGTAACATTTGATTGTGATCCTTATCCCCCGGGAGAAGGCGCCTCGCAGGGGCGGATGAGGGCGGGAGCATTCCGGTTACCCGTCCCGTTATGTCTCGTTCTGCGCTGTTCTGCGGCTTGGTTGGATTGCGCAATCTGACAGTTGCCCTTGCTCCGGCGCTTGCAAAATCATATATTGAAAGCAATTCCATCAATATGGAGAATTGAAAGATGCCGTCCGTTACCGTCCGAAACGTACCTGATGAGGTGCATCGCGCCATCCGCGTGCGGGCCGCGCAACACGGCCGCAGCATCGAGGCCGAGATGCGCGTGATTCTGGAAACCGCCGTCAAGCCGCAAGGCCGGGTCAAGCTGGGTTCGCTGCTGACAGAGATCGGTCGCGAACTCCAACTGACCGATGAAGAACATGCCCTTTTCGACAACTTGCACGACAAGGCGCCCGCACGCGCCGTGAGCTTTGAATGATCCTGCTGGACACGAACGTCATTTCGGAGCCGCTTCGCGCATCGCCCGATCCCCACGTCAGTGACTGGATCGACGCGCAACCGCTGGAAACGCTCTACCTGTCCGCCATGACGGTGGCCGAGCTGCGGGCCGGTGTTGCATTGATGCCGGCGGGCAAGCGTCGCACGGCACTGCATGAGCGCATCGAAAAACGGGTGCTGCCGATGTTTGCCGGTCGCGTGCTGCCGTTCGATATGGCCTGCACGAACGCTTACGCCGAAGTGCTGGCGGCAACCCGCAAGGCGGGGAGCGGCATCGAAACGGCGGACGCCTGCATTGCAGCGGTCGCGCTGGCCAACGGATTCATTGTTGCCACACGCGACACCCGCCCATTCAAGGCCGCCGGACTGAACATCATCAACCCGTGGGGAGATGGTTAGATGCACGACACTCCGCATCCCGGCGGAATACAATCCGTCGCAAGCAGTCGGATGACTGCGCAGCGCGTCCCGGATCGAGGGGTAAATTCATTCCTTCTCCCCAGGAAGAAAGTTTGTAGAGCCGAGCTTGCTCGGCTGCTTCTGATCTCGATCTTCGAAACCGGGACGAAAAACTGGCCGCGCACGCCACATCAAGTGGCCACTTCCCATCTTGCTGACCGCACGGAGTGCGTCGATTTTTTGCGGCCAGGGCTTGTCCCTGTCCGCAAAGAATCGTTGTAGCTCCCGCTCTCACCCCGGAAAGCTACAATGTCTCTAGCTCTCGCGCGAACGTCCAGTCGGTTGTAGCTCCCGCTCTCACCCCGGAAAGCTACAATTCAAGTCCGACGGGGGTGAACCCCCGTCACGTTGTAGCTCCCGCTCTCACCCCGGAAAGCTACAATGCAGGTAGATCACCGGCCCTACGCATTGCGGTTGTAGCTCCCGCTCTCACCCCGGAAAGCTACAATGGATGCCACGACCCGGCATCCAGTTGAACGGTTGTAGCTCCCGCTCTCACCCCGGAAAGCTACAATGACGACTTTGCCGACCCACATGTCAGAGGTGTTGTAGCTCCCGCTCTCACCCCGGAAAGCTACAATGATCTTGAAAAGTTTTTTAAAAGGGTCCGGGTTGTAGCTCCCGCTCTCACCCCGGAAAGCTACAATTGATCGCAGCGATTTCCGCCGCAGCCTGATGTTGTAGCTCCCGCTCTCACCCCGGAAAGCTACAATCGTGCTAGTGCTACTGTGCAGCGCCGCCGAGTTGTAGCTCCCGCTCTCACCCCGGAAAGCTACAATGTCAGGCCGCGATGTGCTGCGCCTGGTAGTGTTGTAGCTCCCGCTCTCACCCCGGAAAGCTACAATTGAAAATCTGATCCGCCTCGCGTGTGGCTTGTTGTAGCTCCCGCTCTCACCCCGGAAAGCTACAATTTTTCATCCGACCATGTGCGGACTTCAACCGTTGTAGCTCCCGCTCTCACCCCGGAAAG
>JASGDT010000025.1:0-110284 GCA_047607085.1 Pseudoxanthomonas sp. | reverse complement strand
TCCTGGCCAAATTGAACGTGCGCGAAGGGCAGATCGTCGAGAAGGGCCAGGTGCTGGCCCAGCTCGACCCGACCCGCGGCGAATCCAGCGTCGAGGAAAGCGCCGCCCGCTACCGCGCCGCGCTGGCCGCCAGCGCGCGCCTGCAGGCCGAAGTGGACGGCCGCGCCGACATCGACTTCCCGCCGGAACTCGACGCCTGGCCGCAGTTGAAGGCTTCGGAAGCCATGCTGTTCCGTTCGCGCCGGGCCAGCCTGAACGAGACCGTCGGCGGCCTCAGCCAGGGCCTGGCGCTGGTGCGGCGCGAGCTGGACATCACCCGTTCGCTGATGGGCAGCGGCGCGGCCAGCAGCGTCGAGCTGATCCGCCTGCAGCGCCAGGCCGCCGATCTGGAACTGAAGATCGGCCAGGCGCGCTACGACTACATGGTGAAAGCCCGCGAAGACCTGGCCAAGGCCGACGCCGACGTCAAATCGCTGTCCTCGACGGTACGCGGGCGCGAGGACACCCTGGTGCGCATGACCCTGACCGCCCCGGTGCGCGGCATCGTCAAGAACCTGGACGTGACCACCATCGGCGGCGTGGTCGCGCCGGGCGGCTCGGTGCTGGCGCTGGTGCCGCTGGACGACCAGTTGCTGGTGGAGACGCGGATCGCGCCGCGCGACATCGCCTTCATCCATCCGGGCCAGCCGGCGCTGGTGAAGGTGACGGCCTACGACTATTCGATCTACGGCGGCCTGGAGGGCGAGGTGGAGACCATCGCCCCGGATACCCTGCGCGACGAGGTCAAGCCGGAGATCGTCTATTACTCGGTGCTGGTGCGCACCAAGTCCGACGCGCTGGTTGACAAGGCCGGGCGGCGCATGCCGATCACGCCCGGCATGGTGACCACCGCCGACATCCGCACCGGCCGCAAAACCGTCTGGGATTACCTGACCAAGCCCTTGAACAAGCTGCGCGAAGCGATGCGCGAGCGTTGATCCGTGCCCGACATACCCCTGCAAGAGAGGACGCCATGAGCATGAAACCATCGAGAAACCTGTTGATCATCGCACTGCTGGCGAGCGTGGGCCTGGCCTTCGCCGCGCCCGCGGTGGCCGGCCACCAAAACCCGGTGGACAAGGTCAGCAATCCGAACGCGCTGGTGTTCACCGACGTCGAGGTGGACCACGACGACTTCACCGAAGTGTTCGTGCGCGACGGTGCGCTGACCGAGCCCAACCACTTCCGCCCGCTCGTGCCCGGCCTGCCGCAGGAGCAGGCGAGGGCGATCCTGGGCCCGCCGCTGCGCGAGAGCGACGGCTCGCGCGGGCACGAGTGGGACTACAACTTCAAGTTCGTGCTGGAGCCGTCGAAGAACTACATCATCTGCCAGTACAAGCTGGTGTTGGACCAGGCGCAGCAGGTGCGCGAGCAGGTCTGGCGCCGCCGCCAGTGCCAGTTGCTGGCCGAGGCCGAGACCCCGCCGCCGCCCGTGACGCCGCCGCCGCCGCCGGCGCCTGCCGTGCTGCCGATCAGGAGCGTCAACTTCAACTTCGACAAGGCCGATGGGCGCGAGGACGCGCTGGCGATCCTGGACGCGGACGTGGAGGTGTTGAAGCAGTTCCCGCAACTGCGCGTGCAGATCGACGGCCACACCGACCTGTGCGGTTCGGCGGCCAGCAACCAGAAGCTGTCCGAGCGGCGCGCGCGGATGGTGTACGACTACCTGGTCGGCAAGGGCATCGACGCCTCGCGCCTGCTCGGG
Organism: Pseudoxanthomonas sp.; assembly: GCA_047607085.1. Taxonomy (GTDB): domain Bacteria; phylum Pseudomonadota; class Gammaproteobacteria; order Xanthomonadales; family Xanthomonadaceae; genus Pseudoxanthomonas_A. The sequence continues at coordinate 108,540 of JASGDT010000025.1, read as the reverse complement.
CCGGTCGGCTACGGCGAAACCCGTCCGCTGCAGAGCACCCCGCAGGCCTATCCGGCGTGCAAGAGCGAGCAGAACCGCCGCACCGAGCTGAACGTGGTGAACTAGGGCGCAACCGCCCAGGGGGCGGTTGCGGCCGGGTGGAATTCCGGCAGGGGCAGGCGCTTCGCGTCCGCCCCTGCTGGCCGGTTCGGCACACCCGCCAGAAGCGGTTGATTTGCAAGGCAAACCGCTTGCCTGCATAATACGCGGCCCGGTTTTGCCGGGACTGTCGCCGGCAACCCCGAAGGCAGCAAGGAACCCGTCTTGATTCCTTACGGATCAATGACTTGACCGCTGGTTTGGGCAGGATGGAAAGCGTGTTTTTGCGCTTCGCGGCGTAGCCGCAAAGCGCAAAAACGCCGCCCGACCCGTAAACAACAATCCAAGCAAGGATTCCCACCAATGCCCAAGATCAAGACCCACCGGGCCGCGGCGAAGCGTTTTCGCAAGACCGCCTCCGGCAAGTACAAGGCTGGCTCGGCCAACCGCAGCCATATCCTCACCAAGAAAGCGACCAAGACCAAGCGCGAAGCCCGCGCAGGCCAGATCGTCCGCAAGGAAGATTCCGGCCGTCTGGACCGCATGCTGCCGTATCTCTGAGGAGGACTGAACCATGGCACGAGTCAAGCGTGGCGTCACCGCACGTCGCCGTCACAAGAAAGTCATCGGCCGCGCGAAGGGCTACTACAACGCCCGTCGCAAGGTTTTCCGCGTCGCCAAGCAGGCGGTCATCAAGGCGGGCCAGTACGCCTACATCGGCCGCAAGCAGAAGAAGCGCAACTTCCGTTCGCTGTGGATCGTCCGCATCAACGCGGCGGCCCGCCTCAACGGCCTGAGCTACAGCAAGTTCATGAACGGGCTGCTGAAGGCCGGCATCACCCTGGACCGCAAGGTGCTGGCGGACATCGCCGTGCACGACGCGGCGGGTTTTGCCGCGCTGGCCGAAAAGGCGAAGAGCGCGCTCGCGGCGTAAGTTGCTCGCACGGTTTCGGGCTTCGTTTCCGCGCGAAGCCCGCCGCCGCTGCTCAACGCAGTACACGCATGGGGAAGGGCGCAAGTCCTTCCCCATTTCTTTATTCGCGCTTTTGCCGTCATTCCGGCTTGCGCCGGGATGACGAATCCGGGATTGATGAGTCAATGAGCGATATCGAATCCTTGTCGAAGCAGGCGTTGGCCGACATCGCCGCCGCCGCTTCGCCCGACGCGCTGGAGACCCTGCGCGTGGCCCTGCTGGGCAAGAGCGGCAGCATCACCGCGCAACTGAAGTCGCTGGGTGCGCTGCCCGGCGACCAGCGCAAGGCGGCGGGCGAGGCGATCAACCGTGCCCGCGACGCCATCGGCGAAGCGCTTTCCGCACGCAAGACCGTGCTGGAAGACGCCGCGCTGGACGCGCGCGTGGCGGGCGAAACCATCGACGTCACCCTGCCGGGCCGCAACGCCGCGCGTGGCGGCATCCACCCGATCAGCCGCACGATGGAGCGCATCGCCGACATCTTCGGCCGCCTCGGCTACGAGCTGGCCGACGGCCCCGAGATCGAGGACGACTGGCACAACTTCGAGGCGCTGAACTTCCCGCCGCACCATCCGGCGCGGGCGATGCACGACACCTTCTATTTCGGTGACGGCCGTCTGCTGCGCACGCATACCTCCGGCGTGCAGGTGCGCTACATGGGCGCGCACAAGCCCCCGCTGCGCATGATCGCCGCCGGCAAGGTCTATCGCAGCGACAGCGACCAGACCCACTCGCCGATGTTCCATCAGGTGGAAGGTTTGCTGGTCGATGAACATTCCACCTTCGCCGACCTCAAGGGCACCATCGCGGAATTCCTGCGCAGCTTCTTCGAGCGCGACTTCGAGATGCTGTTCAAGCCGACTTATTTCCCGTTCGTCGAGCCGGGCGCCGACGTGGTGATCCGTTGGGACACCGAGGACGGCAATTCGCGCTGGCTGGAAGTGCTCGGCTGCGGCATGGTCCATCCCAATGTGCTGCGCGCCGTCGGCATCGACCCGGAGCGCTACACCGGCTTCGCCTTCGGCATGGGCGTCGAACGGCTCGCGATGCTGCGCTACGGCGTCAACGACCTGCGCGCGTTCTTCGACAACGACATCCGGTTCCTGAGGCAGTTCGCATGAAGTTTTCCGAAAACTGGCTGCGCCAGCACGTCGGCGTCGATGCCGACAGCACGGCGCTGGAGCGCCGCCTGACCATGATCGGCCTGGAAGTGGAAAGCAGCGAACGCATCGGCGCATCGCTCGATGGCGTGGTCGTCGCGCGCATCGTCTCGGCGGAGAAGCACCCCGAGGCCGATCGCCTGCAGGTGTGCAGGGTCGATGCCGGCAACGGCGAGTCGTTGCAGATCGTCTGCGGTGCGCCCAACGCGCGCGCCGGGCTGGTCGCGCCGCTGGCGAAGGTGGGCGCGAAACTCGGCGATGACAAATCCGGCGGGATCGCGATCAAGGCGGCGAAGCTGCGCGGGGTCGAATCCAGCGGCATGTTGTGCTCGGCCAGGGAACTGGGCATCGACGCCGATGCGTCGGGTTTGCTCGAACTGCCGGATGACGCGCCGGTGGGGACGCCGGTCGCCGAATACCTGGGCTTGCCCGACAACCTCATCGAGCTTGGACTGACCCCGAACCGCGCCGACTGCTTCTGCGTGCGCGGCATTGCCTACGACGTGGCCGCGGCCTGCGGCGGCGCGGTATCGGCCTTCGACGCCGCGCCCGTTCCGGCGAAAATCGATGGCGCACTGAAGATCGAACTGCACGCCGCCGCCGACGCGCCGCTGTATTGCGGCCGCGTGATCGAAGGCGTCGATGCCGATGCGAAAACCCCGGCGTGGATGGCGCAGCGCCTGCAACGCAGCGGCGTGCGTCCGGTATCGCTGCTGGTCGATATCACCCAGTACGTGATGCTGGAACTGGGCCAGCCGATGCACGCCTACGACCGCGACCTGCTGCGCGGCCCGGTCGGCGTGCGCGCGGCGCGCGATGGCGAAAGCCTGACATTGCTCAACGGCGACGACGCGAAGCTGGACGCGCAATTCCTCGTCATCACCGATGCCGGCCGCGCCGTCGGTCTGGCCGGCATCATGGGCGGCGACGACACCAAGGTCGGCGCGAATACCCGCAACGTGTTCCTCGAAGCCGCACACTTCGCGCCCGCCGCGATCATCGGCCGGGGTCGCAGGCTGGGCTTGCATACCGATGCCTCGCACCGTTTCGAGCGCGGCGTGGATCCGCAATTGCCGAAGATCGCGATCGAATACGCGACGAAACTCGTGCTGCAACTGGCTGGTGGCGCACCCGGCCCGGTGACCGTGGCCGAATTGCCGCAGCACCTGCCGCAACCGCAAGCCATCGCGCTGCGCCGCGCGCGCATCGCCCGCGTGCTGGGCGTCGCCATCGCCGACGATGAAGTCGAACGCATCCTGCGTGCGCTGGGCATGAGGGTCGAAACCAATGCAGACGGCTGGGACGTCACCGCGCCCAGCCGCCGCTTCGACATCGCCATCGAAGAAGACCTGATCGAGGAACTGGCGCGCATCCACGGCTACGAGCGCATCCCCACCACGCTGCCCGGCGGCGCGGCCCGCATCGCCGCGCCCAGCGAAACCGTGCTGGACGCCGCCAGCGTGCGCCGGCAACTGGTTGCGCGCGAGATGCTGGAAACCGTCAACTTCGCCTTCGTCGATGCGCAATGGCTGGCCGCGTGGAACCTGCAAGCCGGCGCGGTGCCGCTGGCCAATCCGCTGAGCGCGGAACTGGCGGTGATGCGTACCTCGCTGCTGCCGGGGCTGGCGGCGGCGCTGCAACGCAATGCGGCGCGGCAGGCCGGGCGCGTGCGGCTGTTCGAGATCGGCAATGTGTTCGAAAGCCGGGAATCGGCGCGCGCGCCTCTCGAAACCCTGCGTCTTGCCGCCGTGGCATGCGGCGATGCGCACGGCGAGCAGTGGGGCGAGAAGTCGCGCAAGGTCGATTTCCATGATCTGCAAGGTGACCTGCAATCGCTGGCCGCCGCATCCGGTGCGACGCTGGAATTCCGCACGCCGGCGCAGGCCGCGTTCGGGCATCCGGGGCGTTCGGCCGATGTGTATCGCGATGGCGAAAGGATCGGCTGGATCGGCCAATTGCACCCGCGCCTGCAACGCTGGCTGGACGTGGATACCGAAGTGTTCGCGTTCGAACTGGATCTGCAGGCACTGTCCGTGCGCGCCTTGCCGCGTGCGGCGGAATTGTCGCGCTTCCCGTCGGTGCGCCGCGACCTTGCCTTCATCGTTGATGAAAACGTGAGCTGGGCTGCGCTATCGGCCACCATTGCCGCGGCGGCCGGCCCGTTGCTGCGCGATCTGTTGCCGTTCGACCGCTATGTGGGGCCGGGCGTCGAACAAGGGCGCAAAAGTCTGGCTATCGGCTTGATTTTGCAAGACAACTCCCGCACTCTCACCGACCAGGACGTGGAATCGGTGGTGGTGCAGGTCGTGGCCGCAGCCGGCGACGCGCATGGGGCCAGGATCCGCAGTTGATTTTTCGCAGGTCCTGCGCACGAACGGAAGCAAGGCAGCAGGGGAGATCCATGGCATTGACCAAAGCGGAAATGGCCGAACGTCTGTTCGACGAAGTCGGCCTGAACAAGCGCGAGGCGAAGGAATTCGTCGATGCGTACTTCGACGTGCTGCGCGAAGCGCTGGAGCAGGGCCGCCAGGTCAAGCTGTCCGGCTTCGGCAACTTCGACCTGCGCCGCAAGAGCCAGCGCCCCGGCCGCAACCCCAAGACCGGCGAGGAGATCCCGATCTCCGCCCGCACCGTGGTCACCTTCCGTCCCGGCCAGAAGCTCAAGGAGCGGGTCGAGGCCTTCGCCGGAGGCATCGCCCATGCTTGACCCCGGCAGCAACAAGGAATTGCCGCCGATCCCGGCCAAGCGCTACTTCACCATCGGCGAGGTCAGCGAACTGTGCGACGTCAAACCGCACGTGCTGCGCTATTGGGAAACCGAATTTCCCAGCCTGGAACCGGTCAAGCGCCGCGGCAACCGCCGCTACTACCAGCGCCACGACGTGCTGATGGTGCGCCAGATCCGCGGCCTGCTGTACGAACAGGGCTACACCATCGGCGGCGCGCGCCTGCGCCTGGAGGGCGAGGGCGCCAGGCAGGAATCCGCGCTGAGCAACCAGATCGTCAAGCAGGTACGGCAGGAGCTGGAGGAAATCCTGCACCTGCTGCGCCGCTGAGGCTATAATCGCCATCTTTCCGGGGTATAGCGCAGCCTGGTAGCGCACTTGTCTGGGGGACAAGTGGTCGTCGGTTCAAATCCGGCTACCCCGACCATTTTTCGTTATCAAATCAACGTCTTGCACCGCAGGGTGCGGGACGTTTCCATTGATGGATGGAACCTTGCCTTTCTTGAATCATGCAGGCGGGATTACCCACGGCGCATCGGTCACTTCAACCAGTTCACGAACCCGGTAATCACCATGGCATTGGTGAAGTCGATGAAGAACGCGCCGACCAGCGGCGCGACCAGGAAGGCGCGTGGGGCGCCGCCGTAGCGTTCCACCAGGGCGCGCATCACCGCCATGGCATTGGCGGTCGTGCCGAGGATGAAACCGATGAAGCCGCCGCCCATCACCGCGGCGTCGTAGTCGCGGCCCATCAGGCCGAATACCAGCCAGCACGACAGCGCGGCAATGACCACCTGCACCGCCAGCAGCACCAGCAGCGGCAGGGCCAGGCCGGACAGCTCCCACAGGCGCAGGTTCATCAGCGCCACCGCGAGGAACAGCGACAGGGCGACGTTGCCCAGCACCTCCAGCAGGTGCAGCGGCAGTTTGAGCCAGCCGGTGGCGTCGTCCAGGTTGCGCATGATCGCCCCGACCAGCATCGCGCCGATGTAGGCGGGCAGGGTGAAGCCCAACTGCTCGAAGCCGCCGCTGACCCAGCCGCCAATCCACATCGCAATCAATATCAGGCCCAGCGCGATCAGCAGGTTGCGCACGTGAGCGTCACCGTCGTCGGGCGTCACGCCGATGTCGCGATCGGCGTCGATGGCGGGTTGGGCGCTGACCTTGCTGCCGCCTTTCAAGCCGCGCCGATTGATGACCCAAGTGGCCGTCGGTGCGCCGACCAGACCGCCGCAGACGATGCCGGCCATCGCGGCGGCCATCGCCACGCTGTGCGCGCCGTGCACGCCGGCTTGTTCAAACAGCGGCGCGAACGCAAGGCCGGTGGCCGGGCCGCCGGTCAATGTGGTGGAGCCGGCCAGCACGCCGAACAACGGGTGCAGGCCAAAGCCCATCGCAATCGCAATGCCGACGAAGTTCTGCAACACCGCAAAGCCGGTGGCCAGCGCCAGCATCAGCGCCACTTGCCGGCCGCTGACGCGCAGCAGCGACAAGCTGGCGTTGAAGCCGATCGTGGTGAAGAAACCGATCATCAACGGCGCTTGCAGGCTGGTGTCGAGGCGGAACAGTTCCACCTCGCGGCTGTGCGCGGCCAGCGCGCACAAGGCCGCCAACAAGCCACCGACCACCGGCGCGGGGATGTTGCTGCGCGCCAGCAGCGGGATGCGGCGGCAGGCGAAGTGGCCGATGAACAAGCTGGCCGCGCCCATCGCCAGGGTCTGCACGGCATCGAGTTGCAGCGTCACGCCGTGTCGCCCAAAGGGACGGCTTGCGCCAGTGTCAATTGCCGAAAGCATTGCTGCAACTCGTCCACGATGCGGGCGACGCCGTTGCGAACCGGGTCCCGGCAGGGCAGGCCGAGCTGGTCCCCGATCGGCCGGCAGGTGCGTTGCGCTTCTTCCACGCCGTGCGATGCGGTGTTGGCCGCCAGGTCATCCGGCGCATTGCCGAGACAGAGCGGGCAGGGCGTGGCGTCCTGTCCGGTGGGGTTGTGGGTCATGGCGGCGGGTGTGGTCGGGTGGAGTGGGAAAAGGTCGCGACTTCCATGCTTCCGGCCTTGTTCCACGATCGAGGAGGACTGCTGCGACGTTGGAGATGGGCGATATGCTGCACGTTTTCCGCCGTCGGCGCCATCGCGCCGCGCCGCGCGCAACAGGCCGAACTTGCGATCATCGACATGCAGACGGTCGTGGCCGCGTATGCAGGTATGCACGAAGGAGTTCAGTCGGCAGTGCGCATGGGGGAGAAGCAGGTCAACCCGCCGCCGCACGTGCCTGCGCCGATGCGGACAGTTCCGGCCAGCGTTTCAGCACCGAAGCGCGGATGCCGGCCGCGTCGATGCCGGCTTCCGTCAGCAAATCCTCGCGGCTGGCGTGGTGCTGGAATTCGTCGGGCAGGCCCAGGTGCAGCACCGGCAACACGATGCCGTGGTCGCCGAGCAGTTCGGCCACGCCGCTGCCGGCGCCGCCGGCGACCACGTTGTCCTCGATGGTGGCGAAGCCTTCGTGCGTCTTCGTCAGTTCAAGGATCAGCGCGCGGTCCAGCGGTTTGACGAAGCGCATGTTGACCACGGTCAGGCCCAGTTCCGCGCCCACCTTTTCCGCTGCCGCGACGGGGGATCCGAACGCGAGCAGGGCGATGCGCGCCCCTTGCGTGCGTACCTCGGCCTTGCCGATGGGCAGCGTTTCATCGATGCGCGCCTCGACCGCCACGCCGGGGCCGGTGCCGCGCGGATAGCGCACCGCGGCGGGGCCTGCGTATCGGAAGCCGGTGGAAAGCATCCGGCGGCATTCGTTTTCGTCGGCCGGCGCCATCACCACCATGTTCGGCACGCAGCGCAGGTAACTGAGGTCGAGGTTGCCGGCGTGGGTGGCGCCATCGGGGCCGACCACGCCGCCGCGGTCGATCGCGAACAGCACGTCGAGCTTCTGGATCGCCACGTCGTGCACCAACTGGTCGTAGGCGCGTTGCAGGAAGGTGGAATAGATCGCGACGACGGGCTTGGCGCCTTCGCAGGCCATGCCGGCGGCCAGGGTGACGGCATGCTGTTCGGCAATGGCCACGTCGAAATAACGCTGCGGGTATTCCTTGCTGAAACGCACCAGCCCGGAGCCTTCGCGCATTGCCGGGGTGATGCCCAGCAGTTTCGGCTCGACGGCGGCCATGTCGCACAGCCAGTCGCTGAAAACATCGGTGTAGGTCGGCTTTTTCGCGCCGGGCTTGCCGATGACGCCCATCGAAGGGTCGAACGGACCGACTGCGTGGTAGCCGATCTGGTCGCCTTCGGCCAGTTCGTAGCCCTTGCCCTTGGTGGTGATGACGTGCAGCAGTTGCGGGCCCTTCATGCCCTTCAGCGTTTTCAGCGTGCCGAGCAGGGCGGGGATGTCGTGGCCGTCGATCGGGCCGGTGTAGTGGAAGCCCATTTCCTCGAACAGGGTGGATGGCACGAACATGCCTTTCCAGTGTTCTTCCCAGCGCCGCATGAAGCGCGCCGGCGGGCGGCGCTTGTCGCCGAGCAGCTTCTTGCCGCCTTCGCGGATCGCGTTGAGCGTGCGGCTGCCGGTCATGCGCCCGAGCATCTTGGTCAGGCCGCCGACCGCTTCGGAAATCGACATGCGGTTGTCGTTGAGGATCACCAGCAGGTTCGGTTCCTCGTCCATGCCGCCGGCGTGGTTGAGTGCTTCATAGGCCATGCCGGCGGTCATCGCGCCGTCGCCGATCACCGCGACGACTTTGCGGTCGCTGCCGACCTGTTGGCTGGCGATCGCCATGCCCAGCGCGGCCGAGATCGAGGTCGAGGAATGGCCGACGCCGAAGGTGTCGTATTCGCTTTCCTCGCGCTTGGGGAACGGCGCCACGCCGTCTTTCTGCTTGACCGTGTGGATGCGGTCGCGGCGGCCGGTCAGGATCTTGTGCGGATAGGTCTGGTGGCCCACGTCCCAGACCAGGCGGTCATTGGGCGTGTCGTACAGCCAGTGCAGGGCGACGGTCAGTTCGACCACGCCCAGTCCCGCGCCGAAATGGCCGCCGCTCTTGCCGACCGATTCGATCAGGTAGGCGCGCAGTTCCTCGGCAATGGCGGGCAGTTCGGCTTCGTCGAACTTGCGCAGGTCGGCGGGCGAATCGATGCGGGAAAGGCGCGGATAGCGGTCGGGATCGATCATCGTGGCGGCGGCTGGCCCGTCTGGCGGGCTTGGCCCGCCATTTTCCTACCGTGGCGGGGGTGGGGCAAGCTCGGAGGCAGGCGGCTTGCCGCGGCCTTCAAGCCGAAAGCTTCGACCGCTTCGGCAAATGCGCCTTCAGGAAAGCCATCTGATCGGCCAGGATGTTGCGGTTGGACAGGATCAGGTGCTCGATCCAGCTGGGTCGGTACGGCACCGCCAGCAGCGGCATGTTGGCCTGTTGCGGCGTGCGGTTGCTCTTGCGCGAATTGCAGTGGAAGCACGCGGTCACCACGTTTTCCCAGATGTCCTTGCCGCCGCGCGACAGCGGCAGTACATGGTCGCGGGTCAGGTGCGCGCGGGTGAACTCGTTGCCGCAATACAGGCACAACTGCGCATCGCGGGCGAACAGCGCGGTATTGGTCAGCGTGGGCGTCGGCGACAACGCCTTGCTGTGCGCATGGCCGCGCGAGGCGACGATGGGGTGCAGTTCGATGACGCTCTGTTCGCCGCTGAAGCGATTGGTGCCGCCATGCACGCGCAGGCAAGGGTCGCCCAGCGTCCACGCCACCGCGCCGCGCGCGTACAGGCAGGTGGCGTCCTGCCAGTTGATCCAGTCCAGCACGCGACCATTGGCGTCCAGCGACAGCAACCGCGGCGCGGCGCGGCCGGATGGGGCATGCAAAGGGGAGACAGTGGAAGCGAACCCGTCCGGCAAGGCGCTGTTGCCGGGGCCGATAGCGTGAAGCCGGGCTGTGTCTGCTTCCATCGGGAAAACAGCTTATACCCGAATGATGGCGGATTGGGAACGGACGGGGCATTTCCCCGATCGCCCTGCCGGTGGGTGCCGTTCCATTGCGCATGGCGGCGCCCGAACCGTTCCCGAAGCAGACCGGCAATGAGCACACTGACCATTCGCATGGCCGACGACGAATCCCAGCGGCTCAGGGCCCTGTCGTGGCGTCGCCGCACCAGCGTCAACCGGTTGATCGACGAAAAGGCCAGGGGCGAAGGTTGACGGGCGGCGGGATCACGCGCCGGAAACGGGTCTGGTTTCGGTAGCGGCGGGAGCCAGCTGCACCGTCCAGTGCCCACCCGGTTCCTGTGCGAGCTTCAACAGGTCATAGGCGCGCAGCATTTCCAGCATTCCGGAAAAGCCATACACCTTCGGCGTGAAGGCCGGGTCGGTACGGCGCAGGTAATTGCCCAGCGCGCCAAGATCGACTTTGCCGTCGGAGGAATCGCCGGCCATCATCTTCACGGCATCGACAACGAGAAGCGGTCGGCGCTTGGGCAATGGTTTGCCGGGCTCGATGACCGTCGGCTTCTTTTCCGTGGCGGGCTCGGGTGCCGGCTCCGGCTCGGGATGCCATTCGGAGAAATGATCGCTGGCATTGCGCAGGGCGGAGGGCGATTTCTCTTCGCCGACGATGCAGACCACCGCGCCGCGCTCGCGCAGCTTGCGGCACAAATGGGCGAAGTCCGAATCGCTGGTGACGATGCAGAAGGTATCGACGATCTCGTCGAACAGCATTTCCATCGCATCCAGCGCCAAGGCGATGTCGGCGGTGTTCTTGCCGCTGGCGAACTGGTATTGCAGGCAGGGAGTGAAGGCCAATTCCACCAGTCTGGTTTGCCAGCGGTTGCCGAGCGTGGCGTGGTTGCCGTAACCGCGGCGCACCACGACACGCCCGAACTGGGCGACGAACCGCAGGGCGTGATCGAGGATTCTCGGATCGACGTTGTCGCAGTCCACAAGGACGGCGACGCGGCTTTCTTTCATTTCGCCCTGGTTGGCCATTTCAGCCTTCCCCGAACCGCTCCGCAGCCATCGCCATCAACGGTTCCGCGCCGGCCTCGATCGCGGCCTTGTGCGACAGCGTGCGCGGCAGCACGCGGGCGTAGTAGAAACGGGCGGTTTCCAGCTTGGCCTGTTTGAAGGCGGCGGTTTGCGAAGAGGTCTTCGTGGCGGCGACGGCGCGTGCCCACCAGTAGGCCAGCACGATATAGCCGGAATAGAACAGGTAGTCGGTGCTGGCCGCGCCGAGTTCCTCCGGGTTCTGCGTGGCGCGTTGCAGGATGTCCGTGGTCAGCCTGGCCCATTCGGCGGCCTTGGCGCGCAGCGGGGTGATGAACTCGGCCAGTTCGGCGTCGCCTTCGTGTTGCCTGGCGAAATCCTCGATCAGGCCGAGGAACAGCTTCAATCCCGCGCCCTGGGTCGCCGCGGTCTTGCGGCCGATCAGATCCTGCGACTGGATGCCGGTGGTGCCTTCGTAAAGGGTGGTGATGCGCACGTCGCGGGCGATCTGTTCCATGCCGTGTTCGGCGATGAAGCCGTGGCCGCCGAAGCATTGCTGCGCTTCGTAGGCGTTCTGCACGCCCCATTCGGTCTGGCAGGCTTTCACTATCGGGGTGAGGAAGCTGACCAGGGTGTCGGCCTTTTCGCGCTCGGCCGGGTCGGCGGCCCTGTGCGCCACGTCCAGTTGGCTGTAGGCGTGCAGGGTCATCATGCGGCCGCCTTCGGTCAGCGACTTGATGTTCAGCAGCATGCGGCGCACGTCCGGTTGCGCGATGATCGGGTCGGCGGGCTTGTCCGCCAGCAGCGGGCCTTTCGGTGCGCGCGATTGCAGGCGTTCGCGGGCGTAGGCCAGCGCGCCCTGCCAGGCGAGTTCGGACTGCGCAAGACCTTGCAGGCCCACGCCGAGGCGGGCCGAGTTCATCATCACGAACATCGCCTGCAGGCCCTTGTGCGGCTGGCCGACCAGCCAGCCTTGCGCGCCGTCGAAATTCATCACGCAGGTCGATGAACCGTGGATGCCCATCTTGTGTTCGATCGCGCCGCAGCGCAGCGCGTTGCGTTCGCCCATCGCGCCGTCCTTGCCGACCTTGAACTTCGGCGTGACGAACAGCGAAATGCCCTTCGGCCCCGGCGGCGCGTCGGGCAGCCTGGCCAGCACCAGGTGCACGATGTTCGGCACGAAATCGTGTTCGCCGGCGGTGATGAAGATCTTGGTGCCGGTGATCGAATGGCTGCCGTCGGCGTTGGGTTCGGCGCGGGTCTTCAGCAGGCCCAGGTCGGTGCCGGCGTGCGGCTCGGTCAGGCACATGGTGCCGGTCCAGCGGCCATCGACCAGCGGCTTGAGGAAGGCGTCCTTCTGCCAGTCCTCGCCATAGATGTCCAGCGCCACCACCGCGCCGTGCGACAGCATCGGGAACAGGCTCCACGCCAGGTTGGCGGCGTTGACCATCTCGGTGACGGCGACGCCCAGGGTTTCGGGCATGCCCTGGCCGCCGTGTTCGGGCTTGTTGGTCAGGCCGGTCCAGCCGCCCTCGGCGAACTGGGCGAAGGCTTCCTTGAAGCCCGGCGCGGTGGCGACCTCGCCGGTTTCCTTGTCCAGCTTGCAGCCGACCTGGTCGCCGACGCTGTTCAGCGGGGCCAGCACGGTTTCGGTGAAGCGTGCGGCTTCATCCAGCACCGCATCGACGATTTCGCGATTGGCCTCGTCGAAGCCGAGTCCGGCGAACAGATTTTCCGCGCCCAGTACGTCGTGCAGGGCGAAACGCAAGTCGGTCAGCGGGGCTTTGTAGGCGGTCATGGGCGGCGTATCCGTTGGATGAAATGTGGTGAACGGGCAGCCGAAGCCGCCCGCGAACGGCTAGGATACTATGGCGTATGGTTTGGTCGTGTTGCGCTGCGCAAGGAAACTTGCAGCGTGGCCGTGACCTTAGCGCGGATGACGCCCCCGAAAGTGCATGACACGCCCTTAGCGCAGCACGCCGTCCAGCCCCGGCGCGGGATTCAGCGAATTGCGTGCATCCACGTCGAAATCCCGGGGCTTCTTGCCTTCCGGCGTGGCAATGACTGTGCCCTTCAGGACATAGGCCAGCGAGCGCCGGCTGGCGAGTGCGTCGGCGGCGACGATGCGCGCGGCCGAACTCGGGGTGAGGGTCACTTCGACCACGTCGGCCGATTCGGGGCCGATCGAAATGCCCGGCGTGGCCCGCACGCTGCCGGCGGCTTGTTCGCCGGCGCTGACGGCCAGATCCAGTTTGTCGAAGCGCATCGGCATGCCGCTGTAGTTCTGCAGGCGCAGGTCGATCTTCCAGTTGCCGGCCGCGTCGATGCTCAATTGCTGGATGCTGGCCGCCGGCGGCGAGACGCGCTTGGCCGGGTTGCTGCTGCACGCGACGAGCAGGGCCAGGCTGGCCAGGGCGATCAGGGGAAGGGCGAAGCGCCGTGCGTTGAACATGCCGCGGTTCCAGGGTTGGCGAGGAGCCCGGATGATACGGCTGGCGGGAGGGTGGAGAAATGGGGCGGCTACGGGCCGGGGCAGGGGCGGTAATCGGCCAGCACCTCCTCGCGGCCGTCCTGCATGCCGCGGACGATGGTGGGGATGCCGGCAAACAGGCTGCGCGCATCGGCCATCACCTTGGCGATTTCCAGTGCTTTGCCGTGTTCGGGGAACCACAGCGACGGCTTGCCATCGTCGATCAGGTTCCAGCCGCCACAGGATTCGACGATCTGCAATACGGACATGGACATCGGTTTTCGGCGTGGCCAGTGGAGAAAGGTGCCCCGGCCAGCGCGGCGGGTCCGTCCGCCAGTTCCTTGCCGCTGGTCACTCCGTGCCGGGTTGGCTGCGGGGCAGGGAAAGCTTCCCATCGGCGGCACGCTGGCGGTATCGGGAAATGCCGCGATGACGTGTAGGAAAATTCCTGCCCCCTCGGCATGGCTGATCCTGGCGAGCAACCCCGGGACATGCCGGGACATTCGGATTCTTCGGGTGTTTCGCCGACGATTCCACTCCGCAATCGGGGAAGAACCTCTAAAATCACCGGCTCCGCCCGCTGGTCGGGCGCGTTCCCCCACTACCGACTGCAAGAAATGTCCGCTTCCCCTTCGCCTGATCGCTGGACCGTGCTCAAGTTCGGCGGCACTTCGGTGTCGCGTCGCCATCGTTGGGACACGATCGGCAAACTGGCCGCCTCAAGGCTGTCCGGCGATCTTGCGCAAGGCGAAACCGCGCGGGTGCTGGTGGTGGTGTCGGCGCTGTCCGGCGTGACCAACGAGCTGACCGCCATCGCCGACGGCGCCGACGACGGCGCGCAGCGGGTCGAGGCGCTGGCGCAGCGGCATCGCGATTTCGCCGCGGAACTCGGGCTGGACCCCGACGCCGTCCTCGGCGAGCGCCTCGCCGCGCTGCGCGGCCTGCCCTCCGACTCGCGCGCGGCCGCGCGCGCGCTCGACTGGCAGGCCGAGGTGCTGGCGCAGGGCGAACTGCTTTCGTCCACGCTCGGCGCCGCGTACCTGAAGGCCGGCGGTCTGGACATCGGCTGGACCGACGCGCGCGACTGGCTGCATGCGCTGCCGCCGTCGGCCAACCAGAGCGAGTGGTCGAAGCGGCTGTCGGTCAACTGCGTCACCGCGCCGACGCCGGAATGGCGGGCGAAGTTCGCCGCGCAGCCGGCGCGCGTGCTGATTTCGCAGGGTTTCATCGCCCGCCACGCCGACGGCGGCACCGCGATCCTGGGCCGCGGCGGTTCGGACACGTCCGCCGCCTACTTCGGCGCATTGCTCGGCGCACGGCGCGTGGAAATCTGGACCGACGTGCCGGGCATGTTCAGCGCCAATCCGAAGGAAGTGCCGGACGCGCGCCTGCTGACCCGGCTGGATTATTACGAAGCGCAGGAAATCGCCACTACCGGCGCCAAGGTGCTGCACCCGCGCTCGATCAAGCCGTGTCGCGACGCCGACGTGCCGATGGTCATCCTCGATACCGAACGCCCGCAACTGCCGGGCACCCGCATCGACGGCAACGCCGCGCCGGTGCCGGGGGTCAAGGCGATCAGCCGCCGCAACGGCATCGTGCTGGTGTCGATGGAAGGCATCGCGATGTGGCAGCAGGTCGGTTTTCTTTCCGACGTGTTCGCGGTGTTCAAGCGGCACGGCCTGTCGGTGGATTTGATCGGCACCGCCGAAACCAACGTCACCGTGTCGCTGGACCCGTCCGAGAACCTGATCAACACCGACGCGCTGGCGCGCCTGTCGGAAGATTTGTCGAAGCTGTGCCGCGTGAAAGTGATCGTGCCGTGCGCGGCGATCACCCTGGTCGGCCGCGGCATGCGTTCGCTGCTGCACAAGCTGTCCGACGTGTGGGCCACGTTCGGGCGCGAACGCGTGCACATGATCTCGCAGTCGTCGAACGACCTGAACCTGACCTTCGTCATCGACGAGGCCGACGCCGACGGCCTGCTCGCCGAACTGCACGCCGAACTGATCGACAGCGGCGCGATGCCGATCGACGAGGCCGGCGTGTTCGGCCCCAGCTGGCGCGAACTCAACGGCAACGTGCGCAAGCGGCCGGCGCCGTGGTGGCGCGACGCGGGCAAGCGCGCGCAATTGCTCGACATCGCGGCGAAGGCGACGCCGACCTACGTCTATGACCTGGCGGTCGTGCGCGAACGCGCGCGGCAGTTGAAGTCGATCGACGCCGTCGATCATCGCTACTACGCGATCAAGGCCAATTCGCATCCGGCCATCCTGCGCGCGCTGGCCGACGAAGGCTTCGGGCTGGAATGCGTTTCGCTGGGCGAAATCCGCCACGTGCTGGCCAGCGTGCCGGGCTTCGACCCGAAGCGGGTGCTGTTCACGCCCAGCTTCGCCCCGGCGGAGGAATACGCGCCGGCGTTCGAACTGGGCGTCAACGTCACCATCGACAGCGTCGAAATCCTGCGGCAATGGCCGGAGACGTTCCGCGGCCGCAGGACGTGGCTGCGCATCGACCTGGGCCACGGCGGCGGCCACCACGCCAAGGTGAACACCGGCGGCAAGCACTCCAAGTTCGGCCTGTCGGTGCAGCGCATCGAGGAATTCATCGACGCCGCGCGCGCGCTGGACCTGACCGTGACCGGCCTGCATGCGCACATGGGCAGCGGCATCGACAACCGCGAGCACTGGCGGATGATGTTCGACGAACTGGCCGGCTTCGCCCGGCGCATCGGCAGCGTCGAGACCATCGACATCGGCGGCGGCCTGCCGATTCCGTACCACCCCGACGACGAGCCGTTCGATCTGGCGGCCTATGCCGCGGGCCTGGCCGAGATGAAGCGGGTGCACCCGGCGTTCCGCATCGTGATCGAGCCGGGTCGCTTCCTCGTCGCCGAATCCGGCGTGCTGCTGGCGAAGGCGACGCAGGTGATCGAGAAGGACGGCGTGCGTCGCGTCGGCCTGGACGCCGGCATGAACACGCTGATCCGCCCGGCGCTGTACGACGCCTGGCACGACGTCGCCAACCTGAGCCGGCTCGACGACGCGGCGGAGGGTGCGGCTCCCATGAAGCATTTCGACGTGGTCGGCCCCATCTGCGAATCGTCCGACGTGTTCGGCAAGCGTCGCCTGCTGCCGGCGGCGACCGCGCCCGGCGACACGATGCTGCTGGCCGACGCCGGCGCCTATGGCTACACGATGGCCAGCCGCTACAACCAGCGCGAGCTGCCGGGAGAGGAAATCCTCGATGTCTGACCTTTCCAGGCCGAATGCCGCATTCAACCGGGACGCGGTGAAAGCGTTCCGCTTCGTGCGCTGTTCCTTCGATGTGCAAAGCGGCCTCGCGCGGCTGGTCTATGCCTTCGACGACGGCCCGGAGATGACCGAGACGGTCGCGTATCCGGGCGCGCCCTTCGCGCTGGACGCGGCGAAGGCGAAGGCGGTCGAGGCGGCGCTGCGGCTGCTGCACCTGATCGCCGGCGTCAGCTACTACAAGGCGGCGGTGCCGGCGGAAATCCGCGTCGAATCGCACGGCGTCGATGCGGATACCGCGGAGTTCCTCGAAACCGTGTACGAAAACGGGCTGGGCGAGTTCGCCTATCGCAACGGCCTGGACCTGCGCGGGAAGATCAAGTTCCCGGTAGGAGCGGCATCAGCCGCGACCGACACCGCCCCGACGCTCGGACTGCGCGAGCATGCCCTCGTCGCCATCGGCGGCGGCAAGGACTCGCTGGTCAGCATCGAGGCGCTGCGCGCCGCCGGCGTCGGGCAGACGGTGACCTGGATCGGCGGTTCGCAACTGATCGCCGCCTGCGCCGCGCGCACCGGCCTGCCGACGCTGAACATCGGCCGCGCGCTGGCGCCGGAACTGTTCGAACTGAACCGGCAGGGCGCGTACAACGGCCACATCCCGGTCACCGCGGTCAATTCGGCGATCATGGTGCTGGCTGCGCTGCTGCACGACGCCGGCCAGGTCGTCTTCTCCAACGAACGCTCGGCCAGCTACGGTTCGCTGATTCCCGGCACCGGCGAGGTGAACCACCAATGGTCGAAGGGCTGGGCCTTCGAATCGATGCTGGGCGATTACGTGCAGCGGCACATCGCGGCGGATTTGCAGTATTACTCGCTGCTGCGCCCGCTGTCGGAACTGGCGGTGGCGCGGCAGTTCGCGAAGAACACGCATTACGACGCGCACTTTTCCAGTTGCAACCGCAATTTCCACATCCTCGGCGAGCGCCCGGCCAACCGCTGGTGCGGCATGTGCCCGAAGTGCCATTTCGTGTTCCTGGCGCTGGCGCCGTTCATGCCCAAGCCGCGACTGGTCGGCATCTTCGGCCGCAACCTGCTCGACGACCCGGAGCAGGCCGCCGGCTACGACGCGTTGCTCGAATACCGGGACCACAAGCCGTTCGAATGCGTCGGCGAGGGCAGGGAATCGCGCGCGGCGATGGCCGCGCTGGGCGATCGCCCGGAATGGAAGGAGGACGCGCTGGTGATGCGCTTCAACCGCGAAATCCGCCCGCAACTCGACGCCGACGAGTTGCGGATCGAACCCTTGCTGGCCATCGACGGCGAGCATCGCATCCCGGCTGCCTTGTGGGAAAAACTGAGTGAAGTTTTCGCAGCTTGAACCGCTGAACGTGGCCCTGTGGGGCTGGGGCCGCGAAGGCCATGCGGCGTATCGCGCCATTCGCGCGCGCGCGGCGTCCACGCCGTTGACCTTGTTCTGTGCGTCGGATGAAGTCGATGACGCCAATGCGCTGGGCGACGCCAATCTGCACGTCGAAACCGACGCCGGCGCCGCGCGGCTTTCCGCCTTCGACGTGGTCGTCAAGTCGCCGGGCATCAGTCCGTACAAGCCCGAAGCGATGATCGCCGCCGCCAACGGCACGCGCTTCATCGGCGGCACCGCGTTGTGGTTTGCAGAACGCGCGGATGCTGGTGGTTTTGTCGCCAATGCGGCCTGCGTGACCGGCACCAAGGGCAAGAGCACCACCACCGCGCTGCTGGCGCATCTGCTGCGCGCGGGTGGGCATCGCACCGCACTGGCCGGCAATATCGGCCTGCCGCTGCTCGAGGTTCTCGATCCGCAACCGCCGCCGGAATACTGGGCCATCGAATTGTCCAGCTACCAGACCCGCGACGTGGCCCGCAGCGGCGCGCGCCCGCAGGTGGCGCTGGTGCTGAACATTTTCCCCGAGCACCTGGACTGGCACGGCAGCCATGCGCGCTACGTCGAAGACAAACTGGCGCTGGTGACCGAAGGCAAACCGCGCGTTGCCGTGCTCAACGCCGCCGATCCTTTTCTTTCCGCCTTGCAATTGCCGGACAGCGAAGTGCGCTGGTTCAACCGCGAGGACGGCTGGCATTTGCGTGGTGATGACCTGTATCGCGGCGATGCCTTCGTGATGGACACGCTGGCCGTGCCGCTGCCGGGCCGGCACAACCGCGGCAACCTGTGCGCGGCGCTGGCGGCGATCGACGCGCTGGGCGTGGAGGCCCTGCCGCTGGCGCGCGCCGCGCTGGCTTTCAAGCCGCTGCCGCACCGTCTGCAGACCCTGGGCGAACGCGACGGCTGCGCGTTCGTCAACGATTCGATCAGCACCACGCCGCACGCGACGCTGGCCGCGCTGGACTGCTTCCGCGACTGGCCGGTCGCGGTGCTGGTCGGCGGCCACGACCGTGGCCTGCCGTGGCAGGACTTCGCGGATGAAGTGGGCCGGCACCCGCCGCGCGCCATCGTCACGATGGGCGCGAACGGTCCGCGCATCCATGAACTGCTCGCACCGCTGGCGCGACGCGGCTTGTTCAAACTGGCTGCCGCGCATGACCTGGCCGAAGCGGTGATGCAGGCAAAGCCGCTGCTGGCCGGCGAAGGCGTGATCCTGCTTTCGCCCGGCGCGCCGAGCTTCGGCGCATACAAGGACTATGTCGCGCGCGGTCGCCATTTTGCCGAACTGGGCGGCTTCGACCCGGACGCGATCAGCAGCATTCCGGGCCTGGGCGTCGGCTGACGCAGGTTCGTCCTCAGCCGTGGCCGGCCCGGCGCAGCACGCCGGGCGTTGGTCCCGCCTGCGCGGCAGTGCCGCGCTAGCAGGCGGGCCTCACCCGCGCGGGCCGCGATTGCCGCCACGCGGGTGGGGACGGTTGTTGTTGTTCGGGCGCGCGTTGAAGCCGCCGGGCTTGCCGCCGCTGGGGCGGCCCGGGCTGCGCGCGGCGCGCGGTTGGCCGTAGGGGTTATGGCTGCCGGGCGTGGCGTGATCGGACGGGAAGCTCGGCGCGTTGCCGGGGTGGCCGTAGGGTTTGGCCGCGCGCTGCCCCGCTTTGGCGGAATTGCCGCCGGCGTTGCCGCCGCGCGGGTTGAAGCCGCCTTCGCCGGAGCCGCCGCGCTGGCCACCGAACTTGCCTTCGCCCTGCGCAAAGCCGCCGCGCTTGCCATTGCCGCCGGGGCGCGCCGCGCCAGCGCGTGCGCCCGCCGGCTTGCCGCCGTAGGGCTTCTTCGCGCCGGGGCCGGCGTTGCGGTGGCCGGCCGGGCCGGTTTCGACGCCGTCGGGCACGTACCAGGTGCGGAACGCGGCGGGATTGCCTTCCGGCAGCGAGCGGTCGTTCTTCTGCTTGCGCTGCTTGAACGGTTTTTGCGATTGCTTGGCGGCAGCCTCGCCGGAAACGGTCAGCCCGCCATGCGGCTTCTTGCCGCCGCGGCCGCGACGGCCATCCTCGCGGAAAGTGTCGAAGCGGCGCAGTTCGCGGCCTTCGTCGGCGGTGTTGTGGCCGTTGACGTAGGCATTGCCGCCGCGCCCGCCGCCGACGTGGACGGTGGATTTTGCGGCCTTGCGCTGGCCGATCACCGGTTGCAGGGTCAGCGCAGCCGGCGCGCCGTCTTCCAGCCCCAGCTTGGCGCGCATCGCTTCGACCTGCGCTTCGGGCAGTTCCTGCGACTGCCCGCGCAGCAGCGGCTGCGGCAGGGCGATGTCGCCATAGCGCACGCGCTTCAGGCGGCTGACCTGGCAGCCCTGCGATTCCCACAGCCGGCGCACTTCGCGGTTGCGGCCTTCCTTGACGACGACGCGGAACCATTCGTGCGATTGCGTGGCTTCATTGCCGCCGATGCGTTCGATGTCATCGAATTTCGCCGGGCCATCGTCCAGCGCCACGCCGCGGCGCAGGCGATCCACCAGGTTCTCCGGCACGCTGTCCTGGCCTTCCGGCGCACGCACGCGCACCACGTATTCGCGTTCGACCTCGAACGACGGGTGCATCATCGCATTGGCCAGTTCGCCATCGGTGGTCAGCAGCAGCAGGCCGCTGGTGTTGATGTCGAGGCGGCCGATCGCGATCCAGCGCGCGCCTTTCAATGCGGGCAGCGCTTCGAAGATGGTCGGGCGGCCTTCGGGGTCCTCGCGGGTGGTCACTTCGCCCTCGGGCTTGTTGTAGATCAGCACGCGTGCCGGCTCCGTCAGCGCGCTGGCGACGAAGGTCTTGCCGTCCAGTTCGATCTTGTCGCCGGCCTTGACCGACATGCCGGTCTGCGCGGTTTGCCCATTGACCTTGACCAGTCCGTCGGCGATGCGCTGTTCCAGCGCGCGGCGCGAACCGAGGCCGGCCTGCGCCAGCACCTTGTGCAGGCGTTCTTCCAGCTTGGCGGTGGCGGCGGTTTCGGTGGCGTCGCGCTTCAGCGACAGTTTGTTGCGGGCGGCTGTTGGTTGCTGTGGAGCGTTCATTCTTCTTCCTGCTTCGACGGGGCCTCGTGGGCGGCGTCATCTTCGTTGTCGTGGGAAGAAACGGGGCGGGAATCCGTTTCTCCGGTCTCTGCGTCTTGGGATTCGGTGTCGCGGGAGTCTTCGGAAGAAACCTGCCCGGAGCCGGTTTCTGCTTGTGCTTCGTCGTTTCCGTTTTCGGTTTCTTCGCCGAGGTCACCGGCTTCGTTGTTTTCTTCGTTGCCGGTGTCGTGGCCGCCTGCGGGCGCTTGATCGCCCTGCAGCAAACCCGCCGGTACCGGCGCGCCGTCGAACGGCAGTTGCGGCTCCAGTTCGCCGATGTCCTTCAGTTCGGAAAGCGGCGGCAACTGGTCCAGCGATTTCAGGCCGAAGTAGTCGAGGAAGCCCTTGGTGGTGCCGAACAGCGCCGGTTTGCCGGGCACGTCGCGGTGGCCGACCACGCGGATCCATTCGCGTTCCTCCAGCGCCTGGATGATGTTGCTGCTGACCGCCACGCCGCGCACCTGTTCGATCTCGCCGCGCGTGATCGGCTGGCGGTAGGCGATCAGGGCCAGGGTTTCCAGCGTGGCGCGGGTGTACTTGGTTCTGCGCTCGGTCCACAGCCGCGCGACCCATTCGTGCACGTCGGCCTGCACCTGGTAGCGGAAGCCGCTGGCGACTTCGACCAGTTCCACGCCGCGCCCGGCACAGGCCTCGCGCAGGGTTTCCAGCGCCTTTTCGACGCTGCCGGCGGGGGCGGGCTGTTCTTCCGGGAACAGGCCGTGCAGTTGCGCCAGGGTCAGCGGCTGGCTGGCGGCCAGCAGCGCGGCTTCGACGATGCGGTTGATGAGGTGTTGGTCCATCAGTTGTTCGTGATTGGTGATTCGTTGAAGTTGAAGCGGTTGTTTCGCTTTTGCTCGTCATTCCCGCGAAGGCGGGAATGACGAGCAAAAAGCAACAGTGCGTCGTTCGCCGGAATGACGAGCAAAAACGTCAAACCCCGGCGTCGTTCGCCGCGTCTTCGTCGTCGAACTCGCTGCTGAAAGCCAGCGGTTCGTTGGTGTTGTTCAGCGCCAGCGACTTGACGTAGATCGGGGCCAGCGGCGCCTCCTGCACCACGTCCAGCAACTGCTCCTTGGCCAGCTCCAGCACCGCCAGGAAGGTGACCAGCACGCCCAGCTTGCCTTCCTCGGCGGTGAACATGCTCTCGAAGCGGTGGAACCTGCCGTCTTCCAGCTTCGTCAGCAGGTCGCCCATGCGCTGGCGCACGCTCAGCGCCTCGCGCTTGATCGCGTGGCCGCTGAACAGTTCGGCGCGCTTGAGCACGTCGTGCAGCGCCAGCAGCATCTCGCGCAGATCGACCGGCGGCGGCAGCTTCACCGCGGCCCGGTCCGGCACGAAGGCGTTGACCGGGGTGGTGTCGCGGTCCTGGCGGGGCAGGGCGTCGATATCCTCGGCGGCCTGCTTGAAGCGCTCGTATTCCTGCAAACGGCGCACCAGTTCCGCGCGCGGGTCGCCTTCGTCCTCCGGCACGCCTTCCGGGCGCGGCAGCAGCATGCGCGACTTGATCTCGGCCAGCATCGCGGCCATCACCAGGTACTCGGCGGCCAGTTCGAAGCGCAGCTCCTGCATCACGTTGATGTATTCCACGTACTGCCGGGTGATCTCGGCGACGGGGATGTCGAGGATGTCGAGGTTCTGCCGGCGGATCAGGTACAGCAGCAGGTCCAGCGGGCCTTCGAACGCCTCCAGGATCACTTCCAGCGCATCCGGCGGGATGTACAGGTCCTGCGGCATCTGCAGCAGCGGCTGGCCATGCACCACCGCCAGCGGCATTTCCTGCTGCTGCGGTTGGACGGGCGGATTTGGCGGGGTCGCGTCTTGCGCGAGTTCGGAGGTCATTCGGTTTTGCCGTACAGCCTGTTGCCGATCTTCGGTTGCGGTTCCGTGTGGCGGGGATGCGCCGGGATGTCGCGTTCGAAGTCCTGTTGCGCCGCGCGGGCGCTTCCCACATCAACCAGCTACCGCGCGCCATGGGGATGGCGGCGGGCTACATCTGACAAGGCTTGAATCCGGCGGGGTCTGCGCAGTGAAGCTGTCGCTGGCGAGGCGGGACCACTGTTGCCGACCGGATGGATGCGGCCAAGGTTAAGGCTTGGCGGGGTCGGTGTCCAGCCTACAATCGCCGGGTTTGTTCATGGAGATGGATGCATGTGGTACGTGATCGTGGCGAGCGATGCCGCCGATTCCCTGCCGAAGCGGCTGGCCACGCGGCCGGCGCACCTGGCGCGTCTGCAGGCACTGCTGGCGGAAGGTCGCCTGCTGGTGGCCGGTGCCTGCCCGGCGATCGACGCGATGGATCCCGGCCCGGCCGGGTTCAGTGGCAGCGTGATCATTGCCGAGTTCGAATCGCTGGAAGCCGCGCAGGCCTGGGCGGCGGCCGATCCCTTCGTCGAAGCCGGCATTTATGAACGGGTCGAGGTGCGGCCGTTCCGCAAGGCGCTGCCGTAAGTCCGGCAATGCCGGGTGGCGGTGGCTAAGCGGTTTTGTCCGCAAAGGGGCAAAAGACGCAAAGAGGTTCTTTACTCGTCATTCCCGCGCAGGCGGTAATGACGAGCAAGAGCATATGGACTTGGCTTTACTTTGCGTCTTTTGCGCCCTTTGCGGACAAAACGCATTCGGGGTGCATGCGCCGGCCCAACACCCGCAGCCGGTTCACAGTCCGACTGAAAACGTTTACAGTCCGCCCCTTCCCAAATGAATGCGAACTGCGGAGGGGCAGTGAAAAACCACCAATACCGTGCCGGCAGGAACCGGCTCTGGCTGGCGCTGGCCATCGGTCTGTGCGCCTCGGGCATGGCCGGCGCGCAGCAGGACACGAACACCGACGAAGACCGCTTCATCGAAGCCCTGCTGGCGAAGATGACGCCGGAGGAGAAATTCGGCCAGCTCAACCAGCCGCCCGGCCCCGACGCCAATACCGGGCCGAAGGCCGAAGCCGCCGGCATGGACGCGGTGCGCAAGGGCGCGGTCGGCTCCTATCTGGGCGTGATGGGTGCCGAGCGCACCTGCAGGTACCAGCGCGTGGCAGTCGAGGAATCGCGGCTGGGCATCCCGTTGTTGTTCGGCTACGACGTGATCCACGGCTTCCGCACCATCTTCCCGCAGCCGCTGGGCATGGCCGCGACCTTCGACCCCGATGCGGTCGAGCGCGCGGCGCGGATCGCCGCCAGCGAAGCCAGTGCGCACGGCATTCACTGGACTTATGCGCCGATGGTTGACGTGGCCCGCGACCCGCGCTGGGGCCGCATCTCCGAAGGTGCGGGCGAAGACCCGTACCTGGGCAGCGCGCTGGCGGTGGCCAGCGTGCGCGGTTTCCAGGGTGAAAGACCCGGCGAGGACGGCACCGTGCTGGCCACCGCCAAGCACTTCGTCGCCTATGGCGCGGCCGAGGCCGGGCGCGACTACAACATCGCCGATCTTTCCGAACGCAGCTTGCGCGAGGTCTATCTGCCGCCGTTCAAGGCAGCGATCGGTGCCGGCGTGGGCACGGTGATGGCGGCGTTCAACGAGGTCAACGGCGTGCCGATGCACGCCAACGGCGCGCTGATCGACGAGGTGATGCGCAAGCAATGGGGTTTCGACGGCGTGGTGGTCAGCGACTACACCGGCATCATGGAGCTGACCCGCCACGGCACCGCGGCCGATGAGCCCGCCGCCGGCGTGCAGGGCTTGCAGGCCGGTGTCGATATCGACATGGTCAGCGACATCTACCGCAAGCACGGGCCGCAACTGCTGCGCGAGGGCAAGCTGGACATGGCGACGGTGGATGCATCGGTGCGCCGCGTGCTGCGCGCCAAGTATCGGCTGGGCCTGTTCGCCGAACCCTATCGCTACTGCGCCGACGCCAGCCGCGAACAGGCGCGCACGCTGACCGCGGAACACCGCCAGGCTGCGCGCGAAATCGCCCGCGAATCGCTGGTGCTGCTGAAGAACGAGAAATCGGTGCTGCCGTTGTCGAAGAACATCGGCACGGTCGCGGTGATCGGCCCGCTGGCCGATTCCCCGCGCGACCTCATCGGCAACTGGGCCGGCGCCGGCCGCGCCGAAGACGCGGTGACGCCGTTGCAGGCCCTGCGCGAAGCACTGGGCGAAGCACGCGTGGCCTACGCGCAAGGCACCACGATTGCCGGTGGCGACACCTCGGGCTTCGATGCCGCCGTTGCTGCTGCAAAACAGGCCGATGTGGTGCTGCTGTTCCTCGGCGAAGCGCAGAACATGAGCGGCGAAGCCAAGAGCCGCACCTCGCTGGATCTGCCCGGCGTGCAGCAGCAACTGGCCGAGGCGGTGGCCGCGACCGGAAAGCCGGTGGCCGCCGTGGTGTTCAGCGGCCGCCCGCTGACGATCGCGCCGCTGGACAAGACCGTGCCGGCCATCCTGGCCGCGTGGTTCCCCGGCACCGAAGGCGGCCACGCCATCGCCGACGTGGTATTCGGCGACGCCAACCCGGCCGGTCGCCTGCCGGCCAGCCTCCCGCGCAATGTCGGCCAGATCCCGATCTACCACGCACACCGCAATACCGGCCGCCCGGTGACCTTCGATGCGAAAGGCAATCCCGGCGAATACACCTCGCACTATCTGGACGTGGCCAACACGCCGCTGTATCCGTTCGGTCATGGCCTCAGCTATACCAGCTTCCGCTACGGCGGCTTGAAGGTGAAGCAACCGAAGCTGCGCACCGGCGCAACGCAACAGGTCGAAGTGACCGTGACCAACACCGGCAAGCGCGCCGGCGACGAAGTGGTGCAGTTGTACCTGCGCGACGACGTCGCCAGCGTGACTCGCCCCGTGCGCGAACTGCGTGGCTTCCGCCGCGTGCACCTGCAGGCGGGCGAAAGCAGGATGCTGGCGTTTGAGTTGAAACCGGAGGATTTGTCCTTCTACAACGCCAGACTGGAAAAGGTGACCGAACCGGGCATGTTCACCGTGTTCGCCGGCGGCAGTTCCGAGGCGGCCTTGCAGGCGAAGTTCGAGTTGCTGGGCGATTGAGTTGCTGGCGGGTTTCCTTCTCCCCGCCTGCGGGGAGAAGGAGGCGTGCCATGCGCTCATCTTCCCCCGCTGCACCGCAGCTTTACCAATTCCACTGAAAACGTTTACATTCCGCCTCCGACAGTAGGCATCACCGCAGAGGGCGGCGCATGGCGAAGGGCGATACGGTCACCATCAAGGATGTTGCGCGCGAGGCGCAGGTCTCGGTCGCTACCGTCTCGCGCGCGCTCAACGGCCAGGAAAACGTCGCCGCCGGCGTGCGCAAGGCCGTGCAGAATGCCGCGCAGCGCTTGCGCTACCAGCCGCACGCCGCCGCGCGCAGCCTCAGCAGCCGCACGACCCAGACCATCGGCGTGGTCCTGCCGGATCTGTACGGTGAATTCTTCAGCGAACTGATCCGCGGCATCGACGCGGTGGCGCGTGCGCATCGCAGGCACCTGCTGGTGTCCAGCTACCACGGTCACCCGGAAGAGCAGGGCGAAGCCCTGCGCGCGATGCGTGGGCGCGTCGATGGCCTGCTGGTGCTTTCACCTTATGCCGATCGCCCCGGTTTCCTGGCCGACAATCTGCCCGCCGGCCTGCCGGTGGTAATGCTGGGTGCGCAATCGCAGGACCCGGCGCATGCATCGTTGGGCATCGACAACCACGGCGGCGCGGTCGCGATGGTCGCGCATCTGGCCGAAGCCGGACACCCGCGCATCGCCTTCATCGGTGGGCCGCAGGGCAACTTCGACGCACGCGAACGCCTGCGCGGTTATCGCGATGCGCTGGCGCGGCTGCTGCCGAAACAGAAACCGTGGGAACTGCAAGGCGACTTCAGCGAAGCCGCCGGCTACGAAGCCGGCAAGCAGATACTGGCCGCGAAACAACGGCCCGATGCGGTATTCGCCGCCAACGACATGATGGCGCTGGGCTGCCTGTATGCCTTCAGCGAAGCCGGCGTGCGCGTGCCCGACGACATCGCACTGGCCGGTTTCGACGACATCCCGCTGGCGCGCTTCGTTCACCCGACATTGACGACGATCCGGGTCAACATCGCGGAATTGGGCGGTCGCGCGATGGCGCAGTTGCTTGAAACCGTCGAAGCGCGCGGCGGCAAGGCCATCTCTGCGCAGATGCTGATGACCGAATTGATCGTTCGCCAATCCAGCGTGCGCAAGACGCGCGGAGGTGGCTGAAAAAAATTTTGTCTGTCGATGTGAAAATTTTTACTTCCGCAAAACGCTATCCGCAAAAAAACTCAAACCCTGGGAGGGAAACGACATGAAAGCAACGACAAGAAACCGCCACGCCCATCCGACCCGCAAGATCCTGGTCTGCGCACTGGCCGGCTGCCTGCTGCTGGGCGCCGCGCCGGCGTTCGCGCAGTCCACTGCCGCGACCTTGCGCGGCTCGGCCGCGGCCGATGCCACCATCACCGTCACCAACGTCAACACCGGCCTGAGCCGCACCACCAAGGCTGGCGACAACGGCAACTACAACATCGGCGGCCTGCCGCCGGGCACCTATCGCATCGACGTGCAGGCCGGCGGCCAGAGCAGCAGCCAGGGCGTGACCCTGGCGGTGGGGCAGACGGCGACCCTGAACCTGGAAGCGCCGGCCGCGACCGCCGCGCCGGCTGGCGACGCGACCACGCTGGATGCGGTCAAGGTGACCGCGCCGGTGCTGGTGGAAACCAAGACGTCGGAACTGGCCACCTACATCAGCCAGAAGCAGATCGAGTCGTTGCCGCAGTCCAGTCGCAACTTCCTGGCTTTCGCCGACACGGTGCCGGGAATGGAGTTCGAGCAAAGCGCAGACGGCAGCACCGCGAAGTTGCGCGGCGGCGTGCAGAGCCCGAACAACACCAATGTCTATATCGATGGCGTGGGCCAGAAGAACTACGTGCTCAAGGGCGGCATCACCGGCCAGGATTCAAGTCGGGGCAATCCATTCCCGCAATCCGCCATCGGCGAGTACAAGGTCATCACTTCGAACTACAAGGCCGAGTACGACCAGATCAGCAGCGCGGCAGTCACCGCCGTCACCAAGTCCGGCACCAACGAGTTCCACGGCAACTTCTTCTGGGACTACAGCACCGAGGAATGGCGCAGCGCGCGTGAGAGCGAGAAGGGAGCCGGCAACGAAAAGGCCCAGTCGAAGGACGAGCAGTACGGCGTTTCGTTCGGTGGCCCGCTGGTCAAGGACGTGGCGCATTTCTTCGTTGTCTATGAAGCCAAGGAATACCAGACGCCGCAGGACGTTTCGCCGGGCCAAGGCTACCTGGTGTCCGATCTGCCGTCGTGGATGCAGGACGAGGTCGGCAGCACCTGGGTGCCGTTCCACGAAGACCTGTATTTCGGCAAGATCGACTGGTCGGTGAACGAGAACAACCTGATCGAATTCACGGCGCGCCGCCGCGAGGAAGACAGCATGGGTTCTGTCGGCGGCACCAATACCTATTCCTACGGCAACAATACCCAGGTGGAGGAAACCCGTGCCGACCTGCGCTGGCAGTTGACCGCGGGGGACTGGCTCAACGATGCCCACCTGACCTACGAGGACGCCTACTGGACCGTGGCGCCGGCCAACTTCGGCAATGGCTACGTGTTGACCGACGGCACGGCCGATACTGGCGCGGTCATCCTCAGCACCAATGCCGGCTCCGGCGGCCTGCAGGACAAGGGACAGGATGGCGTGGCGTTGCAGGACGACCTGACCTTCTCGGGATGGGACGGCCATACCGTGAAGATGGGTGTCAAGTACAAGAACGTGAACCTGAACACCACCGAGCAACAACCGTACAACCCGCAGTACTACTACGATCTCAATTCGGATACCGAGACTCCCTACTACCTGAAATTCACCAGCGGCATCGCGGGCACCGCCGCGGGCAAGGTCAGTTCCAAGAACAAGCAGTTCGGCATCTACTTCCAGGACGACTGGGAGGTCAACGATCACCTGATCCTGAACCTGGGCCTGCGCTGGGACTACGAGGAAACCCCGGCCTATCTGGATTACGTGACCCAGCAGGACGTCATCGATGCGCTGAACTCGCAGGACACCCAGACCGGAGCGCCGACCGGCCAGACCTACGCGCAGACGCTGGCGCTGGGCGGGATCGACATCAGCAAGTTCATCAGCACGGGCAGCAACCGCAAGGCGTTCAAGAACGCATGGCAGCCGCGCCTGGGCTTTTCCTATGACGTGTTCGCGGACCAGAAATTCGTGATCTTCGGCGGGTTGGGACGCGCCTACGATCGCAACCTGTTCGATTACTTCCAGTTGGAGCAGACCAAGGCGACCTATCCGTCTTACAGCTACTACATCAACACCACCGACCATCCCTGCGACGCGTCCACCACCAGCAACTGCCTGGAATGGAGCGAATCGCTGCGGGATCAGGCGACGCTCGACGCGCTGGTGGCGGGTAACGAGCTGGGCGGGCGCGAAGTCTGGATGTTCCAGAATGACCTGAAGGTTCCGTACTCCGATCAGTTCAGCCTGGGTGTGCGCAACGTCTTCGATTTGTGGGGGCGCCAGTGGAATTCGTCGGTCACCCTGCAACGGGTGGAATACAACGACGGGCTGTTGCTGGTGCGCGGCAACCGGCTTGCCGATGGCAGCTATTTCTCCGAGGTGGGCAGCCCGTGGAGCGGCGGCGGCGTGCCGGGTCTCGGTGGCCTGATCCTGGGCATCAATGGCTTCGAGTCGAAATCCAATGCCCTGCTGGTGAGTCTGGACAAGCCGTACACGCGATCCAGCCCGTGGGGCTTCAATCTCGCCTACACGCTGACCGACGCCAAGCAGAACATCCAGGAGCAGGATCCCGAATACGGCTGGTACTACCCCGCCGGCGGTTGGTACAGCGGCGCCTATACGCCGAGGCATCGGCTGGTGCTCAGCGGCATGGTTGACGGCCCCTGGGGCACGACCTTCTCCGGCAAGCTGACCTTGGCGTCGCATATCCGCCGCTGGAACGATGTCTGGCCTGCCACGCCGACGGCCGACAACCCGATCACGCTGCGCAGCTACATGCCCGACGGCAGCATCGGCTTCAAGCAGATGGATCTTTCCGCGACCAAGGTCTGGGACACCGGCAGCAACATCAAGCTGCGCGCGCGCGTGGACGTGATCAACGTGTTCGACTGGGTCAATTGGAGTTCTTACAGCAAGAACTGGACCACTGACGTCATCACCTACAGCGGTCAATACCAGCCCCGTACCTTCAAGCTGTCGTTGGGTCTGGACTGGTAAGCAGGTACGCAAGCCGGTCGCCGATGCGGCGACCGGTTTTTTTTGTATAGTCATGTAATCGTTTTCATCGGGAATGCCGTGAACAAATCGTCTGTATCGCGATTCGTCGCAGGGATGCTGCTGGGCCTGGCCGTGGCTGCATTGGTCTCATGCAAGCCACAGGCCGAATCGGAATCGAAACCGCCGCCGCAACTGGCCGCGCCGCCGCCGGGGGAGAAACCGGCGACGGTGGAGCCGGCCAAGCCGGGACAGCCGGTCAAGCCGGATCTGCCGCCGCTGTTCCGCGACATCGAGCGGCGCACCTTCCAGTTCTTCTGGGACACCAGCAACGAGCGCAACGGCCTGACCCCGGACCGCTACCCGTCGCGGCCGTTCGCCAGCATCGCCTCGGTCGGCTTCGCGCTGACCGCGTACCCGATCGGCATCGAGAACGGTTGGGTCAGCCGCACCCAGGCGGTGGATCGCACCCTGACCACGCTGAAGTTCTTTCGCGATGCGCCGCAGGGGCGGCAACGCGAAGGCACGGCCGGATACAAGGGCTTCTATTACCACTTCCTCGACATGCAGACCGGCGAGCGCTACGCCCGCTGGACGGAGCTGTCGAGCATCGACACCGCATTGCTGATGATGGGCGTGCTGTTCGCGCAGTCCTATTACCAGGGCGACGACCCGCGCGAGAAGGAAATCCGCGAGATCGCCGAACAGCTCTACCGCCGCGTTGACTGGACCTGGATGCAGCAGAACCCGCCGGTGCTGTCGATGGGCTGGTACCCGGAAACCGGCTTCATCCGCCACGACTGGAACGGCTACAACGAGGCGATGCTGCTGTACGTGCTGGCCTTGGGCTCGCCGACGCATCCGGTCGGCGATGACACCTGGGAAGTGTGGACGCACAGCTATGGCGAGTCATGGGGCGTGTTCCAGGGCCAGGAATACTTGGCGTTCGGCCCGTCGCTCGGCCATCAGTACAGCCACGTGTGGATCGACTTCCGCGACATCCAGGACGGCTACATGCGCGAGCGCGGCCTGGACTACTTCCTCAACAGCCGCCGCGCCGCGTTGGCGCAGCGCGAATACGCCATCGCCAATCCGATGAAGTGGAAAGGCTACGGCGAGAACGTCTGGGGCCTGACCGCCTGCGACGGCCCGCAGCACACAGTGCAGGAATACCGCGGCGAGCAGCGCGAATTCCGCGGCTATTCCGCACGCGGGGTGGGCCTGACCGACGGTTATGACGACGGCACCATCGCCCCGACTGCGGCGATCGCCTCGCTGCCGTTCGCGCCGGAAATCGTGATCCCGGCCACCGAGGAGATGTACCAGCGCTACGGCGAGTTCCTGTATTCCAGCTATGGCTTCCTGGATGCGTTCAACCCCAGCTTCGAATACGACATCCCGCTGCGCGGCGGGCGCATCGTGCCGGGGCAGGGCTGGGTGGCCAGCGACTACATCGGTGTCGATCAGGGGCCGATCCTGGCGATGATCGCCAATTACCGCAACGATTTCGTCTGGAACGCGATGAAGAAAAACCCGCACATCCGTCGTGGCCTGGAGCGCGCCGGCTTCGGCGGCGGCTGGCTGTCGCCGGAAGACGAGCAGCCCGCGCCGGAAGGCAAGGTCAGCGACGCCGAAGCGGCCACCGCACGCGACACCGGCATGGCCGAATCGCGCGCGATCAACGCGGAACTGGACGCCGCAAGCGCGGAAGACGCGCCGCAGGACGACAAGGTGAAGTGATGCAGGCATCGTGAAGCCTGTTTTTGCTCGTCCATTTCCGCCTTCGCGGGAGTGGACGAGCAGCGAAGCGGAGGCCTTGCGTTTTTTGCCGCCTTTGCGCGCATGGCCTGCATCAAGTGGATAGACTGGCGCGCATGGACACGCGCGCACGCGGTTGGGTGAAGAACATGGCCGGTCTGCTGACCACGCTGCTGTGCCTGTGCGCTTGCGGCACAAACGACGCGCGCGAGAAACTGCGCTTCTGGGCGATGGGCCGCGAAGCCGAAGTGGTCGCCGAACTGATCGCCGACTTCGAACGCGACAACCCCGGCATCGACGTCGAACTGCAAGCCATCCCGTGGACCGCCGCGCACGAGAAGCTGCTCACCGCCTACGCCGCCGATGCCTTGCCCGACGTATGCCAGCTCGGCAACACCTGGATCCCGGAATTCGCCGCGCTGGGCGCATTGCGCCCGCTGCGCGATTTCGCCGACGCCTCGCCCGTCGTGCGGGCCGACGACTATTTCCCCGGCGTCTGGCAGGCCGGCGTCGTCGATGGCGAATTGATCGGCATCCCGTGGTACGTGGATACGCGCCTGTTGTTCTACCGCAAGGATCTGCTGCGCGAGGCCGGCGTGGCGCTGCCGATCCGCACCTGGGACGAATGGAATGCGGCGATGGCGAAGGTCAAGGCGCACGTCGGCCCGCAGCGCCATGCGATCCTGCTGCCGCTCAACGAATTCGAACAGCCCCTGTCGCTGGCCCTGCAGGGCGGCGACCCGTTGCTGCGCGAGCACGATACGCGCGGCAATTTTTCCGCGCCGGGCTTCCGCCGCGCGCTGGCGTTCTACGCCAACGTGTTCGCCCAGGGCTGGGCGCCGAAGGCCTCGGAGACCCAGTTGGCCAACGTCTGGGACGAATTCTTCAAAGGCAACTTCGCGTTCTACCTGTCCGGGCCCTGGAACATCCGCGAGTTCCGCCAGCGCGCGCCGGCAGCCTTGCGCGATGCGTGGGACACGATGCCGCTGCCCGGCCCGGACGGCCCCGGCGCAGGCATCGCCGGTGGCACCCAGTTGGTGATTTTCAAGTCATCGCAGCGTCAACAGGCCGCGTGGAAACTGATCGAATACCTGTCGCGGCCGGCCGTGCAGCAACGCTTCCATGCCCTGATCGGCGACTTGCCGCCGCGCCGCAGCGCGTGGCAATCGTCGCAGCTGGCCGATGATGAGTACGCGCGCGCTTTTCGCGACCAGTTGGAGCGGGTCAAGCCGACGCCGAAGGTGCTGGAGTGGGAGCGCATCGCGCAGGAGATGCGATTGACGACGGAACGGGTGGTGCGTGGCGGCGAAAGCCAGGACGATGCGGTCGCCAATCTCGATGCAAGGGTCGATGCGATCCTGGAGAAGCGGCGGTGGATGTATCGCACCAGACGGATTGCATCCGATGCGGCTTCTCCGCCTCCGACAAGGGAAGCGGGAGTGAAAGCGTCGGCGCATGCAGGCGGCAGCCCATGAAACGATTGCCGCTCACTGCCTGGATATTCACCGCGCCCGCGCTGATTGTCATCAGCGTGTTCTTCCTGTTGCCGGTGCTGGCGGCATTGGCGCTCAGCTTGACCGATTTCGACCTGTATGCGCTGGCCGATGCGCGCAACCTGCGTTTCGTCGCATTGGGCAATTACCTGGAATTGCTGCGCACGCCGATGTTCTGGAAGGCGCTGGGCAACACCGCGTACTTCGTCGCCGTCGGCGTGCCGCTGTCGATCGGCTTGTCGCTGGGCGCCGCGCTGCTGCTGGATTCGCCGCTGGCGAAGTTCAAGCCGCTGTTCCGCACCGCGCTGTTCGCGCCGGTGGTGACCACGCTGGTCGCGGTGGCGGTGATCTGGCGCTACCTGTTCCACACCGAGTACGGCCTGGTGAACTGGGCGCTGGGCTGGCTGGGCGTGTCGCCGGTGGACTGGCTGGGCGACCCGCATTGGGCGATGCCGACGATCATCGGGTTCGCCGCGTGGAAGAACTTCGGTTACAACATGGTGATCCTGCTGGCCGGGCTGCAGGCGATCCCGCGCGAACTGTACGAGGCCGCGCGCATCGACGGCGCCGGCCGCTGGCGGCAGTTCCGGCACATCACCCTGCCGATGCTGGGCCCGGTGCTGCTGCTGGTGTCGGTGATCACCGTGTCGGGTTATTTCCAGTTGTTCGCCGAGCCCTACGTGATGACCCGCGGCGATCCGCTGCAGAGCACGGTCAGCGTGCTGTACTTCATGTTCGAGGAAGGCTTCAAGTGGTGGAACCTGGGCCGCGCTTCGGCGGTGGCGTTCCTGTTGTTCGCGATGATAGTGATCGCGACCACGGCGATGCTGCACTTCGGGCGCAGGAAGGGCTGGGCATGAGCCGCGAGATCGGCGCGACCCGGCTGCATGCGCTGTGGATCAACGGCGCGCTGCTGGCGCTGGCGGTGCTGAGCGTCGCGCCGCTGCTGTGGATGCTGTCGGTGTCGCTGATGCCGCGCGGCGGCGCCAGCCATTTCCCGCCGCCGCTGTTGCCGTCGGCGGCGACGCTGGACAACTACCGCGAGCTGTTCGCGCGCACCGGCATCGCCCGCAACTTCGGCAACAGCCTGCTGGCGGCATCGGCCATCACGCTGGGTTCGCTGTTGCTGAACACCCTGGCCGGCTACGCCTTCGCCAAGCTGCGCTTCGCCGGGCGCGAGCGCGTGTTCCGCGCGCTGCTGGCCGCGCTGGTGATCCCGGCGCAGGTGGCGATGCTGCCGCTGTTCCTGCTGATGAAGCAGTTGCACCTGGTCGATAGCCTGGGCGGCGTGGTCGTGCCGGCGCTGGCCAGCGTGTTCGGCATCTTCCTGGTGCGGCAATACGCGCGCGGCATCCCCGACGAACTGCTGGAAGCCGCGCGCATCGACGGCGCGGGCGAGTGGCGGATCTTCTTCCGCATCGTGCTGCCGATGCTGCGGCCGGTGCTGGCGACGCTGGCGGTGTTCACCTTCATGACCGCATGGAACGACTTCATGTGGCCGCTGATCGTGCTGACCGGGCAGGAGCATTACACCCTGCCGGTGGCGCTGGCCTCGCTGTCGCGCGAGCACATCCTGGACGTGGAACTGATGATGGCCGGCGCGGTGGTCACGGTGTTGCCGGTGCTGGGGCTGTTCCTGCTGTTGCAGCGGCATTACGTGCAGGGACTCACGCTGGGCAGCGTGAAGGGCTGATTCCCCGCAGTGCGTCCTGCGGGTAGGATGACGCGGTGTTCGCCATACGACGCATCGAAACGCTCGACGCCGGGCTGCAGGCGCAGCTCGTGGGGCTGCTGCGCGACGTGATCGACGGCAACGGTTCGGTCGGTTTCGGCAACGACGACGATGCGGCGCTGGCCGGATACTGGGCCGAGGTCGCCGCGCAACTCGGGCCGGGCCTGCGGCTCTGGGTCGCCGAGCAGGACGGTCGCGTCGTCGGTAGCGTGCAGCTTGCGCCGAGCCAGCGCAGCAACGGCCGCCACCGCGGCGACCTGCAGAAGATGATGGTGCTGCGCGCCGCGCGCGGGCAGGGCGTCGCCAAGGCCTTGTTGCGGGCGGCGGAGCGGCATGCGGCGGAAACCGGCCTGACCCTGCTGGTGCTCGATACCGTGGTCGGCTTGGCCGCCGACGCGATGTACCGTGCCGCCGGCTGGCAAGAGGTCGGGATCATTCCCGATTACGCCACCGATCCCGCCGGCGAACTGCAGGCGACGCGTTATTACTACAAGACGCCGGGATTCGCCCCTGCGTAGGAGCGGCGCGGGCGGCGACGGGCTTCAGCCGCCGCGCGCCTTGCGCACGATCTCCGCGGCGCGCGCCGAAGCCGCCTCGACCTTGTCCCATTCGCCGGCCTCGATCCAGTTGCCCGGCACCATCCACGAGCCGCCGATGCAGGCCACGTTGGGCTGCCTGAGGAAGTCGGCGGCGTTGTCCTCGTTCATGCCGCCGGTGGGGCACAGCTTCAGTTCCGGCAGCGTCGGCGCCAGGCCCTTGACCAGGTTCATGCCGCCGGCGGCGTTGGCCGGGAACAGCTTGCAGGCGCGGAAGCCCAGTTCCATCAGCGCCAGGAATTCGCTCGGCGTCGCCCCGCCCGGGACCACCGGCAACGGCGCCTGCGCCAGCAGTTTCGCCATCGCCGGCGAGGCGCCGGGGGTGACGAGGAAGTCGGCCCCGGCCTCGACGCATTCCTCGATCTGCCTCGGCGCGACCACGGTGCCCATGCCGATCCGGATGTCCGGCAGTTCCTGCTTGAGCATGCGCAGCGCGTCCATCGCCACCGGCGTGCGCAGGGTGAGTTCGATCGCCGGCAGTCCGCCCTTCAGCAGCGCGGCGGACACCCGGCGCGCCTGTTCCAGCGTGTGCACGGTGACCACCGGCAGGATGCCGGCGCCGCGCAGGATGTTTTCGGCTTGCCGCTGGTGTTCGGCGATGGAAGTCATGGTTCAGGCGTCCTTGGATTCGTGAGGGGCCAGCACGGCTTCGACGCCGTTGCCCAGGTCGTATTCGGCGTCGTATTCCCAGTCGCCGTCGGCCGACGGCGGTCCGCACGAGATCGACAGCGCGCCGAGGTCGGCCGGCGCGACCACGCGGCGGTTGAAGGCGAACAGGTTGCGGCCCAGGTCCAGCGACGCGGGCGAGGTGTTCGGTGCGATCGCGCGCGTGGCCCATTCGCCGGCATCGACCAGCGCTTCCAGCACGCCGGCTTCGGCATCGAGGCGGATGATGTCGCCTTCGCGCAGTTTGCCGATGGGGCCGGCGTTGTGCGCTTCGGGCGTCAAGTGAATCGCGGCGGGGAACTTGCCCGAGGCGCCGGACAGGCGGCCGTCGGTGACCAGCGCGACGCGCCGGCCCTGGTTCTGCAGCAGGCCCAGCAGCGGCGCCAGCGAATGCAGTTCCGGCATGCCGTTGGCGCGCGGGCCCTGGTAACGGACCACGGCGACGAAGTCCTGCGGCAGCGCGCCGGCGGCGTGCAGCTTGTTGAGCGCGCGCGGGTCGTCCACGACCACCGCCGGCGCTTCGATGCTGCGGTGTTCCGGCTTCACCGCCGAGATCTTGATCAGCGAACGGCCGAGGTTGCCGCGCAGCAGGCGCAGGCCGCCCTGCGCCTCGAACGGCTGCGCGGCCGGGCGTACGACCTCGGCGTCGGCGCTTTGCGCGGTGGTCGGCGTCCATGCCAGCTTGCCGTCCAGCAGGCGCGGCTCCTCGCAGAACGCGCGCATGCCGCCAGGCACGATGGTTTGCAGGTCGTGCATCAGGCCGGCGTCGAGCAGTTCGCGGAACACGAACGGCGTGCCGCCGGCGGCGGCGAAGCGGTTCACGTCGGCTTCGCCATTGGGATACACGCGCGCCAGCAGCGGCACGGTTTGCGAGATCGCGTCGATGTCGTCCCAGGTCAGCACGATGCCGGCCGCGCGCGCCACCGCGACCCAGTGGATGGTGTGGTTGGTCGAGCCGCCGGTGGCCATCAGCGCGACGATGGCATTCACGATGGCGCGCTCGTCGATCAGATGGCCGATGGGGCGATAGTCGTTGCCGAGCACGGTGATTTGCAGCGCGCGTTCGGCGGCGGCGCGGGTAAGTGCGTCGCGCAGCGGTTGCTCCGGGTTGACCATCCAGGTGCCCGGCAGTTGCAGGCCCATCGCTTCCAGCAGCACCTGGTTGGAATTGGCGGTGCCGTAGAAGGTGCAGGTGCCGGCGCCGTGGTAGCTGGCCGATTCGGATTCCAGCAGTTCTTCGCGCGTGGCCAGGCCGGCGGCGTAGCGCTCGCGCACTTCGGCCTTCTTCTTGTTGGGGATGCCCGGCGTCATCGGCCCGGCCGGCACGAACACCGCCGGCAAATGGCCGAAGGCCAGCGCGCCGATCAGCAAACCGGGCACGATCTTGTCGCAGACGCCCAGGTACAGCGCGGCGTCGAACATGTCGTGGCTCAATGCAATCGCCGTGGCCTGCGCGATCACGTCGCGCGAAAACAGCGACAGTTCCATGCCGGGCCGGCCCTGGGTCACGCCATCGCACATCGCCGGCACGCCGCCGGCCACCTGCGCGGTGCCGCCGGCCGCGCGCGCGGCGTCGCGGATGATCTGCGGGTAGTGCTCGAACGGCTGGTGCGCCGAGAGCATGTCGTTGTACGCGGTGACGATGCCGATGTTGGGCGTGGCATCGCCGCGCAGCCGGCCCTTGTCGTCCGGGCCGCAGGCGGCGAAGGCGTGGGCCAGGTTGCCGCAGCTCAGCCGGCTGCGGTGCGGCCCGTCGCGGAAGGCGCTGTCGATGCCTTGCAGGTACGCGGCGCGGAGCGTGGCGCTGCGCTGGCGGATGCGCTCGGTAACGGCGGCGATGGCGGGGTGGAGCGGGGCAGGTTGCAGGCTCATGGCGGAAGCGGCTGTGCTGCGGTTCGGGTCAATCCCGGATTGTGCGCCTGTCGCCGGGGAAGGGAAAGTATTGGATTTGTATTGGATTTGTAGTGGTATTGAGATCGGTTATCCGCGGCAGCGGATGCACGCAAAAACACATGACACGTTCTACACTGGAATCCCGCCAAGGCAACGCTTCCGGCCATGCCCGCACCGAGCGCACGCAAACCCTTCGTCAGCATCGAGGGCTATCTGGCCGGTGAGATGGATGGCGAGCAACGCCATGAATACATCGACGGGCAGGTCTATGCCATGGGCGGTGCCAGCGACCGGCATGGTTTGATCGTCAATGCCATTGCCTTTGCCCTGACCCCTGCCGCGCGGCGCAAGGGCTGCCAGTTGTTCACTTCGGACATGAAAGTCCGCGTGGACATTGCCGACAAGACCAGCTTCTACTACCCGGACCTGCTGCTGGCTTGCGAACCGGACGACCGCGAAACCTACTACCGGCGCGCGCCTTGCCTGCTGGTGGAAGTGCTGTCCGCATCCACCGCCCGCATCGACCGCCGCGAAAAGCTGCTGGCCTATCAGACCCTGCCCAGCCTGCAGGGCTATTTGCTGGTGGAGCAGGACACGATGCGGGTGGAGTTGTACCGCCGCGACAACGGCTGGCGGATGGAGGAATTCGAGCAGGGCGAAGTGATGCTGCCCTGCCTGGACATGGCGCTGCCGCTGGTCGAGATTTACCAAGACGTGCAGGCGCTTGACGCGGGTTGAGGGGGGCGGCTTTTGCTCGTCATTCCCGCCGGCGCGGGAATGATGAGCAAAAAGCGGAATTGCCGAGGCCTTTTCCGCTTCACTCCACCCCGCACATCTCCACCGCAAACGCCGCCGCGCCCAGCAGGCCGGGGTGTGGGTGCATGATCGCCAGGGTCGGGATGCGCGCCATCGTCGGTGCGAAGCGGCCCTTGTGTTCGAAGCGCTGGCGGAAGCCGGAATGCTGCAACGACGACAAGACCTTCGGCACCATGCCGCCGGTCAGGAACACGCCGTCCCACGCGCCCAGGGTCAGCACCAGGTCGCCGGCAATCGCGCCGAACACCGCGCAGAACACGTCCAGCGAACGCAGGCACAGGGCATCGCCGCCGGCGGCGCGCGCAGTGATGTCCGGCGGCTCCAGGTGGCCGGGGTCGATGCCGGCGATCTCGCACAGGGCGCGGTGCAGGTTGACCAGGCCAGGGCCGCAGATCAGGCGTTCGTTGGAGACGCGGCCGAACTGCTTGGACAGGTGTTCGAGGATTTCGATTTCCTCCGGCGTGCCCGGCGGGAAACTGGCGTGGCCGCCTTCGGCCTCCAGCGGATAGCGGTGGCCGTCGCGCACGATCAGGCCGCCCGCGCCCAGGCCGGTGCCGGGGCCGATCACCGCGTAGGTGCGCGCCTGCGACAGTGGCGCGGGTTGCCAGTGCGCACCGCCGATGGACACCACATCCGCAGGCGTCAGCAATGAAGTCGCCATCGCCTGCGCGGCGAAATCGTTGACCAGCTTCAATCGATCGAAACCGAGCGCGGCGCGGGTACGCGACACCGAGATCACCCACGGGTGGTTGGTGATGCGCGCCTCGTCGCCGTCGATGCGGCCGGCCACCGCGAACACGCCGTTGCGCGCGTTGGCACCGATCTGCTGCAGGTAATGGCCGGCGGCGTCGGCCAGCGACGGGAAATCGGCCACCTTGAAATCGCGCACGCTGTCTTGCCGCAGCGGCGCGGCCGGGTCGCAGTCGGTCAGCGCGAAGCGCGCATTGGTGCCGCCGATGTCGGCCAGCAGGAAGTGTCCATCGCCGCTCATGCGTCGCGGCCCGATGGTGTGCAGGCCCGCCGTGCGCAAATCCCTTGTGCGTGTGTCATCCCCATCCCTCGGTTTCTTCATCGTTGCTCAATGCATCGCCGTGGCTGGCGACGACTTTTGCATAGTAGCGGGCGCTGTCTTTCGGCGTGCGCGCCAAGGTTTCGAAATCCACGTGCACCACGCCGAAACGCTTGGAATAACCCAGCGACCATTCCAGGTTGTCCAGCAGCGACCACACGAAATAACCGCCGATGTCGCAGCCGGCTTCGATCGCATCGTGCACCGCGCGCAGGTGCTGGCGCAGGTAGCCCACGCGCAGCGGGTCGCGGACGCGGCCGTTGTGCGCCTTCGGCGGATCGAAGAAGGCCGCGCCGTTTTCGGTGATGAACATGCGCGGATTGTCATAGCGTTGTTTCACCCAGACAAGCGTATCGGTCAATCCTTGCGGGAATACCTCCCATCCGGTTTCCGAATACGTATGCATGGTCTGCTTCACCGGCGCGGCCTGCAGCGGCCAGTTGGTCTCGTCATGGCGGGTCACGTTGCGCGTGTAGTAGTTGATGCCGACGAAATCGATCGGCTGGCGGATCAGGTCCATGTCCGCCTGCGGCCAGTCCGGCCAGGCGTCGCCGAAGATGTCGCGCAGTTCTTCCGGATATTTGCCGAAGAACACCGGATCCAGGTATTGCCGGTTCATGTAGGCGTCGGCGCGCCGGGTCGCGGCCAGGTCCTCCGGCGAATCGCTGGCCGGGTACTTCGGCTCGATGTTCACGACGATGCCGACCTCGTGCCTGCCGTGGGCGCGGTAGGCCTGCACCGCCTTGCCGTGCGCGCGCAGCAGGTGGTGGCTGGCGATCGGCGCTTCGTACTTGTTGCGGTGGCCCGGCGCCAGCGCGCCGTGCAGGTAGCCGCCGTCGGTGACCACCCACGGCTCGTTGAGCGTGGCCCAGCGCTTGATGCGCCCGTCCAGCCGCTGGAACATCACCGCGCCGTATTCGGCGAACCAGTCGGCGATGTCCGGGTTCAACCAGCCGCCGCGGTCGTCCAGCGCCGCCGGCAGGTCCCAGTGGAACAGGGTGGCGACCGGTTCGATGCCGTTTTCCAGCAGCGTATCGACCAGGCGCTCGTAGAAGTCCAGGCCCTTCGGATTGACCCGGCCGCGGCCCTCGGGCAGCACCCGGCTCCACGAAATGCTGAAGCGATAGGCCTGCAGGCCCAGTTGCTTCATCAGTGCCACGTCCTCGCGCCAGCGGTGGTAGTGGTCGCAGGCCACGTCGCCGGTGTCGCCATTGAGCATCCGCCCGGGCGTGTGTGCGAAACGCTGCCAGATGCTGGGCCCGGCGCCGTCGGCCAAGGGCGAGCCTTCGATCTGGTAGGCGGCGGTGGCGCTGCCCCAGATGAAATCCGGGGGAAAGGTAAACGACTTCGGCATGCTTCCTCCATGGGTTCGCCGCCTGTTGTGCCAGCATTCGCGTTGCATTTGCATGAAAACGCATGGCGCTGGCCCGCTGCGGGCGCATGGCAGAATAGCCGCAAGTCGCGCATGCGTGCAGTACGTGTGGCACAACCGGAGCGGAAGATGGCGGAAGTACGGCTGGAACAGGTGCGCAAAGTCTGGCCGAACGGACAAGTCGCCGTGCACGGCGCCAGTTTCGACGTGGCCGACGGCGAACTGCTGGTGCTGGTGGGTCCGTCCGGTTGCGGCAAATCCACCTTGCTGCGGATGATCGCCGGGCTGGAGGAGATCAGTGCCGGCATGCTGCGCATCGGCGGGCGCGTGGTCAACGACGTTGCCCCGGCGGCGCGCGACATCGCGATGGTGTTCCAGAACTACGCGCTGTACCCGCACATGAGCGTGGCGCAGAACCTGGCCTTCGGCCTGAAGCTGCGCGGTTTCGACAAGGC
This sequence comes from Pseudoxanthomonas sp., assembly GCA_047607085.1. GTDB lineage: Bacteria > Pseudomonadota > Gammaproteobacteria > Xanthomonadales > Xanthomonadaceae > Pseudoxanthomonas_A. The sequence continues at coordinate 66,347 of JASGDT010000025.1, read as the reverse complement.
CGCGGTGAAACGGCGCATCGACGATGCGGCGCAGACGCTGGGCCTGGCCGACATGTTGGACAAGCTGCCCCGCGAACTGTCCGGCGGCCAGCGCCAGCGCGTGGCCCTGGGCCGCGCGCTGGTGCGCGAGCCGGCGGTGTTCCTGCTGGATGAGCCGCTGTCGAACCTCGACGCCAAGCTGCGCCATTCGGTACGTACCGAAATCGCGCGGCTGCACCAGCGGCTGGGTTCGACCATGATCTACGTCACCCACGACCAGGTCGAGGCGATGACCCTGGGCCAGCGCATCGTGGTGTTGAACGAAGGCACGATCCAGCAGATCGACACGCCGATGGCCTTGTACGAACGCCCGGCCAATCTTTTCGTCGCCGGCTTCCTCGGCAGCCCTGCGATGAACCTGCTGCCTGGCCGGCTGGAAGGCGATGCGGGTGGTGCGGTGCTGCGCCTGGCTGATGGGCAAACGTTGGCGCTCGGCAATGTGCCGGGCATCGAAATCGGCCGCGACCTGGTGCTGGGCATCCGCCCGGAACAGCTGTCGCCGGCGGCAGGCGAGGGCGCCTTGCGCGCCGTGGTGGAAGTGGTCGAACCGGTCGGCAACGAAACCTTCGTGCACCTGCGCTGCGGCGATCGCGCGCTGGTCGCACGGATGCTGCCGCAACAGGCACCGATGGCCGGCGAAACCCTGGCGCTGGACGTGATGCGCGAGCGGCTGCATTTCTTCGATGCGCAATCAGGTGTGCGGCTCTAAAATCCACGCATGACCACCGATCCCGACCCCGCCGCGCGCATCGACGAACTGCGCCGCCGGCTGGAAGACGCCAACTACCGCTACCATGTGCTCGATGCGCCGCAGATCGCCGATGTCGAGTACGACCGCCTGCTGCGCGAACTGGACCAACTGGAAGCCGCGCATCCGCAACTGCGCAGCGCCGATTCGCCGACCCAGCGCGTCGGCAGCGCACCGTCGGCGAAGTTCGCCGAAGTGCGCCACGCCATCCCGATGCTGTCGCTGGGCAACGCCTTCAGCGACGAGGAAACGCGCGACTTCGTCCGCCGCATCGAGGAAAAACTGGATCGCGGCGAGCCGGGGTTTTCCGCCGAACCCAAGCTCGACGGCCTGGCGATCAGCCTGCGCTACGAGGATGGCCGTTTCGTGCAGGGCGCAACCCGCGGCGACGGTGCAACTGGCGAGGACGTGACCGCCAACCTGCGTACGGTGAAGGCGATCCCCCTGAAATTGCGCGGCAGCGATTGGCCGCGTGTGCTGGAAGTCCGCGGCGAAGTGTTCATGCCGCGTGCCGACTTCGAGAAATACAACGAACACGCACGCCTGCACGGCGGCAAGGTGCTGGCCAATCCGCGCAATGGCGCGGCCGGCTCGCTGCGCCAACTCGACCCGCGCATCACCGCGCAACGGCCACTGTCGTTCTATGCCTACGCATTGGGTGCAGTGGAGGGCGGCGAACTGCCGGCTACCCATTCGGCCACGCTGGAGCAACTGCGGCAATGGGGTTTCCCGGTCAGCCTGCTCAACGAAGTGGTGCATGGCGCGGACGGTTTGCTGGATTACTACCGCCGCATCGGCCAGCGCCGCGACGGCCTGCCGTTCGACATCGACGGCGTGGTTTACAAACTGGACGACTACGCCGGCCAGCGCGAAATGGGTTTCGTCTCGCGCGCGCCGCGCTGGGCGATCGCGCACAAATTCCCGGCGCAGGAACAATCCACCACGGTTGAAGGCATCGACATCCAGATCGGCCGCACCGGCGCGGCAACGCCGGTCGCGCGCCTCGCGCCGGTGCAGGTGGCCGGCGTCATCGTCACCAACGCCACCTTGCACAACGCCGACCAGATCGCGCGGCTGGACGTGCGCGTCGGCGATACCGTGATCGTGCGCCGCGCCGGCGACGTGATTCCGGAAGTCGTCGCGGTGACGCTGGAACAGCGCCCCGTGCACGCGCGACCATGGACGATGCCGACGCATTGCCCGGTCTGCGGTGCGGAAATCGTGCGCGAGGAAGGCGAAGCGGTATGGCGTTGCAGCGGCGAATTGAGTTGCCCGGCGCAGCGCAAGGAAGCCCTGCGCCATTTCGCCTCGCGCCGGGCGATGGACATCGAAGGGCTGGGCGAGCGTTTGGTCGAGGACCTGAGCGACCTGGGCTTTCTCGAACACGTCGCCGACCTGTACAAGCTGACGCTCGACGATCTGCTGGAGATGAAGCGCCGCGCCGACGAGCGCGACGGCACGACACCCGAGACGGTGAAGGCCGGCAAGGTCGCCACCAAATGGGCCGAGAATCTGATCGTGGCCATCGACGCCAGCCGCAACGCCACGCTGGAGCGTTTCCTGTTTGCGCTGGGCATCGAACACGTTGGCGAAAGCACCGCCAAGTCGCTGGCCGCGTGGTTTGGCGATCTTGAACTGATCCGGCGCATGCCGTGGCCGCTGTTCAAGCGCGTGCCCGACATCGGCGGGGAAGTGGCGCGCGCGTTGGGACATTTCCTCGACCAGCCCGGCAACCAGCAGGTCATCGACTTGCTGCTGCAACGCGGTGTGCGCATCGCCGACGCGCATCCGCCCAGCGCGAAGCTGCGCGACGGACTGGATCTGGCGGCCGTGCTGGCGGACATGGAAATCCCCAAGGTCACCGAAGTGCGTGCGAAGCAGCTTGCCGCCGCGTTCGCCACGGTCGATGCCTTGTGCGATGCGCCGGCGCATCGGTTCGTCAGTGCCGGCCTGCCCGCCGAATCCGCCAACGCACTGGCGCAATGGCTGGAAGATGCCGGCAACGCCAAACTGCTGCACGCCAGCGGCGCGATGCTCGCGCACCTGCTGGAAATCACCCCGGACACGCAAGCGGACGCAGCCGGCCCGCTCGACGGCAAGACCGTGGTGCTGACCGGTGGCCTGGCTTCGATGAGCCGCGACGAAGCCGGCGCGAAGCTCGAAGCCCTGGGCGCAAAGGTCGTCGGCAGCGTGTCGAGGAAAACCGGCATCGTCGTCGCTGGCGAAGCGGCCGGTTCCAAGCTGACGAAGGCGCAGGAACTGGACCTCGAAATCTGGGACGAAGCGCAGTTGCTCGCCTTTCTGGAGCAACACGCATGAGCCAATTCCAATTCACCGGAAATTTCGATGCGCTGCGCTTGCGAGCGTGGGTGAATCGCATGATCCACGAATTCTTCCATCAGCGCGGGTTCCTGCAAGTCGAAACCCCGATCCTGTCGGTGGCCGGCAATACCGACCCCAACATCGCCTCGTTTTCGCTGCAATTCTCCGGCCGCACCGATGGCGCACCGCGCACACGCTGGCTGCGCACGTCGCCGGAATTTCCGCTCAAGCGTCTGCTGGCTGCCGGCATCGGCGATTGCTACGAGCTGGGCCGCGTGTTCCGCGATGGCGAAGCCGGCGATCGCCACAATCCGGAATTCACCCTGCTGGAGTGGTATCGCGTCGGTTGGGACCACCGGCGTTTGATCGATGAAACCGCCGAACTGGTGCAGGCGGCGCTGGCGCTGGTCGGGCGCAGGGCGATGCTGGAAAAAATCGCCTTCCGTGATTTGTATCGCGAACACCTCGGCATCGATCCATTGCTTGCATCGACGGAAGAACTGCGCAACGCCGCCGCCGGCATCGCCATCGACGGCGAAGGCTTGAACCGCGACGACTGGCTGGACCTGCTGATGACGCACAGGCTGCAGCCGACGTTCGCGCCGCACCGGTTGCTGGCGGTGCACGACTACCCGGCCTCGCAATGCGCGTTGGCGCGCGTGCGCGAAGGCGATCCGCCGGTGGCCGAGCGCTTCGAGTTGTACCTCGGTTCGCTGGAACTGGCCAATGGCTATCACGAACTGGGTGACGCAGCCGAACAGCGCCGCCGCTTCCAACGCGACCAGGCCGTGCGCCACGAACGCGGCGATGCCGTGCCGCCGCTGGACGAAAACCTGCTGCAAGCCTTGCCGGCCTTGCCCGATTGCGCCGGCGTTGCTTTGGGCATCGATCGCTTGTTGATGGCGATGCTGGGCACGCCGCGCATTGCAGAGGTACTGGCCTTCGACTTCGCCCACGCCTGAATGGCGGTGGAAAACGCCGCAAGCCGGAAACGATTTCCTGGGCAAGTGTTCATGAATCCGATGCAATGGTTCCGGCGCAGGCAACGCAAGGGAGAACGACGATGGACGGCAAACTGAAATGCGCGGTTCTGAAATGCGCGGTTCCGGTGCTGGCGGCCCTGGTTCTGCTGGTGACCGCTTGCGTGCTCGATCCGGTGTATGCCGGCGGTTATCCGGATGGCGGCTACAGGCAATACCCTTCTTCGCAAGACGGTGGCTACTACCCCGATGATGGCCACGGCCAGACTTTCCGCTGCGAATCCAACGACAACCGCTACCGCCGGTGCAATGTGGACGTGCGCGGCGATGTGCAACTGGTGCGGCAATTGTCCAGGACCCCGTGCGTGCGGGGCCGCAACTGGGGCCGGGACCGCAACGGCGTGTGGGTGAACGGCGGCTGCCGCGCCGAGTTCGTTGCCGGGCGCGGGGGCGGCTATTACCCGGACAATGGCCGCAACCACGGCCGGATCCTGGGCTGCGAATCCAACGACAAACGCCACCGTACTTGCCCGGCTTCGATCCGCCGAGGCGTGCAACTGGTGCGGCAATTGTCCAAGACCCCATGCGTCCGGGGCCGCAACTGGGGCTGGGACCGCAACGGCATCTGGGTCAGCGGTGGCTGCCGCGCCGAGTTTCGCATCGACTGACGCGGCGCAACCGGGCAGGAAGGCCATGGGGTCGTCCATGCCCTAAACTTCGGGCATGGACGAAACCTTCGACTACGCCCGTTACGACCGCGTCCGCCCGATCCGCTGGGCCGGCGACGCACTGCAACTGCTTGACCAGCGCAAATTGCCGTTCGCGCAGGCGTGGGTCGATTGCCGCGACAGCGACCAGGTAGCCGATGCCATCCATGCCTTGATCGTGCGCGGCGCGCCGGCCATCGGCATTGCTGCCGCGTGGGGCGTGGTGCTGGCCGCGCGCGAAGTCGTTGCCGGCGATGGCGCGCAAGCCCTGCAAAAACTGGAGCCTTCGCTGCAGCGCTTGAACGCCGCGCGGCCCACCGCCGTCAACCTGGCCTGGGCGCTGGCACGGATGCGCGCCGCGCTGGCCAACGCCGGCGCCGCCTGGCGCGAAACGCTGGAACTGGAGGCGCGGGCCATTGCCGAGGAAGACCTGGCTGCCAACCGCCACATGGGCGCGTTGGGCGCGGCCTTGATCGAGCCGGGCGGCGGCGTGCTGACCCACTGCAACACCGGCTCGCTGGCTACCGCCGGCTTCGGCACCGCACTGGGCGTGATCCGCGCCGGCGTGGCACAGGGCCGCATCGCCCGCGTGTTCGCCGGCGAAACCCGGCCGTGGCTGCAGGGTGCGCGCCTGACCGTGTGGGAACTGCAACAGGATGGCATCGATGCGACGTTGATCGCCGATTCGTCCGCCGCGCACCTGATGAAGACCGGCGCGGTGCAATGGGTGATCGTCGGCGCCGACCGCATCTGCGCCAATGGCGACACCGCCAACAAGATCGGCACCTGTCAGCTTGCGATCGCCGCGCGCCACCATGGCGTCAAGTTCATGGTGGTCGCGCCGTCCTCGACGGTGGACATGGCAACGGCAAATGGCGACTTGATCGAGATCGAGGAGCGCGACCCGGCCGAATTGCTCGGCATCGGCGGCGTGCGCACCGTGGCCGAAGGCATCCGTGCATGGAACCCCGTGTTCGACGTGACGCCGGGCGAGTTGATCGACGCCATCGTCACCGAGAGGGGCGTGATCGAGAAGCCGGATGCCGGGAAGATGCAGGCGGCGTTTGCGGGGTGAGGCTTGAGCTTTTTCCCGTCATTCCGGCGCAGGCGGGAATGACAGGAAAAAGCAAGGCAAATCAAGCCTCAAGTCCTTGATTTCCCGTGCCTCCGGGCGGGCCGGAAAACTCCCTTCCGTGCTACAATCCGCGCTTCGCAATTCACCCCCGAAAACCGTTGGCCGGGCACGCCCTGGCAGCCGGGTTTTTGGTCACCGAGCACGGAACCCGAATGGCCGATACCGCCAAGGAAATCATCCCCGTCAACCTCGAAGACGAGATGCGCCGCAGTTACCTGGATTACGCCATGAGCGTGATCGTGGGTCGCGCCCTGCCGGACGTGCGCGATGGCCTCAAGCCCGTGCATCGCCGCGTGTTGTTCGCCATGCAGGAACTCGGCGCGCACAGCAACAAGCCCTACTACAAGTCGGCGCGCATCGTCGGCGACGTGATCGGCAAATACCATCCGCATGGCGACAGCGCCGTCTATGACACGCTGGTGCGCATGGCGCAGCCGTTCTCGCTGCGCTACATGCTGGTCGATGGGCAGGGCAACTTCGGTTCGGTCGATGGCGACGCGCCGGCGGCGATGCGTTACACCGAATCGCGCCTGTCGCGCATCAGCCACGAACTGCTGGCCGACATCGACAAGGAAACCGTCGATTTCCAGCCCAATTACGACGAAAAGGAACTCGAACCCAGCGTGCTGCCGACGCGGGTGCCGAACCTGCTGGTCAACGGTTCGGCCGGTATCGCCGTCGGCATGGCGACCAATATCCCGCCGCACAACTTGAACGAAGTCGTCGATGGCCTGATCGCGCTGATCGACGACCCGGCCATCGACGTCGATGGCCTGATGCAATGCATCCCCGGCCCGGATTTCCCAACCGCCGGCATCATCAACGGCACCGCCGGGATAGTCGCTGGCTACCGCACCGGCCGCGGCCGCGTGCGCATGCGCGCCAAGGCCGGGATCGAAGTCGATGACCGCACCGGCCGCGAAGCGATCATCGTCACCGAAATCCCGTACCAGGTGAACAAGGCGCGGCTGATCGAGAAGATCGCCGAACTGGTCAAGGAAAAGCGCCTGGAAGGCATCAGCGAGTTGCGCGACGAGTCCGACAAGGACGGCATGCGCATCTTCATCGAGGTCAAGCGCGGCGAATCGGCCGAAGTGGTGCTGAACAACCTGTATTCGCAGACGCCGATGGAAAGCGTCTTCGGCATCAACATGGTCGCACTGGTCGATGGCCGCCCGCAGTTGCTCAACCTGAAGCAGATGCTGGAAGCCTTCGTGCGCCATCGCCGCGAAGTGGTCACCCGCCGCACGATTTTCGAGTTGCGCAAGGCGCGCAGCCGCGCCCACATCCTTGAAGGCTTGACCGTCGCGCTGGCCAACATCGACGAGATGATCGAACTGATCAAGACCTCGGCGAATCCGCAGGAAGCGAAGGAAAAGATGCTGGGCAAGCGCTGGGCGCCGGGCCTGGTGGCTTCGCTGCTGGCCGCGGCCGGCGCGGAAGCGTCGCGGCCGGAAGACTTGCCGCAAGGCGTCGGTTTCCTCGGCGGGGAATACCAGCTGACCGACGTGCAGGCGCAGCAGATCCTGGAAATGCGCCTGCATCGCCTGACCGGGCTGGAGCAGGAAAAGCTGACCGAGGAATACCGCGAACTGCTGGGCGTGATCGCCGGCCTGATCCGCATCCTCGAAAACCCGGACGTGCTGAAGGAAGTCATCCGCACCGAACTGGTCGAAATCAAGGCCGAATTCGGCGACGCGCGCCGCAGCGAGATCCGCCAGAGCGAGGAAGACCTCGACATCCTCGACCTGATCGCGCCGGAAGACGTGGTCGTCACCCTGTCGCACGCCGGTTACGCCAAGCGCCAGCCGGCCAGCGCGTACCGCGCGCAGCGTCGCGGCGGTCGCGGGCGCAGCGCGGCGGCGACCAAGGAAGAGGATTTCATCGACCAGCTGTGGCTGGTCAACACCCACGACACGCTGCTGACCTTCACCAGCAACGGCAAGGTGTTCTGGCTGCCGGTGCACCAGTTGCCGGAAGCCGGCTCCAACGCGCGTGGCCGGCCCATCGTCAACTGGATTCCGCTGGAACCGGGCGAGAAGGTGCAGGCGGTGCTGCCGGTGCGCGAATACGCCGAAGGCCGGTACGTGTTCTTCGCCACCAGGAACGGCACGGTCAAGAAAACCCCGCTGACCGAATTCGCCTACCGCCTGGCGCGCGGCAAGATCGCGATCAACCTGGACGAAGGCGACGCGCTGATCGGCGTTGCGCTGACCGATGGCGAGCGCGACATCATGCTGTTCGCCAGCAATGGCCGCGCGGTGCGTTTCTCCGAAACCCTGGTGCGCGCAATGGGCCGCACCGCCACCGGCGTGCGCGGCATGCGTCTGGTCGCAGCCGATGCCGACGACGGTGCGGACGAGGCCGAAGCCGGTGATGACGAAGCCACAAGCAGCAACGACAGCGGCTCGACCGTGGTCAGCCTGGTGGTGGTCGAAGGCAATGGCGACATCCTCACCGCCAGCGAACGCGGCTACGGCAAGCGAACGCCGGTGGAGGACTACCCGCGCAAGGGCCGCGGCACCAAGGGCGTGATTGCATTGAAGACCAGCGAACGCAACGGCAACCTGGTCGGCGCGATCCAGTTGTCCGACCACCACGAAGTGCTGCTGATTTCCGACGGCGGCACCCTGGTGCGCACTCGCGCCGCCGAAATCTCGCAGGTCGGCCGCAACACCCAGGGCGTGACCCTGATCCGCCTGTCCGAAGGTGAAGTGCTGCAAGCGGTGGAACGCCTCGACGCCTCGCTGGACGACGACGAAGGCGACGGCGACAGCCCGGCGCCACCCGGCGCGTCGGCCGAGCAGCCGCAAGCTTGATGCCGCGACGATCCCGGCCACCTGGCCGGGATCGTTTTTGCGGGAGCATTGATTTCCGGCTTCCAGCCCCCAGACTTCCCCGATGTTCGAAAGATCGAAAAAAGGCGAGCACGCGCTGCTGATCCTGCCGCACCAGGGGCCGCTGGCCGATGACGTGGTGGAGGAATTCACCGAACTGGCGCGTTCGGCCGGGGCCAGCATTGCCGGCGTGCTGACCGCGCGCATCGACCGGCCCAATCCCTCCACCCTGATCGGCAGCGGCAAGCTGGAAGAAGCCAGGGCCGTGGCCGATGCGGCCGGGGCCGATCTGGTGCTGGTGGATTTCGCGCTGTCGCCGGGGCAGGAGCGCAACCTGGAGAAGGCGCTGGAGCGCCGCGTGCTGGACCGCACCGGGCTGATCCTGGACATCTTCGCCCAGCGCGCGCGTTCGCATGAAGGCAAGTTGCAGGTCGAACTGGCCCAGCTCAAGCACATGGCGACGCGGCTGGTGCGTGGCTGGACCCATCTTGAGCGCCAGCGCGGTGGTTCCATCGGCCTGCGCGGTCCCGGCGAAACCCAGCTGGAAACCGATCGCCGCCTGTTGCAGAAGCGCGTGGAGCAATTGCAGAGGCGGCTGGAAAAGGTCGAAGTGCAACGCACCCAGATGCGCCGCGCACGCCTGCGCAGCGAACTGCCGCGCGTCGCGCTGGTTGGTTACACCAATGCCGGCAAATCGACTTTGTTCAACATGCTGACCGGCGCGGAAGCCTACGCCGCCGACCAGTTGTTCGCCACGCTGGACCCGACCGTGCGCCGCATCGAGCTTCCCGGCGGCGGCGTGGTGCTGGCCGATACGGTCGGCTTCGTCCGTGACCTGCCGCACGAACTGGTGGCCGCGTTCCGTTCCACCCTGGGCGAAGCGCGCGAGGCCGACCTGCTGCTGCACGTGGTCGATGCCGCCGATCCGCTGCGCGATGAGCGGATCGGCCAAGTCGATGAAGTGCTGCAGGAAATCGGTGCCGGCGACATCCCGCAATTGCTCGTATTCAACAAGATCGACCGCATCGACGGCGCACAGCCGCGCCACGACGTGCCCGGCAGCGCGCTTTATGACGCGCCTGCCCGGGGCGCAGGCGACGGCAATGAGCGCGTCTGGATTTCCGCGCGCGACGGCTCGGGCATCGACCTGCTGCGCGGTGTGTTGGCGCAGCAACTGGGCTTTCGCCGCGTGCGCGGGCGCATCGACCTGCCGGCGCATTCGGCGCGCCTGCGCTCCCGATTGCATGCGCTGGGCGCGGTACTGGGCGAAGACCATGACGAATGCGGCTGGCACCTGACCATCGACCTGGCGCTGGCCGATGCGCAGCGGCTGGCGGCGCAGGCTGGCGGACATCCGCTGGAAGCGCTGCTGCCCGAGCCGGCGTTGGAGCCGTAGCCTGCGGCGGCGGGTTGCAAGGAGAAATGGCCCGGTCTAGTAGAATCGGGCAGGCGACGGCTCCACCCGGCGCGGAACACAACGAATTCGGAGAAGGCATGGCCTGGAACACCCCCGGCAGCGGTTCTGGCGGCAACGACAGACGCAATCCATGGAAACCGCGCAGCGGCAATGGCGCGAGCAATCTGCTTGCGCGCTTGCGCGGCCTGTTCGGCGGCGGCGGTGGCGGCAGCCTGCGCCTGGTCGGGATCGTCATCGGCCTGCTGGTGTTGTTCAGCAGCTTCCAGTTGGTGGGCGAACAGCAGCGCGGCGTGGTGCTGCGCTTCGGCCAGTTCAGCCGGATCATGCAGCCCGGCCCCAACTTCAAGTGGCCGTGGCCGATCGAAAGCGTGCGCAAGGTCAACGCCACCCGCATCGAGACTTTCAGCGCCACCATGCCGGTGCTGACCAACGACGAGAACATCGTCAACGTGTCGTTGAACGTGCAATACCGCATCGCCGACCCGCGCCTGTACCTGTTCGGCACCCGCAATGCCGACGAAGTGGTCAAGCAGGCCGCGCAAAGCGCCGTGCGCGAGCAGGTAGGCCGTTCGCTGCTGGACGCCGTGCTGGGCGCCGAACGCGGCGCGATGGCGGCGTCGGCCAAGACGCGTCTGCAGGCCTCGCTGGACGCCTACCGCACGGGTTTGATGGTGACCGAACTGAACCTGCCCGACGCCCGTCCGCCCGAGGAGGTGAAACCCGCCTTCGACGAAGTGAACAGCGCGCAGCAGATCAAGGATCGCCTGGTCAACGAAGCCAACGCCTACGCGGCCAAGGTCGTGCCCGAAGCGCGCGGTACCGCCGCACGCCAGCGCACCGAGGCCGAAGGCTACAAGGCCGCCATCGTCGCCAGGGCCGAAGGCGATGCCAGCCGCTTCAGCCAGTTGTACGTGCAATACAGGAACGCGCCGGAGGTCACCCGCAAGCGCCTGTGGCTGGAAACCGTGCAAGGCGTGCTGGCGCAGAACCGCAAGGTGGTCGGCGGCGACGGCAAGCAACTGATCTATGTGCCGATGCCGGCGCAAGCCGGTGCGGAAACATCCGGCGCGCCCAACCCGGCGGTGACCGAACTGGCCATGCCGGCCGTGGAAAGCACGACGTCGCAGCGCATCGACGTGCGCCCGTCACGCCCGGCCGAGCGCAAGGAGGTGCAACGATGAAATCTTCCCTGATCGTCGCCGTGGCGGCGGCCGTGCTGCTGGGCCTGCTCGGCTCGGTGTACGTGGTGCGCGAAGACCAGACCGCGCTGGTGCTGAACCTGGGCCGCGTGGTCCGCGCCGACGTCAAGCCCGGCCTGCATTTCAAGTGGCCATTGCTGGAAACGGCCAAAGTCTTCGACCGCCGTTTCAAGGTGCTGGAAACCCAGCCGGAGCGCTACCTCACCTCCGAGCGCAAGGATGTCATCATCGACTTCTTCGCGATCGGCTACATCTCCGACGTGCGCGCCTTCTACCGCGCCACCGGCGGCTTCGAGGACACCGCCGAAGCACGCCTGGCGCCAATCATCACCGACTCGCTGCGCAACGAGATCAACGCCCGCACCTTGCAGCAACTGGTGTCCGGTGACCGCAACGAGATTGTTGCCGCGCAGCTGAAGGGCATCAACGAGGGCGCGGCCACGCTGGGCGTGCAGATCGTTGACCTGCGCCTGAAGCAGATCGACCTGCCGACCGACAGCCAGGTCATCACCGATGTCTATGATCGCATGCGCGCCCAGCGCAAGCAGGTGGCCAGCAAGCTGCGCGCCGAAGGCGAGGAACAGGCCCGCACCATCCGCGCCGAGGCCGACCGCGACCAGTCGGTGCTGGTGGCCGAAGCCGAACGCGATGCGCAGAAACTGCGCGGCGAAGGCGACGCCGAAGCGGCCCGCATCTATGCGCAAGCGACCGCCGCCGACCCCGGCTTCTACGCCTTCTACCGCAGCCTGGAGGCCTACCGCGCCGCGTTCGCCGACGGCAACGGCGTGATCGTGCTGGACCGCAACGACCCGTTCCTGCAATACCTCAAGTCGGACCGCTGATTGCCGGGAAGATGTTCGAACGCTGGGCCAGCTTCTCCTTCTCCCTGCAAGCGGGGAGAAGGAGAAGCTGGCCCATCCCTGGGGAAATCCCTGTAAAATCTCGCAAAGCCGGCCGGGGCGAGCGTCCCGCCGGCTTTTCCGTGTCCGGGCCGGTCGCGGCCGGCGCTGCCCCGATGGCGGCGTCACCCCGCCGCCGCCGCCCCGGCGCGATCATCCACGGTGGCCCCGATGGCCGCCCCGCAAAGGAGCAAACCCGTCATGGGTCAGTCAGTGGTGGTGTTGGGCGCCCAGTGGGGCGACGAAGGCAAGGGCAAGATCGTCGATCTGCTCACCGAGGAAATCGGCGCGGTGGTGCGCTTCCAGGGCGGGCACAACGCCGGCCATACGCTGGTGATCGGCGGCAAGAAGACCGTGCTGCACCTGATCCCGTCCGGCATCCTGCGCGACGACGCGCTGTGCCTGATCGGCAACGGCGTGGTGATCAGCCCGGCCGCGCTGCGCAAGGAGATCGAGGAACTGGAAAGCGCCGGCGTCGAAGTGCGCAGCCGCCTGAAGATTTCCCCGGCCGCGCCGCTGATCATGCCGTACCACATCGCCCTGGACCAGGCGCGCGAAAAAGCCGCCGGCGGCAAGGCCATCGGCACCACCGGCCGCGGCATCGGCCCGGCGTATGAAGACAAGGTCGCGCGTCGCGGCATCCGCGTGGCCGACTTGCGCTATCCGGTCGAACTGGCGGAAAAACTGCGCGCCGCGCTGGATTACCACAACTTCGTGCTGACTCAATATCTGAAGGTCGATCCGGTCGATTACCAGCAAACCCTGGACGAAGCCCTGGCCTTCGGCGAATACGTCGAGCCGATGAAGGCCGACGTGGCCGGCATCCTCCACGACCTGCGCAAGCAGGGCAGGAAGGTGTTGTACGAAGGCGCGCAAGGCGCGCTGCTGGACATCGACCACGGCACCTATCCGTACGTCACCAGTTCCAACACCACCACCGGCGGCGCGCTGGCCGGTTCCGGCGTCGGCGCCGACGCCATCGACTACGTGCTCGGCATCGCCAAGGCCTATGCCACCCGCGTCGGCGGCGGCCCGTTCCCGACCGAACTGGACGACGAAGTGGGGCAGGGCATCCGCGATCGCGGCGCCGAATACGGCGCCTCCACCGGCCGCCCGCGCCGCTGCGGCTGGATGGACATCGTCGCGTTGAAGCGCGCGGTGGCGATCAACGGCATCAGCGGCCTGTGCATCACCAAGCTCGACGTGCTGGACGGCATGGAGAAATTGAACGTCTGCATCGCCTACGAGTACCACGGCAAGCGCAGCGAATACGCGCCGCTGGACGCGCAGGGCTGGGAAGAATGCACGCCGGTGTATCTGGAATTCCCCGGCTGGAGCGAAAACACCCACGGCATCACCGAATGGGAAAAGCTGCCGCCGGCCGCCCGCGCCTATCTGCGCGCGCTGGAGGAACTGGCCGGCTGCCCCATCGCCATCGTCAGCACCGGGCCGGACCGCGAGCACACGATGGTGTTGCAGGATCCGTTTGCCTGATGATGGATGTTGCATGGGTTGGAAACAGATAGCCCCGCGATGCGGGGCTATCTGTTTGGTCCGTGGAGACGGTAGCGGGGGCAGGATTTGAACCTGCGGCTGCGGCAGTCATTCGGCCGACATCGAATACGGTCGCCGTGCAGGATCGGTCGCCCAGTTCTTGTTCGGCTCCGCCTGCATCGTGAAGCGCAGTTCGCCGCCGGCCATGATTTCCTCGTGGGTCAGGTACGCGCGATCCAGCGGCTTGCCGTTCAAGGTTGTGCCGCCGATGTAGGCATGCGCGTCGTCCAGGCCGTCGGCGACGATGGAAAAATGCTTGCCGTTCGGCAAATTCAGCGTGGCATGCGGCAGGAAAGGGCGGCCGATGACGTACTGGTTGCTGCCCGGCGCGACCGGATAGAAGCCCAGCGCGGTGAACACGTACCACGCCGACATCTGGCCGAGGTCGTCGTTGCCGGCCAGGCCGTCCGGGCGCGCGGCGTATTGCGTGTCCATGATCCGCTTCAGCCGCGCCTGCGTGCGCCACGGCTGGCCGGCGTGGGCGTACAGGTAGGCGACGTGGTGGCTGGGTTCGTTGCCGTGCGCGTACCAGCCGATCAGGCCGGTGATGTCTTCCATGTGTTCGAATATCTTCGGATCGACCTGCGCGTCGAATACCGCGTCCAGCCTGTCCAGCAGTTTGTCCGCGCCGCCGTGCGCTGCCGCCAGGCCGGCCACGTCCTGCGGCACGTACCACGAATACTGCCAGGCGTTGCCTTCGGTGTAGTCGCTGCCGTAGCCGCTGGCGGTGGGGTCGAAGGGTTCGCGGAAGCTGCCGTCGCGCTTGCGCGCGCGCATGAAGCCGGTGGCCGGGTCGAAGGCGTGCTTCCAGTTGGCCGCGCGCTGGCCGAATTCGGCGGCGACGTCGGCCTTGCCCATCGCCCGCGCCATTCGCGAAATCGTCCAGTCGTCGAAGGCGTACTCCAATGTCTTGCTCGCGGCTTCGCCTTCCTCGTCGATCGGCACCCAGCCCAGTTCGCGATATTGCGCGATGCCGTCGTAGGGGCCGTAGTTTGCGCTGGCGACCATCGCCTGCAGGGCTTCGTCGGCGTCGTAGCCGCGGATGCCCTTCATGTAGGCGTCGGCGATCACCGGCACGGCGTGGTAGCCGATCATGCACCACGTTTCCTGCCCGTGGAACGCCCACACCGGCAGCACGCCGTACGGGCTTTCGCGGCGCGCCGCCAGCAGCGAATTGACCACGTCGTTCGTGCGTTGCGGCGGTTGCAGCAGAGTCATCAGCGGATGCAGCGCGCGGTAGGTGTCCCACAGCGAGAAGGTCGAGTAGTTGGTCCAGCCGTGCGCCTGGTGCACGGCGTTGTCCGGGCCGCGGTAGCGGCCGTCGCTGTCCATGAACAGCGTGGGGCCGAGCATGGTGTGGTACAGCGCGGTGTAGAAGCGCTTGCGCTGTCCGGCGTCGCCCTGTGCATCGACCGCGCCCAGCGCCTCGCTCCACTGCCGCTTCGCCGCCGCGCGGGCGCCGTCGAAGTCCCAGCCCGCCGCTTCCGCATCAAGGTTGGCGATGGCGTTGTCCTCGCTGACCGGCGAGATCGCCACCTTCACCAGCAGTTGCTCGCCGGCGGCCCTGTCGAAGTCGAACGCGGCGACGAGCTGCCGGCCTTCGATCTGCGCGCGTTGGCGCGGGTCTTTCTCGCCCGGCGGCGGGAAGCCCTTGTAGGCCACGTCCTGCTCAGTGTCGTGCAGTTCATGCCCGCTGTGCGGCAGCGAGAAGCGCATCGCGAAATACAGTTGCCGACCCGGCGCCCAGCCGCGGGTTTCGCGGAAGCCGGTGACGGTGCCGTCCTCGCGCACGCGCAGGCGCGACCACAGCACCTTGCCGGGATAGTCGTACATGCTGGTGCGCAGGTCGATGACGACGTGCGCCGGCTTGCCGGCGGGAAAGGCGTAGCGGTGCCAGCCGACGCGCGCGCTGGCGGTGAGCTCGGCGCGCACGCCGCCGTCGTCCAGCGTCACCGCGTAGTAGCCGGGCTGCGCGACCTCGGTATCGTGGCGGAAACGCGAGGTGTAGCCGCTGCCGGGTCGGGAAACGTCGCCGCGTTCCAGCTTCGTTTCGCCACTGATCGGCATGACCAGCACGTCGCCCAGGTCGGAATGGCCGGTGCCGGAGAAGTGCGTATGCGAGAAGCCGACGATGGTGCGGTCGTCGTGACGGTAGCCGGCGGCCCAGCCGTAGCCCTCCTTGCGCGACTTGATCTGCGTGTCCGGCGAAAGCTGGACCATGCCCCAGGGCACGGTGGCGCCGGGAAAGGTATGGCCTTCGCCGCCGGTGCCGATGAACGGATCGACCGCGGCCCAGGCCTCGTCGCCGGCGCTGGCCGCGTGGAGGGACGGCGCCAGCGTCGCGACCGTGGCCGCCAGCGACGCCGCCAGCCAGTTCCTGCGCCGGTGGCCTGTTCCGTTGCGATGCATGCCTTTCCTCCCGATTCGCGGAAGAAGGGGAAGCTAACACGGCGCGCGCCGGCTTTGCCGGCATGCCGGCCCGGCGACCGTGGCATGACTTCTGGCGGTGCCCCGAGCCTGGGTGGGTAGGCGATCATCGCCCGTCATCCGGTCTCGTGCCCGTCCCAAGAGAGAAACTGCCGATGCGTCGTCCCCTGGCAACCGCCCTTGCACTGGCCCTCGCCAGTGTCGCCGTCGCACCGCATGTCCTTGCTGCCGAGCCGGCGGCCGCCGCAACGGTCACCACCCAGTTGCCGCGCGACGTTCGCCCGCTGCATTACGACATCGCGGTGACGCCGCACGCCGAAACGATGAACTACGACGGCCACGTCGCCATCGACATCGAGGTGCTGGCCGCCACCGACCGCATCGTGTTGAACCAGGCGGACATCACCTTCTCCAACGTGGCGCTGGCCGCGACCAAGGGCGGCAAGAAGTTCGCCGCGCCGAAAGTGGAAACGGACAACGACGCGCAAACCGCCAGCTTCGAGTTCGATCAGCCGTTGCAACCGGGCCGCTATCGCCTGTCGATGGATTACGCCGGCAAGATCGGCACGCAGGCCAACGGCATCTTCGCGCTGGACTACGCCACCGACGCCGGGCAGAAGCGCGCAATCTACACGCAGTTCGAGAATTCCGACGCGCGCCGTTTCGTGCCGTCGTGGGACGAGCCGAACTACAAGGCCACCTTCGACCTGACCGCAACCGTGCCGGCCGCGCAGATGGCGGTCAGCAACATGCCGGTCGCCAGCCGCACCGAACTGGGCAACGGCCTGGCGAAGGTGAAGTTCGCGACCTCGCCGAAGATGTCCACCTACCTGCTGTTCTTCGGCGTCGGCGAATTCGAGCGCGCCACCGTGAAGGCCGACAACGGCACCGAGGTCGGCGTGATCGCGCAGGCCGGCAAGGTGGGCCAGGCCAGGTTCGCGCTGGAGTCGTCGAAGGACGTGCTGCGCGAATACAACGACTATTTCGGCGTGGACTTCCCGCTGCCCAAGCTGGACAACATCGCCGCGCCGGGCCGCAGCCAGTTCTTCAGCGCGATGGAGAACTGGGGCGCGATCTTCACCTTCGAATACTCGCTGCTGATCGATCCCAGCATCGCCACCGTCAGCGACGAGCAGCGCGTGTTCGAAGTGGCCGCGCACGAGATCGCGCACCAGTGGTTCGGCAACCTGGTGACGATGCAGTGGTGGGACGACCTGTGGCTGAACGAAGGCTTCGCCACCTGGATGGAGGGCCGCACCACCGCCAGGCTGCACCCGGAATGGAACATCGGCGGCGTTGACGCGGTCTATACCAGCCGCGGCGCGATGGGCCGCGACGCCATCGCCACCACCCATCCGGTGGTGCAGCACGTGGAGACCGTCGAGCAGGCCAGCCAGGCCTTCGACGACATCACCTACGGCAAGGGCAGCGCGGTGATCGGCATGCTGGAGGACTACGTCGGCGCCGACCCCTGGCGCGAGGGCGTGCGCAGCTACATCAGGAAGCACGCCTACGGCAACACCGCCACCGACGACCTGTGGGCGGAGATGGACAAGGTGGCGCCGGGCAAGCGGTTCACCCAGGTGGCGCACGATTTCACCCTGCAGCCGGGCATTCCGCTGATCAAGGTCGATGCGCGCTGCGACGACGGCAAGACCGTGGTTTCGCTGCAGCAGGGCGAATACACCACCGATCGCCCCGACAAGCAGCCGTTGCGCTGGCGCGTGCCGGTGAACCTGCAGGCCGTGGGCGGCGACAAGGCCACCGTGCTGGTGGATGGCGAGGCCAGGGTCGAACTGCCCGGTTGCGATGCGCCGGTGCTGGTCAACGCCGGCCAGAAGGGCTATTACCGCGCACTGTACTCGCCGGCGCAGTTCAAGGCGCTGGCCGCGGATTTCGGCAAGCTGGCCACCGTTGACCAGCTCGGCGTGATGATGGACGCGAGCGCGTTGTCCGCGGTCGGCCTGCAGCCGGTTGCCGATTCGCTCGATCTCGCCGGACAGGTGCCGCTCGATGCCTCGCCGGACGTGTGGTTGCAAGTGGCCGGCACGCTCGGCGGCATGGTCGGCGTGTACGGCGACGACGACAAGGCGGCCGCGCCGGCCAAGCGCTACGCGCTGTCGCGGCTGTCGCCGGTGTTCGCGAAGCTGGGCTGGGAAAACCGCGACGGCGACAGCGCCGTGACCAGGCAGTTGCGCACGCGCCTGATCGGCCAGCTCAGCGGCCTGGGCGACGAGAAGGTGCTGGCCGAAGCCCGCCGCCGCTTCGCCGCGTCGGAAACCGACCCGTCGGCGCTGCCGGCCGACCTGCGCCGCATCGTGCTGGGCGTGGTCGCCCGCAACGCAGACGCCGCCACCTGGGACAAGCTGCACGAGATGGCGAAGAAGGAAACCTCGTCGATGATCCGCGACCAGTACTACGGCCTGCTGGCCACCGCCAAGGACAAGGCGCTGGCGCAGAAGGCGCTGGACATGGCCCTGACCGACGAGCCGGGCGCGACCAACAGCGCCGGCATGATCGCCGGCGTTTCGCGCGAACACCCGGACATGGCCTTCGACTTCGCCGTGGCCCACCGCGAGCAGGTGGACAATCTGGTCGATTCGACTTCGCGTTCGCGCTACTACCCCGGCCTGGGCGGCGGCTCGGACAAGCCGGAGATGGTGCAGAAGTTGAAGGACTTCGCCGACAAGTACATCGCCGCGACCTCGCGCCGCGATACCGAGACCGCGATCGCCGGCATCCGGACCGGCATCAAGCTCAACGCCGCGCGCCGGCCGCAGGTGGATGCGTGGTTGAAGAAGAACGCGAAGTAGGCAGGCAGGCGTTCGTCCGGAAACGAAAAAAAGCCCCGCGAAAGCGGGGCTTTTCCGTTTCGCGAAGCCGGCGCGCATCCTTCTTCCCCGCTTGCGGGGAAAAGGATGGCGCAGGGTCTTACGCCCGGGCTTCTTCCCTGTACGCATCCACCGGGATGCATGCGCAGAACACGTTCTTGTCGCCATGGACGTTGTCCACGCGCGCGACCGGCGGCCAGTACTTGTTCTGCTTCAGCGACGGCAGCGGGAAGGCGGCCAGTTCGCGCGGATAGGCGTGCGTCCATTCGCTGGCGCCAACCACCGCGGCAGTGTGCGGGGCGTGCTTCAGCGGGTTGTCGTCGCGGTCCAGGCGGCCGTCCTCGATCGCGCGGATCTCGTCGCGGATCTGGATCATCGCATCGCAGAAGCGGTCCAGCTCGTGCAGCGACTCGCTTTCGGTCGGTTCGACCATCAGCGTGCCGGCGACCGGGAAGCTCAGCGTCGGCGCGTGGAAGCCGAAATCGATCAGGCGCTTGGCCACGTCCTCGGCGCCGATGCCGGTGGTTTTTTCCAGCGGGCGCAGGTCGAGGATGCATTCGTGCGCGACCAGACCGTTGCGGCCGGTGTACAGCGTTTCGAAATGCGGCTCCAGCCGCTTCGCGATGTAGTTGGCGTTGAGCAGCGCGACCTGGGTGGCCTTGCGCAGGCCGGCGGCGCCCATCAGCGCGATGTACATCCACGAGATGGGAAGAATCGACGCCGAGCCATGCGCAGCGGCGCTGACCATGCCGCCGTTGCGGGTGGACGAACCCGCGGCCAATGCGCCCGGCAGGAACGGCGCAAGATGCGCCTTCACCGCGCACGGCCCCACGCCTGGACCGCCGCCGCCGTGCGGGATGCAGAAGGTCTTGTGCAAGTTCAAGTGCGACACGTCCGAGCCCCACTTGCCGGGCTTGGCCACGCCAACCAATGCGTTCATGTTGGCGCCGTCGGTATAAACCTGTCCCCCGTTCGCGTGGATGATGTTGCAGATCTCGACGATTTCCTCTTCGAACACGCCGTGGGTCGAAGGGTAGGTGACCATCAGCGCGGCGAGATTGGCGGCATGTTTCTCGGCATTGCGGCGCAGGTCTTCGATATCGACATTGCCGTTGGCGTCGCACCTGGTCACGACCACCTTCATGCCGGCCAGATGCGCCGACGCCGGGTTGGTGCCGTGCGCGGATTCGGGGATCAGGCAGATGTCGCGGTGGCCTTCGCCGCGCGAGGCGTGATATGCGGCAATCGCCAGCAAACCGGCGTATTCGCCCTGCGCGCCGCTGTTGGGCTGGAAGCTGACGGCATCGTAGCCGGTGATTTCCACCAGCATCGCTTCCAGCGAGTCGATCAGTTCCCTGTAGCCTTCGGCCTGCTCCGCCGGCGCATAGGGATGGAGGTTGGAAAATTCCGGCCACGTCACCGGGATCATTTCGGCGGTGGCGTTGAGCTTCATCGTGCACGAACCCAGCGGGATCATGGTGCGATCCATCGCCAGGTCCTTGTCGGCCAATTGGCGCAGGTAGCGCAGCATTTCGTGTTCGGAATGATGCGTGTTGAACACCGGGTGGGTGAGGAAGTCGCTGCTGCGCAGCAGTTCTTCGGGAATCAGCGAGGGTGCATTGGCATCCAGCGCTTCGACGTCCAGCGCGGTGGCGTCATTGCCGAAGATGCGGAACAGCAGGGCCAGGTCATCGCGCGTGGTGGTTTCGTCCAGCGAGATGCAGATCGAGCCATTGCCGCGCACGCGCAGGTTGGCGCGCAATGCGGCGGCGCGTTCGAGAATCGAAGCGCCCTTGTCGCCGGCGTCGATGCACAGCGTGTCGAACGCGGTGGCATGCACGGTGGAAAACCCCAGCTCGTGCAAACCGGCAGCGAGAATGGCGGTGTAGCGATGCACGCGCTGCGCGATGCGCTTCAGGCCTTCCGGGCCGTGATACACCGCGTACATGCTGGCCATCACCGCCAGCAGCACTTGTGCGGTGCAGATGTTGGACGTGGCCTTTTCCCGGCGAATGTGTTGCTCGCGGGTTTGCAGCGTGAGGCGATAGGCCGGGTTGCCATGGGCATCGACGGAAACGCCGATCAAGCGGCCCGGCATCGAACGCTTGAAGGCATCACGGCAGGCCATGAACGCCGCGTGCGGGCCGCCGAAACCGAACGGCACGCCGAAACGCTGCGAATTGCCGATGACGATGTCCGCGCCCATTTCACCGGGCGATTTCAGCAAGATCAGCGCCAGCAGGTCGGTGGCGACGACGAACAGCGCATGGTTCGCGTGCGCGGTCTGTACCGCCAGCGTCCAGTCTTCGATCCAGCCGCTGGATGCGGGGTATTGCGCCAGCACGCCGAAATAATCACCTTTCACGATGGCTGCGCGGAATGCTTCGGACGAACGCACGATTTCGACGTTCAAGCCCAGCGGTTCGGCGCGGGTTTGCAGCACGGCCAGCGTTTGCGGATGCGTGTCGCCGGCAACGAGGAAGGTGTTGGACTTCGACTTGGCCGCACGCTTGGCCAACGTCATCGCTTCGGCAGCGGCGGTGGCTTCGTCCAGCAGCGAGGCATTGGCGATTTCCATGCCGGTCAAATCCGCGACCATCTGCTGGAAGTTGACCAGCGCCTCCATGCGGCCTTGCGAAATCTCGGCCTGGTACGGCGTGTATGCGGTGTACCACGCCGGATTTTCCAGGATGTTGCGCAGGATGACATTCGGCGTGTGGGTGCCGTAATAGCCCTGGCCGATGAAGCTCTTGAACACCTGGTTCTTCGCGGCGATGGCCTTGATCGTCGCCAGCGCCTCCACTTCGGACAGGCCGCCGGGCAGTTGCAGCGACGCGGGCGACTTGATGTTGCCCGGCACGATGGCATCGGTCATCGCGTCCAGCGAGTCGTGGCCCAGCGCGCGCAGCATCTGCGCGATTTCGGCATCGTTGGGGCCGATGTGGCGTTCGACGAAGGCGTCGGGGTGCTCCAATTGAGCAAGAGACGGCGAAAGGAGCGAAGGCTTGGACATGGCAGCAGGCACCGGTAAGGGACGGATTCGTCGTCCCGGCGCAGGCCGGGATCCAGCTTTGGCCCTTGCTTGAAGGCAGGAGCTGGATTCCGGCTTGCGCCGGAATGACGACAGGCGCCCCTCTGTCCTTTTGCCTGAGAGTTTGGAGGAGCGAGCCTGCGCGGTTCGCCTCTCGTGCCCCTTCGGCGCTGGCGCGCACCGCGTGCGATGGGCCAGTCTCTCCAGAGTGTTTGTTGCTGCGGTGGTCTTCGGCCTGAGCGATTACGGGCGTTTGCGCCTTCGGCAGCGGGGGCTTGCAGCCGCCGCTTCTCCCACCAGATGTAGCCCGGCGATTATACCCGGCCCGCTGCCGCGAGCTAGAATGAACAGGCGCTGCCTTTCCCGGCCGCGCCACCTTCCCGGCCCTGATCCGATGAATCCCGCGAAATCTCCGTCCACGCGCAGGATGGCCCTGCTGCTGGGCGGGCTGGCCATGTTCGGCCCGTTCTCCATCGACGCCTTCTTCCCGGCTTTCCCGCAGATGGCCGCGAGTCTGCGCACCGATGCGGTGGCGCTGCAGCAGACCGTCAGCGTCTATCTGCTGGCCTATGCGCTGATGAGCGTGGTGCATGGGCCGCTGTCCGATGCGAAAGGCCGGCGCAAAGTCATTCTGGCGGGCCTGGTGGTATTCGTCGCCGCATCGGCCGGTTGCGCGCTGTCGCCGGACCTGCCGACGCTGCTGGCCTTCCGCGCCTTGCAGGGACTGTCGGCCGGCGCAGGCATGATTGTCGGCCGCGCGGCGATCCGTGACCTGTACGACGGCGACGATGCGCAGCGGCTGATGAGCCAGGTATCGATGATCTTCGGCGTCGCCCCGGCAATCGCGCCGGTCGTTGGCGGCTGGCTGCTGGGCGTGGGCGAATGGTCGTGGATATTCTGGTTCCTGACCGCGTTTTCGGCGGTCCTGCTGCTGTCGGTGGCGGTGTGGATGCCGGAAACGCATCCGCCGCAGGTGCGGCGGCCGCTGACGCCGCGCAAGTTGCTGCGCGACTACGTCGGCATCCTGCGCAACCGGCGCTTCCTGCGATTGGCGTTGGCCGGTTCGCTGGCGTTCTCGGGGCTCTTCCTCTACATCGCGTCCGCGCCGGTGTTCGTGATCGAGCTGCTGGGCCTGGGCGAACGGGATTTCGCGTGGTTGTTCCTGCCGAACATCGTCGGCATGACCCTGGGTGCGTTCGTTTCCGGGCGCGCGGCCGGGCACATCCGCGGCGAAATGCAATGCCGCATCGGTTACGCCTGTTGCGGCGTGGCGGCGTTGGCGAACCTGGCGTACAGCGCGCTGGCCACGAAGCTGGTGGTGCCATGGGCGGTGCTGCCATTGTTCGTGACCGGCTTTGGCATGGCATTGATCTTCCCGATCCTGTCGCTGGCGGTACTGGACATGTACGCGCGGCATCGCGGCGCGGCATCTTCGTTGCAGGTTTTCCTGCAACTGGTGATCAGTTCCGTGGTCGCCGGCGTGCTGTCGCCGTTGCTGAGCCATCACCCGGTGTGGCTGGCGCTGGGGTTCATGGTGTTCCTGCTGCTGGGCTGGGGTTGCTGGCGCTGGGAAATGCGCGTGGCCAGGCGCGAGTTGCCGGATTGCCCGCGCGAAGCCGCCGCCTATGAACCGACCGAGCCGATGTAGCCAAAGAAAGCAACCCGCGCGTCATCGCGGGCTTCGCCCGTACCCTCACCCCAACCCGCACCCCGGCCACGCGCAGCGCGCGTGGCGTTCGGTCGTGTTGCGGGCCAGTGGCCCGCAAGCAACACGCCCTCACCCCGGAGGGAGAGGGGCTTTGAAGCCGTGTTACTTGGCTTCCGCAGCCGCCGCCTGCCAACCGCAAGTCTTGCCCTCGTTCTGCTGTTTCAACCACGCATCCAGCGGCGCGAAGTATTCCAGCAGCGGCGCGGCATCCAGCTTGTCCTCGCCGGTCAAGTCCTTCAGCGTGGCCTGCCACGGCTGGCTGGAACCTTTTTCCAGCATCGCCCAGAACTTCTGCCCGGCCGCCTTGTCGCCGTAGAAACTGCACTGGTACAGCGGCCCGGCATGGCCGGCGGCGTCGCACAGGCCCTTGTAGAACTGGAACTGCAACACGTGCGAGAGGAAATAGCGCAGGTACGGTGTATTGCCCGGCACGTGGTATTTCGCGCCGGGGTCGAAGAACTCCTCGCCGCGCGGCGTGGCCGGCGCCACGCCCTGGTATTGCGCTTTCAGCTTCCACCACGCGGCGTTGTAGTTTTCCGGCTTGATCGAGCCGTCGAACACGCCCCAGCGCCAGTGGTCGATCATCAGCCCGAACGGCAGGAACGACACTTTCGCCAGCGCCATGCGCATCTGCGCGTTGACCAGCGCCTCGCGGTTGTCCTGCGGCGCGGCGACCAGGCCGGCGGTATGCAGGTATTGCGGCGTCATCGCCAGCACGATGGTGTCGCCGATGGCCTCGTGGAAACCGTCGTTGGCGCCGCCCTGGAACAACGGCGGCTGCTTGTTGTAGGCCAGGTCGTAATAGAGGTGGCCCAGTTCGTGGTAGATGGTGGTGAAGTCCTCTTCGTTCGGCTGGATGCACATCTTGGTGCGCACGTCGCCGGCCATGTCGATGTCCCAGGCGCTGGCGTGGCAGACCACGTCGCGGTCCAGCGGCTTGATGAACTGGCTCTTTTGCCAGTAGCTGTCCGGCAGCCTGGGCATGCCCAGGCTGGTGTAGAAGTCCTGCGCGCGCTCGGTCATCTGCTTGGCCACGGCCAGGTTGGCGGCGCGTTCGGCGGCGAAAATCTGCGCGGCGGTGGGGTTGGGGCCGGCTTTTTTCAGTTCGGCGATGTAGTCGGCCTGGTATTGCTTCTGCAAGGCGCCGGTGATGTCCAGTTCGCCCGCGTTGCGGTAGGGCTGCAGCAGGTCCCACAGGTTGCCCCAGTCCTGTTGCCACATGTTGCCGGTCAGGTGCGCCGGCAGCAGGCCGCCCTCGACTTCGCCGCGCGCGCCGTACTGCTTGACCAGTTGCGTGCGCGTGTAGCAGTGCAGTTGTTCGTACAGCGGCTTGATCTGGCCCCACAGGCGGTCGGTTTCGTTGGCGATCTCCGCCGGCGGCATGTCGTAGCCGCTGCGCCACATCTCGCCGGCATCGGCGTAGCCCATTTCCTTCGCGCCGATGTTGACCAGTTCGGCAAAACGCGCGTAGTCGGCCTTCATCGGCACCGCGATGGTGTGCCAACCCTGCCACGCATCCAGCTGCTTGTCGTAGTCGCGGCTGCTGGCCAGCACGGCGGACAGTTCGCCGATCTGCCGGCACTTGCCACCAACGCAATAACTGCCGGCGCCGTACATGCCGCCCATGCGCGAGGAGATTTCGGCCAGTTCCGCCAGTTGGGCGGGGTCCTTCGGCGCGGGCATCGCGGTCATCTGCTTGAGCAGGCGCAGGGCGCGCGCGGTTTCCGGGGTCATCTGCTGGCCGTCGAAGCGATTGGCCTGCTCGATCCAGGTGTTGAGCTGGGCCAGGTAGCGTTCGTTGTACCTGGCTTCCAGCAACTGGCTGTCGTCGTTGATGTAGGTGGCGGACAGCCATTGCGAGGCCGACACTTCCGGGTACAGCTTGCGGTATTCGGCGTTGACGCGGGCGACGAATTCGTCGGCGGTTTCGCCCTTGGGCGTGGCGGGCGCGCTGGTTTTTTCTTCCTTCTTGCACGAAGGCAGGGCGGCAAGGCAGGCGCTGGCGATCAGGATGGACAGCAGGCGGCGGTGGTTCACGGAGGATTCCCGTCAAAGGGTGGTCGGGGACCGGAAGCGGCAGGCTAGTGGTCGGAATCAAACCGCGCAAGGGCCGCAAGGCGGGCGGGCGAGGGCAGCGCGGATGCGCTGGCGCAGGCGTTGCGCGCGGCGCGCGATCTTGCGCCGGCGCAAGCCCGGCAGCCAGCGCGACAGCGGCAGGATTTCCTTGGCCGAGAGGATGGATTTGGCGTCCACGCAGACCAGCCGAATGCCGCTGGCCGCGGGAAGCACGACGAAATTGCCGGCGTTGAGGTCGAACAGCGGGATGCCGCGTTCGATCAGGAAACGTTCGAAGTCATCGACCGCCGCGCACAGTGCATCGGCGCTGTATTCGGGCGGGCCGTCGAAAAGATGCGCGTACAGGCTGCGCGCCGGCTGGCCATCGGGCAGGCGCAGGCAGCGGCAGCACAGCGCATCGCCCCACCGGGTTGCCACGATCCCTTCGCAAGCGGCGAAGCGTTCGCCGGCTTCGTCGCCAAGGCGTTGGCGCAAGCGTTGCCAGGCGCGCAGTTCGGTGCGGTTTTCGCCGAAGCGCAGCCAATGCCGCGCCAGCCAGCGGCGCAGGCGTTGGCGCGCGCCGACGCGGGTGCGTGCATCGGCGGGCAATTCGAATTTCAGGCAATGCGCCGGGTCGCCGGGGTCGATCGCGCACAGGCGATTGGCGCCATGCGCGATGACGTGCAGGCCGGCCCAGCGCGGGTCGTTGGCGGAATTCATCGTGGCAGTGTGCCGCAGCCAGTGCGTGTTATGCACCGGACAAGCATTTTTGTCCGCAAAGGACGCCAAGCACGCAAAGGTCAAGCCAGTACGGCAATTCCAGTCGATTCCTTTGCGTCTTTTGCGATCTTTGCGGACAAGATCGCTTGCCCGCGTCAAGCGATGGGCAAACCTCTATCCTGCAGCCACGCCTTCGCATCGGCGGCGTCATGTTCGAACCACGCCCGCGTGGAGCCCAGTCGGAACGAATAGCCCCAGGCGTCCATGTCGGCCATCAGCCGTTCGCTGCCGACGCCGGGCAGGCGTGCGGCCAGCACGATCTGCAAACAGCAGGTGGCATCTTCCTCGATGTCCGAATCGCTGGCGTCGGTATGCACCGCCGCGCGTTGTTCCGGCGGCAGCACGATCAGGTGGCAGGCTTCGTGCAGCAGCGAATGCACCGGCGTGTCATTGCGTACATGGACGTTGCTGGCAATCACCCCGGCTTCGGGTTCGCCCCAGAAACTGCCGGGGATTTTCTCGTCGTCGCCCACGCGGTGCAGTTGCAGGTCGAAGTCGGCCAGCAGCGCGCGCAGGTCGTCGAAGGCGACGTCGCGCACGCGCAGCACGGGCGCGGCATCGGTGTCGATGGTGGTTGCGGGTTCGGTGAAGCGGTGCATCGGAGCGGGACTATTTCTTCGACTTCAGTTTGTCAAGATATTCCAGTTCGCCTTTCGCCACCGAACTGCCGGGATCGAGTTTCAGCGATTTCCGGTACTTGGCCCGGGCTTCGTCGAGCCGGCCGAGTTCGATCAGCGCATAGCCTTGGCCGCGCAGCGCGCGCGCCTGGTCCAGCTTCCTCGCCTCGTCCGTCGATGCGGTGGCCGTCGCGTCCAGCGAATCGGCGTATGCGGCCATGCTGCCTTCCCAATCGGTGCGCATGCGGCGCAGATGGCCCAATTCGGAGAGGAACATCGGATTCATCGGCGCGAGGTGCAGCGCCTTTTCGAGAAAGGGCTGCGCCTGTTCGACCCGGTCCAGGTCCAGTAAGGCATAAGCCTTGTAGTAATAGGCGTATGCCCAGGTCGGCGCGACGGCCATCGTCTGCTTGAACTTCGATTCGCCGCGATCGGATTCGGCGGCGGCTCCTACCAGATAGGCCAAAGTTTCGGCGGGGGTGTTCGGGCAGTAGTAGCGGGTTTCCGGATCGGCGTATTTCGCCTCGAAATCGGCGATCAGCGGATCGAGCATGTCGTCGATGGCTTCGTCATGGCGGTTCTCCCCGATCAGCTTGATCGCGAGTTGCAGCTTTTCGAGGTGCGCGGCGTCTTCGGTGGTGGCGGCATGCCCGGACGCAGGTTCTTGCTGTCCGTCCTGCGCATGCAGTGGATGCGCGAAGGCCGACAACAGCGCAATCGCAAGCAGTAGGCGGTTGAGGGCGGTGGTCGTCATGGCTGCGGCGTCGTCGAGGAATGGAAGAGTCGTTCTTGCCGCTACGCGACGGGAAACGAGGCGACGCACGAACGCCGCGCCTGCGCCGCGGATGGTGCCGATCAGCTTTCCGGCAAGGCGACGGAAATATCCAGCACGTCGTGGTCTCCATCCTTGACCAGGTCCACCTTGACTGCATCCACATCGACGTTGACGTACTTCTTGATCACGTCCAGCAGTTCGCGACGCAGCAGCGGCAGGTAGTCGGGGCCGCCGCGTGCGCTGCGCTCCTGCGCGATGATGATTTGCAGGCGGCTCTTGGCGGTTTCGGCGGTGTTCTTCTTGGCCTTGAGGAAATCGAAGATGCCCATGCCTCAGCCCCCGAACAGCTTGCTGAAGAAACCCTTCTTCTCCAGCGTGACGAAGCGCATCTCGCGGGTTTCGCCCAGCAGGCGGGCCACGGTGTCGTCGTAGGCCTGGCCGGCCGGCGATTCCAGGTCCAGGATCACCGGCTCGCCCTTGTTGGAGGCGTTGAGCACGTCGCCGGATTCGGGGATCACGCCGATCGCCTTCAGGCCCAGCACTTCCTCCACGTCCTTGATGCTGAGCATCTCGCCGCCTTCGACCCGCGCCGGGTTGTAGCGGGTCAGCAGCAGGTTGGCCTTCAGCGTTTCGCCGCCTTCGGCTTTCTTCGTCTTCGAATCCAGCAGGCCGAGGATGCGGTCGGAGTCGCGCACGCTGGACACTTCCGGATTGACCACGACGACCGCCTGGTCGGCGAAATACATCGCCAGGTACGCGCCCTTCTCGATGCCGGCCGGCGAGTCGCAGACGATGAAGTCGAAGCCGTCGGCGTCGAGGTCCTTGAGCACCTTTTCCACGCCTTCGCGGGTCAGCGCGTCCTTGTCGCGGGTCTGCGATGCGGCCAGCACGTACAGGGTGTCGAAGCGCTTGTCCTTGATCAGCGCCTGTTTCAGCGTGGCCTCGCCCTGGGTGACGTTGACGAAGTCATAGACCACGCGGCGTTCGCAGCCCATGATCAGGTCCAGGTTGCGCAGGCCCACGTCGAAGTCGATGACCGCGACCTTCTTGCCGCGCCGGGCCAGGCCCACGGCGATGCTGGCGCTGGTGGTGGTCTTGCCGACGCCGCCCTTGCCGGACGTGACTACGATGATTTCAGCCAATGGTGTTCTCCTTGTCGTTCTTGTCGTTGCATCCCGCGCGGGTCATTCCTGCGGGGCGATCATGAGTTGGTCGTTTTCCAGCCACACCTGCACCGGTTTGCCGCGCTGCTCCTTCGGCACTTCGTCCAGTACCTTGTAGTGGCCGGCAATGGCGACCAGTTCGGCGTTGAAGTCGCGGCAGAAGATGCGCGCGCTGGTATCGCCTTGTGCGCCGGCCAGGGCGCGGCCGCGCAAGGCGCCATAGACGTGGATCGAGCCGTCGGCGATGACTTCGGCGCCGGCGCCGACGGCGGCCAGCAGGGTCAGGTCGCGGTTTTCGGCGTAGAGCTGCTGGCCGGAACGGACGGGCGTCTTGTGGACCAGGCCCGGTTTGCTTGCCGCCGGCCTGGGCGCGGGAGCGGCGACTTGTGTCGGAGCGGCCTCCGGCCGCGACGCTCTTTCGCGGCCATGAGCCGCTCCGGCCGGCGTGGCCTCGGCATATTCGTACTGCGCGCGGAACTTGGCCAGCAGCGGCAGGCCGAGTTGTTCGGCCAGTTGTTCGATCTCGCGAGTGCCGTAGGCCAGCGCCACCGGCAGCACGCCGGCGGCGCGCAGGCCGTCCAGCAGCGCCTGCGCGGTGGCGAAGTCGGGCGTCTTCGCCAACCCGCCGAAATCGATGATCACGGCGGCGCGGCCGAACAGCTTGGGCGCGCGTTCGACCCGTTCGCGCATCTCGCGCGCCAGCGCTTCGACGTCGAGCGTGCGCACGCGCAGGTTGGCGATGCCGACCTGGCCGATCTTCAGTTCGCCGGCCTGTTCGTAGCCGGTGGACGCGGGATTGGCGCTCATGTGCCGGTGTGCCTTTCGCCGTCCGCCTGCGGCAGCGCGCGCGCGCGCGTCCACGGCAGGTCGGGCAGGGCGTCGCCGTAGGTTTTGTGCACCCATTCGTAGCTGCACATTTCCTTCAGCAGCATGCTGGCGCGCACGTCAACGCCGGGCATCACATGCTGGCCGACTTCCTTGAAGCCGAAGCTGCCGTGGAACAGCAGCGCCGGGTCGGCGCCATGGTCGATGAATACTTCGCAGGCCAGCAGCGGATGGCGCAGTTCGGCGAAGCTCTGCACGTCGGCGTAGAAGGCGCGGCCTACACCGCCGCCGCGCCGGCGGCTGGCCACCACGACGCGGTCGATGTAGAAGAAGGCGGGGTAGCGCTCGCGGAACCAGGCGAAGTTGCTGCTGTCGTGCGCGTCGTCCGAGCCGTAGCCGATCAGGAAGCCGGACAGGTTGCCGTCGCGTTCTGCAACGCGGAAATATTCGGCGGTTTCGTAGAAACGGCGCAGTCGCGCCGCGTCCAGCGGCAGGATCGCCAGACCGGCGTTGTTGTTCAGGGCCAGGACGGAATCCAGCTCGTGCTCGCGCACGTCGCGGATGACGATCGACATTCAACATCTCCAGGAAACAGGTGGGCCAAGGCCCGGGCGGATTATCGCATGGGCGCAGGGCCGCAAGTGTTGACGGCGTTTAACAACGGAGTGAGGAGGCATGGAGCGAGGAGGCGAGGAGATGAGGAAAAGCGGAATCCGGGCAGGCCGGCTTTTGCCGACTTCCTCGCTTCTTGTCCCTGAGCGGTCTGCCATGACTTCCGGGCAGCGTGCCGCGCGCGCAATCCGCCTAAGATGGCCGCATGTGGTCACGACTGAGCCATACCCGCTTGCTGCGCGCCGCCGGCCTTTATACCTGGGCCCTGGTGGGGATTCCGATCGTCGGCAATGCGTGGTTCCTGCCGCCGTCCAGCGGCGCGGGCGAACAGGGCATCAACGTGCCGATGGCGCTGGTGGCCTATCTGGCCTTCGGCGGCTGCTACTGGCTGGCCACGCGCGGACTGGGCGAGCGGGTGCAGCCGAAGCCGTCCGCGCTGGACCTGCTGTTGCTGGTGGTGCTGAGTTCGGCGGCGGTGGGTCTGGGCTTCTACACCCAGACCGGCCTCAGCGCGGTGCTGATGCTGATCGTGGCCGGGGTGCTGCCGTGGCTGCTGGACCTGCGCCTGGCGGTGGCCTGGCTGGTGCTGGCGCACGTGGCGCTGGTGCCGTCGTTCCTGGTGCTGGAGGACTTCGGCTTCTGGGATGCGGTGTTCCAGGCCACCTTCTACACCGGTTTCGCCGCCTTCGTGCTGATCACCGCATGGGTGGCGCGCCAGCAAGCCAGCGCCCGTGACGAGCAGCGCCGCCTCAATGCCGAACTGCGCGCCACCCGCGCGCTGCTGGCCGAAAGCGCACGGGTCAACGAACGCACCCGCATCTCGCGCGAGTTGCACGACCTGCTGGGCCACCACCTGACCGCGCTGAGCCTGAACCTGGAAGTGGCCGGCCACATCACCGAAGGTCGCGCCCAGGAGCACGTCAAGCAGGCCCATGCGCTGGCCCGGCTGCTGCTGACCGACGTGCGCGAGGCGGTCAGCCAGTTGCGCGAAGGCGATCGCATCGACTTGGCCGCGGCCCTGCTGCCGCTGGCCGAAGGCGTGCCGGCGCTGGCCATCCACATGGACATCGCCCGGCTGGCCCTGGACGATCCCGAGCGCGCCCACGTGCTGTTGCGCTGTACCCAGGAAATCATCACCAATGCCGTGCGCCACGCCGGTGCCCGCAACCTGTGGATCGCCTGCCGCAGCGACGGCGGGCGCATCGTCATGCAGGCGCGCGATGATGGCCGCGGCGCCGACCGCGTGGTCGCCGGCAACGGCCTGCGCGGCCTGCGCGAGCGCTTGCGCCAGCACGACGGAGACGTGACCATCGACACCCGGCCCGGCGGCGGCTTCCACCTGTCGCTGTGGCTGCCGACCGGGGGCAACGAACCGTTCGCCACCTTGCATGCCGACGAGGAAGAAATGCAGACGGATCCCAATGCAGACCCGCGAACCCGCTTCCTTGCCGGAGGCCCGGCATGATCCGGGTCTGCCTGGTCGATGACCAGACCCTGGTGCGGCAGGGCATCCGCTCGCTGCTGGCGCTGGACGACGGCATCGAAGTGGTCGCCGAGGCCGCCGACGGCCAGCAGGCGGTCGAGCAGATCCCGCAGGTCAAACCCGACGTGGTGCTGATGGACATGCGCATGCCGGTGATGTCCGGGCTGGAGGCCCTGCAGGCGCTGGCCCGCGCCGGGCAGTTGCCGCCCAGCATCATCCTGACCACCTTCGACGACGATCAGCTGGTGCTGGCCGGGCTGAAGGCCGGGGCCAAGGGCTACCTGCTGAAGGACGTGTCGCTGGAGCAACTGGTCGGGGCGATCCGCACCGTGGCCGAAGGCGGCTCGCTGGTACAGCCGGCCATGACCCAGCGCCTGCTGTCCGGGCTGGAGCACATGCGCAACGACTTCACCAGCCTGGACCGGCCCGACCCGTTGACCGACCGCGAGACCGAGATCCTGCGGCTGATGGCCAGCGGCTTCTCCAACAAGGAGATCGCCAATTCGCTGGGCGTGGCCGAGGGCACGATCAAGAACCACGTCTCCAATATCCTGAGCAAGCTGGGGGTACGGGATCGGACGAGGGCGGTCCTGAAGGCGTTTGAGCTGCAATTGGTCTGAGGTCCCGCAAGCGCTGGGCAGCCGGCTGTTCAATGCCGCCCGCCGCTGCGACGGCATCATGTCCTGGGGGTGGGGGATTCGCTGCGGCGCGGCTTCGGGGCTGCAATTGGCCTGGAAATCGGCTATTCATTGCCTTCCGCCGTTGCGACGGCATCATTTCCCTGAGGGCGAATGGCCTGAGGGGGTGCGGCCCAGCGCGAAATGCCATGCAAATGGCTGACTGCATGCCATTCATCCTGCTACGATTGGCGCCTGCTTTGATCACATGGCCACGGCACAGGCCCGGAGACTGCTGAATGACCCGTTTCATCGAGTTCCTGATTGCACTTGGGCTGGTATTGGTGTTGTTCCTGGTCGTCGGGCTGGTATTGCCGTCCAAACGACATCTGGAAGACAGCGTCGAAACCAACCGCAAGATGACCATCGTCTATGACACGCTCAACAACGTGCGCAGGCTGAAGGACTGGAGCAACCTGTTGCCGAAACACCCGGATGAACTGTCCTATTCCGGCGGCGATGCCAACCAGTCCGGCGTCGGCGCGCGCGTCGATTTCGCCTCCAAGGCCCTGCCGCAGTGGAAAAAGGGCAGCTGGGAAATCGTCGAGAGCGAGGCTCCGGCCGGTACCGGCAGCCCGGCCAAGGTCGTCTTCGCCATTGTTGACGGACGTCCCGGCAAGGACAAGAAGACCACCTTCGACCTGACCCCGACCGGCAAGAACGATCGCAACGTCAAGATCACCCAGCGTTACGACGTCACCTACGGCTTCAACCTGTTCGGCCGCTACATGGGCATGTACCTGGGCAGCCACGTCGGCGACCCGATGAAGGCCAGTCTGGCCAAGCTGACCAACCTGCTGGCGACGGTGCCGAACTTCGACTACCGCACCGAAGGCAGCAAGCTGACCGACCTGAAGCTCGTTGACGTGCCGGCCGAAGACCTGCTGTTCGTCAACGCCGGCAACATCGACCGCAACAACGACACCATCAAGGCCTCGATCAAGCAGAACCAGGAATGGATCAAGCGGGTGATGGAATCCAATGGCCTGGAAGCGGCCGGCCCGGTGCGCATCGTCACCACCGACTTCGGTGCCGAGAAATACGCCTTCGACGTGGCCCAGCCGGTGCGCAAGAAGAGCGGCGCCAGCGCCAAGCCGGCCGACGACAAGGCCAAGGCCGATGAAAAGTCCGACAAGGCCGAGGACAAGCCCGTGGAAACCGCCACCGCTTCGGCTGGCGCGCTGAAGGTCAGCACCTCCGGCACCCCGGTCGAATACGTGCACAAGGATGCGCACAAGTCCGCCTACGCCAGCTACACCGGCTACATGGCCGAACTGGACGCCGTGCGCAGCGCCCTGCGTGCCTGGTCGATGACCAACGGCCACGAAGTCACCGACCGCCCGTACGAATCGTGGAAAAGCGGTGTCGATGGCTCATTCACCGCCGACGGCAAGTTCGACGTGTATTGGGCAATCAAGCAGTAAGCCCGGGCAACACCCCAGCGAAACGCCGCAAATTGCGGCGTTTCGCGCATCTGCGGAACCCCTCGGTCATTGGCAGGAAGCCACCCATCCCGAAACGAGGCTTCTTCCTTCATGTTCCAGGATCGCCGCCAACGCAAACCTTCGCTGCTGGCCTGCATCGGCGGCCTGCTGGCTGCCGTCGCCGTGGCGCTTTCCGCTTACGCGGCGCATGGCGTGGCGGACGCCACCGCGCAATCGCATCTGCAGACGGCATCGCTGTACGCCTTCGGCCACGGCATTGCCCTGGCTGCGCTGGCCCCGGCGACCACGCGCCGATTGGGCAAACTGGCCTTGTACCTGCTGCTGCTGGGCATGCTGTTGTTCTCCGGCAGCCTGGCCCTGAACGCGCTGACCGGAACCGCAACCAGGCTGGCCCCGGTCGGCGGCATCACGCTGATCTTCGCCTGGCTGCTGTGGGCGGTCGATGCGGTGCGGCGGTAGCCTGCCATGCCCCGGCACGCCCGTGGCTTCGATACCCAAGCGGCCTACGACCACTTGAGCCGCCGTGACCGCAAGCTGGGCGCGTGGATGAAGCGCATCGGCCGCCTCGAAGCCGAGCCGCGCTGGCGCAAGTCGTTCGACCCGGTCGATGCGCTGGCCCGCGCGATCCTGTTCCAGCAACTCAGCGGCAAGGCCGCCGGCACGATTGTTTCCCGGGTCGAAGCCGCCATCGACAGCAAGCGCCTGCATTTCGACACGCTGGCGCGGATCGACGACGCCGGCCTGCGCGCCTGCGGCGTCTCCGGCAACAAGACCCTGGCGCTGCGCGACCTGGCCGCGCGCGAGCAGCGCGGCGAAATCCCCGACCTGCGGCAGATGGCCACGATGCACCACGACGAAATCGTCGCCGCGCTGGTGCCGATCCGCGGCATCGGCCGCTGGACGGTGGAAATGATGCTGATGTTCCGCCTGGGCCGCCCGGACATCCTGCCGATCGACGACCTCGGCATCCGCAAGGGCGCGCAGCGCGTGGATGGACTGGAAGACATGCCCACGCCGAAGCAGTTGCTGGCGCGCGGCGAAAAGTGGGGCCCGTATCGCACCTACGCCAGCCTGTACCTGTGGCGGATTGCCGATGGGGAAGGGCAGGACGTCACGGTGTCGAAGACCAATCGCTCGCAGGACTGAATCTGTATTGACAATCGCTACACGCCCCGGCACCATGCTGTGTATCCATTGTGTAGCTGGAGTGCCGCCATGCGCGTCGCCGCCATTAATCTGCGGGCCAAGCCGGAACAGCGCGACCTGATCGACCGCGCTGCCGAAGTGCTGGGCAAGACCCGTTCCGATTTCATGCTGGAAACCGCCTGCCAGCGTGCTCAGGACGTTTTGCTGGACCAAGTGTTTTTCACCCTGACCGCAAAGCAGTACCAGGAAGTGCTGGATTATCTCGATGGCCCGCCCGAACCCAATCCGGGGCTGGAGCGGTTGAGGGCTGTCGTGCCGCCATGGAAGCGCGCCGATGCAGCCGCCGCTGAGTGATCCGCGGGCACTGTCGTCGGCGCACGATGTGGACGGGTTTGATTGTGGCGAGCCGGAGTTGAATGACTGGCTGCTTCGTCGTGCCTTGACCAATCAACTCGGCGGGGCCAGCCGAACCTTTGTCGTGGTGGATGCGGACGACAAGGTACGTGGCTATTACACGCTGGCAGCCGGCGCGCTGTCGCATGAACTGGCGACGGGCAATATTCGCCGCAACATGCCGGATCCGATCCCGATGATCCTGTTGGCGCGCTTGGCGGTGGATGTGCAAGCGCAAGGCATCAAGTTGGGAGGCGGCATGTTGCAAGACGCCGAGGGTCGCGTCAGGCTGATCGCCGAAAACGCCGGTGTGCGCGCCTTGCTGGTGCATGCCATGCACGAGCGTGCCGCGCAGTTCTACCGGCATTACGGTTTCCGGCCATCGCCGATCCGCCCGCTGACCTTGATGCTGCGGTTGTAGTCAGGGTTCTTGAGGCAGGCCGTTCGCAGGATTGATGCTAGGGCGGCGGGTGGTTCCGGGTATCGGGTTTCGCCAGCCACATTTTTCAAGAAATCAGATGTGATGGTACCAATGCCACGGCTCGTGAACGATGCCGTGCGGATTGTTTCTCGGATAGCTCATGCGGAAGCCGAATTCGCCGGCCTGCTGCGCCAGCCACGCGAACGCATCGGTGTTCTCGAACGATTCTTCCGCCGGTGGTTCGCCCGGCGTGCCGATGTCCAGCGCGTGGCCGGAATGGTGTTCGCTGTAACCGGGCGCGGCGTTGACGGCGAGGATTTGCTCGATGGTCTGCCCGCGCGCGAGCTTGCGTTCGAAGATGCCGAGTTGGTAATCGTGGCTGCGGTAGCCGGAAATCGCATCCAGCACGATGCCGTCGCGCCGGGCGGCCTCGCGCATCGCGTTCCAGGCGCGCGCCGTGTGGCGGTTCAGCCACAACGGGCGGCGGTAGCGATCGAAGCCGGCCAGCGCCAGCGTGGCCGGTTCGGCAATCAGTGCCAGTCCGGTGCGCGCTTCATAGCCAGCCGCATCCAGGCCGAGCAGGCCAAGGCGCTGTTGCAGGCCGTGCAACGGCAGATCGTCGTCGCCGTGCCGTGTTGAAGCCAGCGCATCGAGCGCCGAATCGCTGTCGATGCCGTGCGTCCAGCGCGGCAGCAGCGGCAGCAAGCCGCGTGGCGATGCGGCGGCCAGGTAGCGGCCGTCGCGCTTGCGCCGCAGGCACCATCGCGCTTGCGCCAGCGCGCGCGCATCGGCGTTGCCGCGCGCGCGCAGCAGCCAGGCCGGCCACAGTTCGATATCGGCCGTGTTGAGCAGGGTACGATGGCGGACGCGCATCGGCGCAGCTTAGCGGGACGCCGTGGTGCCGGCCAGTTCGCGCGGCCTTTCCAACGGCCAGCGCCACCCGCGTTATCGCCAGCGGCAGCGCCACGCAAAGCAGGAACAGCCACGATTTGGCGCGTGAACCGGCCGGGGCAAGTTGCAGGCGCGGGTCGTCGTGCTGGTCCATGCTCATGCGCCACCGCCCGGCAACGGCGACAGCACATGCAGCACGATGTCGGCGCTGAAGTGCGCGACGATGGCCATTTCCAGCCCGCGTTTCCAGTACAGCCAGCCGCAGGCCAGCCCGGCGATGGCGTTGAGCAGCACGGTGCGGAACACGACGATGGCATCCAGCCCCCAGACCGCGTGCGCGGCGGGCAGGTGGCCGATGCCGAACAGCACGGCGGCGATCGCTATCGCGATCCAATAGACGCGCGGTGCAGGCTTCGCCTTCTTCAACGTCGCCACCGTCCATACCAGCAGCGTCATCAGGAACAGCCGCAGTTGCAGCTCCTCGGCGACGCCGCCGTAGAACGAAGCCAGCAAGCCGTTGATCGCCGACCGTCCCGCACCGGCGGCGGCGGGCGCATGCAGCGGCTTGGGCAGGAACGGGTCGATCAGCGCGGACAGCGCAACGATCAGCAGCGCGGCGGCAATGCCCAGCCAAGCCGCCTGCAAGGGCCGCAGCGGCGCGGCCAATGGCCGCTTGCCGAACCAGTGCTGCAACAGCGGCGCGCCCAGGCCGACGTGGTGGCCCATGCGCAGGCCGGCCAGCGACATCAGCCCGATCAGCACCAGCGCCTGCAGCGACTGCGCGGCGACCAGCACCGGCAGCGGAACCGGCAGCCCGGCGAATTTCTCCGGCATCAGCTGCATCAGGTAGGGAACCAGCGCGGCCACGGCCAGCGCCGAAACCGCGCCGAGCAGGGCCGCGATTTTCAGGTCGGGCTTCCACGGCGTGGCGGAGGCGTGCGGGCCGGTCGTGGCGGACATTACTGCTCCTTCTTGAACACCAGCTTCGCCGGGATCAGATGGTTGAAGTGCAGTATCTGCACCAGTTCCCAGCCCAACGCGCCTTGCTTGGTCAGCTCCGTCTGGAGGTCCGCGGCGGAGAGATTGCTTTTGAAGAACTGCGGCTTGATTTCGACGACCTGGTAAACCCAGCGGCTCATGTTTCGTTCCTCGCTTCGGTTGCATCGTTCGGTTTCGGCAAGCGCCCGGCCTTGCGCAGCGCGTCGCGCAGCACGTATTCGATCTGCGCGTTGAGGCTGCGCAGTTCGTCGTCGGCCCAGCGCTGCGCCGCGTTCAGCACGTCGGCATTGATGCGCAGCGGGTAGGCCCGCTTTTCATTGGCACTGCTCTCGCTCATCGCGATATCAGTACAGGCTGCCGGTATTGACCACCGGCGTGGTCGGGCGGTCGCTGCACAGCACCGTCAGCAGGTTGCCGACCATCTGCGCCTTGCGCTCCTCGTCCAGTTGCACCATGCCGGTCTTGGCCAGTTCCTGCAGCGCCATCTCGACCATGCCGACCGCGCCGGCGACGATCTGGGTGCGCGCGGCGACCACCGCGTTGGCCTGCTGGCGCTGCAGCATGGCCTGGGCGATTTCCGCCGCGTAGGCCAGATGGCTGATGCGCGCGTCGAGGATCTCGACGCCGGCGTTGGCCAGGCGTTCGGCCAGTTCGTCCTTCAGGTGCTGGGAAATCTCCGCCGCATGGCTGCGCAGCGACAACTGGCCCGGCTCGTGCTGGTCGTAGGGATAGCTGGTGGCCATCGCGCGCAGCGCCGATTCGGACTGGATGTGGACGAAACTTTCGTAGTCATCGACGTTGTAAACGGCCTCCGACGCATCGACCACCTGCCACACGATCACCGCGGCGATCTCGATCGGGCTGCCGTCCAGCTCGTTGACCTTCAACTTGCCCGACTCGAAATTGCGCACGCGCTGGCTGATCTTCTTCTTGCTGTAGAAGGGGTTGTTCCAGCGCAGGCCGTTGTCCTTGACCGTGCCGACGTACTTGCCGAACAGGCTGACCACGGCGGCCTGGTTGGGCTGCACGGTGTAAAGGCCGATCAGGCTGAGGAAGGCGACGATGCCGACCACGATGCCGGCAAGGATCAACCCGACGGACTTGATGCCGCTGTCCGGGTCGGGGCCGATGCCGCTGACGATCAGCCAGACGGCGGCGATGGTCAGCACCAGCACGCCGATCAGGTAGGGGATGCCGGGCAGGGAGCGGATGGGGTTCTCTTTCATGGCGGTTCTCCGGGTGGTTCGATGGAAAGATATCAATTTGATATCAATCGTCAAGAGGCGGGACGAGCGAAGGCAGGACAGGCCGGGCGAGGTTTCAGCCGGAACCGCTAGAATCACCATCCACTTCACATTCCCCCCGCCCATGACCACGTTCGGCACGCCGCTTTCGCCTTCCGCCACCCGCGTCCTGCTGCTCGGCTCGGGCGAGCTGGGCAAGGAAGTGGCCATCGAATTGCAGCGTTTCGGCGTGGAAGTGATCGCCGCCGACCGCTACGCCGACGCTCCGGCGATGCAGGTCGCGCACCGCAGCCACGTGCTGGACATGCTTGATCTGGTCGCACTCAAGGCCTTGATCCGAAAGGAGAAACCGCATCTGATCGTGCCGGAGATCGAAGCCATCCACACCGAAACCCTGGTCGAGCTGGAACGCGACCACGGCCAGAAAGCGGCTCCGATCAGGATTGTTCCGACCGCACGCGCCGCATGGCTGACGATGGACCGCGAAGGCATCCGCCGGCTGGCCGCCGAAACCCTGGGTCTGCCGACCTCGCCGTACCGTTTCGTTGACACCGCGGAGGAATACCGCGAGGCGGTCGCCGCCATCGGCCTGCCGTGCGTGGTCAAGCCGGTGATGAGTTCCTCCGGCAAGGGCCAGAGCA
Organism: Pseudoxanthomonas sp.; assembly: GCA_047607085.1. Classification (GTDB taxonomy): domain Bacteria; phylum Pseudomonadota; class Gammaproteobacteria; order Xanthomonadales; family Xanthomonadaceae; genus Pseudoxanthomonas_A. The sequence continues at coordinate 26,346 of JASGDT010000025.1, read as the reverse complement.
CCGTGCGCCACGAGGCCGATATCGGCGCCGCGTGGGAGTACGCGCAGACCGGCGGCCGTGCCGGCGCGGGCCGCTGCATCGTCGAGGGCTTCATCGACTTCGACTACGAAATCACCCTGCTGACCGTGCGCCACGCCGGCGGCACCTCGTTCTGCAAGCCGATCGGACACCTGCAGAAGGACGGCGACTACCGCGAAAGCTGGCAGCCGCAGCCGATGTCGCCGCTGGCGCTGAACCGCGCGCAGGAGATCGCGAAGAAGATCACCGACGAACTGGGCGGCTGGGGCGTGTTCGGCGTGGAACTGTTCGTGAAGGGCGGGGAAGTGTGGTTCAGTGAGGTGTCCCCGCGCCCGCACGACACCGGGCTGGTCACCCTGGTGTCGCAGGATCTGAGCGAATTTGCCCTGCATGCGCGCGCCATCCTCGGCCTGCCGGTGCCGGACATCCGCCAGTACGGCGCGTCGGCCAGTTGCGCGCTGCTGGCGCAGGGCCACGGCGTGCCGAAGTTCTCCAATGTCGGCGCCGCATTGACGCGGCCGGACACGTCATTGCGCCTGTTCGGCAAGCCGCGCGTCGAGGGCCATCGCCGCGTCGGCGTGACCTTGGCGCGCGGCGAGAACATCGACGTGGCCCGCGCCATCGCCCGCGACGCCGCGGCGGCGATCGGGATCGAGCTGGAGTGACGATCCGGAATGACGAACTGGGATGATCGGACAGGTTGATCGAATCGATCATTGATACCAAAGGCGACGATAAATCTGCCCGCTGCGGCGCTACGCTTGCCCCCGTTCCCGGTCCCGGGAGAGGGAAATGGGCTACGAAGACGAATACCGCCGCTCGATCGATCGCCCCGAGGAATTCTGGGCCGAGGCCGCCCAGGCCATCTACTGGCGCAAGCCGCCGGAAAAGATCCTGGACTATTCCCGGCCGCCGTTCCGCAGGTGGTTCGTCGGCGGCGAAACCAACATCTGCTACAACGCGGTGGACCGCCACCTGGCCGAACGCGCCGACCAGTTGGCGCTGGTCGCCGTGTCCACCGAGACCGGCGTCACCCGCGAGATCAGCTACCGCGAACTGCACCGCGAAGTGAACGCGTTCGCGGCGGTGCTGGTCCGGCTGGGCGTCGGCCGCGGCGACCGCGTGGTCGTGTACATGCCGAACATGGCCGAGGCGGTGTTCGCGATGCTGGCCTGCGCGCGCATCGGCGCGGTCCATTCGGTGGTGTTCGGCGGCTTCGCCGCGCACAACCTGGCGCGGCGCATCGACGATGCCGAGCCGAAGCTGCTGATCGCCGCCGACGCCGGCAGCCGCGGCGGCAAGGTCATCCCGTACAAGCCGCTGGTTGACGAGGCGCTGGCGCAGGCGAAGACGCCGCCGCCGAAGGTGCTGATCGTCTCGCGCGGGCTGGATCCGGCCGAACCGCGGGTCGAAGGCCGCGACGTCGATTACGCGCGGTTGCGTGCGGAAGTCGGCGACGTCGAGGTCCCGGTCCAGTGGCTGGAGTCGAACGAGCCCGGCTACCTGCTCTACACCTCCGGCACCACCGGCAAGCCCAAGGGCGTGCAGCGCGACGTCGGCGGCCACGCGGTGGCGCTGGCGCTGTCGATGCGCACCGTGTACGACGTCGGCCCCGGCCAGGTCATGTTCTCCACCTCGGACGTCGGCTGGGCGGTCGGGCATTCGTACAACGTCTATGGTCCGCTGGTGGTCGGCGCGACCTCGGTGCTGTACGAAGGCCTGCCGACCGCGCCCGATCCCGGCGTCTGGTGGTCGCTGTGCGAGAAGTACGGCGTGCGCACGATGTTCTCCTCGCCGACCGCGATCCGCGTGCTGAAGAAGCACGACGTCTCCTGCATCCGCGACCACGACCTGTCCGCGCTCAAGTGGCTGTTCCTGGCCGGCGAACCGCTGGACGAACCGACCGCGCAGTGGATCCACGAGGCGCTCGGCAAGCCGGTGATCGACAACTACTGGCAGACCGAAACCGGCTGGCCGGTGCTGTGCCTGCTGCCGGGCCTGGACCTGAAGCCGGTCAAGTACGGCTCGCCCGGGCTGCCCAACCTCGGCTACCGGCTGCGCGTGATCGACGAAACCACCGGCCTCGACGCCAGGGCCAACGAGAAGGGCGTGCTGGTGATCGAACCGCCGCTGCCGCCGGGCTGCATGACCACGGTCTGGCGCGACGACGAGCGCTTCATCGACAGCTACTTCGGCCATTTCAAGGAGCTGCTGTACAGCTCGCTGGACTGGGCGATCCGCGACGACGACGGCTACACCTTCATCCTCGGCCGCACCGACGACGTCATCAACGTCGCCGGCCACCGCCTGGGCACGCGCGAGATCGAGGAATCGGTGTCAGGCTACGCGGCGGTGGCCGAAGCGGCGGTGATCGGCGTCAACGACGAAATCAAGGGTCAGGTGCCGGTGGTGTTCGCCACGCTGCGCCAGAGCACCGACGCCGCCGATGCACGCACGCAGGCGGCCGAGGGCATGCGCAGGACGGTGGAACAAACCCTGGGCGCGGTGGCGCGGCCGGCGCGCGTGTACATCGTCAACCAGTTGCCGAAAACCCGCTCGGGCAAGCTGCTGCGGCGCTCGCTGCAGGCGCTGGCGCAGGGCGCGGATCCGGGCGACCTGTCCACGCTGGACGACCCGAACGCGCTGGAGGAAGTGAAGCGCGCGCTGCAGCGCGGGCCGGAAGTCGGAAGCTGACGGCAGCAGCGGACCGCAGGCGCGATTTCTCTTCGTCGTTCACGCGAAGGCGGGAATGATGGGGAGGACTACGGCGCGGCATCGGCCTCCGGCGCGATGCCCGCATAACTCGCGCGCGGCCGGATCAGCCGGCCTTGCGCCTGTTGTTCCAGCGCGTGCGCCAGCCAGCCGGCCAGGCGCGAGGTGGCGAACATCACCAGCGCCGGCGTGGCCGGCAGGCCGTTGAGGCGGCAGGTCGCCGCCAGCAGGCAGTCGATGTTCGGCCGTTGCCCGCTGACTTCCTCGGCGGCGGCGATCAATGTCTCGAAGGCGGCCAGTTCCGGCGTGCCGGCGTGGCGCGTGCGCAGGCGTGCCAGCACTTCCGCCGCGCGCGGGTCGCCGTGCGGATACAGCGCGTGGCCGAAGCCGGGCAGGTCGTCGCCGCGCTGCCAGCGTTCGGCGATGAAATCGCGCGGCGAAGCGGCCTCAAGCGCATCGCCGATCAAGGCATGGGCGCGCGCGGTCGCGCCGCCGTGGCGCGGGCCGGACAGGGCCGCCAGTCCGCTGCAGACCGTGGCGTGCAGGTGCGCGCCGGTCGAGGCGACCACGCGCGCGGCGAAGGCGGAGACGTTCAACTCATGGTCGGCGCAGACGATCAGCGCGGCGCGCACCAGTTCGGCGAAGCCTTCGTCGCCGGGTTTCCAGCAGTGCGCCAGCAGCCGGTGCACCGGTCCGGCCGATGGCGGCCGCGCGACCAGCAGCGCGGCGTTGTGGCGCAGCAGGCCGGCGGCGATCCGGTGGCGCACGCGGGTGGCGGAACTGAACGAGTGGCGCACGTCCAGCGCCAGCAGCGGGATCGCCGACATCGCCCGTTCCAGCGGCGGCAGGCTGGCGTCTTCGGCGATCGCGGCGACCCGGTCCGGCCAGCGTTCGGCGAACGCCGCATCGTCACCGAACGGGTCGTGCCCGTCGCAATCCCACAGCCGCCGCGCCACGTCTTCCAGGGTCGCGCCTTGCTGCGCCAACGCCACGGCGGAACGGCCCCGGTAATACGGCCCATCCGGGCGGATCAGCGAAATCCGGGTTTCCAGCACCGGCAGGCCGCGGTCCAGGCTCTGCGCCGCGCCGCGCGCCGCGCCGCGGCCGGCACGCTTGCGGGCGGCCAGCCGTTCCACGTCCTGGCGCGGGTACAGGCGGCTGCGGTGGTCCTTGCCGGGGCGCGATTCCAGCAGGCCACGGCTGACGTAGGCGTACAGCGTGGCCTGGTTGATGCCGAGGATGCTGCAGGTTTCGCGGGCGGAAAGCAGGTCGGCGGGCATGGCGACAGATTGATTCATCCGATCAAGATTGATCAACCATCCGGATGGTGCCAGATTTGCGGCCCGCTGCGGGGCAGGGCGTGCGCCCGGCCGCAGCCGACCGGCGTATCGTGCCGGCCGACACCCCAGGAGCCGTCGCATGACCCCCGTTTCCGCAGGCGCGAAGTTCCGCGCCGCACTCGCCGCCGAAAAGCCCTTGCAGGTGGTCGGCGCGATCAACGCCAACCACGCCCTGCTGGCCAGGCGCGCCGGTTACAAGGCCATCTACCTGTCCGGCGGCGGCGTCGCCGCCGGCTCGCTGGGCCTGCCGGACCTGGGCATCAACACGCTGGAAGACGTGCTGATCGACGTGCGCCGCATCAGCGACGTCTGCGACCTGCCGTTGCTGGTCGATATCGACACCGGCTTCGGCGCAAGCGCGTTCAACATCGAACGCACGGTGAAGTCGCTGATCAAGGCCGGCGCGGGCGCGTGCCACATCGAGGACCAGGTCGGCGCCAAGCGTTGCGGCCATCGTCCCGGCAAGGAAATAGTGACTGCGCAGGAAATGTGCGACCGGGTCAAGGCGGCCGCCGACGCGAAGACAGATCCGGACTTCTTCCTGATCGCGCGCACCGACGCGATCCAGGCCGAGGGCGTCGATGCGGCGATCGAACGCTCGCTGCGATACGTCGAGGCCGGCGCCGACGGCATCTTCGCCGAGGCGTCCTGCGACCTGGACACCTACAGGCGCTTCGTCGATGCGGTGAAGGTGCCGGTGCTGGCCAACATCACCGAATTCGGCGCAACGCCATTGTTCACCCGAGACGAACTGGCCAGCGCCGGCGTGGCGATCCAGTTGTACCCGCTGTCGGCATTCCGCGCCGCCAACAAGGCCGCCGAAAACGTCTATGCGGCGATCCGTCGCGACGGCCACCAGAAAGCCGTCATCGACACCATGCAGACCCGCGCGGAGCTGTACGAAAGCATCGGCTACCACGCCTTCGAGCAGAAGCTCGACGCCTTGTTCGCCGCGAAGAAATAACGGAGGAACCACGATGAGCACCGAAACCACCGCCCCCGCTTCCACCGGCACGTTCAAGCCGAAGAAATCCGTCGCCCTGTCCGGCACCGCCGCCGGCAATACCGCGCTGTGCACCGTCGGCCGTTCCGGCAATGACTTGCACTATCGAGGCTACGACATTCTCGACCTGGCCGTTGCCAGCGAGTTCGAGGAAATCGCCTATCTGCTGGTCCACGGCAAGCTGCCCAACACCGCCGAACTGGCCGGCTACAAGGCCAAGCTGAAGTCGCTGCGCGGCATCCCGGCCTCGGTCAAGGCCGCGCTGGAGCAGTTGCCGCCATCAAGCCACCCGATGGACGTGATGCGCACCGGCGTGTCGGTGCTGGGCTGCGTCAAGCCGGAGAAGGACGACCATAACCACCCCGGCGCGCGCGACATCGCCGACAAGCTGATGGCGTCGCTGGGCTCGATGCTGCTGTACTGGTACCACTTCGCCTACAACGGCAAGCGCATCGAGGTGGAAACCGACGACGACAGCATCGGCGGCCACTTCCTGCACCTGCTGCACGGCGAGAAGCCGCGCGATTCGTGGGTCAAGGCCATGCACACCAGCCTGATCCTGTACGCCGAGCACGAGTTCAACGCCAGCACCTTCACCTGCCGCGTCATCGCCGGCACCGGAAGCGACATGTACAGCGCGATCGCCGGCGGCATCGGCGCGCTGCGCGGACCGAAGCATGGCGGCGCGAACGAGGTCGCCTTCGAGGTGCAGAAGCGCTACGACACGCCGGACGAAGCCGAGCAAGACATCAAGGCCCGCGTCGAGCGCAAGGAAGTGGTGATCGGTTTCGGCCACCCGGTCTATACGGTCAGCGACCCGCGCAACAAGGTCATCAAGGACGTGGCGCGCCAACTGTCCGCCGAGCGCAGCGACATGAAGATGTACGACATCGCCGAGCGCCTGGAATCGGTGATGTGGGACATCAAGAAGATGTTCCCGAACCTGGACTGGTTCAGCGCGGTCAGCTACCACATGATGGGCGTGCCGACCGACATGTTCACCCCGCTGTTCGTGATCGCCCGCACCGCCGGCTGGAGCGCGCACATCATCGAGCAGCGCATCGACGGCAAGATCATCCGCCCCAGCGCCAACTACACCGGGCCGGAAGACCAGGCTTTCGTGCCGATCGAAAAGCGCGGCTGAAACCGCGAAGCGTCGCGAAAAAAGCCCGCGCCGGATTGCCGGCACGGGCTTTTCCGTTCCCGGGCCGGATCAGGCCAGCCCTTCGGCCTTCAAGGCGGCCTGCACGCCGGCATCGGCATCCATGCGCTGCTTGAACGCGTTCAGGTGCTCCAGACCGGACAGGTCCACGCCAACGCGCCCGGCCCAGCGCAGGGTGATGTAAAGGTACGGGTCGGCAAAGCTGCGAAAACCGGCCAGCCACGGCGACTGCGCCAGTTGCGCGTCGGCGCGGGCGAACAGGCCACGCAGGCGCGTGCGCGCGGCGGCTTTCAATGCATCGAACTGCGATTCGTCGGCGATGAACTTGCCCGGCCCGAAGATCGGCCCGAAGGCCGGATGCACGTCGGAGTTGACGAAGGCCAGCCAGCGCGCGGCTTCGGCGCGCTGTCGCGGCGAGCCGTCGCCGGCCAGTTGCGCCTGCGGGAGCAGGTCGGCGATGTAGCCCATGATCGCCGCGTTCTGGGTCAGCACGAAATCGCCGTCTGCCAGTGTCGGCACCGAGCCGGCCGGATTGATTGCCAGGTAATCGGCCGCCTTCATCTGCTCGGCGGTCAGGGTCTGCACTTCGAACGGCTGGCCGGTCCATTGCAATGCGATGTGCACGGCGGTGGAACAGGCGCCCGGCTTGCTGAAAAGCTTCATGCGGTTTCGACGGTTGCGGAAGGGGCCGCAACTATATCGCGCGGCCCCGCCATGCAGGCGTCGGCAAGGTGCCGTTCGGCGGCATGCACTGTTCGGCAGCGCAGCGCTGGCATTGCGCTCAGGAACGCGGCTTCAGCTTCTGCACCTTGAGGAAGGTGTGATCGCCGATCGTCGCCACCTGGTAGGCGTTGCGCCAGCTTGGCGCGGCGATGTCATGGGCCATGAAGTGGCTGGCGCCGGGCACGATTTCCTGGCGTTGGTCGGGCGGCAGCGCCCAGTTGTGTTCCGCGCCCAGCGCGACCTTGATCGACCTGGCCCAGGCGTCGTCGTTCTTCAGCCGGGTACCGGGTGGGACGATGGCTGGCGCGAACTGCTTGCGCGCGGTCACCACCTTGCACATCGAATCGCCCCACAGGCCGCTGTCGAGGCGACGCAGGGCGACCTCGGCCACGGCCTGCTGGCCGCGCAGGGTCTGGTCGCGGGCTTCCAGATAGACCGTGGTGGAAAGGCACAGCGAGTCGGCGGCCGGCTGCGGCAGCAGTTGCGACAGCCAGAGGATCCAGGCCAGCTTCATTCGTACTCCTTGCTCCGTCTTGCCCGTGTGCCGCCGGGCCTCCCGGTGGGAAGTCGGCGACGACACGAATGGGGCGTCATGGGGAGGCGGCCATCACACGGGCCGCCCGGGTCCGGCCGGAAGGGAAGGGCCGGTGCGGCCTGCCGGAACTGGTTGGCGGGCCGAAAAGTGCGCGCAAGGTAAGGGCGCAAAGCCGAACTTCGGCTGAATCCGGGGGCTTGACAGTGGCAGTAAGTATTTGATTGGAAAAGGACGGTTGCTGGCGGGGCAGGCTGCCTTTCTCCGACAGCCACGAACCAGCGATCGCCCTCACAACGAAGCCGCCAACCGACTGCCCTGGTCAATCGCCCGCTTGGCATCCAGTTCCGCGGCCACGTCCGCGCCGCCGACCAGGTGGGCGGTCTTGCCGAGGGCTTGTAGCGCGTCCAGCAGTTCGCGGCGCGGTTCCTGTCCGGCGCAGACCACGACGTGATCCACCGGCAGGGTTTGCTCCGCGCCCTCCACGCGGATGCGCAGGCCGGCGTCATCGACGCCGAGGTATTCCACGCCGCCCAGCATCTTCACCTGCTTGGCCTTCAGCGTGGCCCGGTGCACCCAGCCGCTGGTCTTGCCCAGCTTCTTGCCGGGTGTGCCGGGGCTGCGTTGCAGCAGCCAGACCTCGCGGGCCGGGGCTTCCGGCTGCGGCTTGACCAGCGAGCCGCGTGTTTCGAAGTTCGGATCCACGCCCCATTCGGCCATCCAGCGCGCCTTGTCCAGCGAAGGCGACGCACCTTCCACGGTCAGGAATTCCGCCACGTCGAAGCCGATGCCGCCCGCGCCGATGATGGCCGCCTTCGCCCCCACCTTCACCCGGCCGGCCAGCACGTCCAGATAGCCGACCACCTTGGCATGGTCGCTGCCGGCAAACACCGCCTTGCGAGGAGCAATCCCGGTAGCCAGCACCACTTCGTCGTAGCCGGCCAGCGTTTCCGCCCTGACCAGGGTCGAAAGTTTCAGCTCCACGCCGGTTTCTTCCAGCTTGTGGCCGAAATAGCGGATCGCCTCGTGGAACTCCTCCTTGCCGGGGATCCGCTTGGCGTAGTTGAACTGCCCGCCGATCTCGCCGGCCGCATCGAACAGGGTCACCCGATGCCCGCGCTCGGCCGCGACCGTGGCGCAGGCCAGCCCGGCCGGGCCGGCACCGACCACCGCAATGCGTTTGGGCGCAATGGTCTTGCGATGGACCAATTCGGTCTCGTGGCCGGCGCGCGGGTTCAGCAGGCAACTGGCGAGCTTGTTCTCGAACACATGATCCAGGCAGGCCTGGTTGCAGGCGATGCAGGTATTGATGCGCTGCGGCTGGCCGGCGCGGGCCTTGTTCACCCATTGCGGGTCGGCCAGCAGCGGCCGCGCCATCGAGACCAGGTCCGCCTTGCCGGCGGCGAGCACGCCTTCGGCCACGTCGGGCATGTTGATGCGGTTGCTGGCCACCAGCGGCAGCGACACATGCGGTTTCAGTTTTGCAGTGACATCGACGAAAGCCGCGCGCGGCACGCTGGTGACGATGGTCGGGATGCGCGCCTCATGCCAGCCGATGCCGGTGTTGATGATCGTCGCGCCGGCCGCCTCGACGGCCCGGGCCTGGGCGACGATCTCGTCCCATTGGTTGCCGCCTTCGACCAGGTCCAGCAGCGACAGCCGGTAGATGAGGATGAAGTCCGGCCCCGCCGCCTCGCGCACTCGGCGCACGGTTTCCACCGCGAAGCGCATGCGCTTCTCCGGCGTGCCGCCCCAGGCGTCGGTGCGCCGGTTGGTGCGCGGCGCGGTGAATTCGTTGATGAAATAGCCTTCCGAACCCATGATCTCCACACCGTCGTAGCCGGCCTCGCGCGCCAGCTTCGCCGCATTCGCATAGGCATTGATCTGGCCCTCGACGCCGCGCGCCGACAGCGGGCGCGGAGTGAAGGGGTTGATCGGTGCCTTGATCCGCGACGGCGCGACCTGCAACGGGTGGTAGCCGTAACGGCCGGCGTGCAGCAGTTGCAGGCAGATCTTCGCGCCGCCGTCATGCGCGGCGCGGGTGATGGACTTGTGCGGGCGCACTTCCCACGGCCACGACAGCTTGCTGCCGAAAGGCTTCAGCCAGCCGCGCACGTTCGGCGCAAAACCGCCGGTCACGATCAGGCCCACGCCGCCTTCGGCGCGCTCGGCGAAATAGGCAGCCAGCCTGGGGAAATCGCGGGCACGGTCTTCCAGCCCGGTGTGCATGCTGCCCATCAACACCCGGTTGCGCAGGCGGGTGAAGCCCAGGTCCAGCGGAGTGAACAGGTGCGGGTAATACCTGTTGGAAGCGGACTTGTTTGAAGCGGGCTGGCCAAAGGCGGGCGAGGGCATCATGGATTGGATACGGATGCGTATGGAGGCGCACAAGATGCCGGGAATCGTTGCCGCGGGCAAGCGGCGGTGCGGCAAGCGGGCTGGCGCGATCGGCTCGGCCCCATCTGAAAAGCGAGTTGTCCGCAAAGGACGCAAAAGACGCAAAAAACGGCAATCAATCGAAGCGGCGAATTCAGCTTTGCGTTCTTTGCGGACAAATCGCTTTTTGCGCAATCGTCCTCTCGCCCTAGGTCGGCCCTGTGCGGCCGACGCGTAACGGCTAGGGAAATCCTGGCGTCGCGGCCGTAGCCGCGACCTACGACAGATGCACTTCCACCGCCCGCGCCATCCGTTCCAGCACCTGCGCCAGAATCGGCCGCGGCGTTGCCAGGTTCAGGCGCACGCAATGATCGAAACCGTCGCCGCAATCGCGGCCATCGGTCAGCGCCACCTTCGCGTGCTGGCGGAACCACGCGCCCAGCGGTGGCGGCAGGCCCAGCGCGCGGCAATCCAGCCAGGCCAGATAGGTGCCTTGCGGCGGGTCGAAGCGTATTTGCGGCAGCCGTTCGCGCAGGAAGGCGGCGGTGAAATCGCGGTTGCCGCACAGGTAGCCCAGCACTTCGGACAGCCACGGCTCGCCGTGATCATAGGCGGCGATCGTGGCGAACAGACCCAGCGTGCTGGTGCTGCCATGGGTCAGGTGGTGTTCGATGCGCTTGAACCGGCGCAGGTCGTCATCGTTGGAGAACACGATCTGCGCGCACTTCAGACCGGGCAGGTTCCAGGCCTTCGACGCGGATACGGTGGTGACGGCGTGCGCGGCTGCGGCTTCCGAAACCGAGGCATATGGCACATGCCGGCCCGTATCGGGCGTGTTGCCCGGATACACCAGCGGCGCATGGATTTCGTCGGAAAACACCCGCGCGCCATGCTTTTCGACGATTTCCGCCAGTCGCAGCAATTCCTCGCGCGAATACACCCGGCCCACCGGGTTGTGCGGATTGCACAGCAGCAGCGCGCGCGCGCCATTGGCAAAAGCCGCGTCGATCGCGTCGTGATCCAGCACGAACCGCGTACCGTCATGCACCACCGGGATTTGCACCGGCGCATGGCCCAGCTCGGTCAGGAAGCGCAGGAACGGCATGTAGCACGGCGTCGGCACGATCACCGGCCCGCCCTGCGGGTAGTGGAAGCGCAGCATGGTTTCCAGCGCCTTCATCACGTCCGGCATCGCGTGCACGTGGCCGGCCTCGACGGGCCAGCCGTGGCGGCGCCGCAAAAACGCGGCCGTGGCCCGATTCAGGTCGCGGAACATCGGCGTGGTCAGGTAGCCGGTCTGCGCGCCTTCGACCGCTTCGCGCAGGCGCTGCTGGATCGGCGGCGCAATGCCGAAATCCATCTCAGCCACGAACGCGCCAAGGATGTCGTCGGGATACGAAGCCCATTTCTCCAGCCCCCGCGCGCGCAGTTGCGCGACGGTGGTGGCGTCGAAGCGTGCGTGCAGCGATTCGGCCATGCTTGAACCCCCTATGTTCATGCCCAACCCTGCACGGCCAGCTTGCCGATGGTGGTGCCGCTTTCCAGCCGCCGGTGCGCTTCGCGCAGGTTGGCGGCGTTGATCGGCGCGAGTGTTTCGGTCAGCGTGGTTTGCAGCCTGCCGGCATCGACCAACTCGGCCACGCGGGCCAGGATCTTGCCGTGCTCGTCCATGTCCGCCGTACGGAAGCGCGGGCGGGCGAACATGAATTCCCAATGGATACCGATGCACTTGGCCTTGTAAGGGTCGCCGATCGGCAGCGGCGCGGTCGGCTCGACGACCAGGCCGACGTGGCCTTGCGGAGCCAGCAGTTCGCCCAGCGATTGCCAGTAGGTCACGGTGTCGGCCAGGTTCAGCGCCGCCTCGACCTGCGCGATGCCCAGCGCCTGCAATTGCGGGGCCAGCGGTTCGCGATGGTTGACCACGGCATCCGCGCCCATGTGCCGGCACCAGTCGGCGGTGTCGGCGCGCGAAGCGGTGGCGACCACGCGGAAACCGGCCAGCTTCGCCAACTGGATCGCGATCGAACCCACGCCGCCGGCCCCGGCGATCAACAGCAAGGTCTTGCCCGCGCCGCCGCCGTCGAACGCGAACGGCATGCGCTGGAACAGCAATTCCCACGCGGTGATCGCGGTCAGCGGCAGCGCGGCGGCCTGGGCGAAATCCAGCGAAGCCGGTTTTTTCGCCGCCAGCCGCGCATCGACCAACTGGTATTGCGCATTGCTGCCGGGGCGGGTCACGTCGCCGGCGTAATAGACCGCGTCACCGGGACGGAAACCGGCAACCTCCGCGCCGACCGCCTCGACCACGCCGGCGGCGTCGAAGCCCAGTATCCGCGGCGTCGCCTCGACCTGCGGCTTCGGCGCGCGCAGCTTGGTGTCCACCGGGTTCAGCGCCACCGCCTCGACCTTGACCAGCAGATCCTGCGGGCCGGGTTCGGGGCGGGGCAGTTCGACGTCCTGCAGCGATTCGGGGTCGTCGATCGGCAGGTAGCGGGTCAGGGCAACGGCTTTCATCGTGGCATTCCGGCGGCGGTGGCTGATATTGTCGATGAATTGGGCCGCAACGCTGCAACTGGCCGGTATCCGTTACAATGCACGGGTGGTCGTTGCAGTCGTCTGCGCTTGGCAAGGCGGCAGTACACATGTTATGGTGACGTTAACAAAGCCTTCATCAAGCCCCGCATAATGTAGCGGCGGTGACGTGCAGACATGGCCGTCTGGCGGCTCGAAGCAGAAGCCCGTAACCCATCCGAGTTCGTCCCCCCAATTTTCGTTTTCTTTGTCAAAGGAGCTGCAAATGAACAAGAAACTTCTTGGTGTCGCATTGCTGGCCGGGCTTGGAGTGGCGCAGGCTGCTTCCGCCCAGGATTTCGACGACCGTTGGTACCTGACCGGCGCCGTTGGCGTCAACGTGCAGGACGGCGACCGCAACAGTGAAGATGCCCCATTCGGGGCGCTGGGCCTGGGCAAGTTCGTCAGCCCGACCTGGTCGGTCGATGGCGAGATCAACTACCAGAATCCGTCGCTGGAGAGCAACCAGAACCTCAACTGGAGCCAGTACGGCATCTCGCTGGATCTGCGTCGCCACTTCCTGCTGGCGGACAAGAACTGGCACCCGTACCTGCTGGCCGGCCTGGGTTACCAGCGTGCCGAGGAAGAGTACCTGGCTCCGGCTTTCAGCCAGCGTGAGGAAGGCAACTTCGCCGCCAAGCTGGGCGCGGGCCTGCAGTCCAACCTCGGCGACCGCGTTGCCGTGCGTGCCGAAGTGGCCTACCGCATCGACTTCGACGACACCGCCGTCGGCCCGTCGTACGACGGTTCGATCGACGACGCCGACAGCTTCGGCGACCTGCTGGCTTCGGTCGGCGTCGTGATCCCGCTGGGTCCGAAGGCCGCTCCGCCGGCCCCGCCGCCGCCGCCGCCGGCTCCCGCCCCGGCTCCGCCGCCGCCGCCGGACAAGATCACCATCGACCTGAACGGCGTGAACTTCGATTTCGACAAGTCCACCCTGCGTCCGGATTCGATCGAGATCCTGAACACCGCTGCTGAAATCCTGACCCGTTATCCGGAACTGCGCGTCGAAGTCGCCGGTCACACCGACCTGTGCGGCAAGGACGCCTACAACCAGGGTCTGTCGGAGCGTCGCGCTCGCGCCGTGTACGACTACCTGACCGGCAAGGGCATCGATGCCAGCCGCTTGGCCGGCCCGATCGGTTACGGCGAGAGCCGTCCGCTGGAGCCGACCGGCCAGACGCTGCCGGGCTGCAAGAGCGAGAAGAACCGCCGTACCGAGCTGAACGTCCTGAACTGATCAGGCGCAAGCTCAACGGAACAGACATCCGCGAGGTTTGCGGATGTCCCTCCGAAGCGATCCCACGAAACCCGGCCATGTGCCGGGTTTCGTGCGTCATGGGACGGGTATTTTGCGAACTCGCACCGCATTCCCCGGCATTGCTCCTTGCCAGTGCGGGAGCCGGTTGCCTAAACTTCGCTGCATATTCGATCCTTGGAAACCCGCAAACATGCGCAATCGCTACCGTGTCGGCCTGCTGCTTCTGGGCGCCATTCCCCTGGCGCAAGCCGCCGCTTCGGATTGCGCCGTGCTGGCCCTGCCGCCGGCAACCACGGCGCGCGCCACGCTGGCGCCGCCGCTTGCGGTGGAACTGCTCGGCATCAATACCGACCTGGGCGCGCCCAGCGGCGTGCTGGCCAGCGGTTACGACGAGAACCTGTCGGTTGATCGCGTGCTGCTGCGCCAGCGCGTCGAGGCCTGCCGGCAGGTGGCCATGAGTGCCCCGCCCATCGTGGTCAACACCAACGATCCGGCCGCCTACAAGCCAAAGACCGAATTCGACAACACGCCGTATCGTTTCAACATGACCCAGAACGGCAAGAAGATGACGGCGGACGATTTCGACGCATGGCTCAAGGCCACCGGTTACAGCGCCGGTCGTCGTGCCAATCCGACCACGCCGGCTGCTGCTGCCGTGCCTGCCGCGCCCGCGGCAGCGAAGCCCGAATAACCTCCGTTTGCCGCCTGCGGTCATGTCGCCGGCGGCGGCCATGTCCCCGGGTGACGACGACTCGCGCGGTATGCAGATGAAGTCCGCTTCGTCGCCGCGCCATGGCTTGGCGCGGGTGCTGTCAAAACGCGGGTTGTGTTCGCGCAGCGAGGCGGCGCGCTGGATCGTCGCCGGTCGGGTGGCGGTGGATGGCAAGTGCGTCACCGATCCGGAATTCCCGATCATCGCCACACGTCAACGCATCGAAGTGGATGGCCGCGTCATCGATGATGCCGTGTCATCGCGGCGCCTGTGCCTGATGCTGAACAAGCCGCGTGGTCTGGTCGTCAGCGCCAGTGACGAGCGCGGGCGCGACACCGTCTATCGCTGTCTCGACGGGGCCCGTATCGACGGCGAGCCGCTTGGCTGGATCGCCCCGGTTGGCCGCCTGGACAAGGCCAGCGAAGGCCTGTTGTTGTTCGGCAACGACCCGCTGTGGGCGGCGCGTATCACCGACCCGGCCACCGGCCCGGACAAGACCTACCACGTGCAGGTCGATGCGCAGCCCGATGCGCAACTGCTGGCGCAATTGACGGCTGGCATCGACACCGATGGCATGCATCTGTCAGCCAAATCGGCCCGCCTGCTGCGTGCCGGCACCCGCAACGCCTGGCTGGAAATCGTGCTGGACGAAGGCCGCAACCGGCAGATCCGCCGCTTGCTGGCCGCCTGCGGCATCGGTGTGCTGCGTCTGGTCAGGGTCGCGATCGGCGAGTTGCCGCTGGGCGACTTGCCGAAAGGGCAATGGCGCGAATTGAGCGCCGAAGAGATCGAAGCGTTGTCGCCACCGCCATCGCCGGCAACCCCGCGGGCGTCAACTGCCCGTGTTCAGCGCAAACCGGCCAGGCGCAAGTAATCGGCGAGGATGCGATCCGCGCCGACGAAGAACACGATCCAGCCGGCAATCGCCAGATAGGGACCGAACGGAATCGGCGTGGCGCGGTCGCGGCCCTTCGCCGCCAGCCAGATCGAACCGATCACCGCACCGACCAGCGACGACAGCAGCACGATCGGCAGGATCCCGTGCCAGCCGCACCACGCGCCCAGCGCCGCCAGCAGCTTGAAGTCGCCGTGGCCCATGCCTTCCTTGCCGGTCAGTTGCTTGAACAGCCACCACACCGACCACAGCGACACATAACCCAGCGCCGCGCCGATCAGCGCCGGCTTGGCCGGCAGGTACAGGTTGTCCATGCTGCCGACCAGGCCCAGCCACATCAGCGGCAGGGTCAGCTGGTCCGGCAACAGCCGCGTGCGCAAGTCGATGCCCGAGGCCGCGATCAGATAGCAGGTCAGCACGATCGCGCCAAAACCCTGCCAGCCGAAGCCGAAGCGCCACACGCAGGCCACGGTCAGCAGACAGGTCAGCAGTTCCACCAGCGGGTACTGCGCCGAGATCGGCGTCTTGCAATAGCGGCACTTGCCGCGCAGCAGCAGCCAACCGAACAGCGGGATGTTGTCGTACCACGCCAGCTTGTGCTTGCAGTGCGGGCAGTGCGAGGGTTCGACCACGATCCCCGGCGGCGGCGGGTCGTAAGTGTCGGGTTCTTCGAGGATTTCGTGCGCGTCGCGCCGCCACTGCCATTCCAGCCGCCGCGGCAGGCGCAGGATCACCACGTTGAGGAAGCTGCCCACCAGCAGGCCCAGTCCGGCCGCGAGCGGATACCCCAGGCCGGGGTTCTGGTCCAGAAAAGCCATGCAAGGAAACTCCGGCGGCCGTCAGACGGTCGCGGCCAGCTTGAAGATGGGCAGGTACATGCCGATCACCATGCCGCCGACCAGCACGCCCAGCACCACCATGATCATCGGCTCGATCAGGCTGCTCAGCGCATCGACCGCATTGTTGACTTCCTGCTCGTAGTACTCGGCCACCTTGACCAGCATGGTGTCCAGCGCGCCGGCCTCTTCGCCGATGGCGGTCATCTGGATCACCATGTGCGGGAACAGGTTGGTCTGCTTCATCGACATGTTCAGCGGGAAGCCCACGGCCACGTCGTCCTTCATGCGGTGCACGGCTTTTTCATAGACCGTGTTGCCGGTGGCGCCCGCCACCGTGTCCAGCGCCTCGACCAGCGGCACGCCGGCGCGGAAGGTCACCGCCGTGGTGCGGGCGAAGCGGGCGATGGCGCTGTTGTGCATGATCTGGCCGATCACCGGCACCTTCAGGATCATCCGGTCCAGGAAATGCTGGAACGCCAGCGAGCGCTTCTTGAAGAAGATGAAGGCGAAGATCGCGCCCGCCACCATGATCAGCGCCATCCACCAATACGACACCGCCACCCGCGAACAGGCCACGATCATCTTGGTGAACGCCGGCAAGTCGGCGCCGAAGCCCTTGAAGGTCTCCTCGAACTGCGGCACCACGAAGATCAGCAGGATCGCGCTGACGATGATCGCCACCGCGATGGTCATCGCCGGGTAGAACAGCGCCTTCTTGATCTTGCCCTTCAGGTTTTCGATGTTTTCCTTGTAGCTGGCGATGGTGTCCAGCACCGTCTCCAGCACGCCGGCGCCTTCACCGGCCCGCACCAGGTTGCGGTACAGCTCGTCGAACTGCACCGGGTACTTGCTGATCGCCTCGGTCATCGACGAGCCACCCTCGATGTCGGTGCGCAGGGCATTGACCATCTTCTTCATGCGGGCGTTCTTGTGGCCGCCGCCGATGATTTCCAGCGACTGCACGATCGGCACGCCGGATTTCATCATCGTGGCCATCTGCCGGCTGAAGAAGGCGATTTCCTTCGGCGTGATCGGCTTGCCGGCGGAACCGAACAGCGGCTTGGGCTTGGGCTTGACCACGGTCGGGTTGATGCCGATGCGGCGCAGTTCGGCGCGCAGCAGGTTGGCATTGCGCGCTTCCTGCTCGCCCTTCATCTTGACGCCGCGCTTGTCGGTGCCCTCCCAGACGAAGGGCACCAGCAACTTGGTGTCGCGGGCGACGGGCGCGGCGGTCTTGCGGGCGGCGCTGCGGGTTACGGCCATCAGATTTCCCCAGTCCGGCCAGTCAAGCCGGATTCACGGGAAACGATGGTAACGCGTTATTCCGTCAAGGCAAATTCCCCTGGTGTGACGGCTGGCAGGGTTTGCCCGGCAAGCGTTCGCGAAACCGGTGCCGGGTGCGTCAATCCTTGGTGACGCGGTTGATCTCGGCCAGGCTGGTCACCCCCTGCTTCACCTTCCACAAGGCCGACTGGCGCAGGTCGCGCACGCCGGCCTTCTGCGCCGCGGCGGCGATCTGGATGGCGTTGCCGCCTTCCAGCACGATCTCGGCGATCGCATCGCTCATCGGCATCACCTGGTAGATGCCGGTGCGGCCCTTGTAGCCTTCGGTGCATTCCTCGCAGCCGCCGGCCTCGTACAGGGTGATGCCTGCGCTCACCTCCGCCTCGCTGAAGCCCTCGGCCAGCAGCGCGTTGTCCGGCAACTGCACGGGCTTCCTGCACTTGGAGCACAGCCGTCGCGCCAGGCGCTGGGCGATCACCAGGGTCACCGAGCTGGTGATGTTGTACGGCGCGATGCCCATGTTCATCAGGCGGGCGATGGTCTGCGGCGCGTCGTTGGTGTGCAGGGTGGAAAGCACCATGTGGCCGGTCTGCGCGGCCTTTACCGCGATTTCTGCGGTTTCCAGGTCGCGGATTTCGCCGACCATGATGATGTCCGGGTCCTGGCGCAGGAAGCTGCGCAGCGCCGCGGCGAAGGTCATGCCGCGCTTGGTGTTCTGCTGCACCTGGTTGACGCCGGGCAGGCGGATTTCCACCGGGTCCTCGACCGTGGAGATGTTGCGCTGCTCGTCGTTGAGGATGCCCAGCGCGGTGTAAAGCGACACCGTCTTGCCCGAGCCGGTCGGGCCGGTGACCAGGACCATGCCGTAGGGCTTGTGGATGGCGTCCTCGAACAGCTTCTGCTGGTCCGGCTCGTAGCCCAGCTTGTCGATGCCCAGCTTGGCCGCGCTGCCGTCCAGGATGCGCAGCACGACCTTTTCACCGAACAGGGTGGGCAGGGTGCTGACGCGGAAGTCGATCTGCTTGGTCTTGCTGATGTTCAGCTTGATGCGGCCGTCCTGCGGCACCCGCTTCTCGGCGATGTCCAGCTGCGACATCACCTTCAGGCGCGCGGCGATGCGCTGGTTCAGCTTCACCGGGGCGCGCGCGACCTGCTTGAGGATGCCGTCGATGCGCACCCGCACCCGGTAGTCGGTTTCGTAGGGCTCGAAATGGATGTCCGACGCGCCGCGCTTGATCGCATCGATCAGCACCTTGTTGACGAACTTGACCACCGGCGTGTCGTCGCCCTTGGCATCGACCCCGGATTCGTTGCCCGGCTCGTCGTCGCCACCGATGGCCTCCAGGTTCTCCAGCCCGTCGTCTTCGTTGTCGGCGCCGAAGCTGTCGGCCGCGCTGCCCCACTGGTCCAGCGTGCGCTGCAACTGGTCGGCCGCCACCAGGATCGGCTCCACCGCCAGGTTGGTGTGGAACTTGATGTCGTCCAGCGCGCGGGTATGGGTGGGATCGGAAATGCCGACGAACAAGCGGTTGCCGCGCTTGAACAGCGGCAGCACCCGGTGCTTCTGCAGCAATTCCTCGCTGACCAGCTTCATCGCATTGTGGCTGCGGTCGAAGGCGTTCACGTCCAGCAGCGGGATGCCGAACTCGATGGCATTGGCCGCCGCCATCTGCGCCGGGGCGACCAGCTTCTTGTCGGCCAGCCACTGCGCCAGCGGCGCCTTGGCCGCGGCGGCCTCGGCCATTGCCGTGCGCGCGGCGGCCTCGTCCAGCGCGCCGTCCATGACCAGGCGGCGGGCAATCCCGGTGATGCCCACCAGGTTCGGGCTGTTGCTGACGACGGCGTTCATTCTGAATTTCCCATGCGGCGGATGCGGCGTTCCCTGCCTGTTGTCGGACGACATCCAGGTTCCGCGCCAACTTTACCGCACCCGTTGTAGGAGGGGAAACGGTGCCGGAGATCGTGGTTTCCCGCGTTTCCCACGTTTCCCCGGAGGACCGGCGGCTGTTGCCGGTACGGGCAAAAACAGGCGCGCATCGGAGGGCAGTCAACCTCCAAACAGATGCTTGCGCGTGTCCGGGCTGTCCTCGCTATTCAGCGACTGTCTTGCAATTGCCGATTTCAAGCCGCCATTGCAGCCTCGGCCCTCATCTCATCTCATCCCGCTGCCGCGCGTTGACAGTCGTCAGCAGCTTTCGCATACAGGCCACCAGCGCGTTGGTTGTCCGGGTTTTCAGGGGCGCTCCATCCCCCCGTGGCGTCAGTTTTCCACATTGACCCCCGAATTATTTGGGGATACAATTAAATAATGTTGACCGTCATTGAAACCGATACGTTCCGCGAGTAGGCGGCCAAGGTCTGGGAAGACGAAGACCGCGAGGCGTTCATTGATTTCATCGCGGCCAACCCGGAGGAAGGCGTGGTCATCAAAGGCGCTGGCGGTTTGCGCAAGGTGCGCTGGTCACGCCCCGGCACTGGCAAGCGTGGTGGCGTACGGGTGATTTATTTCGCGCGCTTGCCGCGTGGTGAAGTGGCGCTGCTCATCGTGTACGCCAAAGCCAAGTTCGACAAGTTGCCGACCGATTTCCTGTTGAAGCTGAAGGAGAAACTGTATGGCCAAGAAAATTGACCCTGAAATGACCGAGTTCCAGGAAGCGTTGCTGCGCAGCGTGGAGCAAGCCGTGTCTGGCCAGTACGCCGCCGTGCATACCCCGCCGCAAATCCGGGCGCGGCGTGGCCGCCCCTCCGGCAGCGTCAAGGCGAACCGGAAGGAGCAGATCAACCTGCGGCTTTCGCAGGACGTGCTGGCCGTGCTGCGCGCCACTGGTCCCGGCTGGCAGACCCGTGTGGACACCATCCTGCGGGAACGGTTTGCGTTGTAAGCCGGGTTGAGTGAGGCGGGTACGCAGTGCCCACGACGACGAAGCCGGTTGCGGAAGGGCGTGGGCATCGGAGGCGCCCGGTTTGTCGTTGTCGAAAACAACAAACCCCGCCGGAGCGGGGAGGTGATCCGCCTTGGGGCGGTTGAAAACCGCTTGCGCTTGCGGTGATCGGGAAATGGGGAAAGAAAGGTGTTCTGGCCCGTGGTTTCCCAAAGCCAATGGCATTGAATCCAGCATCAATTGATGCCATATTCGTGCCTGAAAAAGAGGATACAGCCCATGCGAACCACAATAGCGATGGACGACAAACTTGTCGCCAAAGCCCAGGCTTTCACCAGCGTGCAGGAAAAATCGGCGTTGGTTCACGAGGCGCTGAAGGCGCTGATTGCCCGCGAAAGCGGACGCCGGCTGGCCTTGCTTGGCGGCAGCGATCCGAAGGCCAGCGCCGCACCGCGCAGTCGCCACGCCGCCAAGCGTAAATAAACCCCCATGATCCTGGTTGACAGTTCTATCTGGATCGACCACTTGCGCCGTCGCGATGAGCAACTGTCCGCCCTGCTGGAGGCCGGGCAAGTGATGACCCATGCCTTCGTCGTCGGCGAACTGGCGCTGGGCAACATTGCCGGCCGAACGCGTTTCCTGCAATTGCTGGACGATCTGCCGCAGGCCCAGCCGGCAACGGATGCCGAAGTGCGAGCCTTCATCGAAAACCACGCCTTGGCGGGCAGGGGCATCGGTTATGCGGATACGCACCTGCTGGCGGCAGCGCGCTTGAACGCAGCGCCGTTGTGGACGCGGGACAAACGCCTTGCCGTGATGGCCGGCAAGCTCGAATTGTTGGCGAGAACGCAATGACGCCGTATCGACACCATCCAGCGCGTGCTGGCTGCGCTTGGTGTCCGCATCAGCATCAGGCCAACGAATGTCACGACTCCGTAAACGACAAGCACCCTTCAACCGCTGCATCGCGGGTCAACCTCGCCAGAGCGGGGTTTGTGTTTGAAGCGATCGGGAGGCGGGGAAAGAAACGTACTCTGACCCCACGAATCGAATTGCTGTTTTCATGGCTTGCATCACCACCAAGGCCGGCGTAGTGTATATCCGTGTATCTACGGAGAAGTGCCATGCAAATCAATGTCGGCAAATGGGGCAACAGCATGGCTATCCGCCTGCCTGCGGAAACCGTGCGTGCCGCCCGGCTCAGGGAGGGCGAGCCAGTGGAAGTCAGCGTAACGCCGGCCGGCGAAATCCGTATCGTCCCCCTGCATGCCTTCGACAAGGCCACGTTCCTTGCCAAAGCCGGGAAACTGCGCCAATCCATGCCAATGACCGAATCCGTCCTGCGCAGGTTGCGCGACGATGCCCGCTACTGATCGCGGCTCATCCACGTGATCTACATGGATACCAGTGCCGCCGTGGCCTTGCTCACCCACGAGCCGGATTCGGCACGCGTGGCAGCACAGTTGGCGGCCACTTTCGAACCAATTGCATCATCCGAATGGCTGATCACGGAATTCGCCAGTGCATTGGCCGCCAAGCAGCGCGCCAGGCTGCTGCGGCCAACACATGTGAAAGCGGCAATGGAAGCATTCGGGCAGTGGGCGGATGCCGGGCTGCGCCTGTTGCCTGTGTCACGCGCCGCCTACCTGCGCGCGGCCCGACTCTGCGGCGATGCCAAAACCGGGTTGCGCGCTGGCGATGCGCTGCATCTGGCCGTTGCGATGGAAGCAAAAATCCCGACGCTGCTCGGATTGGACGCAACCATGAATGTGGCAGCGCGCAAGCTTGGGTTGGCGGTACTGCCATGATGGCGGCAAAAGGCAGAGGAAAGGTACTCTGCCCCCTGTTTCTTGCCTACCAGCGGGGTAAGCCGTAGTATCGGATGAGACTTACTCGGCTTGAGGCCACGCAATGGAAACCGTAACCCTGTCCACCAAAGGCCAATTGGTCATCCCCGCCAGCGTGCGCGATGCACTGCGGCTGAAACCCGGGAATCGGCTGGGCATCGCGGTGGAAGACGGAAACATCGTGCTGCGGCCCGTCAGTACGCCAGCATGGAAACCGTGGAATCCGGCAGGCGTGCATTTGAGCACTGAAGAACTTTGCAAGCCCGTGGACCTGTCGCATGAAACCCGCCGCCGTTGATGCAAACGTGCTGGTGCGGTTGGCAACCGGCGACAGTGCAGATGAATACCAAGCCGCGATCGACTCGCTGGCGGCACGCGTGTGGCGCGTATTCCCAACCGTGATTCTGGAAACCGAATGGGTGCTGCGATCACGGTATCAATTTACCCCGGCACGGTTTGCCGAATTCGTGGAATGGATGGACGCCAGTGGCCGTGTTGCATTCAGTGATGCCGATACCGTGCGCGCGGCAGTTTCATATCACCGTGCAGGCCTGGACTTTGCCGATGCGCTGCACCTTGCACAAGCGGGCGGCGATGCATTCCTGACCTTCGACAAGGCATTGCGCCGCAGGGCCGTGAAGCTGGGCTTGCGTGCGAAAGCAGTCGAGTAGGGGAAAAGGTACTCTGCCCCTGGGTTCCCCGGTTTCCCGCTTGAAGTCGTTTGTTTGACAATCCCCACACGGCACAGGAAACTCCATCGAAGCTGTTTGGAGACCGCACATGTCCACTGTCCAAGCCCGTATTCCCGAACCGCTCGTCAATCAAGCGCAAGCCCTGATCGATCGCGGCTGGGCCAGCAATCTGGAAGAATTGGTCGCCGAGTCCCTGCGCCGTTACCTGGAATCGCACCAGGACAAACTGGCCGAGCAATTCATCCGCGAAGACGTGGAGTGGGGGCTCCACGGTGACGGCTGAACCTACCGGCAGTCGGGTAGGGTGGGCACGCAGTGCCCACGATGGCATGCGACCGGTGGCCGAAAAAGGCAGGGCCGGAAACGACAAGCGCTTTTCAACCGTCGCATGACGGGTCAACCCCGCCGGAGCAGGGTTTGCGTTGCAGCTTTGCGGATGGCGTGGGCACCGGAGGTGCCCACCCTGCCGGGCTGTTTTCGTGTTTTCCGTCACGCAGCCCGGTGCAGTTCCTCGCGCAATACGCGGCGAAGCGTGCGTTCCAAAGTCCCCTCGTTTTGCTCGATATGCCCACGCAGCGCAGCATTAATCAGTGACTGGTAATTGCCGCCACCCTTGACCTGATCACGGAACCAAGCCAGCACATCGGTATCGAGGCGGATGGTAATGCGCTCCTTGCCCTCGTTTTCTTTCTGGATACGGGCCAGCGCTGGCACGTCGCCAGTGCGCTTGGCTTGACTGAAATCCCGCTCCGGCATCTTGCTTGTCATGGTGGCTTACCCTTGGTACTGGCGCGCTTCGCCGGGACTGGCTCTGCGCGCGGAAATGATGCGGATGACGTCTTCGCTGCGTTCCGTCCAGACCACATACAGGACATGATCGCTGAAACCGCAGCCCAGCGTGATGAAGCGGACTTCGTCCTCGGCATCATCCTCGATGGTCAGGCCCGCTGGGTCTTCCAGTGCGCCTACGGCATCGGCGAAATCCACGCCATGCTTGCGCAGGTTTTCGGTACGTTTGCCTTCATCCCATTCGTAGTTCATGGTCAAGTGTATGCACATGTGGCATACAATGGCAACCTTGAGCAAAAGGGACAGGCTGGAGTTGCTTTTTTCCTTGCCCGGCTACCACGGTCGCAACGCCACCGCCCCCAGTGGCTTGCCGCTTTGCTTGTCCATCAGCAGGGTCAAATCGCCCATGCGGGCGACGATGGGCAGGAACGCCACGGCATGTGGGCATGCAGTCGAATAGGGTGGGCACGCAGTGCCCACGATGGCATGCAGCCGGTGGCCGAAAAAGGTTGGGCCGGAAACGACAAGCGCTTTTCAACCGTCGCATGACGGGTCAACCCCGCCGGAGCAGGGTTTGCGTTGCAGCTTTGCGGATGGCGTGGGCACCGGAGGTGCCCACTACCGGGCTTGAATTGGATAATGACGTCATATACGATGTCATAATGTTGAGACTCGTCATCGACACCGATGTGATGGTTGCTGCGTTTCAGAGCGATGCGGGAGCGTCCCGGCAACTGCTCCTGGACGTACTTGATCGGCATTGCGTGCTGTTGCTGTCCGTGCCGCTGATGCTGGAATACGAAGCCGTGCTGACCCGTCCCGGGCATTTGTCGGCTGCCGGCATCGGCGAGCATGACGTGCGTCTGGTGCTGGACGAACTTGCAGGATTGTGCGTGCCGGTGGCGTTCGACTACCGCTGGCGTCCCACCGGGGCCGACAGCGATGACGAACTGGTGGTCGAAACCGCCATCAACGGCCTGGCCGACGTGGTTGCCACCTTCAATACCCGTCACATGCACAAGGCATGCGAAAAATTCGGCATCACCGCCGAGCGCCCGATTCATTGCCTACGGAGAATCCGCCCATGAGCACGATCGCCAACTTCCCGTTGCGCCTGCCCACCGATCTCAAGGAAGCCGCCGCGCAACAAGCCAGCGATTCCGGGGTGAGCATCAACCAGTTCATCGCCACCGCCATCGCCGCGCGCGTGGGTGCCACCGCCGAAGCGGAGCGGTATTTCGCCGCACGCAGCAAACGCGCAAAAGCCGGACAGGCCAAATCCGTGCTGGTGCGGGCAGGCAGGGGTAAACCCCCGCGCAAAGGGGATGCGTTGTAGAAGTCGAATAGGGTGGGCACGCAGTCGAGCAGATTTTGTAGGGTGGGCACGCAGTGCCCACGCACCGGCAATCATTCGCCGCCAGCCAAACGATCCAGCGGATCCGGGTTGTCCGCCCAGTCCAATGGATAGACGCCGCGCTGCACATGCCGGTGAAAGGTCGAATGAGGCCAATCCACGGCATGTGCAACCAGGCCGTGTTTTACCGGGTTGTAATGGATGTAGTCGGCGTGACGTTCGAAATCATTCGCATCGCGGATTTGGTGTTCCCAATATCGGCGTTGCCAAAGCGTGGATTCGCGGTGCTTGCGTTTGGACGGGTTGAGCCATTCCTCGCGACGATAGGCATCGCGGACCGTCAGGCTCACGTGGCGCTTGATGATGGCCCAGCGCGTGGCGTAATCGGCGTCGCCTTCGGGCAGTGTCCACAGGCAATGCAGGTGATCGGGCAACAGTACCCAGGCATCGATCGTGAAAGGATGTTTTTGCCTTGCCAGCACGATGCCATCGCGCAACGCGGCACGGATGTCGTTATTGCACAGGATCGGTTGCCGCCGATAGGCGACCACGGTGAAGAAGTAGGTTGCGCCGGCAGCGCGGGCGCGGCGATAGCGTGCCATGTAGCCAGCATAGCGCGCGCGCAGCGCGTAGGGTGGGCACGCAGTGCCCACGGTGGCATGCGTCCGATGGCCGAAAGATGTGGCGGTGGGAACAACAAACCCGGCCGAAGCGGGGTTTTGCAGCTTTGCGGATTGCGTGGGCACCGGAGGTGCCCACTACCGGGCTGCGCAGATTTTGTAGGGTGGGCACGCAGTGCCCACGATGGCATGCAGCCGGTGGCCGAAAAAGGCAGGGCCGGGAAAAACAAACCCCGCCGGAGCGGGGTTTGTTGTTTCAGCTTTACGGATGGCGTGGGCACCGGAGGTGCCCACCCTACCGGGCTTGGCAAAAGCCGAGCCGGTTGCGGCGTTTTCCATAACCAGTGCTTTGTACGCATCGGCGGCAGCCAGGGCTTCGCTGATGCGGGCTTTGACCGTGTAGTTTTGATATGCCGGCAATGCAATCGCGGCGAGGATGGCGATGATCGCCACGACGATCATCAGCTCGATGAGAGTGAAACCCTGCTGCCTGGATTGCATGACGTGATCCCCGGTGATAGATAGGCCGTCTCCCCAGCCTGACCCCAGGATCTGACGCAGGTTGTGTGCCAATTGTGACTGCGCAGATTTTGTAGGGTGGGCACGCAGTGCCCACGATGGCATGCAGCCGGTGGCCGAGAAAGGCAGGGCCGGGAAAAACAAACCCCGCCGGAGCGGGGTTTGTGTTTCAGCTTTGCGGATGGCGTGGGCACCGGAGGTGCCCACCCTACCGG
>JASGDT010000024.1:0-25328 GCA_047607085.1 Pseudoxanthomonas sp. | reverse complement strand
GATGGCGCAACGCGATCTACAAATCGCCTTGCAGGTCGAAAAGCCGACGCTCAGCAGTGTGGTCTCGGTGCTCGTGCGCAAGGGACTTGTTGAACAGACAACCGTTGCGCATGACCAGCGGCAGAAACTGTTGACGATCACGCCTTCGGGGCGAGCGCTTTGGAAAACATTACCCGATCCGATCGCTTTGATTTTGAGAACCGCATTCGAGGGCGTTCCTGAAGATGACCTTTCAACCGTTGTTCGTGTCCTCAGCGCCGGTGTTGAACGCTTAAACAATTTTCTTCAGAAGGGAAAAAAATCATGACCATTCTCGTCACTGGCGGCACTGGTCTTGTCGGCACCAGGCTTCTGCCTCGTCTTGTCAAGGCCGGCTACGACTGCCGCGCACTTGTGCGATCGGGTAAGGACGTCGCATCTGGTGTGACGCCGGTCGAGGGGGACATTCTTGACCCCGCCTCGCTGGCTGCTGCCGTCGCTGGTGTCGACGCAATCGTCCACCTCGCAGGCGTCTTGCGCACGCAAGATGCCAAGCAGATTTGGGATGTCAATCTTGAGGGTACGCGCAATCTCGTCGACGCTGCCAAGGCGAAGGCGCCCTCGGCGCGGTTTATCCTGGCCAGCACCAGTCTCGTCTATAACGAGAATAGCCTGCGGCCCTCTCTGGAGAGCGACGACGTTGCGCCCAAGCGGGACTATCCCGCCAGCAAGGTCGCAGCGGAGAAGCTGTTACGTGAAAGCGGCCTCAACTGGTCGATCTTGCGTTTCGCCTTCGTCTATGGTGATGCCGATGGGCATATCGGCCAGATCCCGCACATTGCCCAGCTTCTCAAGCTCCACCCGGCAAACCGCCTGAGCATGATCCATCACCGTGATATCGCCACGGTGACGAAGCTGGCGCTCGCGGGGACTTTCGACGGTCATATCGTCAACACCACCGACGACGCGCCCATGTCCATCCAGGAGCTGAGCAAGATCGCGGGAGATTCACTCCATGCAGACGCGACGCCGTTGATGAATCCTTGGTCTGGTGTCTCCGATGGTGAATTCGCACGCAGCCGTGGCTTCATGCCCGAAGTTCGATCCACCTATCAGGCGATTCAGGAAGGTGCACTCTAAGAACCTGTTCAAAGTCTTGCTGCGCTTGCCAGATGGCGCGCGTGCGGTGCTCGGAATGCTCACGTATCACGCATACGCTGCGCTTCCTGCGCTCCACCACGCGCCATCTGGCGGCGCTCGCGACAGACTTTGAACAGGTTCTAACAGCCGCCGGATACAGGCCATTAGTGCATGGTCGCTGGTGCGTGTTGCTCCGGCACCCCCAGGCGAAAGCTCGGCAACTTGTCGCGCGACGGCGGCCTGAAACTATTGATGAACCTTCTGTATCGAGCTTCGGCGCAGTCCAGCGGAATGCGGCACTGGAGCCATGGTGAAATGAAAAAGCCGCGATTGCTCGCGGCTTTTTCGTGCTTCATTGACGCGGGTGTCGCGGTGAAGCGGGTCGATCAGACCTGCATCGCCTTGGCGACTTCGGCGGCGTAGTCCTCGACCACCTTCTCGATGCCTTCGCCCACCACCAGGCGGGTGAAGCCGACCACGTCGCCGCCGCCGGCCTTGAGCGCGGCTTCGACGGTCTTGTCGCCGTCCAGCACGTAGCTCTGGCCGTACAGGGTGACTTCGCTGACGATCTTGTTGATCTTGCCGCTGATGATCTTCTCCAGGATTTCGGCCGGCTTGGCCTTGTCCTTTTCGCTCATCTTGGCCAATTCGATTTCCTTTTCCTTGGCGACGAAGTCGGCCGGCACGTCGCTGGCCTTGTTGTACGGCGGGTTCATCGCTGCCACGTGCATGGCCAGGCCGTTGGCCAGTTCGGCGTTGCCGCCGGCCAGGTCAACCAGCACGCCGATCTTGCCGTTGGTGTGCACGTAGGCGCCGACGTTGCTGCTGCCGTTCACCCAGGCCAGGCGGCGGATCTGGATGTTTTCGCCCAGCTTCTGCACGGCGGCGGCGCGGGCTTCCTCGACGGTTTCGCCGGAAGCCAGCCTGGCGGCCTTCAGCGCTTCGACGTCGTTGCTGCCGGCGGCCAGCGCGGCATCGGCGACGGACTGCACGAAGTCCTTGAAGTTGACGTCGTTGGCGACGAAGTCGGTTTCGGAATTGACTTCGACCAGCACGGCCGTGCCGCCGTCCCGGGCCACCGCGATGCGGCCTTCGGCGGCGACGCGGCTGGCCTTCTTGTCGGCCTTGGCGGCGCCGGACTTGCGCAGGGCTTCGGCCGCGGCGTCGATGTCGCCGTTGCTTTCGGTCAGCGCCTTCTTGCATTCCATCATGCCGGCGCCGGTGCGCTCGCGCAGATCCTTGACCAGGGATGCGGTGATTTCAGCCATTGGGTAAACCTCGAAAATGATGTAGGGCGGGTCTTGGCCCGCCGGCTTTCGGCGATGGCGGGCCAGGACCCGCCCTGCCTGATGGATGGGCAGCCGCGCATGTTCGCGCGGCTGCATTGCGCCGCTGTTACTCGGCGGCGGCGGCCGGTGCCTCGTCGGCCTTCTTCGCGCGCGGCTTGCGGGCCGGCCTGGCGTCGCCGCCTTCGGCGAATTCCTCTTCGCGCACGACGGCGGCGTTCGGGGCGGCGGCCTTGCCTTCCAGCACGGCGTCGGCGGCGGCGCGGGCATACAACTGCACGGCACGGATGGCGTCGTCGTTGCCGGGGATGGCGTAGTCAACCAGGGCCGGGTCGTAGTTGGAGTCCACCACGGCGACCACCGGGATGCCGAGCTTCTTGGCTTCCTTGATGGCGATGTCTTCGTGGCCGATGTCGATCACGAACAGCGCGTCGGGCAGGCGGTTCATGTCCTTGATGCCGCCGAGGCTGGCTTCCAGCTTGTCGCGTTCGCGGCGCAGGCTCAGCACTTCGTGCTTGACCAGCTTGTCGAAGGTGCCGTCGGTTTCGGCCGCTTCCAGTTCCTTCAGGCGGGCGACCGACTTCTTCACGGTGGCGAAGTTGGTCAGGGTGCCGCCCAGCCAGCGCTGGGTCATGAACGGCTGGCCGGCGCGTTCGGCTTCTTCCTTGATCGTGTCGCGGGCGCTGCGCTTGGTGCCGATGAACAGGATGGTGCCGCGCTTCTGCGCCACGCCGCTGATGAAGTTCATCGCGTCGTTGAACAGCGGGACGGTCTTTTCCAGGTTGATGATGTGGATGCGGCCACGGGCGCCGAAGATGTACGGGGCCATCTTGGGGTTCCAGTAGCGGGTCTGGTGGCCGAAATGGACGCCGGCTTCCAGCATCTGGCGCATGGTGATCTGGGGCATTGCGGTGTTTCCTCGGTAAGGGAATCCATCGCGCGGGAATAGGAGTGCGCGACTGCCGGCATTGGTGATGGATGCCGGCGGGATTCCGGGGTTGGGCCTCCCTGCCGCGCCGTTTCCAGACTTCTCGCGAAGCACCCCGGAACGGGTTGTGGCGGCAGGTGTGGATTCGCCGGTGACGCCCGGCGTGGGCGGTGTTTGCGGGCAGGCGCCCGACAAAGCCGCGGAAGTATAGCCGTTGTGGGCGGCAGCGCGCAAACCGGCTAGAAGGTCAGGGTGACGGTCACCGTGTCCGAATACGTGCCTGCCGCCGATATCGTCTGCGCGGGCACGCGGCCATACACCGTCTGGGTTTGCGTGGAACCGCTGCCGGAACCGGCGACGGTGTCGGTGCCCACCGTGTTGCCCCAGCGCGTGCTGCGGCTGCTGTCCTGGTACAGCTCGTAGGTGAGGTAGTGGCTGCTGCCGTCGGTCATGCGCCGGGTGGTGCCGCTGGCGTTGCTGCCGTTGTCCAGCCCGAGCTTCCAGGCGGTGCCGGAGGGGCAGCGCAGGGTGATGGTGGAGGTCTGGTCCTGTGCGCTGGCAAGACTGTCAACGCTGCCGAAACTCAGGTCGGTGGCGGTGCTGATGGCGCAGGTGTCGGCGTAGGTGGCGGTGATGCCGCTGGACGAGGTGGAAACAGTCCCGCCGCCCGAACCACCCGTCGTGCAACTGGTGGGATAGCCCGAGGTGCTGTAACGGTAGTACAGCGTGCCGGTCTGGTTTTGTTCCTGATAACTGCCGGCGGACAGGGATTGGCCGGACGGCACCTGGCCGTACACGGTCAGCGGAGTGGCGACTTGCACGTAGCTGCCGGAAGCCACGGCGGTCAATTCGTAGGTGGTGTAGCCGCCGCCGACCGGTCCCAGCAGTTGCGTGAGGGCCGCATCGGAATAGAGGTAGTAGTTCATGTAGGTGGATGTCGTGTAGTTGATCATCCGGCGCGGATTGACGCTGCTGTTGGACTGGCCACCGGCGGCGAGATAGAAGCACATGCTGAAGTAGGTGGTCTGCGAGCCGCTTTGGCAGGTTGCGGACAGCCCCGTCGAAGTCGCGGTGGCGCCCGCGCTGGTCACCGTGCCGAAGGCCAGCGAAAGCGCGCCGTTGGCCCAGCAACTCTGCGCCGCCGCCTTCCCCGGCCAGAACGCGCACATCAGCGCCAGCAGCAGGGCGGGCAGCCAGCGGGCGGCAAGGGACGGAAATTTCATCGACATGTCTGCGTTCCCAGATCGTTGAGGCCGCTGCTGCCGGGCGCGGCGGCGGGCAGCGCCAGCGTGCATTGCAGCGCGCCGTTGCGGAAGTGCAATTGCACGCCTTCCGCCGGTGCATCCTGCAGGAAGACCTCGCCGTCCTGCCCGACCACGGTGGCCGCGTCGCTGCCTTGCACCTGCACGGCGGTGCCGGCCGGCAGCAGGTTGCCGGCGGCGTCGCGCACGCTGAATTGCAGCATGCGCATGTGGCGCAGTCGGAAGCGCGCCTTCACCCCGACGTGGCCGGCGGGCACGGCTTCGGTCTCGGTGGATTCGATGCGCAGGTCGGCGGGCAGGTCCAGCGGATCGATCGACAGCTTGTTGCGTTGCCACGCGCGCAATGGCGTGACCAGCAACTGGCCGTCCTCGTCGGTGACGCCGACCAGACGGTTTTCCAGCCGCACCGGCACGCCGGGCACGCCGTCGGTCGAAACCAGGGCGAAGGCGTCATCGACATTGCGCAGGGCATGGGCGCGGCGGCCAGCCCACAGCAGGCTGCCGCTCGCGCTGGCCCAGGCCAGGGTGTCGCCGCTGTCCCACTGGCTGGCGCCCAGCGTCCATTCCCCGGCGCGGCCGATGCGGGTCAACTGGGCCATGCCGCTCGAACTGTCGCCGGTGGTGGCCTGCGCGCGCCAGCCCCAGCCGCCTTGGTCCGAAGGCGCGGACTGCGAGGCTTCCACGGTGAAATCGCGGTAATCGCGTTCGATGCGGGTGCTGGCCGACACCGTGCGCAGGCGGCCCAGCGGCATCGACCAGTACAGGTAGGCGCTGTCCTGGCCGTGGTCGCGCAGGTTGCGGTTGAAGTTGAGGTTGAGCGTGCCGCCGCGCGGCAATTGCCGCGACCAGCTCAGGCTGGCGTAGCGGCTGGATTCCGCATCGGGCAGGTCCTGGCGCACGTGGCTGATGCCGAACTGGCCCAGCGGCGTGCTGGTGCCGAGATACGCCTGGTCGGTGCGGCGCGCCAGCGGCGAGCCTTGCAAACTGGCCACGTCGCGGTAGTTGGCGCTGGCGCGCGTGGTGCCGGCGTAGGCGTTGAACGTGGTCGAACTCCACTGGTACGACAGCAGGTGCTGGTGGCCGTTGCCCGCGTCGCCGTGGCTGCCGGAAACCGCCACGCTGGCCACGCCGCCGCGCTGGCCGAGCAGCCAGGTCGCGCCGGCGCCGGCCAGGGATACGCCGTCGCTGGCCTCGGCGTGGCTTTCCACGGTGAAGGCATTGCCCAGGCCGTGCCGCGCGGTGGCGCTGAACATCGGGTCGGATGCATATTCGAACGAACGCAGGCCGTAATCGCGGCGCACCGCGCCCAGTTCCAGCGACCATTCGGACAGCCCCTTTGCCAGCAGGCGCGGCGTGCCGTACAGGTCGAAGCCGACCACCCGGCTCTGGCCGTTGATGTCGGTGATGACCAGTTGCGCCTGGCCGACGCCGTTGAGCGAGGGCACGCTTTGGAACTGGAACACGCCCGGCTGCACCGCCTGGCTGGCCTGCTTCATGCCGTTGATGTACAGGTCAACGGTGGAAGGCAGCGCCGCCTCGCCCACCAGGGTGGCCAGCGGCGAGGTGATGCGGTACGGCTGCAGGCTGAAATCGGTGCCCAGGCGCAGGCCGCCGATGTGGGTGGCGCGGCTCCAGCCCAGCGCGGCGGTGGTGCTGTCGCCCACGGTCAGCGACAGCGCCCGCTGCGGCCAGTCGATGCGCCAGTACGTGTCCAGGCGCACGTTGCCGTTGCTGTCGCCGGCGGGCGAACGCAGCGCGCGGCTGGCCAGGGTGTTGCTCCAGGTGCCGGGGCCGATGCCGAACAGGCGCAGCTCGGTGGTGGCGCCGAGGCTGTCGTTGTCGCCCTGGTGCTGGCCGTACAGGTCGTAGTTCAGCAGCAGGCCGCTGGCGCGCATCGCAGGGTCGATGGCCGGCACGATGCCGCCATCGCGCGTGCCGATGCGGGCAATCGGCCGGTCCAGCGCCTGCAGCGGCACGGTCAGCATCAGCCGCTGCAGGGCGGTGTCGTAGGCCACGACGATGCCGGGGATCTGTTCCAGCGAAACGGGACCGGTCGCCTGCGCCGAGCCCGGCCACGCCAGTCCCAGCTGGCGCAAGCTGTTGGCATCGGCCAGGAACCGCCCGTCGCGGTGCAGGAAGCGCGCAATCCGCCCGGTCGGCGACTGGTTGATGACCACTTCGAGGAACAATTCCTCGCCTTCGCCGGTTTCCGGTGATGCGGCCAGGGCTTCGACGGGCGTCAGTACCGCGCCGGTGTCGATGCCGGCGCCGCCGTCGATGCCGTCCGCTTGCGCCTGCGCGACCAGTGCCGCGCACAACAGCGCAAGCAGGCGGCAGCGGGGCAGGCGGGCATCAACGGTCGGTCGCGGCAAGCGGGAGCGCCTGTTCCTGGCCATCATGGTTGAAAGTGGCGCGCAGGCTGCCGCCCGGCCGCGCCGTGGCGGGCAGGGCCAGCGGCCATTGCATGCGCCGGCCGGCCAGCACGTAGCCGACCAGACCGTCGTTGAGGGGGATCCGGCTGCCGTCGGTGTTGACATAGACCAGTTGCTTGATCCGCAGCCGGCTGTCGCCGCGGTTGCTCACCGACAGGGTGCCAGCGGCCAGCGTGGCCGAAATCTGCGCGGTGTCGGTGGGCGGCGTCGGGGTGGTGCGTTCGATGAACGGCGTCACCCCCGGCAGCAGCACGAAGGTCGGGATGGAATAGCGCAGCAGCAGGTTCAGGCCGCTGTCGGCGGGCTTGTCCGCTTCGGGCAGTTCGTCCACCAGTACGCGGTAGGCCAGCTCACCGGCCGGGGCGGTGGGTTGCAGCCGCAGCAGCCGGACCAGTTGTTTCCGGCCCGGTGCGATTTCGACGATGGCCGGGCTGGCGACCAGATCGCGGGTGGGCGTCAACTGCTCCTTGCCGTCGGCCTGGCTCCATTGCTGGATGCGGACCTGCGCATGCAGCGGCTTGTCCCCGCTGTTGGTCAGCCATAGCGCCTGTGCCTGCTGTTCGGCGCGGAACTCGACCGTGATCGGTGACACCTGCAGGCTGGACGCGGACGCCGTGCCGGCGATCGCGGCCAGCAGCAGTGCCAGCCAGAGGGATGATGCGCCACGCCCGCGGCCCTGGGCCGCAGGCGGACGAAAGGGGCTGCGCAGCGTCATCGCCGGATCAATAGGCGATGGTGGCGGTCACGGTGTCGGTATAGGTACCGGCGGCCACGTCGGTGCTGGCGGCCGTCACCGCGGCATAGACCGGGAAGGTCTGCTGGTCGCCGGTGCCTTCGCTTTCCGCAACCGAACCATTGGTGCCGTCGCCCCACAGTTCGCTGTAGCCGCTGTCCGTGTACAGGCCGTAGGGCACATAGACGGTACCGAGGGCCATCTGGCGGCTGTATTCGGTAATGGCGCTGCCGCTGGCATGGCTGCCGTTGTCCAGGGCGATGGTGTAGGGCGTGCCGTCGGTGCAGGTGACGTACAGATTGCCGGTGGCGGTTGCGGCGGTCGAGCGGTCAACGTCGCCGAAATCGACGTCATCGGCTGCGGCGCCGGAGAATTCGCAGGATTCGTTGATGGTGATGGTGACGCTGAAAGTGGTGGTGGTGCTGTCGGTGGCCGCAACGGCGGCGCCGGCGGTCAGGGCCAGGCCGCAAGCGGCGGTCAGGGCGGCAAAACGGATCTTGTTCATGGCAAAGCGCGTCTCTACTGGTGGGAATACCCGACGGAATGCCGGGCTGCCGTGGTGGAAGCAAGTGTCGTGCCAAGTTCCCCTCTCGCGGTGAAAACTTCATGAATTCAGTAACATGAATTACCTTGTTCATCCGTTTTGACGTGTCGGGCGTGCAGGGAGTGCCTGAAACATGCCTGTTGCCGTCTTCGCGCCTGCCGGGGAGCACGGGCAGGCCATGCAAATCCGGGCATGTCCCCGCGCCGTGCCGGTATCGGCGTGAGGCGGGGTGAGTCCGGGTGAGGATTCGGGATTGACAAACTGCGTCACATGAATTTTGGCCGAATGACGCATTGCGTCACGTTTTGATCGTGATGCCTGTCGTCCTGCCAGTGTGAGGGTGGGCCGGAAAGCCCGGACCCGGCGCGCCTGTCCTGTTGGCCGGCCCGCAAATGCTTGCGAACGGGCGCCGGTCGGAGCGGGCGAGGGGGGCTTCCCCGCCGGCGCCCGCAAACCGTGCCGGCATCGGCGATAATCCCCGCATGGCCATCAACCTGAAAACTCCCGAAGAAATCGAGAAGATGCGCGAAGCCGGCCGCCTGGCCGCCGAGGTGCTGCAAATCGTCGCCCCGCACGTCAAGCCGGGCGTGACCACCGCCGAGCTGGACCGCATCTGCCACGACCACATCGTGGGCGTGCAGCAGGCCATCCCGGCCAACGTCGGTTATCGCGGCTATCCCAAGGCGACCTGCATCAGCGCCAACAACGTGATCTGCCACGGCATCCCCGGCGAAAAGGTGCTGAAGGACGGCGACATCATCAACATCGACGTGACCGTGCTGAAGGACGGCTGGCACGGCGACACCAGCCGCATGTACTTCGTCGGCACGCCTTCGGTGATGGCCAGGCGCCTGGTCGAAGTGACCCGCGAGGCGATGTGGCGAGGCATCAAGGCCGTGCGCCCCGGCGCGACCCTGGGCGACGTGGGCCACGCCATCCAGCAATACGTCGAGGGCGAGCGTTTTTCCGTGGTGCGCGAATACTGCGGCCACGGCATCGGCAAGGTCTATCACGACGAACCGCAGGTGCTGCACTACGGCCGCCCCGGCGAAGGCGTGGTGCTGAAGAAGGGCATGACCTTCACCATCGAACCGATGGTCAACGAGGGCGCGCGCCACACCCGGGTGATGCCCGATGGCTGGACCGTGGTCACCAAGGACCGCAAGCTGTCGGCGCAGTGGGAACACATGATCGCGGTCACCGACGACGGCGCCGACGTGCTGACCCGCATCCCCGGCGACGACAACGACGCCTGGCTGTGAACGGCGAGTTGTCCGCAAAGGGCGCAAAGGACGCGAAAAGGAAAGCCCGAATCGCGGGCTTGCATCGGCACGAACGGCCTGCCCCGTCTTTTTTGCGTCCTTTGCGTCCTTTGCGGACAAATGCTCCGTGCTTTGTCGCGCTGCAAACACTCACCGAGAACTGACAGGTTGCGACCATGAACGCTGTCGCGAAAGAGCCCGCTGCCGTGCCTGCTGCGCAGTTCGACGCCGACTGGGCCGCGCAGGCGCGGCAATGGATGGCCGACAGTGACGCCCGCCTGGCCGAGCGCTTCGCCCACAGCACGCGCAGCGATCGCCTGCTGGCCCTGCGCGCGCGCGCGGCCGACCGTCTGTTGCAGGAGGCCTGGGATCGCTGCGTGCCGGCCGATGCGCCGCTGGCCTTGTTTGCGGTGGGCGGCTACGGGCGCGGCGAATTGTTCCCGCATTCGGACATCGACCTGCTGGTGCTGGCCGATGCCGACGCGCAGCAGGCGCAGCACGGTGCGCTGTCGCGCTTCTTCGCGTTGCTGTGGGACGCCGGCCTGCCGGCCAGCCACGCGGTGCGTTCGCCCGCGCAATGCACGCAGGCCGCTGCCGACCAGACCGTGCTGACTGCGTTGATCGAAGCGCGCCCGCTGGTGGCCGACGATGCCGCGGTGCAGCGGCTGGACGCGGCGATCGCCACCGACAAGGTCTGGCCGCCGCACGAATTCTTCGACGCCAAACGCGCGGAAATGCGCCGGCGCCACGCGCGCTTCGGCGACACTTCCGAAAACCTCGAACCGAACATCAAGGACGGCCCCGGCGGCCTGCGCGACCTGCACACGCTGGGCTGGATGGCGCTGCGCACCTGGGGCGTGCACGATCTGGAACAACTGGTCGGGCTGGGCCAACTGGGTGCGGACGAGGCGCGCGCGTTGCGGCGCGAGCGCATCGCCCTGAGCCGCCTGCGCTACGGCCTGCACCTGGTTGCCGGCCGGCCGGAAGAACGCCTGCGCTTCGATTACCAGAAAACCCTGGCCGCCAAGCTGGGCTTTGCCGACGACGCCGAGAACCTCGGCGTCGAGAAGATGATGCAGGGTTTCTACCGCAGCGCCTCGATCGTGCGCCGCGTGGGCGACCGCATGTTGCAGCGCTTCGAGGAGCAGTTCGACGGCGGGCTGACGCCGGAACGGCTGGATGAACGCTTCGACCTGTACGGCGGCTATCTGGCGGCGCGCGATCCGGCCTGGCCGCGCGGCGACATCGGCGAAGTGTTCGCGCTGTTCGCCGCATGGGCCGCGCATGCGCAGGTGCGCGGATTGCGTTCGCACACCGCGCGCGCGCTGGCCGAAGCCTTGCCGCGCCTGCCGGCCTGCATCATGGCCACGCCGGCCGCGCGCGCGGCTTTCATGGCGCTGCTGCGCGGCCCGCGCGCAGTCGATACGCTGACGCGGATGGCGCGCCTGGGCGTGCTGGGGCAGTGGATACCGGCGTTCGCGCGGGTGTCCGGGCGCATGCAGTTCGACCTGTTCCATGTCTATACCGTTGACCAGCACACGCTGATGGTGCTGGGCAACCTGGCCGGTTTTGCTTCGGCGCAACCCGATGAGCGCTTCTCGATCGCGCACGAGGTGTGGCCGCGCCTGCGCAAGCCGGAACTGCTGCTGCTGGCGGGTCTTTTCCACGACATCGCCAAGGGCCGCGGCGGCGACCATTCCGAACTGGGCGCGGTGGATGCGCGCGAATTCTGCGTGGCGCACGGCTTGAGCGAACCGGATACCGAACTGGTCGCGTGGCTGGTGGAGCAACACCTGCGCATGTCGGTGACCGCGCAGAAACAGGACATCTCCGACCCGGACGTGATCGCGCGTTTCGCCGCCCTGGTGGGCGACCGCGACCGCCTCGATTACCTGTACCTGCTGACCTGCGCCGACATCGCCGGCACCAGCCCCAAGTTGTGGAATGCGTGGAAGGACCGGCTGCTGGCCGACCTGTATTTCGCCACGCGCCGCGCACTGCGCGAAGGCGGCGAACGCGCCGTCGCCGCCGTCGCGCGCATTGCCGAAACCCGCGAAGCCGCGCGCGCGCTGGCGGCGGAGCAGGGCATGGACGATGCGACCATCGCCCGCCAGTTTGCCGGCATGCCGGACGAAAGTTTCTTGCGCTATCGCCCCGAACAACTGGCGTGGCAGGCCGCCGCACTGGCGCGCATCCAGTTGGGCGAAACCCAGGTGGCCACGCGCCGCATCGGCAGCGATGGTTCGGCGATGGAAGTGTTCGTGTTCTCGCCCGACCGCGATGGCCTGTTCGCGGCGATCCTGGCCACGCTGGACCGCATGGGTTTCGCGATCCACCAGGCGCGCGTGCTGGACGCGCCCAACGGCATGGTCTTCGACACGTTCGAAATCCTGCCGGCCGACAACTGGGCCAGCACCGACCCGGAAGAAATCGCCGCCGGCTTGCGCCATGCGCTGGCAGGGCAACTGGATCAGGTGCGTACCGCGCGTCGTGCGTTGCCGCGGCAACTGCGGTATTTCCGTTTCCCGCCGAAGATCGAATTCGCCGCCACGCTCGGTGGCCGCTGCACCCTGCTGAGCCTGGTCGCACCGGACCGCCCCGGCCTGCTGGCCGACGTGGCCCGCACCCTGCGCGAATGCCGGCTGCGCGTTCACGGCGCGCGCATCGCCACCTTCGGCGAACGCGCCGAGGACGTGTTCCAGATCACCGACGAAAGCGACCGGCCGCTGGATGAACCGGCGCAGGAACACCTGTGCAAAGCACTGCAGGCGTCGCTCGCCGCCAATTGAACCCCACCCCACGAATCCCACCCCGCGGAAACCTGCATGTCGTCGAACCCTGCCGAATTGAAAGCCGCCATCGAAACCGCCTTCGAGCGCCGCGCCGAACTCACCGCCGCCGAAATCGCCGACACGGTGAAACCAATGGTTTACACCGCCATCGCCGGTCTCGAAAGCGGCGAACTGCGCGTGGCCGAACCTGTGGCCGGCGGCGGCTGGCAAGTCAACGAATGGCTGAAGAAAGCCGTGCTGCTGTATTTCCGCGTCAACGACATGCGCGTGATCGACGCCCGGCCCGCGCCGTTCTGGGACAAGGTCGAAGCGCGTTTCGACGGCTTCGATGCGGAAAGATTCAGGCAATGCGGCGTGCGCGTGGTGCCCGGCGCGGTGGCGCGGCGCGGTACCTATTTCGGCAAGGACGTGGTGCTGATGCCCAGTTTCGTCAACATCGGCGCCTGGGTCGGCGAGGGCACGATGGTTGACACCTGGGCCACGGTCGGCAGT
The DNA here is from genome assembly GCA_047607085.1 of Pseudoxanthomonas sp. Lineage (GTDB taxonomy): Bacteria > Pseudomonadota > Gammaproteobacteria > Xanthomonadales > Xanthomonadaceae > Pseudoxanthomonas_A. Next base: position 12,478 of record JASGDT010000024.1, on the reverse strand, counting down.
TGCGCGCAGATCGGCAAGCACTGCCACCTGAGCGGCGGCGCGGGCATCGGCGGCGTGCTGGAGCCGTTGCAGGCCAGCCCGACCATCATCGAGGACCATTGCTTCATCGGCGCGCGCTCGGAAGTGGTCGAAGGCGTCGTCGTCGGCCACCACAGCGTGATCGGCATGGGCGTGTTCCTCGGCCAGAGCACGCGCATCTACGACCGCGCCACCGGCGAGGTGTCCTACGGCTGCGTGCCGCCGGGCAGCGTGGTGGTGTCCGGCCAGTTGCCGGCGAAGGACGGCAGCCATTCGTTGTACTGCGCGGTGATCGTCAAGCAGGTCGATGAAAAGACGCGCAGCAAGACTTCAGTCAACGATCTGCTGCGTGGTTTGGCGGATTGATGTTGCCGCTCGTCACCACGAGCCAGAAACGAGGATGAAATGATGAAAACACGCCTGATTGTCGCCTTGCTGGCGACTGTGCTGACTTCGGCCTCCGCGATTGCCGCCGACGACCTCACCCGTTACAGCGAAGACGGCCTGCGCGCCGAACTGGCCGCCATCGCCGACGCCGAAACCGCGGTGCTGGTGCCGATGCGCGACGGCGTCGGCCTGTCCACCAACATCTGGCGGCCGAAGGGTGCGGCCGGCAAACTGCCGGTGGTGTTGTGGAAGACCCCGTACAACGAGCACAACCCGCGCGGCACCAGCGCGCGGCTGGCGATCGAGGCGGTGCGCCACGGCTACGCCTTCGTCATCCAGAACGAACGCGGGCGCTACTTCAGCCAGGGCAAGTACCAGATCCTCGGCTATCCGCAGACCGACGGCTACGACGCGCTGAGCTGGATCGCCGCGCAGCCGTGGTCCAACGGCAAGGTCGGCACGCTGGGTTGTTCGTCCTCGGCCGAATGGCAACTGGCGCTGGCGGCGATGAACCACCCGGCGCACGCGGCGATGGTGCCGATGGCGGCCGGCGCGGGCATCGGCAAGGTCGGTCCGTTCTGGGAACAGGGCAACTTCTACACCGGCGGCGTGCCGCGTACCTTGTTCGCGGTGTGGATGTACGGTGTCGATAACCCGTTGCGCGCCGAATTGCCGCAGGACGTGAACGGGAAAATGCGCGCGCGCATCGCCGCGTACAACGATCTGGATGCGAAAAAGCCCGAAGTGAATTGGCAGAAGCACATCTGGCACCTGCCGTATGCGCAACTGCTGTCGTCGCTGGACGAACCGCCGGCGACCTTCGAGGAATTGATCGCGCGCGGCCCCGGCGATGCGGCGTGGAAGACCGGCGGCCTGTACGACGATTCGATGGGCTGGGGTGTGCCGGCGCTGTGGTTCAACAGCTGGTACGACGTGTCGATCGGCCCGAACATGGCGCTGTTCGACCATGCCAGCACGGTCAACAGCGACACCGAAGCCAGCGCCAACCAGTACGCGGTGATCGGCCCGAACCCGCATTGCCAGTTCTGGAAACTGGACAGGAACTACAAGGTCGGCGACCGCGACATGGGCGATGCCAGTTTCCCGGTCAGCGAACAGATCTGGGCGTTCTTCGACCGCTGGTTGAAGGAGCAGCCGAAGGCGTTCCCGGCTTCGACGCCGCACGTGCGCTATTTCACGATGGGCGCGAACCGCTGGCAGTCGGACGCGCAATGGCCGCCGAAGGCCGCGCAACCGGTGCGGATGTATCTGCGTTCCAATGGCAAGGCCAATTCGATGTATGGCGACGGCAAGCTGTCGTTCGATGCGCCGACGGGCGACGAACCGCAGGATGGCTACCGCTACGACCCGGCCAACCCGGTGCAGACCATCGGCGGCGGCGATTGCTGCAATGGCGGCCTTGTCGTGGCCGGCGCGTTCGACCAGCGCCAGATCGAGTCGCGCCACGACGTGCTGGTCTATACCAGCGATGCACTGGAAGAACCGATCGAAGTCACCGGTTTCGTCAATGCGGTGCTGAAGGTGTCCTCCAGCGCCCGCGATACCGATTTCGCGGTGAAGCTGGTCGATGTCGCGCCGGACGGTACCGCCTGGATCGTCGGCGACACCATGCAGCGCGCGCGTTATCGCGACAGCTACACCGCGCCGGAGTTGATGCGGCCGGATCAGGTTTACACGCTGAAGCCGACGCCGATCGCCACGTCGATCCAGTTCGGCAAAGGGCATCGCATCCGTGTGGAAGTGACCAGTTCCAACTTCCCCAAGTTCGCCCGCAACCTCAATACCGGCGGTCCGAACGAAACCGAGGACAAGCCGGTGGTGGCCGACAATGCCGTGCACCATTCGGCGGATGCAACCAGCTACATCGAATTGCCGGTGGTGAAACGCTGATGACCACGACACTGCATGGGTTGAAGAACTGCGACACCTGCAAGAAGGCGCTGAAGTGGCTGGACCGTTTCGGTGTCGAACATGTGTTCGTCGATTACCGCGACAGCAAGCCGGCGCCGGAAACACTGGTGCAATGGGCCGGCAAGGTCGGCGGCTTCGATGCATTGGTCAACAAGTCCTCGACCACGTGGCGGCAGTTGCCGGAAAACCGCAAGTCGCCGGGCAGCGAGGCCGAATGGAAGTTGCTGCTGCGCGAGCATCCGCAGTTGATCCGCCGGCCGCTGGTGGTGACGGACGATGGCGAGGTGACGCAGGGGTTTTCCGACAACGGATTCAAGAAGCGGTTTGGCATCGGATGAGCGACGTACTGCAACTGGCCAGCGAACTGATCTCCCGCCGTTCGATCACGCCGGACGATGCCGGTTGCCAGCAGGCCATTGCGTGGCGTTTGCAGCAGGCCGGTTTCGCCACCGAGGATCTGCGCTTCGGCCAGGTGGACAACCTGTGGGCCACGCATGGCGAAGGTGGCCCCGTGCTGGTGCTGCTGGGCCATACCGACGTGGTGCCGCCGGGACCGGCCGAGGCCTGGGCATCGGATCCTTTCGTGCCGGAAATCCGCGACGGCGTGCTGTACGGGCGCGGCGCGGCCGACATGAAGGGCAGCGTGGCGGCCTTCGTCATCGCGCTGGAAAAATACGTCGCCGCGCATCCCGATCACGCCGGCACGGTCGCGCTGTTGCTGACCAGTGACGAGGAAGGCGACGCCATCGATGGCGTGCGCAAGGTCGCCGAGGTGTTCCGCGAACGCGGCCAGCGCATCGACTGGTGCATCACCGGCGAGCCGTCATCGACCGAAAAACTCGGCGACCTGCTGCGCGTCGGCCGTCGCGGCAGCCTGTCCGCCACGCTGACGGTCAAGGGCGTGCAGGGCCACGTCGCCTATCCGCACAAGGCGCGCAACCCCGTGCACCTGGCCGTGCCGATGCTGGCCGAACTGACTGCGCGCGTCTGGGACGAAGGCTGCGGGAGCTTCCCGCCGACCAGCCTGCAGATCAGCAACATCCACGCCGGCACCGGCGCCGGCAACGTGATTCCCGGCGACCTGCAAGTGCTGTTCAACCTGCGCTACAACCCGCACTGGGATGCGCCGAGGCTGGAAGCGGAAATCGCCGCGCTGCTGGATCGCCACGGCCTGCAATGCGATTTGAAGTGGCATCGCAGCGGCGAACCCTTCCACACGCCCGAAGGACGGCTGCGCCGCATCGCCCGCGACGTGCTGACCGAATTCGCAGGCGCGCCGCCGGAGGAAAGCACGGGAGGCGGCACTTCCGATGCGCGCTTCATCGCCCCGCTGGGCGCGCAATGCATCGAAGTCGGCCCGGTCAACGCCAGCATCCACCAGGTCGATGAAAACGTGCGCGTGGCCGACCTGGAAGCCTTGCCCGCGTTGTACCAGCGCCTGATCGAGCGTCTGCTGGCCTGAAGTGAGGGGAATGCGGCCATCCGGCCGCCAATCCGTCGCATAATCGGCCAATGGTCCCGCTCCGCTTCCTGGCACTGCTGCTCTTGCTGCCGGCCTTGCTGTGCACGCAGCGTGCCGTTGCCGCAGTGCATGGCTTGCCGCTCATGCAGCGCTACTCGGCGGTCGAACTGCCGGCCGGGCCCGATTACAACGCCATCGCCACCGATGCGCGGGGCACGCTGTACGTCGCCAGCGACCGTGGGCTGATGGTTTCCGGCAGCGGTGCCTGGGAGCTGTTCGAGTTGCCGCGGGAGTCGCCGGCCAAGTCCCTGTTCCTGGCGGCCGACGGCCGGTTTTACGTTGGCGGCGTGGACCTGTTCGGCGAATTGCGCAGGACCGCGGACGGCAGTCTGGTCTTCGACGACCTGCTGCCCAGGTTCGGCGATGTCAGGGCCCTGGCCGCCGGCGAGGTCTGGGGCATCGCCGAAACTTCGCGCGGCCTGTATTTCCTCGGCGAGAGCGTGCTGTTCCGGCTGGACAGGGATGGAGGCGCGCGGCACTGGACACTGCCGCCGGAGGCGCGCCAGGTGCTGTTCACGGTCGGCGACTCGGTCTATCTGCGTGTCGGCGGGGTGGGGCCGTGCCGGGTGGACGACGGCGTGCCCGTGCCGATCCCCGGCGCGCAGGTGTTTGCGACCCAGGCCGTCTATGACATGTGGGCGCGCCCGGACGGAATCCTGATCACGGCCGACGACGGCTTCCACCTGGCCGATGCCGGCGGTGTGCGCAAGCTCGCCAGCGACGACGATGCCATATTCGCCCGGCACCCGCCGTATTACGGTTCGGCATTGCCCGACGGCAGTCTCGTGGTGGGCAGCATCGACGGCGTGCTGATGCGGTTTTCGCCGCAGCTGCGCCTGATCGACAGCATCGCGCTGGGCGTTGGCGTGGCCAATGCCTTCGCCACCGATCACGAGGGCAGGCTGTGGGTGGCCAGCGAGGCCGGGTTGACGCGACTCCGGCTGCCGTCGCCGTGGACCGTCTATGACCGGCGGCATGGTTTGGGCAATCTGGTCTATGACAGCGCCTGGTACGACGGCGCGCTGTGGGTGGCCACCTCCGGCGACGTGCTGCACAGTACGATGCCCGAGGGCGGCGAAGCCCTGCGCTTCGTGTCGCAGGGATGGACGCAGAACATGGAGGCGTTCGCCCTGGAATCGACCGAGGCCGGCCTGGTCATCGGCGACCGTTGGGGATTGCAGGTACTCGATCGCGGTGCGGTGCGGCCGCGGCGGCTGGTCGATCTGGAGTACGCATCGATCAACCAACTGTTGCGTTCGCGGTTCGATCCGCGGCGCATGCTTGCGGTGGGCGATCGGGAGATCTACTGGCTGGCGGAGCGCGACGGGCGCTGGCAGGTGGCGGCGCATTGGAGCCTGCAGGGCCAGGTACCCAGTGGCGTTCACGAGGCCGCGCCGGGTGAAGTATGGCTGGGCGATGCGCGTGGCGGTGTGCTGCGCTGGCGCTTCGATCCCGACGATGGCCAGCTGCGCGATCGGCGTCGCTTCGGCGCGACCGATGGGCTGGCGACCGATCCGGAGTTCGGCACGCACCTGTTCGGGCTCGATGGCCGCCTTTACGCGATTTCCGGCGAGCGCGTGCAGCAATTGCAGGGCGAACGTTTTGTCGCCGCCCGATTGCCGGCGCTGCCGGGGCTGGATCGCGCCAGGGAATTGCAGGGCATGGAAACGGCATTGGGCAGTTTCGTCTGGACCTCGCAACGACTGTGGCGGCGTTCGCCGGGAGAGACGAATTTCCGCTCGCTGCAACTGGCCTCCGGCCTTGCGCCGGGCTATCGGGCGGTAAAACTGCAGGATGACGGTCAATTGCGCCTGGCCACCTGGGACAGCCTGCTGCAGTTCGATCCGGGGGTTGCCAACCCGGAGCCGGCGCCGTTGCGGGCGGAACTGGACCGTGTCGAACTTCGCCATGCCGGGCGGGTGTTGTCGTTGCTGCCGCTGGCAAGCGGGGAAGTGCAGGTGCTGCCCCCGCATTCGGGCCTGGGCTTTCGTTTTGGCCTGGCCACGATGGACCCCAACCTGGAGTTCCGCTATCGCATGCTGGGCCACAACGAGGAATGGTCGGCCTGGAGCAACAATCGCGTCCTCAACTACCTGCGGCTGCCGCCGGGCGAATTCACCCTGGAGTTGCAGGCGCGCACCCACGATGGCCGTGACGTGGAAATGCTGCGCTATCCGCTGCGGGTCGAAGCGGCTTGGTACGAACGCACCGGCGTGCGTGCGGCGTTCTGGCTCGCCGGCCTGCTGCTGGTCGTTGGCGCGGTCTGGTTGCTGGCGCGCTACCGCTTTCGCCAGGTGCTGGCACGCAACCGCGAACTGCAGATCAAGGTTTCCGAGCGCACCATCGAACTGGAACAGGCGAACCACAAGCTGGCCGAACTGGCCAGCCTGGATGGCCTGACCGGACTGGCCAACCGGCGCGCACTGGAACAGGCGCTGGCACGCGAGTGGCTGCGTTGTGCCGAACGGGGCCAGTCGCTGGCGGTGGTAATGCTGGATGTGGACAACTTCAAGCAGTTCAACGACCGCCATGGCCATCAGGAAGGCGACCAGCAACTGCGCCGTGTGGCGCAGGTGCTGGGATCGGAAGTCGCGTCGTCGCGGGAACTGGCGGCCCGTTACGGCGGCGAGGAATTCGCCCTGATCCTGCCCGACGTTTCGCTGGAGCAGGCCAGGGCGCGGGCCGAGAACGTGCGGCAGCGGGTGGCGCGGATCATGGCCGGGGCCGGCGCGTCCTGCAGCGTCAGCCTGGGCGTGTCCGCGAGGGTGCCGACCGCGGGAATGGCGCCGACCGAACTGATCCGCAGTGCCGACGCGGCGCTGTATCTTGCCAAGCGCAATGGCCGCAACCGGGTCGAGACCGATGATGCGGAAACCGGGACGAACGCAGCGAACGAGCCGTGAGCGGGAAGGTTGCCGGCGCAACTGTTGCGCCGATGCCGGGGGATCGGTTAGCTTTGCCGTCGATGCGTATTTTCCCCGCCAACATCGCCAACAACAGCCGCAACAACCTGCGCGCGAACAATCGCGCGCGGACGATGCGGGTCTGCGACTAGGCAAGGAAACACGCCAGCCGTACGCGAAAACCCGCATCGCCCGATGCGGGTTTTTTTCTGCCCCGCGAATCACCCAGACAATTTGGAGCTTTCAACATGTGTTCGATCTTCGGCATCTTCGGCCTGCAACCGGGCGACGACCTGCAGGTGCTGCGCCGGCAATCGCTGGAGCATTCGCAGCGCCAGCGCCATCGCGGCCCGGACTGGAGCGGCGTGCATGTCGATGATGGCGCGATCCTCGTTCATGAACGCTTGGCCATCGTCGATCCGGCCGGTGGTTCGCAGCCGCTGCTGTCGGACGATGGCGAATTGGCGCTGGCGGTCAATGGCGAGATCTACAACCACCGCCAGCTGAAGATGGAACTCAAGCGCGGTTATGCCTTCCAGACCGCGTCGGATTGCGAAGTCATCAACGCCTTGTACCGGGAGGACGAGCCGGAATCCTTCCTCAACCGCCTCAACGGCATCTTCGCCTTCGCGTTGTGGGACAAGGCCAGGGGCCGCGCCATCATCGCCCGCGACACGATAGGCGTCTGCCCGCTGTACTGGGGCCACGACAAGGAAGGCCGCCTGCGCGTGGCTTCGGAAATGAAGTCGCTGGCCGACACCTGCGCCGACGTGGCGCAATTCCCGCCGGGCCATTGGTACGACACCGCGACCGGCGAACTGAAGCCCTACTACAAGCGCCCGTGGCGCGACTACGACGCGGTGGAAGGCGTCGAGGTTGACGCGAAGGAATTGCGCGAAGCCTTCGAGGCGGCGGTGCACCGCCAGTTGATGACCGACGTGCCGTACGGCGTGCTGTTGTCGGGCGGGCTGGATTCCTCGCTGGTCGCGGCGGTGGCCGCGCGTTATGCGCGTCATCGCATCGAGGATGGCGACAAGAGCGAGGCGTGGTGGCCGCGCCTGCATTCCTTCGCCATCGGCCTGAAGGGTTCGCCCGATCTGGCGGCGGCAAAGGTGGCGGCGGACATGCTGGGCACCGTGCACCACGGCTTCGAGTACACCTTCGAGGAAGGCCTGGACGCGCTGCCGGAAGTGATCCGCCATATCGAAACCTATGACGTGACCACCATCCGCGCTTCGACGCCGATGTTCCTGCTGGCGCGGCGGATCAAGGCGATGGGCGTGAAGATGGTGCTGTCCGGCGAAGGCAGCGACGAGATCTTCGGCGGCTACCTGTACTTCCACAAGGCGCCGAACGCGCGCGAGTTCCACGAGGAACTGATCCGCAAGCTGGACGCGCTGTACAACTACGACTGCCTGCGCGCCAACAAGTCGATGATGGCCTGGGGCGTGGAGCCGCGCGTGCCGTTCCTGGACCGCGAGTTCATGGACGTGGCGATGAAGATGGACGCCAGGTACAAGATGATCCTCAAGGGCAGCGACGGCCCGCAGCGGATGGAAAAGGGCGTGCTGCGCAACGCCTTCGACGGCTACCTGCCGAAGGAAATCCTGTGGCGGCAGAAGGAGCAGTTCAGCGACGGCGTCGGCTACGGCTGGATCGACGGGTTGAAGGCGCACGCCGAGGCGCAGGTCAGCGACCGCGAACTGGCCGCCGCCGACAAGCGCTTCCCGGTCAATCCGCCGCAGACCAAGGAGGCGTACTTCTACCGCAGCCTGTTCGAGCGGTTCTACCCGTCGCCGGCCGCGGCCGAGACCGTGCCCGGCGGCAAGTCGATCGCGTGTTCGTCGCCGGCGGCGATCGCGTGGGACGCCAGCTTCGCCAGCATGGCCGACCCGTCGGGCCGCGCGGTGGCCGGCGTGCACGAACAGGCGGTGGCGTCGGTGTGAGGGCCTTGCTTCGTCGCGGCCCGGTTTGCGCCGGGCTTTGATGGGCAAATCAGGCTACGACTGAAACTGATTCCCATTGAAACGCCGATGCGGTGGATTCGGCATCATGGCCGCCGTCATCAATCAGGTGGAGCCGTCATGAAAGGGAACCCCGAAATCGTCGAATGCCTGAAGGAACTGCTGCGCGGCGAACTGGCCGCGCGCGACCAGTATTTCCTGCATTCGCGCCGCTACGAGGACCAGGGCCTGAAGGCACTGTACGAACGCATCAACCACGAGATGCAGGAGGAGACCGAGCATGCCGACGCGATCCTGCGCCGGATCCTGTTCCTCGAAGGCGATCCGGACATGCGCCCGCATGCGTTCGCGCCGGGCAAGACCGTGGTGGAGATGCTCGAAGCCGACCTGAAGGTCGAATACCAGGTGCGCGCCAACCTCGCCGCGGCGATGAAGCTGTGCGAGGAACGCGGCGACTACGTCAGCCGCGACATGCTGCTGAAGCAGTTGCAGGACACCGAGGAAGACCACGCCTGGTGGCTGGAGCAGCAACTCGGCCTGATCAAGCGCATCGGCCTGGAGTTGTACCAGACTTCGAAGATCGGCCAAGGCAGCGTCGGCCACTGAGGGTGCTTGCATTCTCTCTCCCCGCAGCGAGCGGAGAGGGGAAACTACTGGACATCCAGCCCATCCACTTTCTGCCAGCCCCTGGGCAGCAACCCGCCCCGCGTCGCCCGCGCGCCGACGTATTCGTCCAGGTCCTTGAACGAAAGCGACATGGTGCGCTGGCCGCTCTTCACCTGCAGGGTCTGTCCCGGCGACACCGCGGCGATGGCGACCACGCGCTCGGTGCCCAGCTTGGCCTTGGGGATGTCGATGATCTTGTTGCCCTTGCCCTTGTCGAGTTCCGGCAACTCCGACAGCGGGAACGCGAGCAGGTGGCCGGCGCTGGTCGCCGCGACGATGCGGTCGGTTTCGACGTTCGCCGCCGCCGCCGGCTGCAGCACCTTGGCGCCGGCGGCGAGGTTCAGCATCGTCTTGCCGGCCTTCTGCCGGCCGGTCAGGTTCTCGAAGCGGGTGACGAAGCCATAACCATGCGATGACGCCAGCACGAAGCGGTCGTCGTTGCCGCCGCTGGCCAGCGCCTGGAACGACGCGCCCGCCGCCGGCGAGAAGCGCCCGGTCAGCGGTTCGCCGTTGCCGCGCGCGCTGGGCAGCGTGTGCACGGCGGTCGAATAGCTGCGGCCCTCCGAATCGAGGAACGCGACCTGCTGCGTGCTGCGCGACTTCACCGCCGCCAGCAGGCCGTCGCCCTCGCGGTACGACAGCGTGGCCGCATCGACGTCGTGGCCCTTGGCCGCGCGCACCCAGCCCTTTTCCGACAGCACCACGGTCATCGGCTCGCTGGCGACCAGTTCGGTTTCGTCCAGCGCCTGCGCGGCCTCGCGCTGCACCAGCGGCGACATGCGCGCGTCGCCGTACTTCTTCGCGTCGGCGGCGATCTCGTCCTTGACCAGCTTCTTCAGTTTCGCCTTGGAATCCAGCGTGGCGATCAGGCGGTCGCGCTCGGCGTCCAGTTCGTCCTGTTCGCCGCGGATCTTCATTTCCTCCAGCCGCGCCAGTTGCTTCAGCTTGGTTTCGAGGATGTAGTCGGCCTGTTCCTCGCTGAGGTCGAAGCGTGCGATCAACGCGGCCTTCGGCTCGTCCTCGGTGCGGATGATGCGGATCACCTCGTCCAGGTTGAGGAAGGCGACCAGCAGGCCTTCCAGCAGGTGCAGGCGGCGTTCGACCTTTTCCAGGCGGTGCTTGAGTCGGCGCGTCACCGTGTCGTAGCGGAACGCCAGCCACTCGCTCAGCAGCGTCTTCAGGTTCTTGACCTGCGGGCGGCCGTCGAGGCCGATCACGTTGAGGTTGACGCGGTAGCTCTTTTCCAGGTCGGTGGTGGCGAACAGGTGGCCCATCAACTGTTCCGCATCGACGCGGTTGCTGCGCGGGAACAGCACCAGCCGCACCGGGTTGGCGTGGTCGGATTCGTCGCGGATGCCTTCGCCGTCCAGCCACGGCAGCTTCTTGGCGCGCAACTGCTGGGCGATCTGCTCGATCACCTTCGACGGCGAGACCTGGTAGGGCAGCGCGGTGACGACGATGTTGCCGCCGTTATGACTGCCTTCGCGGGTCCAGGTGGCGCGGGCGCGCACGCTGCCGTTGCCGGTTTCGTAGATCGCGCGCAGGTCGGCGGGCGCAGTGATTATTTCGGCGGCGGTCGGATAGTCCGGGCCGCGCACGTGTTCGCACAGGTCGGCGACCGTCGCGTCCGGGTCGTCGATCAGGCGGATGCAGGCCGACGCGATCTCGTTGAGGTTGTGCGGCGGCACGTCGGTGGCCATGCCGACCGCAATGCCGGTGGTGCCGTTGAGCAGCAGGTGCGGCAGGCGCGCCGGCAGCCAGGTGGGCTCCTGCAGGGTGCCGTCGAAATTCGGGTCCCAGTCCACCGTGCCCTGTCCCAGTTCGCCGAGCAGCACCTCGGCGATGGGCGTGAGCTTGCTTTCGGTGTAGCGCATCGCCGCGAAGCTCTTGGGGTCGTCCGGCGAACCGAAGTTGCCCTGGCCGTCGATCAGCGGATAGCGGTACGAGAACGGCTGCGCCATCAGCACCAAGGCTTCGTAGCAGGCGGAATCGCCGTGCGGATGGAACTTGCCGATCACGTCGCCGACGGTGCGCGCGGACTTCTTCGGCTTCGACGCCGCGTTCAGGCCCAGCTCGCTCATCGCATGGATGATGCGCCGCTGCACCGGCTTCAGGCCGTCGCCGATGAAGGGCAGGGCGCGGTCCAGCACCACGTACATCGAGTAGTCGAGATACGCGCGTTCGGCGTATTCGCGCAGGGGAATCTGTTCAAAGCCGTGGAAGGCGGGACGGACGGTTTCGGTCATGGCGATGCGCGACGGAGGAATCGCGCAATTCTACCCGGCCGCCGGGTGCGGGCCCCTGGCTGCGACCGTTGCGCGGCTGGTTGCAGGGCGCGGCCGTGCCCCCGACGCGCGCTCCGGACCCGGGAGCCGGCGTCCGCCACACCTGCGTTAAGCCGGCTTTCGGCAATGCTGCGGCACGATGCGGCGGCCACATCCGACACAGCGAATGGTGGCGCGACTCCCCCAATCCCAAGGAGAAGATTCGATGAAGCTTCGTGAAATCTGCATGGCGGCCGCGTGCGTCGCCGCGCTGTCGGCGTGCGTTCTGCCGCCGGTCCGCGACGGTGGCGGTCCGGGCGGCCCGGGCTACGGCGGCGGTCCCGGCGGCCATCGCGGCGATGGACCAAGGGGCGGAGCGCATTTCGCGCGCGGCGACCGCCTGCCCGACCAGTACCGCGGCGACGGCTACGTGGTCAGCGACTGGCGGGGCCAGGGCCTGGATCGGCCGCCGGAAGGGCACCGCTGGGTGCGCGTCGGCGACGAGTTCCTGCTGGTCGCTGTCGCGACCGGGATCATTTCCTCGATTCTGCTCTTCGGCGGCGGTCGCTGACCGTGGCCTGCCCCCTCCGGGCTCGCCGGAGGGGGCAGGCGTTCCGCGACACGGGCAACCGGGGCGCCGGATCGAGCCATTCCGGCGCGCGACGCACCGCCCACCCGTGACATGCAGATCTCTCAGAACCTGTTCAAAGTCTGTCGCGAGCGCCGCCAGATGGCGCGTGGTGGAGCGCAGGAAGCGCAGCGTATGTGTGATACGTGAGCATTCCGAGCACCGCACGCGCGCCATCTGGCAAGCGCAGCAAG
>JASGDT010000023.1:0-105823 GCA_047607085.1 Pseudoxanthomonas sp. | reverse complement strand
TACGGATCGTCGCCTTGGTGGGCCTTTACCCCACCAACTAGCTAATCCGACATCGGCTCATCCAATCGCGAGAGGTCTTGCGATCCCCCTCTTTCACCCGAAGGTCGTATGCGGTATTAGCGTAAGTTTCCCTACGTTATCCCCCACGACAGGGTAGATTCCGATGTATTCCTCACCCGTCCGCCACTCGCCACCCAAGGAGCAAGCTCCTCTGTGCTGCCGTTCGACTTGCATGTGTTAGGCCTACCGCCAGCGTTCACTCTGAGCCAGGATCAAACTCTTCACTTAAAACTGCATTGCCCGAAGGCAAAAACATTTAGCTGCAGAATTCGATCACAAGCTTACGTATCGCTTGCATATCTACAATTGACAAGATGCTCATGAATCGAACGTCTGCAAGATGGACAGCTGGTCCTTCCTGCAGGCGCCCACACAAGTCACCTGCGCACACTTTCAAAGAGCCTCGAAGTCGGCCTCAACGCCTTCCTTCGTGTCCTCGACGTTTCCGCCGAGTGAGCCGCACATTCTGATGGGCTTTTCCCGAATCGTCAAGTCTTTTTGCAAAGAATTTTTCGATTCGTCCCTTCCGGCTTTGCCGACCGATGTGGTTGGCTTGATCCGTCAGGGGAGCCGCATATCATGGCGGTTGTTTTCCGAATCGTCAAGCCTTCTTGCGAAGAATTTTTCGATTCGTCTCTCTGGCGCCGCGTTTCCAGGCGGAAGCGTTTTGCCCGAGGGAGCCGGTTATTCTAGCCGGCTTTTCGGGAACGTCAACATCGCATTGCGTTGTTTTCGCTCCCCCGCCCCTGCCTGCTCGGCGAGGGGCGCGCATTATGCGCCAGTGCCCGGTGGCTTGGGAAGGGGTGCAAGAATCCCGGCTGCATCGCGCACCCAGGAACCGCACCCACCGCAATCAGCTTGCCGCCGCCAGCCGGACGCGGGCGAAATTGCGCTTTCCTACCTGCAAAACACCCTCGAAACCCGGCTGGAAGCTCGTGTTCGCGTCTTCGACGATGACGCCTTCGACCTTGACCGCGCGCTCCCTGAGTTTGCGGTTGGCTTCGGAGTTGCTGGGCGTGATGCCGGCAGCGGTCAGCAGCGCCGCAATGCGGATGCCTTCCGCCGGAATGGCCACGTCCTGCAGGGGCAACAGCGACGTGTCGCCCTGGCCGGTGACGGCGGCGTGCCAGCCGGCGATCGCGGTTTCGGCGGCGGCGGCATCGTGGAAGCGCGCGGCCAGTTCGCGCGCCAGGCGCAGCTTGATGTCGCGCGGGTTGAGGCCGGTGGCCACGTCAGCGCGCAATTTTTGCGCCTCAGGGGAAGAAATCTCGAAGCTGAGCAACTCGATCCACTTCCACATGAGGTCGTCGCCGATCTTCATGGTCTTGTTGACGATGTCAATGGCCGGTTCGGCGATGCCGATGTAGTTGCCCAGCGATTTGCTCATCTTGTGCACACCGTCGATGCCTTCCAGCAGCGGCATGGTCAACACGATCTGCGGCGGCTGGCCGTGCGCTTCCTGCAGGCCGCGGCCCATCAGCAGGTTGAATTTCTGGTCGGTGCCGCCGAGTTCGACGTCGGCCTTCAGCGCGACCGAATCGTAGCCCTGCACCAGCGGATACAGGAATTCATGGATAGCGATGGATTGTTGCGCGGCGAAGCGCTTGGAGAAATCGTCGCGCTCCAGCATGCGCGCCACGGTGTGCTGGGCGGCGAGCTTGATCATGTCGGCGGCGGTCATCTGGCCGAACCATTCGCTGTTGAAGCGCACTTCGGTACGCTCCTTGTCCAGCACCTTGAACACCTGCGCGGCGTAGGTTTCGGCGTTGGCCAGCACGTCTTCGCGGGTCAGCGGCTTGCGGGTGGCGTTCTTGCCGGTGGGGTCGCCGATCATGCCGGTGAAGTCGCCGATCAGGAAAATGACCTGGTGACCGAGTTCCTGGAACTGGCGCATCTTGTTGAGCAGCACGGTGTGGCCGATGTGCAGGTCCGGCGCAGTGGGGTCGAAGCCGGCCTTGATGCGCAAGGGCCGGCCAAGCTTGAGGCGCGCTTCCAGCTCTTCGGGCTTGAGGATTTCGTCGGCACCGCGGCCGATCAGGGCGATTGCATCTGCGAGGGACAAGGCAGGATTTCCGAATGGGGCCGGTCGTGCCGGCAAAAAGTGAACGGCGTAAATTTGGCGTGAAGGCGAGACGCCGCCAAAAGTCTTTCTGATTCAATGGGTTGACGCGAACAATTTGCGTGCCTATGGTAAGGGTTTGCGGGGCCGTCGTCCCGTGTCGGAATCGCACGCATGCACAACCACGGCAGTGGCCACGGCCACGAACCTCGCAACAAGGGGCGCTTCCAGCAGCGCCTGGGCATCCTCCGCGATTCGGCCCTGCACCGGCAAGTCAAACAACACCTGGACGCGCGCCGCTGGTGCCGCCGGCAGTGGATCCACGCCAGCCTGTTCGCCTGCATCGGGGTGATGGTGGCGACCATCGTGCCGGGTTTTTCCGCCGCCACGCAGCCGGCCAGCCCGGTCACGCCGCTGGCGAAACTGCCGCTGGCACTGCCGGAATTGACCGCCGAACAACGCGAGGGCGTGGCCGGCGACAGTTGGCAGCTGGTGCGGGTCAAGCCGGGACAGACCTTGAGCGGGCTGTTCGCCGAATACGGCATTCCCGCCGCCAGCCTGCACGCGCTGATGCAGAACAAGGATGCGAAAGCGGCGCTGACCCGGCTCAAGCCCGGCAGCGAGATCGCGCTGGACCTGCCGGTGGAAGGCAATCTGCGCGCGCTGCGCTACGAGCGCGACCTTGAAAACCGCGTCGAACTGACCCTGGACGGCGACACGGTGACGGAGCGGGTGATCCCGCTGGAAACCAGCACCCGCACGGTGGTGATCAGCGGCAAGGTCGGGCGCTCGCTGTTCCATTCGGCGCGCAAGCTGGGCCTGTCCGCCGCCAACATCAACACGCTGACCGACGAGATATTCAAGTACGACATCGACTTCAACGAGGACGTGGCCGCGAGCGACCGCTTCAGCGTGGTGGTCGAGCAGACCTGGCGCGAAGGCCAACTGGTCAAGTCCGGTCCGGTCACCGCCGCCACCTTCACCACCGGCGGCAAGCTGCACAGCGGGTTCCTGTTCGCGCGCGACGGCAAGCCCGAATACTTCACCGGCGACGGCCGGCCGCTGAAGAAGAGCTTCATCCGCATGCCGATCCCGTATGCGCGGCTGTCTTCCAGCTTCGGCGCGCGCAAGCACCCGATCCTGGGCAAGCTGCGCATGCACAAGGGCGTGGATTACGCCGCCGGCACCGGCACGCCGATCATGGCCGCCGGCGATGCGCGCGTGCAGTTTGCCGGCAGGCAGAACGGCTACGGCAACGTGGTGATCCTGGACCACGGCCGCGGCTACACCACGCTGTACGGGCACATGTCGCGCTTCGGCAAGATCAGGACCGGCCAGCGCGTGGCCCAGGGCACGGTGATCGGCTACGTCGGCAGCACCGGCCTGGCCACCGGCCCGCACCTGCACTACGAATTCCGCGTCAACGGGGTGCACCGCAATCCGCTGTCGGTGACGATGCCGCCACCGGAGCCGCTGTCCGGACCGCAACTGGCCGCGTTCCGCAGTTCCACCGCCAACGCGCTGGCGCGCATCCGTACCGTCGAGAACCTGATCTACGCCGATGCCGAACCGGCAAAGCGCGGCACGCTGGCGGCAGCGGAAGCGGCGGGGAAAGGCAAGAAGGGCTGAAGCCGGCTGCCGACGGGCCATCCCGCCCTCCGCGCCAGGTGCCCGACACATGAAATAAATGACGCAATCGCGCGTCGAACCGTGAATCCAGTAACGAGCACGCCTGCTTGCCGCACCGGCCAGCAGGCGCATCCCCGCCTCGTCACTGGAGACACCGCATGAGCAGCATCGACCCAACCGCCCCGTCCACCGCCGTCGCGAACGTGGACATCGACACGCTGGACGTGTCCGACAAGTGGAAGCGGTACTTCAAGGGCATCCAGAAATACGGCGGGCTGGGCCTGCCGCTGTTCAAGGCGCTGCCCAGGGATCAGCGCAAGGCCGCGTTCAAGGAAATCCAGCCGCCGATGGCCAGCTCCGTGCTCGCCTTCGCGTTCGGCCTGTTCTATTACATCGCCAAGGGCATGTGGAAGAAGGGCCTGGTGCTGCTCGCGATCGTCGTGCCCTGCGTGTTCGCGCTGTCGGTGCTGCTGTACATGGTCGGCGGCGAACCTGCCTGGCGTGGTGGTGGAATCCACCGCAGCGCAGGGGCCGGACCCGGATTTCGTCGAGACGATGGACCTGGCGTGGCAGGCGCGAAACGCCGGCCGGGCAGCCGGGCAACCTGGCTTCGGTCAGTGGCGCGCAGGGGCTGCGGGTGCCGGGCGCGGCCTATCCGGCCTGATTGTCGGGCACTTGCCGCAATGCCGTGATCGCATCGGACAGGGCGTGTTCCTCATTCGTGCTGAAGCCGGTGCGCAGATCCTGTTCGGCATGGAACAGCCCTTGCTCCAGCAGGCGCACGGCGGTTTCGCGCGAGCTCCAGCCGTGCGCCAGGCCAATTCGCCGGATGCGGTCTTCCAGTACCAAATCGATGTCTTTGACGATCAAGTCGGCCATGGCGTTTGCCGTGCGGTGCGGGAAACGGTGGCGCGATCATATCGCCCTCAAGCCGGCTTGAGCGCCCCTGGCTTGCGCAGCACCAGCCACAGGCACAGCAGCAAGGCCGGCACGCCCAGCAGCGCGGTGCCGATGAAGAACAGCGAATAGGCTTCGGGCAGGCTGCGGCCGACCTCCAGCCATTCCACCGCCACGCCGGAGAACCCCTTCAACACCTTGCCCAGCAGAGCGTAGAACGAACTGAGCAGCGCGTACTGCGTGGCGGTGTAGCCGACGTTGGTCAGGCTGCTCATGTAACCGACCAGGGACACGCTGGCGAAGCCGGTGCAGAAGTTGTCGATGACCATCGCGGCGGCAAGCACGCCGGGATCGCCGCCGTGATGCGCCAGCCACGAGAACGCCAGGTTGGAGCCGGGGCCGAACACCGCGCCGGCAAGCAAGGTGGCCACGAATCCGAAGCGCACCGCCGACAAGCCGGCGGCGGCGATGCCGACGATGGTGGCGACCAGGCCGACCGAACCGCGCACCGCGCCGACGGTTTCCTTGGCGATGCCGAGGTCGGCATAGAACGGGTTGGCCATCGGCCCCATCACGAAATCAGGCAATCGGTACAGGCTGATCAGCAGCAGCAGCAGCAGCGCCCAACTGCCGTGCTGGCGGAAGAACGCGACGAACGGCCCAACCACCGCATCGAACAAACCCTTCGGCGTGAACAAGGCCGTCTGCGCCGCCGCCGCGCGCACGCTGGCGGCCGGCTCGCGCGCAAACAGCGTGGCGACCATGCCCACGCCCAGCATCAACGCCATGATTTCGTAGGACACCGCCCAGCCGACCTGAGCGGCCAGGATCAGGATCAGCGAATCGGTGACCAGCAACGCGCCGCGGTAGCCCAGCGTGGTGGTCGAAGTCAGCAGGCCTTGCTGTTCGGCGTTGTCGGCGCTTTCGATGCGCCAGGCGTCGATGACGATGTCCTGCGTGGAAGAGGCAAACGCCACCACCAGCGCCAGCGCGCCGAACGCCCACAATTGATCCAGCGCATGGCCGGCCAGCATCAGTTGCCCATGCATCGGCTGCACCAGCGCCATGCCGAGCAACCCCGCCGCCGCCAGCAATTGCGTCAGCAGCATCCAGCCGCGCCGCCGCCCCAGCCAGCGGCCGAACAATGGCGCGTCCAGCTTGTCCACCAGCGGCGCCCACAAAAACTTCAGCGAATACGCCAGGCCGACCCACGACAGGAAACCGATCGTGGAAAGCTCGATGCCGTTTTCGCGCATCCAGTAGCTCAGCGTATTGCCGACCAGGTAGATCGGGATGCCGGAACTGAAGCCCAGCAGCAACATCGTCAGCACCTTGGGCTGGCGCAGGTTGGCGGCGACCAGTCGCCAGCCTTTCTTCGGCTTGGACGCGGCCTCGGCGGGCGCGCTCATGCGGCGTACTCGACGGTGAATGGCGCGTGGTCGGAAAAACGCGGCTCGCGAGCGATGCCGCATGCCTTCAACTGCTTGCCCAACCCCGGCGTGCAAAACTGGTAGTCGATGCGCCAGCCGACGTCGTTGGCGCGCGCCGCGCCGCGATTGCTCCACCAGGTGTAGTCCTGGCCTTGCGGGTGCAGGGCGCGGTAGGCATCGACCCAGCCTTGCTTCGGCACTTCGACCAAGCCGTCGCCGCCACTGTCGGCGATTTGCGTGTTGAGCCATGCGCGCTCCGGCGGCAGGCAGCCGGAATTCTTCTGGTTGCCGGTCCAGTTCCTGATGTCCAGCTTGCTGCGCACGATGTTCCAGTCGCCGCACAGCACGTAGTCGCGGCCGCTGTGCAGCCACTGGTCCATGATCGGCTTCAACCAGTCCATCACTTCGAACTTGAAGCCTTGGCGTTCCTCACCGGAACTGCCCGAGGGAATGTAGAACGACACCACGCTCAGCTTGCCGAAACGCGCCTCGATGTAGCGGCCCTCGTCGTCGAACGGCGCCCAGCCCAGCGACGTGCGCACCTCGTCCGGCTCGCGCCGCGCATAGATCGCCACGCCGCTGTAACCCTTCCTGGTGCTGGCGTCCTTGTAGAAACAGTGATGGCCATCGGGGCGGAACATCGGATCGGTCAACTGGTCTTCCTGTGCTTTCGTCTCCTGCAGGCAGACCACGTCGGCCTGCTGCGCGCGCAGCCAGTCGAAGAACCCCTTGTTGGCGGCCGAGCGGATGCCGTTGGCGTTGAAGCTGATGATTTTCACTGGGAGCCGTGATTCGTGATTCGTGATTGGTGATTCGTTATTCGAAAAAGCGGCCATCGCGCGCGATGGCTCGTGGCCGCGAGCGAGTATGCTTTAACCAATCACGAATCACCAATCACGGCCTCCCATGCACAATCACCGCTTCCTGCAACTGGCCCTGCAAGCGCAGGCGCTGCGCTTCGGCGAATTCACGTTGAAGTCCGGCCGCTGCAGTCCGTATTTCTTCAATGCCGGGCGCTTCGACAGCGGCGTGCTGCTGGCCGGATTGGCGGCGTGTTATGCCGATGCGGTGGACGCGGCGGGCGCGGCCGGTTCGATTGGGGATTTCGACCTGTTGTTCGGCCCGGCCTACAAGGGCATCCCGCTGGCCACCGCGCTGGCTTGCGAATACGCGCGGCGCGGGCGCGACCTGCCGGTGGCGTTCAACCGCAAGGAGGCCAAGGCCCACGGCGAAGGCGGCACCCTGATCGGCGCGCCGCTGGCCGGCCGGCGCGTGCTGATCGTCGATGACGTGATCACCGCCGGCACCGCGATCCGCGAAGCACTGGGCCTGATCGGCGAAGGCGGCGGCACGGTGGCGGGGATCGTCGTCGCGCTGGACCGGCAGGAGATGCTGGACGAAGCCGACCCGGCCCGGCGCTCGGCCGCGCAGGCGGTGGCGGCCGATGCCGGCGTGCCGGTGATCGCCGTCGCAAGCTTGCGCGACCTGCTTGCATTTGCCGGTGAAAACACCGAACTTGTCGGGCACCGCGAGCCCTTGCTCGCCTACCGCGCACGTTACGGCGCGGCCACCACGACGGAATGACGACAGCAGGGGGCTGTTCGATGCCGAAGATTCGATATGCCTGCTTGATGGCGACCTTGTTCGCCGCCCTGCCCGCGTCCGCGCAGAAATCGCCGGAAAAGAAACTCTATTGCTGGGAAGAAAAAGGCAGCCGCGTGTGCAGCGATGCGCTGCCCGCCGAGGCGGCCGGCCGTGCGCGCGAGGAATTCAGCGTGAAGAGCGGCTTGCGCACCGGCGAGGTGCAGCGCGCGCTGACCGACGAGGAGCGCGCCGCCGCCGCCGAGGAAGCGCAGCAGCAGGCGGCCGATGCCGCCGCCGTCGAAACCCGCCGCCGCACCGAGCAGGCGATGCTGGCTTCCTACACCAGCGAGGACGACCTGCGCCGCGTGTTCAGCGAACGGGCCAGCCTGGTCGGCAACAACATCGAGACGGCGCGCTACAACGTGGCCAGCCTGCGCGAAACCCTGGTATCGCTGCTGGACACCGCCGCCGCGCGCGAGTTGTCCGGCAAGCCGGTGCCGCCCGATCTGGCCGCAAACATCAAGTCGCGCCATGCGCAATTGCAGCGGCAGTTGCGGATGCAGGCCGATTTCGAACAGCAGCGCACGGAGCTGGACGGCGAAATCGAGGAGACCTTGCGGCGCTATCGCGAACTGAAAGGCGCGGCGGCGGCAAGGTAGTCGCAGCCGCCCAAGCCTGTCCGGGCTCGTTTGCTGTCCATCATCCCGGCGCGCAAGCCGGGTTGACGAAGGAAATTTCTCCCGGCAACGCGCCCGGCCAACAACGCTTCAGAACGTCACCGGCAAGCCCGGCGCGATCTGCCGCAATTGCGTGCGGAAATCTTCCTGGATGCGTTGCAGCGCCGCCTGGCTGTCGGCTTCGAAGCGCAGCACCAGTACCGGGGTGGTGTTGGAGGCGCGCAGCAGGCCCCAGCCGTCTTTCCAATCGACGCGCAGGCCGTCGATGGTGGACAGCCGCGGCGAGCCGTCGAAGCTGGCCTTCTCGACGAATTCGCGCACCACCGCGTGCGGGCCGCCGCTTTCCACCGGCACCTTGATCTCCGGCGTGGACACGCTGCTGGGCAGGGTGGCGATGACCTCGCTGGGGGTTTCCGCGCGCGCGGCGAGGATTTCCAGCAGGCGCGCGGCCGAGTACAGGCCGTCGTCGAAGCCGTACCAGCGTTCCTGGAAGAAGAAGTGGCCGCTCATCTCGCCGGCCAGCTCGGCGCCGGATTCGCGCATCTTCGCCTTGATCAGCGAGTGCCCGGTCTGCCACATCAGCGGCGTGCCGCCGTGGCGCAGGATCCAGCCCTGCAGCTTGCCGGTGCACTTGACGTCGTAGATGACCAGCGCGCCGGGGTTGCGTTCCAGCACGTCGGCGGCGAACAGCATCAGCAGACGGTCGGGGAAGACCATTTCGCCTTCCTTCGTCACCACGCCCAGGCGGTCGCCGTCGCCGTCGAAGGCCAGGCCGATGTCGGCGTCGAAACGCTTGACCGTCTGCACCAGGTCTTCGAGGTTGTGCGGCTCGCTGGGGTCGGGGTGGTGGTTGGGGAAGTTGCCATCGATATCGCAATACAGCGGGACGACTTCCGCGCCGATGGCTTCCAGCAGGCGCGGGCCGATCTCGCCGGCCACGCCGTTGCCGGCATCGACCACGATCTTCAGCGGACGGTCCAGTTGCACGTCGTCGGCGATGCGCTGGACGTAGTCGTCGGCGACGTCGCGCTGCTGCAGGCTGCCCTTGATCTCGCTGGAATGCAGGCGGTTTTCGCTGATGCGGGCGTACAGGTCGGTGATGGCGTCGCCGGACAGGGTCTGGCCGCCGACCACGATCTTGAAGCCGTTGTAGTCCGGCGGGTTGTGGCTGCCGGTGACGGCGACGCAACTGCCGGCGCGCAGGTGGTAGGCGGCGAAATAGGCCACCGGCGTGGGCACCATGCCGATGTCGATGACGTTGCGGCCGGCCTTGCGCAGGCCGTCGATCAGCGCGGCCGACAGTTCCGGCCCGGACAGGCGGCCGTCGCGGCCGATCACGATGTCGGCCAGGCCCTGTTCTTCCATCACCGTGCCGATGGCGCGACCGATCAGCTCGGCCACGGCCGGGGTCAGGTCGCGCCCGACCACGCCGCGGATGTCGTAGGCGCGGAAGATGCCGGGGTCGAGATGGGTCATTGCCGTTGCGCTCACTTCTGTTTCGTCTCGTTGCTGCGGAATGTCGGTCCGAGGGACTGCACGGGAGCGCTGCGGAACCGCCGGCGGCGGGTCTTCGCGCAGGGCCTGGTCCAGGGTGGGACCGGCGTCGTCGGGCTGACCCGATGCCGATTTGCCCAGCTTCGGCAAGGACAGTCGGCCCAACACCAGCAGCACGGACAGCACCGCCAGCAGCGCGGCGACCAGCGCCAGCAACAGGCTGCCGACCGCACCCAGCCCGAACGGGCCATCAGGCGCCTCGGGCAGGGCGGCGGCCACGCGCAGGCCGGTTTCGCCGATGGGCCGCGCCAGCGCGTCGGCACTGGCCGAAAGCTGGCCGTCGCCGTGCTCGGCCACGGTGTAGCCGCCCTGACGCAGCGCCAGATAGGTCTTGCCGGAAACTGCCGCCTGTTCGACCGCGCCAGTCAACCGCGCCAGCGGCAACCCAACATATATCTGTTGTCGTGAAGGCAGGGTGGCGGCCACGCCGAGTTGCATGCGCTTGCCATCCATCACCACGCGCGCCGCCGGCTTGCCATCGCGCTGGACGCGTTCCAGCAAGGCCAGCCTGGCGTAGCCGAATGCGGCCGGGTCGGCGTAAGCCGCCTGCAGATCGGCCGGCAGCAGCTGCACGTCCTGCACATCGGCCCAGCCTTCACGGATGGCGCTGCCGATGGCGGCCGCATCGCCGCCGGCCAGCGCGGCCTGCACCGGCGCGGATTCGAGCTTTTTCGCCAATCGCGTGGCCTGGCCGTTCAATTCGCGGCCGGCGATGTCCACCACCCGGTCACGGGCCTGTTGCAACTGGTTGGCCAGCGCTTCGGCGCGCCATTGGCGCAGGCCGGCCCAGCCCCACCACGCGGCCACCAGCGCCAGCAGGACTGTCAGCGCCAGCAAGGGGTTGCGGCTGGAACCGCCCGTATTCGTGAATGCCATTCGTTTTCCCCCGTCAGCGCAAGCCCGTATGGCCGAAGCCTCCTTCGCCACGCGCGCTGTCGGCGAAAGTATCCACGACTTGCAGCGTGATACGTGTGACGGGCAGCACAACCAATTGCGCGACTCGGTCACCGGGCTGAATGGCGAAGGCCTCCTTGCCGCGATTCCATACGCTGATCTGCAACGGCCCCTGGTAATCGGCGTCGATCAGGCCGGTGCCGTTGCCCAGCACGATGCCGTGGCGGTGGCCCAACCCGGAGCGCGGCAGCACCACGGCGCACAACTCCGGATCTGCCAGGTGCACCGCCAGGCCGCTGGGGATCAGGGCGACATCGCCGGGGGCGAGCGTCATCGGCGCTTCCAGCGCGGCGCGCAGGTCCAGCCCGGCGCTGGCGGCGGTGGCGTAGTCCGGCAGCGGCCATTCGTCGCCGAAGCGCGGGTCGAGCAGTTTGACTTCGATGGCGCGGGGCTTGCTCATCGATTCATGCATCCAGCCGCTCGGCGATCAGGTCGGTCAGGTCGTCGGCCAGTTGCGTCTTCGGCGCGGACGGGAATTCGCGTTCGCCGTCGGCCCAGTAGGCAGTCATCGCGTTGTCGTCGCTTTCGAAACCGCCATTGGCCACGCCGACGCGATTGGCGACGATCAGATCCAGGCGCTTGGCCTGCAATTTGCCGCGCGCGTAGCCGGCCACGTTCTCGGTTTCGGCGGCGAAGCCCACCACCAGTTTCAGTCGGCCCTGGGTCAGCGCGGCGATTTCCGAAAGAATGTCCGGCGTGCGCACCAGATCCAGCGCCAGCGATTCGCCGGATTTCTTGATCTTGTGCGGCAGGGCCGCGCGCGGGGTGTAGTCGGCCACGGCGGCCGCGCCGATGTAGATGTCGGCCGGCAGGGCGGCGAACACGGCGTCGTGCATCTGCCTTGCCGAACGCACGTCGATGCGCTGCACGCCGGTCGGCGTGGGCAGGTGCACCGGTCCGGCGACCAGCACCACCTTGGCCCCGCGCCATGCGGCGCTGGCGGCCACCGCAAAACCCATCTTGCCGCTGCTTCTATTCCCGAGGTAACGCACCGGGTCGAGGTCTTCGTAGGTGGGGCCGGCGCTGACCACGATCTTCAGGCCCTTGAGCCGGCTGTCCTTCGGCGCGGAGGCCAGCGCCAGTGCGGCGACGATGTCCGGCGGTTCGGCCAGGCGGCCGGGGCCGGATTCGCCTTCGGCCAGCGGGCCGTCCTCCGGCCCGATCACCTGCACGCCGCGCTGGCGCAGGGTTTCGACATTCGCCTGCGTGGCCGGGTGCTGCCACATGCGGTGGTTCATCGCCGGGGCGATCGACAGCGGCGCGGCAGTGGCCAGCGCCAGCGTGGTCACCAGGTCGTCGGCGTGGCCCTGCGCCAGCCGCGCGATCAGGTCGGCGGTGGCCGGCGCGACCAGCACGCGGTCGGCCCAGCGCGCCAGTTCGATATGCCCCATCGCCTGCTCGGCGGCGGTGTCCCACAGGCTGCTGCGCACCGGCTGGCCGGACAGCGCCTGGAAACTCAAAGGGGTGACGAACTGCTGCGCGCCGTCGGTCATCGCCACCTGCACCTGCGCGCCGGCGTCGCGCAGGCGGCGCACCAGTTCCAGCGCCTTGTAGGCGGCGATGCCACCGCCGACGCACAGCAGGATGCGTTGGTCTTTCAGGTTGGGCACGTCAGGAAATTCCCAGCCGCAAACGGGCAGTTAGCTTACCCGATGGCGCGGCATGACCTTATGCCCGCACGGCATGTGCAAATGCAGACTGGCATCCATCCCGACCGCCTGCCGATCCCCATGCACATCCGCGACTGGCCTGCCGAAGAACGCCCCCGCGAAAAACTGCTGCGCCGTGGCGCGACCGCGCTGTCCGACGCCGAACTGCTGGCGATCTTCCTCGGCTCCGGCCTGCCCGGCCGCGATGCGGTGCAGACCGCGCGCGAACTGCTGGCCGTGCACGGCCCGCTGCGCAAGCTGCTGGAACGCACCCCGGCGCAACTGGCGCGCCTGCCCGGCCTGGGCCCGGCCCGCAGTTGCGCGCTGGCGGCGGCGCTGGAGCTGGGCAACCGCCACCTGGCCGCCGGGCTGGAACGCGGCGAAACCCTCGACCACCCGCATCTGGCGGCGCGCTATTTCACCCGGCGCCTGCGCCACCACGCGCACGAGGTGTTCGCCGCGCTGTTCCTGGACAGCCGCCACCGCGCGCTGGGTTTCGAGGAGCTGTTCCACGGCACCGTCGATGGCGCGCAGGTGCACCCGCGCGAAGTCGTGCGCCGCGCGCTGTCGCACAACGCCGCGGCGGTGATCGTCGGCCACAACCACCCCTCCGGCTGCCCCGACCCGTCCAGCGCCGACCGCGCCTTGACCGTGCAACTGAAACAGGCGCTGGCGCTGGTCGATGTGCGCCTGCTGGATCACTTCGTGGTCGGCGACGGCAGCCCGGTGTCGCTGGCGGCGCGGGGATGGGTGTGA
The DNA here is from genome assembly GCA_047607085.1 of Pseudoxanthomonas sp. GTDB lineage: Bacteria > Pseudomonadota > Gammaproteobacteria > Xanthomonadales > Xanthomonadaceae > Pseudoxanthomonas_A. The sequence goes on along the minus strand of JASGDT010000023.1, from coordinate 92,574 downwards.
ACAGGGGGAACAGGGGCGTTTCCAGTGCCATTGGCGAACGCATCCTGTGGCTGCGCGGGCACAAGGTCATTCGGCTTCGCGCCACCCAGGTGACCGCCACGGGATGGGAACGTGGGCGGCGCAAAGCCCGTTACTCGAAATCGGCGATCACGGCGGTGGCCGCTTCAACTTCATCCTCGCAGGCGATGGCGGCATCGGCATCCGCAGGTTCGGCCTGCGCAGGCGCGGCCACGCACAGGCGAGTATATCTGCCGCGACGGGCACCGCGTACAATGCCAGGCCAGCATTTCCAGCCGAATTTTCCGTGAAATCCCAACTCCGCAGCCTGATCGCGCAAGCCATCGACAACCTGCGCGCCGCCGGCGGCTTGCCCGCCGACGCCGCCACGCCCGATTTCGTGGTCGAGCGTCCGAAGGACCGCAGCCACGGCGATTTCTCGACCAACGCGGCGATGCTGCTGGTGCGCGCGGTCGCGCAGGCCAGCGGCGGCAAGCCGAACCCGCGCGCGCTGGCGCAGCAACTGGTCGATGCGTTGCCGGCCTCCGACAACCTTGCCAAGGTCGAAATCGCCGGCCCGGGCTTCGTCAACTTCCACCTGTCGCCGGCTGCGTACCAGCGCGAGGTCGCCACCGCGCTGGCGCAAGGCAAGGCTTACGGCACCAATCAAAGCGGCGGCGGCAAGACCGTCGGCGTCGAATACGTTTCCGCCAACCCGACCGGCCCGCTGCACGTCGGCCACGGCCGCGCCGGCGCGATCGGCGACTGCATCGCGCGCGTGCTGGCCGCCAACGGCTGGAACGCGAAACGCGAGTTCTACTACAACGACGCCGGCGTGCAGATCGAAAACCTCGCGCGTTCGACCCACGCGCGCCTGCACGGACTGAAGCCGGGCGATGCCGACTGGCCGGAAGCGGCCTACAACGGCGATTACATCGCCGACGTGGCCGAAGCCTATCTGCGCGGCGATGCAGTGGAGATCGAAGGCCACGTCGTCACTGGCGCGAAGGACATCGACAACCTCGACGAAATCCGCAAGTTCGCCGTCGCCTATCTGCGCCGCGAGCAGAACGGCGACCTGGCCGCGTTCGGCGTCAACTTCGACGTGTATTTCCTGGAAAGCTCGCTGTACGCCGACGGCAAGGTGGCCGAAACCGTGCAGCGCCTGGGCGAAACCGGCCACACCTACGAGGAAGGCGGCGCGCTGTGGCTGAAGACCACCGACTTCGGCGACGACAAGGACCGGGTGATGCGCAAGAGCGACGGCACCTACACCTATTTTTTGCCGGACGTGGCCTATCACCTTTGCAAATGGCAGCGCGGCTACCAGCGCGCGATCACCGAACTGGGCGCCGACCACCACGGCTCGCTGGCGCGGGTGAAGGCCGGTTTGCAGGCGCTGGACGTGGGCATTCCGCAGGATTACCCCGAATACGTGCTGCACCAGATGGTCACGGTGATGCGCGGCGGCGTGGAAGTGAAGCTGTCCAAGCGCGCCGGTTCGTACTTCACCTTGCGCGACCTGGTCGAGGAAGCCGGCCGCGACGCGGCGCGCTGGTTCCTGATCGCGCGCAAGCCGGATTCGCAACTGGTGTTCGACATCGACCTGGCGCGCCAGCAGAGCAACGACAACCCGGTGTTCTACGTGCAGTACGCGCACGCCCGCGTGTGCAGCCTGCTGCGGCAGGCGGCGGAAAAGGGCTTCACGTATTCGCAAGACAACGGCATCGCCCACCTGTCGGCGCTGGACGACGACGCCTCGCTGCTGCTGATGGTGGAGCTGTCGCGCTACCCGGAAACGGTGGAAGCCGCCGGCAACACGCTGGAACCGCACCTGATCGCGCAATACCTGCGCGAACTGGCCTATGCTTTCCACACGTGGTACGCGGCGACGCCGGTGCTGGTGGAAGACGCGGCGCAACGCGATGCGCGGTTGACGCTGGCGCAGGCAACGCGACAGGCGCTGGAAAACGGGCTGGACCTGCTGGGCGTGAGCGCACCGGAAAAAATGTAGGTTCATCGCCCCGCAACGGGGCGATGAACCGGAATCGGGTCACGGACGAAGCACTGAACGGAACGGAGAAGAAACGAGATGGCGGCAAGACGCAACAAAAGCCAGGCGCGGCGCACCGGCGGCAACAACGGCACGCCCGGCTGGGTGTGGCTGGTGGTCGGCGTGGTGCTGGGCGCGGCGCTGCTGTTCACCTTGCCGGGCCTGTTGAAGAAGGACGGCGACGGCTTCTTCCGCCCGACGCCCAACCCCGACGCCCGGCCCGCGCCGGTGGCCGAGTCTGACGACGATGCCCCCGTCGAAGCCGCGCCGCGCGCCAGCGCACCGGCAACCGCGGCCAGGCCGGCGGCCGAGGAAGCAGCGAAGGAAACCCAATACGACTTCTACACCCTGCTGCCGGGCAAGGAAGTACGCATGTCCGACGCCGAACTGGCCGCCAGCGCACGCGCCGAGCAGGAGCGCCAGCGGCAATGGGAAGCGCAACAGGCGCGCACGGCGCAGGCCGGCAATCCGCCCGCCGACACCACCGCGCCGCGTCCGATCGACGAGACGCCGGCGCCGGCCGTGGTGACCGCGCCGAAGCCCGTCGATGCCCCGAAGCCGGTCGTCGTCGCCAGCGCGCCGGCCGCCCCCACGCAATCCAGCGCCCGCTACATCCTGCAGGCCGGCGCGTTCGGCGCTTCCGGCGATGCCGAATCGACCAAGGCCAGGATCGCGATGCTGGGCCTGAGCGCGCGGGTCGAATCGGCGCAGATCGGCGGCAAGACCGTCTATCGCGTGCGCATGGGGCCGTATGGCAGCGCCAGCGAGCTGGCCGACGCCAAGCAGAAACTCGCCAACGGCGGCCTGCCGGCGATGGCGATCAGGGCGCAATGACGATGCCCGCAACGCTGGCGACGAAGGCCGACACGCCCGGCAAGCGCCTGATCCTGGCCGCCGCCGCCGCGATCGCCTGCCAGTTGCTGCTGACCTTCGTCGTTTCGTACATCCCCGGCATCGACCGCACCAGCTTCCGCAGCCCGCTGGGCTGGCTGCAACCGGCCAGCCATGCCATCGCCGCAGTCTCAATGTCGCTGGGCGGCCGGCTGGCCGGCAAGCGTTTCGTCGTCGTCGCGCTGGCGGTGACCGCGCTGGTCTGGCTGGGCACGCTGTACGTGCTGGCGCAGACAACGGCTGCGCTGACCGGCAAGCCGTTCGGCGCGAATCTGGTTTCCGCGCTTGCCTTCAACAAGGCCAACATCGCCTGCGCGCTGCTGGCCGCCGCGCTGGGCGCATTGGCCGGCGCGTGGTGGCGCGGCCATCGCGCCTTGCAGAACAACCGCCTGCCATGAACAAAACCGCCTTCATCACCGGGGCCACGTCGGGCTTCGGCCTGGCCGCCGCACGCCGTTTCGCCGCCGCCGGCTGGCGCGTGGTCGCCACCGGCCGCCGCACCGAGCGCCTGCAAGCCCTGGTCGAAGAACTCGGCGCGGACAAACTGCATCCGCTGGCCTTCGACGTGCGCGATGCGCAGGCGATGGAAGCCGCCGTCGATTCCCTGCCCGAAGGCTTCCGCCACATCGACCTGCTGCTCAACAACGCCGGCCTTGCGCTGGGCACGCTGCCGGCACAGCGCGCCTCGCTGGACGACTGGCGCACGATGATCGACACCAACATCACCGCGCTGGTCACCCTGACCCACCGCCTGCTGCCGCGGCTGATCGAACGCAAGGGCGCGATCGTCAACATCGGCTCGGTGGCCGGCAGCTATCCCTATCCCGGCAGCAATGCCTATGGCGGCAGCAAGGCCTTCGTGAAGCAGTTCTCGCTGGGCCTGCGCAGCGACCTGCACGGCACCGGTGTGCGCGTGACCGTCATCGAGCCGGGCATGGCCGAAACCGAATTCACCCTGGTCCGCACCCACGGCGACCAGGCCGCGTCGGACAAGCTGTATGCCGGCGTCCACCCGATGACCGCCGAGGACATCGCCGAGCAGATCTGGTACGTCGCCAACCTGCCGCCGCACATCAACATCAACCGGCTGGAGATCATGCCGGTGACGCAGTCGTGCGCCGGGTTCCAGGTGCATCGCGGCTGAACCGCCCGCCCGCACCCCCCGATCCATCCGGCGACCGGCCCCCGCTTCGAGCCGAATCCATTGGGCTGCTCCTGCTTTTTCCGATGGAACCGAAAAGCAGCCGAGTGAATTCGAATCTATGACGCGCGCGGCGCCAGTACGCGCTCGCGCAGGCGCAGGAATGGCCGTTCGACCACGTAGTAAAGCACCGCCGCGGCCAGCAGCGCGGTGGCGCCATAAGCGCAGAACGCAACGAAACCGCGGCCTTCCAGCGCGTCGCCCCACTGCGCCTGCACCACGTGGAATATCGCCTTGTGCACCAGGTACAGGCTGTACGACACCGCCGCCAGCCAGCCAGTACCGGGCACGCGCCAGCGGCCGATGGCGCCGTTCGCCGACGCGCCGGCGAACACCAGCAGCGCCAGGCCCAGCGACAGCACCGGCCAGCCGACGGCGTTGCCGGTCAATCCGACGCGGTCGCGAAACAGCCACATCGCCAGTGCGACCACCGCAAGTCCGGCCAGCAGCACGGCGTTGGCATGGCGCTGCGCGCGCTGCCACCACGCCGCACGGAACGTCTTCAGCGCCGCCAGCGCCACGCCGAACAGCAGTCCGTCGAGACGGCACCAGGTCGGGTAGTAGATGTCCTCGATGAACCAGTTGCGGGTGCCGAAGCCCGGATCGACGGCGTGACCGTGCAGCCAGATGCCGGCGCGCAGGGCGATGCCGCCCAACGCCAATGCGGCGACCACCGCGACGAACTTCCACGCCGCCGGCTTGCGCAGCAGCCCCCATGCCAGCAGCGGGAACAGCAGGTAGAAATGCTCCTCCACGCACAGCGACCACGCATGCGAGAACGCGCTGTGGTTGCCGTAATCGATGGACAGGTTCAGCACGAAGCCGGCGAACTTCCACCACGGCTCCATGCCCGGCGCTTCGCGGAAGCCCGGCCACAGCAGGTACAGCAGCAGCACCGCCCAGAACGCCGGCAGGATGCGGAACGCGCGCTTGAGATAGAACTCGCGGAACGACGGCCGCCGCCCCTGCGCCAGCAGCTTCAGCACCTGCGCACCGATCAGGAAGCCGCTGAGCGCGAAGAACAGGTCCACGCCCATCCAGCCGTAGCGCGACAGCCACGACCAATCCGGCCCGAGGCCGCCGACCACGAACGAGTGGAACAGCATCGTCCAGACGACGGCGATGGCGCGCAGCAGGTCGAGGCCGGGAAGTCGTTGCATCGGCAGCAGAGTTACGGGGAAGACGGGATGCGACGGCGGCAGGCCCCGATTTCGGCGGGATCGGCGCCCGACGCATCCGCCGTGCCGCATGCAAGCGCATCATTGTGCCAGAGCTTGCGACATTCCCGACGCCGGGACCGGCGCCCGCGACTGGCGCAAGCCGGCATCGCGCCTCATCATTCGCGGACGGGATTCCTTCCTCTCGAGGAGCAGGGATGGGCATGTGCAGGTTGATGCGCGGGGCGGGATGGTTGCCGGCGATGCTGCTGGCGCTGTCGCAGGCCCTGCCCGCGGGCGCACAGGCGCGCGGCGACGGCGCCTCCGCGCGCGAATTCGACGCGCTGTACGCCCGGATCACCGGCCCCGCCGCGCTGGACGCCAACACCGCCGACGCCGACGCCGATCTCGAACGGCTGCGCACGCTGCTCCCGGCGGACGATGCGGCGCGCGACCTGCGCTTGCGCTCGGTCTATTGCTTCAGCACCGGCTGGAGCGACCACGCGCAGGGGCTTGCCTACACCGACGAAACCCTGCGCCGCGCGCAGGCGGCAAACGACCTGGAAGCGCAGGCCCGCGCCATGGTCTGCCGGATCGCCCATGTGCTGCCGCTGCAAGGCTCGAAACAGGCCCTGGCCGAGGCGGACAAGGCCGTCGCCCTGGCGGAAAAAGCGCAGGCGCCGCAGTTGCTGGGGGAAATCCTGATGTACCGCGGCAGCCTGTTCTCGCAGATGGGCGACCAGGCCAAGGCGCTGCTGGACTACCAGCGCGCGCGCAGCGCCTTCCGCGACGCCGGCATCGACCATGAAATCGACCGCCTGCTGATCCGGCTCGCCGTCGCTTACCGCCGCATCGGCGACTCGGCGCACGCCGAACTGTATCTGGACCAGGCGCTGGCGCGGATGGAGGAAAAGGGGGACTGGATGTGGGTCGCGACCATCCTGACCCAATTGGGCTATCTGCACGAAGAAGCCGGCGCACCGGACAAGGCGCTGGCGGCATTCCAGCGCGCGGTCGCGGTTGCGACACAACACGACAACGACAGCGGCGCCGGCAGCTCGCGCACGGGCCTGGCGTCCGCGCTGCTGGCGCAAGGCCGGTACGATGACGCGCTTGCCACGCTGGCGCAGGCGCGCATCGATTACGCCAAGGTCGGCGATAACCAGAACGAGGACATGTTGCTGCTGCTCACCGGCAAGGCGCTGGCCGGCAAGGGCCGGCACCGCGAGGCGCTGCCGCTCTACCGGCAGGCGCTGCCGCTGCTGCAGCGCGACGGCAACGAGCGCTACCTCGCCAAGCTGCACCAGGCGCTGGCCGCCAGCGAGGAAGCGCTGGGCCGCGACGCCGAGGCGCTGGCCGACTTCAAGCGCTACAGCGAACTGCAGACCACCCTGCAGCGCAAGATGCAGCTGGAACAGAATCGGTTGCTGGCCTACGAGCACGAAGCGCGCACCCGCGAACTCGAGAACAACAAACTGCGCGCCAAAGCCGAGGCCCAGCGGCAGCACGTCGCGGCGCTGGAGCGCGTGCGCAACTGGCAGCGGCTGGCCCTGCTGCTGGGCGTGCTGCTGATCGCCGTGCTGGCGGCACTGGCATGGCGCACGCAGCGCCGTTCGCGCCAATTGCGCACGATGGCGATGATCGACCCGCTGACCGGCGTGGCCAGCCGCATCGCCATCGTGGGAATCGCCGACCAGGCCCTGGCGGAAGCGGCGCGCAGCAACGCGCCGCTGTCGGCGCTGATGCTCGACCTCGACCATTTCAAGGCCATCAACGACCGCTACGGCCACGCCGCCGGCGACGCGGCGCTGCGCGCGGTGGCGGGTGCATGGCAGGCGCAACTGCGCGCATGCGACGCGCTGGGCCGCACCGGCGGCGAGGAGTTCGTGGTGATCTGCAAGGACGCCCCGCTGGCGCTGGCACAGTCCATCGCCGAACGCCTGCTGCGCGCCACCGGCGACGTGCGCCTGACGGACATCGACCCCGGCCTGCGCCTCGGCGCCAGCATCGGCGTCGCCGAGGCGCAAGCGGACGACACCTGCGGAAGCCTGCTCGTCCGCGCCGACGCCGCGCTCTACCGCGCCAAATCGCTGGGGCGCAACCGGGTGGAAACCTAGCGCTGCAAATGCGTTACAGCGGCTCGTCGGACAAGTAGGTGTAGCCCGTCAGCCCCGCTTCCAGTGAACCGGCGATTGCCTTGGCATCGCTTTCCGGCAGTTTCGCCTCGGCCACGCGCTGCGCATAGACGGCGCGCAGGTCGTCGAGTCTGTAGCCCACGTAATCCAGCATCACGTCGGTGGTGTCGCCGCGGCGTTGCTGGGTGAGCTGGAAACCGTTGCCTGCGACTTTGACTTCCACCGCATCGGTGTCGCCGAACAGGTTGTGGATGTCGCCAAGGATTTCCTGATAGGCGCCGACGAGGAAGAAACCCAGTCGGTAGCTTTCGCCGGGTTTCAGCGGATGCAGCGGCAATGAGCTGTCGAGACCTTCGTTTTCGACGTAGGTATCCACCTGCCCGTCGGAATCGCAGGTCACGTCGGCGAGGATGCCGCGCCGGATCGGTTCCTCGTCGAGGCGCTCGATCGGCAGGATCGGGAACACCTGATCGATCGCCCACACGTCGGGAATCGATTCGAACACGCTGAAATTGACGAAGTATTTGTCAACCAGGCGATCGTTGAGTTCGTCCAGCACCGGACGATGCGATTTTTCGTCGCCGGTCAGGCGCGCGCGCACGGCATGGGCGATGAAATGGAACAGGTCGTCGAGGCGTGCGCGCTGGCGCAGGTCGATCTGGCCCAGCGCGTAGGCGCTCAGGCCTTCGGCGTGGAAGTGCTGCGCTTCCTGGAACAATTCCACCGCCGGGCGTGCGTCGATTTCTTCGGCGATTTCGCGCAGGTGGCGCACGGCGGCGGCTTCGTCGTCGGTCGGCGGCGGCACGCGGCCTTCGGGCGCCTGCTCCACTTCGGACACGTTCGCCACCAGCACGGCGTGGTGCGCTGTCATCGCGCGGCCGCATTCGGTGACCACGCGCGGCGGCGGCAGGCCGTGTTGTTCGCAGGCTTCGGCCAGCGGTTGCACGATGTTGCCGGCGTACTGGTTCAGGCCGTAGTTGATGCTGCATTCGCTGCGCGAGCGCGTGCCTTCGTAGTCGATGCCGAGGCCACCGCCCACATCGACGTGGGAAATCTTCGCGCCGAGTCTGCTCAGCTCGATGAAATAGCGCGTGGCCTCGCGCATGCCGTTGGCGATGTCGCGCACGTTGCTGATCTGCGAACCCATGTGGAAATGCAGCAGGTTCAGCGCGCCCTGCAGGCCGGCATCGCCCAGTTTTTTCCACAGGTCCAGCACTTGTCGTGGCGAAAGGCCGAACTTGGCCTTGTCGCCGCCGCTGTTCTGCCATTTGCCTGCACCCAGCGAAGCCAGACGCATGCGCACGCCGAGGCCCGGTTGCACGCCCAGCACCTGCGATTCTTCGATCACCAGATCCAGCTCGGACGGTTTTTCGATGACGATGAAGGTCTGCAGGCCCAGTTTGCGGCCGATCAGCGCCAGGCGGACGTATTCGCGGTCCTTGTAGCCGTTGCAGACGATCAGGCCACCGGGGCGCGACAGGGCCAGCACGGCCATCAACTCGGGCTTGCTGCCGGCTTCCAGGCCGAAGCCTTCGCCGGCATGTGCGGCCAGGGTGCCGGCGACGCCGCGGTGCTGGTTGACCTTGATCGGATAGACGGCGGTGTAGCCGCCCTGGTAGTCCCAGTCCTGCTGCGCCTGGGCGAAGGCGGCCTGCAACTTGTGCAGGCGCTCGCCGAGGATGTCGGGGAAGCGCACCAGCAGCGGCAGCCGCGCGCCGTTGGCGCGGGCGGCATCGACGATTTCCGGCAACGCGATCTGCGGCCCGCCGGCCCTGGGCGACACCACGATGCGCCCGGCGGCATCGACGTCGAAATAGCCGTCGGCCCAGTGCGGGATCGAATAGGTCTTGCGGGCTTGGTCGATGGACCAGGGCATCGGCGCGGTTCCGGCGGGATGGCGAAAGACGCGCATTCTACAAGCAGCGGTCACGCGCGGCCGTTACAATGCGCGCCGCCTTCGCCGCACCCCCATCCACCCCTCGGGCTGCTTTTCCCGTGAAGAAAAGCGGAAACGCACAAGGAATCGCCATGACCGCCGACGACAACTGGTACATCGAACACTTCCGGCCGACCGGCTCGGCGATCGGCTATCGGGTGAGCGGGAAGCTGGACGAGGTGCAGTCGCCGTTCCAGAAGATCGAGATCTGGCAGACCACCGACTGGGGCAAGCTGATGCTGATCGACGGTGCGGTGATGCTGACCACGCGCGACAATTTCTTCTACCACGAGATGATCGCGCACCCGGCCTTGTTCACGCATGCGGATCCGAAGCGCGTGGTCATCATCGGCGGCGGCGACTGCGGCACCTTGCGCGAGGTGTTGAAGCACCCGGGCGTGCAAAGCGCCACCCAGTGCGACATCGACGAACAGGTCACGCGCATGTCGGAGAAACATTTCCCCGAACTGTGCGAATCCAATGCCGACCCGCGCGCCGAATTGCTGTTCGATGACGGCGTGGCCTACATGGCCAACTGCCCGGCCGGCAGCGTCGATGTGGTGATCGTCGATTCCACCGATCCGGTCGGCCCGGCGGAAGGGCTGTTCAACAAGGCCTTCTACGAAAGCTGCTTCCGCGCGCTGAAGGACGACGGCATCCTGGTGCAGCAATCCGAGTCCCCATTGGCGCTGCTGGATCTCATCAAGGAAATGCGCGGGGAAATGGGCAAGGCCGGTTTCAGCCTCTTCAGGACCCTGCCGTTCCCGCAGCCGTGCTACCCGACCGGCTGGTGGAGCGTGACCCTGGCGCGCAAGGCCGGCCATGGTTTCGATTTCCGCGAAGCCGATGCCGCCGGCAAGGCCTTCGACACGTTGTACTACAGCGCGCACCTGCATACGGGCGTGCTGGTCGCGCCGCCCTTCGTCGCCCAGGCATTGGGCGGCGAATAGACAGGTCCGGCGGCATCGCCCAAGCGCTGGGCAGGAGCCGTTTCCGAGCCGCCTGGATGTCGTTCATCTCACGGTTGGGTGACCGGGGGCGCCCAACTTTTTGATTTTGCAGGACTTTCATTGCGCAGCCCTGTCTGGCGACAGCAGTGGAACAGGCTTTTGCTTTCGTTCCGGCAACTTTTACTGCCCGAAAACTGTCGGATTCCCGTTAATATTAATTGCCGAACCAAACAGTTCTGTAATTAGCTTGGACGCCGCCACCCGGCGAGCGAGGAATCCGACTGCCATGAACGCCCCTTCCCTGTCCCCGCGCCCCACCCACCTGCCCGCCGACGCCCAGTTGCTGAAGCGTGGCGAGCGCGTGCTGGAACCGGACGTGTATCTGGCCGCGTACGGCGACCAGCCGGTGGTGGTCAAGGACTACCGCCGCTATCGCGGCACGCCGTTGGCGCTGGCCGCGCGTTGGCTGGTGCGACACGAGGCCGGCATCCTGCGCCGCCTGAGCGGCTGGCGGCATGCGCCGGCGCTGATCGGCATGGGCGCGCTGGCGCTGGGCATGGAGTTCATCCCCGGCACCACGCTGAGTGAAATCGGACTCAGCGACAGTGCCAGCGCGGTCGGGCAGGAAGTGTTCGACCAGTTGCAGGCCGCGCTGCACAAGCTGCACGCCCAGGGCATCACCCACAACGACCTGCATGGCGCCAACGTGGTGGTCAGCGCGGGCGTGCCGGTGTTGATCGATTTCACCTCGGCCTGGCGCACGCCGCGCCTGCTGCAGCGCAGCTTCCTGTCGCGGCAACTGCGCCGCGGCGACTGGAAGAACCTGCTGAAACTGCGCCAGCGCGCGACCGGCATCGAGCCGACGCGCGAACAAGCCGCGCGCGTGGCCGAACCGCGCTGGGTGCGCAGCATCCGCGACGGCTGGAAGTACTTCTACCGCGGCGGGAAGCAGGCCGCAGGCAATTGACCCCTTGGAACCTGTTCAAAGTCTGTCGCGAGCCCCGCCAGATGGCGCGTGGTGGAGCGCAGGAAGCGCAGCGTATGTGTGATACGTGAGCATTCCGAGCACCGCACGCGCGCCATCTGGCAAGCGCAGCAGGACTTTGAACAGGTTCTTACGCGCATTCCGCGCAGATCGCCTGCGGCCGCGCACGCGCCGCCCACGCATACAGCAACAAACCCAGCACCGCCGTACTCGCACCGACGTAGCCGGTCGAAGTCCAGCCCCAACCGGCCGCAATCGCCATCCCGCCCAGCCACGGACCCAGCGCATTGGCCGTATTGAACGCGGCATGGTGCGAAGCCGCCGCCAGGGTCTGCGCCTCGCCGGCCACGTCCATCAGGCGACTCTGCAACAGCGGCCCCAGCGCGCCCATCATGCCGATCACCACCGCGACCGGCAGCACCGACCACGGCGCGCGCGCGGCCAGCGGGAACAGCAGCAATACGGCGACCGCGCCCGCCAGCACCACCGCCACGCCGCGGAAGCCCATCCGGTCGCACAGCCAGCCGCCGAGCATGTTGCCGACCACGCCGCCCAGGCCGACCGCCGCCAATCCGATCGGCACCCAGCCTTCGGACACGCCGGTCGCGTTCAGCAGGGTCGGCGCCAGGTAGCTGAAGACGCAGAAGAAGCCGGAAAACCCGACCGCCCCGATCAGCAGCGCCTGCCACACCGGCAGGCGGTTGAACGCGCGCAGTTCGGCCCATGCGTCGGCCTTCGCCGAGGGGGCCGGCTCGGCCGGCAGGAAGCGCGCGGTCAGCACCACCGTGGTCAGCGCGATCAGCGACACCGCCGCGTAGGCCCAGCGCCAACTCGCCGCCTGTCCCATCCACGACGCCAGCGGGTTGCCGATCAGAACCGCCAGGGTCAGGCCCAGCATGGTCAGGCTGATCGCCTTGCCACGTTCCTCCGGCCGGCTGATCGCCGCGGCCACCAGCGCGGCCACGCCGAAATACGCGCCATGCGGCAGGCCGGCGACGAAGCGGAACAACAGCAGACCGTGGTAGTCCGGCCCCAGCGCGGTGGCCAGGTTGCCCAGCGCGTAGAAGCCCATCAGCCCCAGCAGCAAGGTCTTGCGCGGCAGGCTGCCGCCGACCAGCGCCAGCAGCGGCGCGCCGACCACCACGCCCAGCGCGTAGGCGCTGATCAGGTGGCCGACCTGCGGCTCGCTGACGCCCAGGTCGCGCACGATGCTGGGCATCAGCCCCATCGTGGCGAATTCGCTGGTGCCGATGGCGAAACCGCCCAGGGTCAGCGCGAACAGGATCAGCGCGCGGGCGCGGCGCGGCAGCGGCGGCGCATCGGCCGCATCGGCGGGGACGGACAGGGATTCGCTGGACATGTGCGCATTATTGTGCACCGCAACAGATGACGGAACCCCCAACCGTGGCACGCTGCAATGCATGGGCACACGCAGGCGCGCCGCATCTGGCCCATGCGGGTTGACGATACGATGGCCGGCATGACCACCGCCCTCCCGTTCCGTTCCATTCTCCGCACCGGCCTGCTGGGCCTGCTCATTTTCGGCGCAGGCATGGCCCGCGCCGCCGATACCGGCCCGCGCATCGAGGTCTCCTTCGCCAAGGCCGCGCGCGCCGAGCCGGTCACCGGCCGCGTCTATGTCGCGATCAGCCGCGACAACGACAAGCCGCCGATCGAGCAGGCCGATTCCACCGGCGTGCCGCTGTTCGGCCACAACGTCGAGGCGCTGGCGCCGGGCGCGGCGGCGGCGATCACCGCCGACGACTTCGGCGCGCCGCTGGCCAGCCTGCGCGAACTGCCGGCCGGCGAGTACTGGATGCAGCCGTTCGTCAACGTCTATACGCGCTTCCCGCGCGCCGACGGGCACGTGGTGTGGCTGCACATGGACCAGTGGGAAGGCCAGGACTGGAAGCGTTCGCCCGGCAACCTGTACGGCGAGCCGGTGAAGGTGCGTTTCGACCCGGCCTCGAGCCAGCCGATCCGGCTGGTCGCCGACAAGGCGATCGCGCCGATCCCGTTCCCGGCCGACACCGACCAGGTCAAGCGTTTCCGCATGACCAGCAAACTGCTGAGCGACTGGTGGGGGCAGCCGATCTTCCTGGGCGCGACCGTGTTGCTGCCGAAGGACTACGACCGGCATCCCGACACCCGCTACCCGGTGATCTACGACCACGGCCATTTCAGCACCGGCGCGCCGTACGGTTTCGACCGCCCGAACTCGAAGTTCCGCGACTACTGGCTGGCCGACGGCACCCCGCGCTTCATCCTGGTCACGCTGCAGCACCCGTCGCCGTACTACGACGATTCGTACGCGGTGAATTCGGAGAACCTGGGCCCCTACGACGACGCGATCAACCGGGAACTGATCCCGGAGGTCGAACGCCGCTTCCGCGTCGTCGGCGAACCGTGGGCGCGCATCCTCACCGGCGGCTCGACCGGCGGCTGGATCGCGGCCGCGCAGCAGATCTTCCACCCCGCGTTCTACGGCGGCAGCTTCGCGCTGTGCCCGGACGCGCTGGACTTCCGCCACCACCAGGTGGTGAACCTCTACGAGGACGCCAACGCCTACTGGCTGGACAAGGGCTGGGTGAAGGTGGAGCGCGTCAGCGCGCGGCAGCCGGACGGCAACATCGACGTGATGATGAAGGACGAGAACTGGTACGAACTGGCGGTCGGCGACCGTTCGCGCTCCGGCGGGCAATGGGACATCTGGGAAGCCGCGTTCGGCCCGGTCGGCGCCGACGGTTATCCGCAGCGGATCTGGGACAAGCGCACCGGCGCGATCGACCACCGGGTCGCGGCGTACTGGAAGGAACACTTCGACCTGCGCCACCTGCTCGAATCGCAGTGGGCGACGCTGGGACCGCAACTGCACGACAAGCTGCACATCTACGTCGGCGACGCCGACACCTACAACCTCAACATGGGCGTGCGCGCGATGGACGCGTTCCTGGAGAAGGCGCGGGACCCCGCGTTCGACGGCAGCGTCGTGTTCCAGCCGATGGCGCCGCATTGCTGGGGGCCGCCGGGCAAGGAGCTGTGGGAGCTGATCGACGCGCACGTCCGCAAGCACGCGCCGGCCGATGCCGACCCGGCAAGCTGGCATTATTGATCGACGGCTCGAACCACGGGAAACCCGCAATGAAGCATCCACTGCTGCGACTGGCCTGTCTGTTCCTGCTGCCGGCGACGGCGACGGCGTTCGCCGCCGAAACCGGCTACAGCGAACCCGTCGCCACCGTGCGCGTGGCCTTCGACCGCAACGGCGTCACCGACACCCGTGTGACCGGGCTGGCCGATCCGGCGAGCAAACGCGCCATCACCGCCGACGACCCGGTGCGGATCGCGTCGATCTCCAAGCTGGTGCTGGCCATCGGCGTGATGCGGCTGGTCGAGGCCGGCAAGCTGGACCTGGACGCCGACGTGTCCGACACGCTCGGCTGGAAGCTGCGCAACCCGAGCTTCCCCGACCAACCGATCAGCCTGCGCCTGCTGCTGTCGCACCAGTCCAGCCTGACCGACCACGCCGGCTACTGGCAGGTGCCGCTGGACGGCGAACTGAAGGACCTGATCGCCGACCCGAAGGCGTGGGACGCCGAACACGCGCCGGGCGCGTACTGGCGCTACACCAACCTCAACTTCCCGCTGATCGCGGCGGTGATGGAGCGCGCTACCGGCGAGCGCTTCGACCTGCTGATGCAGCGGCTGGTGCTGCAACCGCTGGGTCTGCATGCCTGCTACGGCTGGCCAAGCTGCGATGCCGACACCGCCGCACGTGCGGTCGTGCTGTACGCCGACGGCAAGCCGGAAGTCGATGACAACCAGGGCAAGAAACCGCCGTGCGGCATCACCAGGGCCCGCGACGGCAGTTGCGATCTGGCAACGTGGCGCGCCGGCGCCAGCCCGGGCGTGTTCGGTCCGCAGGGGGGGTTGCGCATTTCCGCCAACGACCTGTCGAAGATCGGCCGCCTGCTGCTGGGCGGCGGCGAAGTCGATGGCGTGCGCCTGCTCAAGCCCGAGTCATTGCGAACGATGATCGGCCCGGAATGGAACTACGCGCCCGGCAACGGCCTGACCAACGAGGAAGACGACCCCAACCGCACCGCACTGGGCTTCACCTGTCGCTACGGCCTCGCGGTGCACACATTGGCCAGCGGCCTGCCCGACTGCGGCGACGACCCTTTCGCCGACCGCGTGCCGCGCATCGGCCACAGCGGCAATGCCTACGGCCTGCTCGCCGGCCTGTGGGTGGACCGCGAAGGCGGCAACGGCGTGGTCTATTTCGCCACCGGCATGGACAAGCCGGCACCGGGCACGCATTCGGCGTTCAGCGCGATCGAGGAAAGGCTGGCGCAAGGGGAGTGACGTTTCATGACGCTATCTGCACTGGCGCGGCAACGGCCACTGACCGCCTTCTTCGTCCTCGCCTACGCGATCGCGTGGCTGTCGTGGTCGCCGCTGGCGCTGTCCCGCGCCGGCCTCAGCCTTCTGCCGGTCAACGGCGCGCTTTGGTGGACCCTGCCCGGCAGCTACGCGCCGCTGCTGTCGGCATTGATCGTGCAGCGGCTCAGCCATGGCGACTTCCGCATCGCACAGTTGCTTCCGTCGTGGAAACACTTCTGCCTGGGCCTGGCCGCCGGCGTGGCGCTGATCGTGCTCGGTTTCCTGGTGCTGCCCGGCGCATGGCTCGGCGAAGGTCCACTGACCGCGTTGTCGTGGAGCGCACTGGCGGCGTACCCCATTGCGACGGCGCGCGCGCTGGCGATGGCCGGGCCGCTGGGCGAGGAACCCGGCTGGCGCGGCTTCGCCCTGCCGAAGCTACAGGCGCGCTTCCCTCCGCTGGCGGCCACGCTGATCCTGGGCGTGTTGTGGGCGGGCTGGCATCTGCCGCTGTTCCTGGTGCCGCAGTGGGCCGGCAGTCCGTTGTGGGTCTATATGCTGCTGGTGATGGGCTTCTGCTTCGTCATCAATCTCGGCTTCAACCTGTCGCGCGGCAGCGTCGTCGTGGCGATCCTGCTGCACGCGGTCTTCAACGCCTCGTCCGGCGTGCTGGGGCGGCTGCTCGACGGGCCGACGCTGGATCTGAGCATCCGCCCTGACGCGGTGCTGGCCGCCGGCTTCGCGCTGATCGCCCTGGCGATCGCGCTGGCCTGGCTGCTGCGCCGCGATCCGGCGGCAGCTACAGCAACCCGTCGCGCTTGACCGCCAAATAGCGTTCCACCAGCGCCGCGGGCAGTTCCTCGCAGGTGGTATCCAGCACCATCACCCGGTGGCTGCGCAGAACGTCGTGGGTCGCGGTGCGCTGTTCCAGGTAGCGCGCCACCGCGCCGGCGCGGATGGGGGCGTGGCGGGCAGAAGCCCCGACCCGCCCGACGATACCCTCAGCCCTGCTGGGCCAACTGCCGGCGCACCTGCGCATCGACCGCCGCGATCGCGGTCATGTTGACCACGCGGCGCACGGTGGCGCTGTTGGTCAGAATGTGCACCGGCTTGGAAATGCCCATCAGCACCGGGCCGATCGCCACGCCGTCGGTCATCACCCGCACCAGGTTGTAGGCGATGTTGGCCGCGTCGATGTCCGGCAGCACGAACAGGTTGGCGCGGCCCTTCAGCGTGCTGTTGGGCATGATCCGGCTGCGCAGTGCCTCGTCCCAGGCGGTGTCGCCCTGCATCTCGCCATCGACGTTGAGCTCGGGCTTGCGCGCCAGCAGCAGCTCGCGCACCTTGCGCATCTTGCGCGCGCCGGCCGAGTCGTGGCCGCCGAAGTTGCTGAAGCTCAGCAGCGCGATGTTCGGCTCGATGCCGAACAGCTTCATCCGGTACGCCGCCTGCAAGGTCGCCTCGGCCAGTTGCTCGGGGCTGGGGTCGTCCTCGACGTGGGTATCGACGAAGAAGGTCACGCCATGCTGGTTGATCACCCCGGTCATCGCCGAGGTCGAAGTCACCTTGCCATCCAGCGGAATCACGCTGCGCACGTAGCCCAGCTTCTTGTGGAAGCGGCCGACGATGCCGCTGAGCATCGCGTCGGCCTCGCCGCGCGCCACCATCACCGCCGCGATCAGGGTGGATTGCGCGCGCATCAGCGCCTTGGCCGCCGCTTCGGTGACGCCGCGGCGCTCGGTCAGCGCGTGGTAGTACTGCCAGTAGTCGTTGAAGCGCGGGTCGTCGTTCTGGTTGGTCAGCTCGAAATCCACGCCGGCGCGCAGGCGCAGGCCCAGGCGCTTGATCCGCGTCTCGATCACCTCGGGGCGGCCGATCAGGATCGGGAAGGCCAGGCCTTCATCGACCACGGTCTGCACCGCGCGCAGCACGTTCTCCTCCTCGCCTTCGGCATAGACCACGCGCTGCTTGTCCTTGCGCGCCTGCTCATAGACCGGCTTCATCAGCAGGCTGGTCTTGTGCACGTACTGGCCGAGTTTCTCGCGATACGCGGCCATGTCCGCGATCGGCCGCGTGGCCACGCCCGAGTCCATCGCCGCCTGTGCCACCGCCACGGACAGATCGACCAGCAGACGCGGGTCGAACGGGCGCGGGATCAGGTAGTCCGGGCCGAAACTCGGCGCTTCGCCGGCATAGGCGCTGCCGGTATCGGAAGCTTCGCGCTTGGCCAGCGCGGCGATGGCGCGCACGCAGGCGATCTTCATCGCCTCGTTGATCTCGGTGGCGCCCACGTCCAGCGCGCCGCGGAACAGGTACGGGAAGCACAGGACGTTGTTGACCTGGTTGGGGTAGTCGCTGCGGCCGGTGCCGATGATCGCGTCCGGGCGCACGGCCCTGGCCTCGGCCGGGGAGATCTCCGGCGTGGGATTGGCCAGCGCGAAGATGATCGGCTGCTTGGCCATGGTCGCGACCATTTCCGGCTTGAGGATGCCGCCGGCGGACAGGCCCAGGAAGATGTCGGCGCCCTCGACGATCTCGGCCAGGGTGCGCTTGTCGGTATCGCGCGCGAAGCGGCGCTTTTCCGCGTCCAGGTCGGTGCGGCCGCTGTGGATCACGCCGCTGCGGTCGAAGGCCAGCACGTTCTCCGGATTCAGCCCCAGCGAGATCAGCATGTTGACGCAGGAAACGCCGGCCGCGCCCATGCCGGTGGTGGCCAGCTTCACTTCGCCGATCTTCTTGCCGGTGACCTCCATCGCGTTGAGCACCGCCGCGCCGACGATGATCGCGGTGCCGTGCTGGTCGTCGTGGAACACCGGGATGTTCATGCGTTCTTTGAGCTTGCGCTCCACCACGAAGCATTCCGGCGCCTTGATGTCCTCCAGGTTGACGCCGCCGAAGGTCGGCTCCAGGCTGGCGATGATGTCCACCAGCTTGTCCGGATCGCTTTCGTTGATCTCGATGTCGAACACGTCGATGCCGGCGAACTTCTGGAACAGCACGCCCTTGCCTTCCATCACCGGCTTGCCGGCCAGCGCGCCGATGTTGCCCAGCCCCAGCACCGCCGTGCCGTTGGTCACCACTGCAACCAGATTGCCGCGCGCGGTGTAGTCGCTGGCGCTGTTGGGGTCGGCAACGATGGCCTCGCAGGCATGGGCCACGCCCGGCGAATACGCCAGCGACAGGTCGCGCTGGGTCAGCAGCGGCTTGGTCGGCGCAACCTTGATCTTGCCCGGCGGCGACTGCCGGTGGTAATCGAGCGCGGCCTGCTTGAAATCATCCTGCGGCTGGGACATGGGCTGGCATGCAATGGGATTGGGCGGCCAATTCTACGGGATGCGGCCAAGGCGCGGCTGTTGCAATGCAATGCAATGACGGCCGTTCGGGAGGCGCGTTCCGCTTCTGCGCGATCAGTCGGCATCCAGGCTGCGCGGATCGCCCGCTGCCGCCGGGTCCGGCGCTGTCGCCAACGCCGACGGACGGCCATCCAATGCCACGGCCAGGCGCTCGCGATCCAGGTCGTTCTCCCAGCGCGCGACCACCACGGTGGCGACGGCATTGCCGATGAAATTGGTCAGCGAGCGGCATTCGCTCATGAAACGATCGACGCCGAGGATCAGCGCCATGCCCGCGACCGGCACTTCCGGCACCACCGCCAGCGTCGCCGCCAGGGTGATGAAGCCGGCGCCGGTGACGCCGGCGGCGCCCTTCGAACTGAGCATCGCCACCAGCAGCAGCGCGATCTGGTGGCCAAGCGTGAGATGCGTATCGGTGGCCTGGGCGATGAACAGCGCCGCCAGGGTCATGTAGATGTTGGTGCCGTCGAGGTTGAACGAATAGCCGGTCGGCACCACCAGCCCGACCACCGATTTGCCGCAGCCGGCGCGCTCCATCTTTTCCATCAGCGACGGCAGCGCCGACTCCGACGACGAGGTGCCCAGCACCAGCAGCAATTCCGCCTTCAGATAGCGGATCAGCTTCAGCACCGAGAAACCGCACAGCCGCGCGACCGTGCCGAGAATCACCAGCACGAACAGCAGCGAGGTCAGGTAGAACGAACCGACCAGCCAGGCCAGGTTGGACAGTACCTCCAGCCCGTACTTGCCGATGGTGAAGGCGATCGCGCCGAAGGCGCCGACCGGCGCGGCCTTCATCAGGATGTGCACCAGCCGGAACACCGGCGCGGTCAGCGCGTTGAGCAATTCGGCCACCGGCCGGCCGCGTTCGCCGGTCAACGCCAGCGCGACGCCGAACAGCACCGCGACGAACAGCACCTGCAGGATGTTGTCGCCGACCAGCGGGCTGACCACGGTCTTGGGGATGATGTCCATCAGGAAGCCGATCAGGGTCAGTTCGTGCGACTGGCTGACGTAGCCTTCGACCGCGCTCTGATCCAGGTCGGCGACATTGACGTGCATGCCCGCGCCGGGCTGCACCGCGTGCGCGACCAGCAGGCCGACCACCAGCGCCAGCGTCGAGAAGAACAGGAAGTAGGCCATCGCCTTCAGGAACACCCGGCCGACGCTGCGCAGCTGCGGCATGCCGGCGATGCCGGTGACGATGGTCAGGAAGATCACCGGGCCGATGATCATCTTCACCAGCTTGATGAAGGCATCGCCGAGCGGCTTCATCGCTTCGCCGACTGCCGGCTGGAAGTGCCCCAGCAACGCGCCCAGCACGATCGCGGCCAGCACCTGCACGTACAGGTGGCGGTAGATCGGCACGGGGGTGGTCGGGGCGGCGTGGCTTGGGTCTGCTGGGTGCATCGGAGGCTCCTGGACGGCGGTATTGCGTGGTTGCGGTGGAGGCGTGGCAACCACAGCCAGGCCGATAACTTACCTCGGCATGCCGCCGGGCGTCAGCGGCGCAGGATCTTCGGGTTCGAATTGCCCCAGATCGTGTACTGGTCGGCCAGGATCACGCCGCTCAGTTCCTCGATCTCGGCCTGGGTGATCCGCTCCTCGCCCTGCCTGCCGAACAGCACGACCTCGTCGCCGGCCCGGACGCCGGGGATGTCGGTCACGTCCGCCATCGTGGTGTTCATGGTGACGTTGCCCACGACCGGGGCGCGCCGCCCGCGGATCAGCATCGCGCCCTTGTTCGAATAGGCGCGCCGGTAGCCGTCCGAATAGCCGACGGGGACGTTGGCCAGCAACGAATCCCGCTGCAGCGTGTAGGTGCGGTCGTAGCTGACGGTGTCGCCGGCCGGATAGGCCTGCACCGAGGCCACCCGCGACTTGAAGCTCGCCACGTGCTCGAACGGCGGCTTGGGCGTGCCGCCGTAGCCGTACAGCGCGCCGCCGGGGCGGACCATGTCCAGGTGCGATTCGGGAATGTGCTGCACGGCGAAGGAATTGGCCGCATGCAGGATCACGTCCTCGCGCCGCAACGCGGTGTTGGCGAACAGCCAGGCGGTCTGCTGCTTGAAGGCTTCCACGCCCTGCAGGATGTCGGCGCGGTCCTCGGTCGGGAAGTGGGTCATCATGCCGACGATCCGCAACTGCGGAATCCCCGCCAGCGCCGCGGCGTCGCGCCGGCCCTGTTCGACGCCCATCTCGATCCCGTTGCGGCTCATGCCCGCCGAGTTGAGCGCCAGGTGCACATGCAGCGTGCGCCCGCGCCTGCGGGCGAGGCCGGCGACGGCCTGCGCCACGGCGAGGTTGCCCAGCAGTTCCTCGACCTTGTACGGCAGCGCGTCCTCGACCTCGTCCAGCGTGGCGGCGCGCACGCGCATCAGCCGGCCCCTGAAGCCGCAGGCCCGTACCATGCGCGCTTCCTCGTTGCTGGCGATGCCGACGCAGGGCACGCGCGCCTTGAGGATGCCGGGCATCGCCAGGTCGATGCCGATGCCGTAGGCATCGGCCTTCATGACGGCGCAGATGCGGGCGCCGCCGACCACGGCGGCCTGGACGAGACGCAGGTTGTTCTCGAGTACCGCCTGATCGACCTCGATCCACGCGTTCGGCGCTCCGCCGCTCCGCTTCCCCGGCAACCCGAGCAGGGGCGAGGCCTGCGCATCGAGCGACGCGACCAGCGCCGTCCCGGCGGCGGCGGCGATGAACCGGCGACGGCTGAAGGAGGCGGGGTTGCGGTCTGTCATGGTTCCTCCACGCTGCCGCCGGTTTCCCGGCGGCGGCTGGACGGCGGATCGGATCGGGCGATCGACCGCATCAGTCGAACTTGTATTCGACCATCAGGTTGAACGAACGGCCACGCGGATCGGCCACGCGCGGTTCCCACGCGGCGCCGGAAGCGTAGTCAACCTGGTGCGCGGTGAACGGCGGGTCGGTATTCAGCAGGTTGCGCACCGCGAAGGTGAACTTCGCGCTCTCCAGCCCGGTCCAGCTCACGCTGTAGTTGTAGGTGATGTAGTCGTCAACGTCCGGGTCCCAGTTCACCGGTATGTAGGAGCCGCCCTCGACGCTGACCGGCTCCTCGTCCTTGTAGCCGGAACGATAGACCTGGGTCAGCGTATGCGCCCAGTCGCCCCTGGCCCAGCCCAGGCTCAGGGTGTGCTTCCACTTCAGCGGCAGGTTGTAGAAGCGGACGTACTCGCCCACCTTGTTCTCGCCGTAGGGCTGGTTGGCCAGCGACTTCTCCTTGAAGGTGTCGAGGTAGCTGCCGTTGAGGTTGACGTACCAGCGGCCGCCGGCCAGCTCGCCGGTCAGGTTGGCGTCCAGCTCGATGCCCTGGGTCAGGGTGCCGCCGGAGTTGATGTAACGCTGGTCGATCTCGACGACCTCGCCGCTGCTGTCGCGGATCCAGTTGGCCGAGAACAGGTCGTAGTTGGCCACCAGCGTCGCCAGGTTGGGGACGCGGATCGTGTTGGTGCGCTCGATCTCCCACCAGTCGAGGCTGACGTTGAAGTTGCTGGTGGGCGCGAAGACCAGGCCGAGGCTCTTCTGCTTCGACTCCTCCGGCTGCAGGTCGGTCTTGCCGCCGGTGGTGATGACCGGCTGGATCATCTCGCAACCCGCTATCGCCGAGTTGACCGAACCGCTGGGGCAGCTGGCCGGATCCACCAGATCGCGGCCGAAGTAGTCCACCCGGCTCACGCCGGCGAACAGCTTGGTGAACTCGGGCACCTTGAAGCCGGTGCTGTAGGCGCCGCGGAACGCCAGCGACGCGATCGGCTGCCACTTGAACGAATACTTCGGGTTGGTGGTGCCGCCGAAGGTGTCGTACTCGTCGCGGCGCACCGCCAGGGTCACGTCCAGGGTCTTGACGATCGGCAGATAAACTTCCGCGTAGGCCGCCTTGACGTCGCGGTGCACCTTGTCCAGGTCGCTGGTTTCGTCGAACGGCGCCTGGTAGATGGTGTCGTAGTTCAGCGACAGCCCGTTCAGGACCTGGACCCCGCCGAACCGGAACTCCTCGCGCCGCGCCTCGATGCCGGTCGCCAACTGCACCTCGCCGCCCCACAGGCTGAAGCCGAGGCCGCCGCTGAAGCTGGCGTCGAGGGTGGTGACGGTGGATTCGCCGCCGTACAGGTGGACCCCGCTGGCCGACGCCGCCTGCAGCGCGGCCAGGGCTTCGGCGCTCTGCTGCTGGTCCGGCATCAGGAACGGGTTCAGCAGGCCGCTGCCGAGCACCTCCTGCAGCCCGCTCGAGAAGTAGTAGCCGTTGACCAGCACCGACTCGGCCTTGCTGGACGCGCGCGACAGGCCCACGTCGTAGTCCCACTTGCCGATGCTGCCCTCCAGCCCGACCAGCAGGCGGTAGGCCTTGGTGGTGGTCTCGATCTGGCGCGCGCCGCAGGGCACGCAGCGCCAGCGATAGGGAATGGAGTTGCCGTACACCAGGTTGTCCGTGCCGAAGTAGTCGGCCAGCGCGTTGTAGATCGTGTCGTACGTGTCGCGCGTGAGGTCGTTCAGCGGGTACCAGGTATCCGGATTGAGCACGGCGTCCGCCGACGCGCTGGAGCTGAGCTGCAGCGGCTCGTATTCGCGCATGACTTTCACCTCCGAGCCCATCGCCTCGACGTAGAGCTGGTGGTTGTCGCCGATCTTGAACGTGGCGCGGCCCAGGGCCTGCACGCTGTCCTGCGGCTGCTGCAGCGGCTGCGCGGCCGGGTAATCCCAGGCGCAGGCGTACTTCAGGCTGGCGCCGTCCCACAGCCGGTAGTCGTACGGCCCCATGTTGTCGCCGCCGTTCTCGCAACCCGCGCCGCCGGGCAGGTTGAGGATGTTGACGTTGCTCATGCTGCCGCCGCCGTCGGGATCGACCAGCGAACCGTTGATGATGCCGCCGGTCTGGTTGGTCACCGTGGCGAACGGCGTGCCGCGCGTGTCCGGCGACACGCCGCGGTCGGGCTGGAAACTGTTGGCGAAGTCGCGCTGGTCGCTGCGCAGGATTTCGGCGCGCCGGTAACTGACCGTGCCCCAGACGTTCCAGCGGTCGGTGTCCAGGTCGCCCATGCCGCCGAGGATGCTGTAGCTGTAGATGTTGCCGCCGCCTTCCTGGGTCGCGTCGAAGCCGGCGTTGACGGTGACGCCCTGGTAGTCGGTGCGGGTGATGAAGTTGATCACGCCGCCGATGGCGTCGGTGCCATAGACCGCCGAGGCGCCGTCGCGCAGCACCTCGACGCGCTCGATCGCCTGGAACGGGATCGAATTCAGGTCCACCGCCTGGCCGCGCAGGCCGTGGGTCGCGACGCGGCGGCCGTTGAGCAGCACCAGGGTCGCGTCGGAGCCCTGACCGCGCAGGTTGGCGCCGGACACGCCGGCGGTGCCGCGCAGCTCGCCCAGGTCCATGTCAACGGCGGCCGAAGTGAGGCCGTCGGCGCCGTTGCCGGCGATGTTGAGGAACTGCAGCAGTTGCTCGGCCGAGGTGATGCCCTGCGCGTCGATTTCCTGCTTCTGGATGATGGTGACCGGCAGCGCCGCCTCCACGTCGGTGCGCTTGATGCGCGAACCGGTCACGCTGACCTTGTCGAGCGTGGTGGTGGCCGGTTCGGCCGTCTGGTCGGCCTCCTGCGCCGCGACCGGAGCGGTCATGGCCGCCAGCAGGGCGATGCACAGGAGATTCAATCGGGGATTTTGCAGGGTTCGCATGAGGTCACCTTGGAAGAGATCGGCGCCAGGCCGGGGAACGGGGGCTTGCGGGATTGCCGGGGGAATATCCCTTGCGCTTCTGTCGAGGCCTTCCCGGCCACGGGGCGTTGCATGGAACAACGGACGATCGATCGCGACGGCATGACGGCCGTCAGCGCCCTTCGGCCGGATCGTCGTCGCCGAACAGCGCGCCGATCGCGACCGCGGTGTCGTACGGCGTCGGATCGTTGCGGTTGCTCAGCAGGATCACGGTCAGGCGCTGCCGCGGCCAGCGCACCAGCGTGTTGCGGAAGCCGATGCTCTCGCCGGAGTGCCACTGCCGGCTGCCGTCTTCGGTGGCGCGCCAGCCATAGCCGTACCAGGTCGCCTCCGGTTCGCTGGAAACCTGCACCTGCTTGCCGAAGGCCTGCGCCCGCGTCGCGTCGCCGAGCAGGCGGTCGTCGTACAGCGCGGCGTCCCAGCGGGCGAGGTCGTCGATGCTGGAATAGATCCCGCCGTCGCCGAGCACCGCGCTGTAGGCGTTCTGGTCGGTGAGTTCCCAGCCGCCGTCCTTTTCGCTGTAGCCCCAGGCGCGGTGCGGCACTTCGGGGCCGCCGGCGACATAGGCCAGGGTGTCGCGCATGCCCAGCGGCGCGAAGACGCGGCTGCGCAGGAATTCGGGGAAGCCCATTCCCGAGGCGCGCTCGACCACCAGCGCCAGCATCGCGTAGCCGCTGTTGCTGTAGCGGTAGGTGCTGCCGGGCGGGAAATACAGCTGGTCCTGCTTCTCCAGCAGCGCAAGCACGCCGGCGTCGCTGATCTGGCCGTCGTAGGGCTTGGCCATCAGGTCTTCGTAATCGAACAGACCGGCGGTATGGGTGAGCAGATGGCGCAGGGTGATGGCGTCGGCGGCCTTCGGCAGCGTCGGCAGCCACTTGCGCACGGGATCCTCGATGGCGAGTTTCCCGTCCTGCGCCAGCAGCAGGATCGCGGCGGCGGTGAACTGCTTGGTCACCGAGGCGAGCCGGTAGTCGGTGTCCGGTCCGGCTTCGACATGCCGCTCCAGGTCGGCATATCCATAGCCGCGCCGGACCACGGCCTTGCCGTCCTTCAGCACCAGCAGCGACGCGCCCGGCACCTCGCCGTCGTAGCGCTGCATCAGGCGGTCGATTTCGGCCTGCCGCGCGACTTCATTTGGCGCGGCCGCGGGCGCCGCCTGGCCAGCATGCGCAAGCACCGCGGCCGCCCACAAGGCAAACGCCAGTGCGGGCCGCATGATGCCCTGGACTCCCCACCGCGCCCCAGCCGCGGTCGTGGGACCGCATCGAAGGTATTGCCGGCCTCGCATTCCGCCTCCCGGACGAGACCAAGGCTGGTACCACCCGCGTCCAGGCGATGGAATTCCTTCCACACCCTTTTCGCGCCCTCACCGGCCCCGGGACTCGTTTGCGATCCGATGCTCCCCCGGATCGTTATGCGCTTATCGCGCCATCATCGTCTTTCTGCTGTGTAGCATGGCGCCTGCGAAAGTGTCAACGTATCGTCGGCTGCGACATCAACGCTTGCCGTGTTTCTCCGACAGGCGCTTCTTCAACGCCTTGTCCTGCACGCGGGCTTCGGTCTTGCGTTCGGCCTGGCGCGCGGCCAGTTTGCCGGCGGCGCCGGCGACTTCGTCGCGCAGTTTCAGGTAGCTGGACAGGCGGGCAGGATCCAGACGGGCAGGATCCCGTTCGTCGCGTTCGACCGCCGCGCGCACGGCGCAGCCGGGTTCGTTGCCATGTCGGCAGTCGCGGAACTTGCATCGTTCGGCCAATGCCTCGACATCGGCGAAGCCGCCTTCGGACATTTCCTCTTCGCCGGTGGGCTTGAGTTCGCGCATGCCGGGGGTGTCGATCAGGCAGGCGCCAGTCGGCAGTGCGATCAGGGCACGATGGGTGGTGGTGTGGCGGCCGCGCGAATCGCTTTGCCGCACCGCGCCGGTTTTCATCTTCTCCACGCCCGACAGCGTGTTGGTCAGGGTCGATTTGCCGGCGCCGGACGACCCCACCAGCACCACGCTGCGGCCTTCGCCCAGCCACGGGTCCAGTGCGGCGACGCTGGCGCGGTCTTTTGCGTTGAGGGCGAATACCGGCGCATCGAGTTGCGACAACGCGGCCAGCGCGGCTTGTGCGTCCGCGCCATCGGTGTCGGCCTTGGTCAGCACGATGACCGGTTGCGCGCCGCCGCTGCCGACCAGCAGCAGATAGCGTTCGATCCGGCGCGGGTTGAAGTCGTCGTCCAGGCCGACCACGACGAACACGCTGTCGATGTTCGCCGCGATCACCTGCTGGTGGTAGTGCTCGCCGGCCGCGCCGCGCTTGATCGCGCTGCGCCGCGGCAGCAGGGCGACGATCTTGTCGCCATCCAGCAGTACCCAGTCGCCGACGGCGGCGCGTTCGTGGTTGGGGACGTTGCTTCTTTTGAAGCTGGGGGGCCGCATCCATTCCGGCGGCGATTCGGCCTTGATCGCGGCGTCGGGCGCATCGGCGACCACGTAGCCGGAGCGGTGCTGTTCGACCACCCGCGCCGGCCGCGTGCCCGGATGCGCGGCGAACACGGCCTGCCAATGCGGATCGGTTTTGCCGGCAACCAAGGGCCAACCGATGCGGCGCAGGGGCGGGGTTTCAGGGGCGGTTTCGGGCATGGCGCGATTCTAGCCAAACTCGGGAAAGGCCCGGACAAAGCGATCAGTCCGCAAAAGACGCAAAGAACGCAAAAGGAAGGGGGTTGGGCTTCAATGCTTTCCCTTTGCGTTTTTGGCGATCTTTGCGGACAAAACCGCTGTCAGGGTTTTTCTTGAAACCCCCGTATTTTCATGCGGTTGGCTGTATCATCGCGCGACCTTCACCCCCTGCCCGCCGCCATGTCGTCCCCGCTGCCGCCGTTGCCCATCGCCATCCGTTCGCGCCTGTCCGAAGTCCGCTACGAAATCCGTGGCGATCTGGCCCGCCGCGCCGGCGAGCTGGAAGCGCAGGGCCGCACGCTGATCAAGTTGAACATCGGCAACCCCGGCCAGTTCGGTTTCCGCGCGCCGCCGCACCTGCAACGCGCGATCGCCGACGACATGGATCGCACCGATCCCTACACCCACCAGCAGGGCCTGCCGCAAGCGCGCGAAGCGGTGGCGGCGTACTACGCGCGGCGCGGCTACCCGGATGCGAGCGCCGACCGCGTGTTCGTCGGCAACGGCGTGTCCGAACTGATCGACCTGGCCCTGCGCGCGTTGCTGAACCCCGGCGACGAAGTGCTGGTGCCCTCGCCCGACTACCCGCTGTGGAGCGCGGCCACCATCCTCAACGACGGCCGCCCGGTGTATTACCAGTGCGACCCGGACAATGGCTTCCTGCCCGACCCGGCGCAGATCGAGGCGCGCATTTCCTACCGCACCCGCGCCATCGTCCTGATCAACCCCAACAACCCCACCGGCGCGGCGTATCCGCGCGAGATCCTCGAACGCATCGTCGCCATCGCCGCGCGCCACCGCCTGCTGCTGCTGGTCGATGAGATCTACGACCAGATCCTCTACGGCGGCGCGAAGTTCGAACCGTTGGCGCCGCTGGCCTTTGAGGTGCCGTGCCTGAGCTTCAGCGGCCTGAGCAAGGTGCACCGCGCCTGCGGCTGGCGCGTGGGCTGGGCGCTGCTGAGCGGCAAGTGGGATCGCATCGCCGATTTCTACCGCGCCATGGACCTGCTCAGCGCCCTGCGCCTGTGCGCCAACGTGCCCGGCCAGAACGCCGTCGATGCGGCGGTGAACGGCCCGGACACGATTTCCGAACTGATCGCTCCGGGCGGTCGCCTGCACGAAACCCGGCGCACGGTGATCGATGCCTGCGCCAGCAGCGAACACCTGGAACTGGTCGCCCCGAACGGCGCGCTGTACGCCTTCCCGGCAGTGGTCGGCCCGGCGGCGAAAGGCTTCGACGACCATCGGTTCGCGCTGGAGCTGATGGAAACCGAAGGCGTGCTGGTCACCCCCGGCAGCAGCTTCAACGTGCCGTACCGCAACCACTTCCGCGTGACCTTGCTGCCGGACGCCGCGGTGATGCGCGAAGTCTTCGCCCGCATCGACCGCATGCTGGCGCGGCGTGCCGAAGACGCCACCAAGGTGGTGCCGCTGAAGTCGAAAAGTGCTGCTTGAAAGCGGCACGGAGTGACCCGCACTTACCTCGCCCTCGGCGATTCCTACACCATCGGCGAGGGTGTTGCCGAAAATGGGCGCTGGCCCATGCAACTGGCGCAAGTGTTGCGCGACGACGGCTTCGACATCGCCCAGCCGCGCATCATCGCCACCACCGGCTGGACGACAGACGAACTTTCCGCCGCCATCGATGCCGCCGAACCGCTTGGCAAATACGATCTGGTCAGCCTGCTGATCGGCGTCAACAACCAGTACCGCGGCCGCAGCGTGGCCGAATACCGCGAGCAGTTCGCCACGCTGCTTGCACGCGCCATCGCGGCTGCCGGTGACCGTGCGCAGCGCGCCTTCGTGCTGTCGATTCCCGATTGGGGCGTGACTCCGTTCGCCGCGCAACAGCAACGCGACGTGGCGCGGATTGCCGCCGAGATCGACGCCTTCAACGCCGCCGCGAACGAAATCTGCAATGCGAACGGTGTGGCCTTCATCGACATCACGGCGGTTTCGCGCCAGCGCGGCTTTGATGCGGAAATGCTCGCCGACGATGGCTTGCACCCATCCGCCGCGATGTACGCGCGATGGGCAACGCTGGCCCTGCCCGTCGTGAAGGCGCTGCTGGCCAAGGATTGAATTCAGCGTTCCGCGCCTCCATCTCCACGGGCGCGTAAACTTCCAGCCCCCGCATCCCGGAACCGCCGCCATGTCCCTCGACCCCGCCCTGCGTTCGCGCATCGACTCCCTGCTGCAAGCCAACCGCGTCGTGTTGTTCATGAAGGGGCAGCCGTCGATGCCGCAATGCGGCTTCTCGGCCAAGGCCGCCGGCACGCTGGCGGCGCTGGGCGCGTCCTTCGCCCACGTTGACGTGCTGGCCGACCCGGAAATCCGCGAAGGCATCAAGGTCTATGGCGACTGGCCGACCATCCCGCAGTTGTACGTCGATGGCGAACTGGTCGGCGGCAGCGACATCATCGCGCAACTGGCCGGCAGCGGCGAGCTGTCGCAGCTGCTGGGCCTGCCGCCGATCGACCGCACGCCGCCGCGCATCACCATCACCCCGGCCGCCGCCGAAATGCTGGCCAATGCGATCGAAGACGCCGGCGCGGGCGCAGCCCTGGCGCTGTCCATCGACGCGCAGTTCCGCCCGGATTTCCAGATCGCGCGCTTCGACGCCAATGCCATCGCCGCCGAATCCAATGGCGTGCGCGTGCAGTTCGACCCGGCCAGCGCGCGCCGCGCCGAAGGCGTGACCATCGACTGGATCGACGACCTCCGTGGCAAGGGCCTGGCCATCGACAATCCCAACGCGCCCAAACCGGTGCAGCAAATTGCTGCGCCCGACGCCGCCGCGAAGATCGCTGCCGGCGAATTGCTGCTGATCGACGTGCGCCCGGCCGACGAACGCACCATCGCCCAGGTGGCGCTGCCGTTCAAGACCTTCGACGGCAACGGCCGCGCCGAACTGGAAGCCCTGCCGAAAGACACCGCGCTGGCCTTCCTGTGCCACCATGGCGGCCGCAGCCAGGCGGCAGCGGAAGCCTTCGCCGCGCTCGGTTTTTCCAACGCATCCAACATCGCCGGCGGCATCGACGCCTGGGCGCAGCAGGTGGATCCGGGCATCGCGAGGTATTGAGGCGCCCGGCTTTTGCAGGATTTGCAGGAACCACCCCGCAAGGCCACGATCGCAGCCAAATCTGTATCATTCGATCTCACATTCGGCGCCATGGCCCGACGACACGCGGCCGGACGAAATGCGAATCGGGAGAACGGGATGCGCATCGGAATCGTGGTGGACTCCTGCTGCGACCTGCCGCACGAGTATTTCGAGCAACACGACATCGTGATCCTGCCGATCACCGCGCGCATCGGCGAGGCGGTGCTGGCCGATCATCGCGACGAGGAAGCCACGCTGGAATTCCTGCGCCAGCACGTGGCCGAGCGTGGCCACGAGGCCGAGACCACGCCGTTCTCGGTGGCGCAGATCCGCGACCTGTTCCTGAGCAAGCTGGTCATCGACTACGACCACGTGTTCTGCCTGACCATTTCCAAGCTGCGCAGCCAGATCCACGACAACGCGCTGCAGGCCAGCTTCGCCATCCTCAACGACTACAAGCCGGTGCGGCAGGCGGCCGGGCACGCCTCCCCGTTCGCGCTGCGGGTGATCGACACGCTGAACCTGTTCGCCGGCCAGGGCGTCACTGCGGTCGAGGCCGTGCGCCTGCGCGAGCAGGGCGCCAACGTCGCGCAGATCCGTGCGCGCCTGGAATACCTGGCCGAGCGCACCTACGGCTACATGATCCCGCGCGACCTGTACTACCTGCGTGCCCGCGCGCGCACCAAGGGCGACCGCAGCGTCGGCCTGCTCGGCGCGGCGCTGGGCAGCGCGCTGGACATCAAGCCGGTGCTGCGCGCATTCAACGGCGTCACCGAACCGGTGGCGAAGCTGAAGGGCTTCGAGTCGTCGGCGCAGAAGCTGTTCGAATTCGCCGCGCGCAAGGTGCGCGAAGGCCTGCTGACCCCGACCGTGGTGCTGGGCTACGGCGGCGAACTGGCGGAGATGCGCGCCCTGCCCGGTTACGCGCGACTGCGCGAGGTCTGCGGGCAACACCAGGTCGAGGTGTTCGAAAGCGTGATGAGCCTGACCGGCATGATCAACGTCGGCAAGGGCGGCCTGGGCGTCGGCTTCGCCGCCGAACCGCACAATTTCAGCGTCTGATTTCGGCGCCTGACTTCAGCGCATAACGTGCGCATAACCGGCGCTTGGCTAGGCTGCGGCCATCGCAGCAGCCGCCAGCGCCCATGCCGATCCGCTACTACATCAACCTGCCCGACCCGTCGCATGCGCGCGGCGCCGACGATGCCTGCAGTTTCAGCGCGCATGGCGCGGAAGAATTCGCCGCGCAGTTGCAGTCGGCCCTGCGCGAAGACGGCTTGTTCCGACGCTGGCGCGACGCACTGGCCGAACCGGACGCAGTCGATCCCGCCTTGGGCGCCACCGACCCGGCCGCCAGCGTGCACGGCGAGCAACGCGACCTGCAGGTCAACCTGATCGCGGTGACCTCGCTGCCCAGCGCCGCATTCAAGCACCGCCTGCGGCTGCTGGCGGGCAACCATTGGGAATTGCGCGACGTTTCGGCGGCGTAGCGGCCAACGCCCGCAGGAAACCCGGCTGCGACGGGTCGGTTCGGACGGAGCGCGTCAACCCAACCCGGGCGCATGCATCGCCAGCGCATTTTCGACCCACCGCCGCTGCCCGGCATCGAGCAGTTCGGAGAACCCGTCGCGGACCTGCATCGGCAACAGGTTTCCCTCCTTCCACGGTTCGTTGCCGCGGATCAGTTCGCCGGCCCGGTGCTGGCTACGCGACCAGAGCCCGGCCTCCGGCTCGCAGCCAAGGAAGATCAGCACCCGCTGCAGCGTTTGCTCGGGATGCCAGACCAGGTCTTCGTAGCGCACATGCAGGTGGCGCGCGTCGCCCTGCCAGCGCGCGCTTTCATTGACCGCCGTGCACCAGCGATCCACGCCGCGCTCCAGATCCAGGAACGGGCGCCAGTCCGGGTACCGCTGCGCCGCGCGGTACAACGACGCAACCACCTGCCGGCCATCGCGGATGAGGTGAATGAAGCGCGCATCCGGCACCCAGCGCTGCAACTGCTCGATGTAGAACAGGTGATCCGGAGTCTTCTCCAGCCACATCGGCTTGTGCGCCTCCAGCGCATATTCGTCCAGGGAGTCAACGAATGCCGCCAGTTGCGACGACAGACGCAAGCCGCCGTCTTGCGGCGGTCGTCTCGCCACATTCAGCGCCTGCAGATAATCCCATGCATTGCGGGCGCGCCTGCGGTTGACCAGCCCCACACCCGCCAGCGCACGCCGGCCCAGGCAGCGCCGTCGCGCCTTCAGGGAGCACGGCGTATCGGCGCTGCTGCGGCGGAATTCCTCGCTGCCCAGCAAGTGCGGCAGGAAATGGGTTTCCGGCAGCGATTGGATATGGCGGTGCGCGTGCAGGATCGATTGCAGCAGGGTCGTGCCCGAACGTGGGCACCCGACCAGGAACACGCGCTGCCGAACCACGCCGCCATTGCATTGCCGCGCCGCCGATTGCCGGGTCATCGCCATCACGCCACTCTTCCGGGGGAGTGACGGGATGCTAGGAGGCGCGTTTGACCGGAATTTGCCGGTCTGTGTCAAGGCATGTCAGGCGCGGCCGGCGTTCATTTTTCCGGTTCGTGCAACGGCAGAATCAGGCTTTCCGCCGTCGCGCATGCGACCGCGTCGCCCGCTCAGGTCTTCAGTGCTGCGGCATGCCGGGCGATGTGTTCGCCGATGAAACTGGCGATGAAGTAATAGCTGTGGTCGTAATCCGGCTGCATCCGCAGCGTGAGCGGATAGCCGGCGGCTTGCGCGGCATCGGCAAACAACTGCGGCTGCAACTGGCCGAGGAATTCATCGGCACCGCCCTGGTCGATCAGCAGCGGCAGTCTTTCCGGCGCGGTCCTGACCAGTTCGCTGGCGTCGTATTGCTTCCACGCTTCGCGATCCTCGCCCAGATACGCGGCCAGGGCTTTCTGGCCCCACGCCGACCGCATCGGCGCGACGATCGGCGCGAACGCCGACACGCTGCGGTAGCGGCCCGGGTTGCGCAACGCGATGACCAGCGCACCGTGGCCGCCCATCGAGTGGCCGAAGATCGAACGCGCATCGCTGGTGTCGAAATTCGCTTCGACCAGCGCCGGCAATTCCTCGGCCACGTAGTCGTACATGCGGAAGTTTTTCGCCCACGGTTGCCGGGTGGCGTTGACGTAGAAGCCCGCGCCCTGGCCCAGGTCGTAGCCGTCATCGTCCGGCACGGCTTCGCCGCGCGGACTGGTATCCGGCGCAACGACGATGACGCCGTGCTCGGCGGCGTGACGCTGGAAGCCTGCCTTGGTGATGAAGTTCTGCTCGGTGCAGGTCAGGCCGCTCAGCCAGTACAGCACCGGCAGTTTTTCGCCGGCCGCGGCCTGCGGCGGCAGATACACGGCGAAATTCATCGCGCAGCCGAGGGTTCGCGATGCGTGGCGATACACGTCCTGCCAGCCGCCGAAGCAGGCGCGGTGTTCGATGCGCTCCATCAGCGTGTCCGCCTCAATAGTGGACGACGCTGCGGATCGACTTGCCTTCGTGCATCAGGTCGAAGGCTTCGTTGATCCCGTCCAGCGGCATCGTGTGGGTGACGAACGGGGCCAGTTCGATCTCGCCCTTCATCGCGTCCTCGACCATGCCCGGCAGTTGCGAGCGGCCTTTCACGCCGCCGAAGGCGGTGCCCATCCACTTGCGACCGGTCACCAGCTGGAACGGGCGGGTGGAGATTTCCTGCCCCGCGCCGGCCACGCCGATGATGACGCTCTGGCCCCAGCCGCGATGCGCGCATTCCAGCGCGGCGCGCATCACGTTGACGTTGCCGATGCACTCGAACGAATGATCCACGCCCCAGCCGGTCATTTCGACGATGACCTGCTGGATCGGCTTGTCGTGATCCTTCGGGTCGATGCAATCGGTCGCGCCGAATTGCCTGGCCAGTTCGAACTTCGACGGATTGGTGTCGATGGCGATGATGCGCCCGGCCCTGGCTTGCCGCGCGCCCTGGATCACCGCCAGACCAATGCCGCCGAGGCCGAAGACCGCCACCGAATCGCCCGCTTGCACCTTCGCCGTGTTGTGCACGGCCCCTATCCCGGTGGTGACGCCGCAGCCGAGCAGGCAGACGTGTTCCGGGTTCGCATCCGGGTTGACCTTGGCCAGCGAGACTTCGGCCACCACGGTGTATTCGCTGAAAGTGGAGCAGCCCATGTAGTGATGGATCGGCTGGCCGTTGTACGAGAAACGCGTCGTGCCATCGGGCATCACGCCCTTGCCTTGCGTCGCGCGCACGGCCACGCACAGGTTGGTCTTGCCGGATTTGCAGAACAGGCACTCGCCGCACTCGGCGGTGTAGAGCGGAATCACGTGATCGCCCGGCCTCACCGACGTGACGCCTTCGCCGACTTCGACCACCACGCCCGCGCCTTCATGGCCCAGCACGCAGGGGAACAGTCCTTCCGGGTCATCGCCGCTGAGCGTGAACGCATCGGTGTGGCAGACCCCGGTGTGGGTGATCCTGACCAGCACTTCGCCCCTGCGCGGCGGCTCGACGTCGATCTCGACGATCTGCAAGGGCTGGCCTGCGGCGAAGGCGACGGCGGCGCGGGATTTCATGCGGTTCTCCTTTGGACGGCAACGCAAAGGATACGCCGATGGCATGCGCGGCGGCACGCGCCGCCGGCCACTGGTCAATAGGCAAACTCGCGGAACACGCGGTCGATGTCGCCGTTCCATTCGCCGGCAAACAGCGCCAGCTTGCGCTCGGCGGCGGTCTGGTTGGCATCGGCGATTTCGATCAGCGGCTCGATGAAGCGACTTTCGTCGCTGCCATTGGCATTCAGGCGTGCCCGGCGGCGCAGGCCGGCGGCGGAAATCTTCAACGCTTCGATCGCCAGTTCGCGCACGCTCACGCCACGGAACGGCAACTTCAGTGCGTGCCTGGGCACGCCATCGCGCAGGGCGTGGCGCTCCGCCATGGTGAAATCCTTGACCAGATCCCATGCCGCATCCAGCGCCGCGTCGTCGTACAGCAGGCCGACCCAGAACGCCGGCAGCGCGCACAGGCGGTTCCACGGGCCGGCATCGGCGCCGCGCATTTCCAGGAATTTCTTCATCCGCACTTCGGGGAAGGCGGTGGTCAGGTGGTCGGACCAATCGCGCAAAGTCGGCAACGCGCCGGGCAACACGTCCAGTTCGCCGCGCAGGAACTTGCGGAAGGATTTGCCGCTGGCATCGACATACACGCCGTCGCGATAGCTGAAATACATCGGCACGTCGAGGATGTAGTCAACATAGCGCTCGTAGCCGAAGCCCTCGTCGAAGACGAAATCGAGCATGCCGGTGCGGTCGGCATCGGTGTCGGTCCAGATGTGCGAGCGGTACGACTGGTAGCCGTTGGGCTGGCCCTCGAGGAACGGCGAATCGGCAAACAACGCGGTCGCCACCGGCTGCAAGGCCAGCGACACGCGGAATTTCTTCACCATGTCCGCTTCGGTGGCGTAATCCAGGTTGACCTGCACGGTGCAGGTGCGGGTCATCATGTCCAGGCCCAGCGCGCCGACCTTGGGCATGTAATCGCGCATGATGCGGTAGCGGCCCTTGGGCATCCACGGCATTTCGTCACGCCGCCACTTGGGCTGGAAGCCCATGCCCAGGAAGCCCAGTTGCAGCTCGTCGGCGACCTGCTTGACCTCGCGCAGGTGGTTGCCGACTTCGACGCAGGTCTGGTGGACGGTTTCCAGCGCCGCGCCGGACAGCTCCAGTTGCCCGGCCGGTTCCAGCGTGACCGACGCGCCGTTCTTGGTCAGGGCGATGGTGCGGCCGTCCTCGTCACCGGCCTGCCAGCCGAAACGGGTCAGGCCTTTCAGCAGCGCCTCGATGCCGCGATCGCCATCGAACGTGGGCGGGCGCAAATCGTCCAGGCGGAAGCCGAACTTCTCGTGCTCGGTGCCGATGCGCCAGTCCGCCGCGGGCTTTTCGCCGGAAGCGATGTAGTCAACCAGTTGCGCGCGGCTTTCGATGAACGTGTCGGAGACGGGGCTGGGGCTGGACAAGAGGCGTACTCGCGGCGGGGATCGGATAGGCGCGGGATCACGAACCCGCGCCAGCGGAAGCAAATGATAACCGCCGCACCCGTGCAGCATCGTCCGCCTGCCGGTTTCCCAGTTTTCCACTCGTGGCGATGACGGCACACGGCATGCGATCGTTTCGCTTTCCGCTCCGATCACCGCCGCATGGCTGGCCCGGGGTCGCGGATCGGGTTGGCAGCGAGCACGAACTTTGCCGCAATGCCGCACATACGAATTCATCGCCGCTTGCATTGCCCGCGCGGCAACGCGCTTGTAGCCTGCGCGCGCCTTCCACGACTCCGGAACCGACCATGCGCCTTGCGTTCGCGCTGTGCCTGCTGCTGTTGACCGCCGCGATGCCGGCCATGGCTTCGTCCATCGATCACCTGGAACCGGCCAACTGGTGGATCGGCATGAAGCGCAACCGGGTCGAATTGCTGGTGCACGGCGCCGGCATCGCCGCGACCACGCCCCGGCTGCGGCGCAATGGCGTGTCCATCGTCGATGTGCAGCAGGTCGAAAACCCCAACTACCTGTTCGTCACCGTGCAGATCGCGGCCGATGCGCAACCGGGCACGTTCGACATCGAATTCGTCAGCGACGGCAAGGTCGTCGCCACCCGTCCATGGCGGCTGGACGCGCGCGAAGCCGCGCCGCCGCGTGGTTTCGACACGAAGGACGCGATCTACCTGATCACGCCGGATCGCTTCGCCAACGCGGACCCCGGCAACGACAGCGTCGCCGGCCTGAAGGAGGGCGCCAACCGCAGTGACCCCGACGGCCGCCACGGTGGCGACATCGCCGGCATGCGCCGACATCTGGACTACATCGCCGGGCTGGGCTTCACCCGGTTGTGGATCACGCCATTGCTGCTCAACGACCAGCCGCAATACTCCTACCACGGCTACGCGATCACCGACCTGTACCGCACCGACCCGCGCTTCGGCAGCAACGACGACTATCGCGCCTTGTCGCACGAAGCACGGCAGCGCGGCATCGGCCTGATCATGGACGTGGTGCTGAACCACATCGGCTCGGAACACTGGTGGATGAAGGACCTGCCCAGCCGCGACTGGATCAACAACGGCGGCAAGTTCACCCCCAACACCCACCGCCGCACCGTGATCCAGGACCCGCACGCCACGCCCGGCGACCGCAAGGATTTCGTCGAGGGCTGGTTCGTCGAGGTGATGCCCGACCTCAACCAGCGCAATCCGCACCTGGCCAACTACCTGATCCAGAACACGCTGTGGTGGATCGAATACGCGGGGCTGGCCGGCATCCGCGAGGACACCTTCGGTTATGCCGATGCCGATTTCCTCAGCGCCTGGGCCAGGGCGGTGATGGACGAATACCCGGATTTCGCGATGGTCGGCGAGGAATGGAGCGCCAACCCGGCGATCGTCGCGCACTGGCAGCGCGGCAAGACCAATCCGGACGGGCACGTGCCGTACATGACCAGCATGTTCGATTTCCCGACGCACATCGCATTGCGCGATGCGTTGCTGAAGCCGGAAGGCCAGGACGGCGGCTGGACGCCGCTGTACGAGGCGCTGGCCAATGATTTCCTGTACCCGGACCCGGATCGGCTGGTGGTGTTCGCCGAGAACCACGACACCACGCGCCTGCTGGCGCACGTTGGCGGCGACGTCGGCCTGTGGAAGCTGGGGATGGCCTTCATCGCCACGACCCGCGGCATCCCGCAGTTCTACTACGGCTCCGAGGTACTGCTCGAAGGCCCGCGCACCCGCCTGGATGGCGAACTGCGCGCCGACATGCCCGGCGGCTGGGCCGGCGACGCGGCCGACGCCTTCACCGGCCGGGGCCTGACCGCGCAGCAGCGCGATGCGCAGGACTACGTGCGCCGGCTGTTCCAGTGGCGCAAGCGCACCCCCGTGCTGCACGACGGCAAGCTGACCCACTTCGCGCCGCGAGACGGCGTGTATGCGTACTTCCGCCACGACGGAAAGCACAGGACGGTGTTCGTCGCATTGAACAAGAACGCGGAGGCGACGACGCTGGCGCTGGACCGCTTCGCCGATTTCATCCGGCCCGGCGCGCGCGGCCGCGACGCATTGACCGGCAAGTCGGTCAGGCTGGGCGAATCGCTGCGGATCGGGGGCAAGAGCGCCGCGATCATCGAACTGGATTGACGCTTCCCTTCGCGGCGTCGGGTGTAGCATGCGCCGCGATGAACCTCGCGCAATCGTCACGACAGGCGCTGCTGGCGGAACTGGCCGCGCTGGCGGCATGCCCGCGCGCGGAAGGCTACGCCTGCGTCGCCGCGCGCCGCGAACACGGGGTCAGGTCGGTCAACGTGGAGCGTCCCACGCTTGCCATCGTGCTGCAGGGGCGCAAGCGCGTGCGCAGCGCTTCGCAGGCGCTGGAATTCGCGCCGGGCGACGTGTTCCTGATGCTGCGCCGCTGCCGGCTGGACGCGATCAACATTCCGGATGCGGCCAGCGGCCTGTACCTGACCCTGACCATCCCGTTGTGCGAACAGGTGATCGAAGCGGCGCGGCTGCTGTGGACCGAAGCGGCGCCCGGCGACGGCGAGGATATCGCCCGGCTGGACAGCGCCGACCTGGCCGATCCGTTGCTGCGATGGACGGCGGCACTGCGCGCCGGCCGCTACGCCGAGGCGCGCACCGCGCTGGCGATGCTGGTCATCGACCTGTGCCGGCGCGGACACACCGCCTTGCTGTTGCCGCCGCCGCCGAGCCTGGCCGGGCAACTGCACGAACTCGTCCTTGCGCAACCGGCGCGCGAATGGAAGTCGCATCACTTCGAGCAGGCGCTGGGGCTGAGCGGCGCGACCCTGCGGCGGCGGCTGGCGGCCGAGAACACCCATCTGCGCGAAATCGTCGCCACGGCCCGGCTGGCCTGCGCCATCGAACTGCTGTACACCACGCGCTGGCCGGTGAAGACCATCGCGGCCCGGGTCGGCTACCGCTCCGTCTCCAGCTTCACCCGGCGCTTCGTCGCGCGATATGGCCTGGAACCGGGGCGGATAGGCAACGCCGAGGAAACGCCGTGAGCGTTTGACGCAGGCTTTTGAGCGGTACGCGCGAGCGCGTCGCTGCAACATGCCGGCTCCGCGGCGCGAGCCGCTTGCAACAGGACGTTCCCATGTCGAATCCCACCGCTTCGCGTTTGCGGCGCATGCTCCTGGCCTGCACGCTGCTGGGCGCATTCGCGGCCATTGGCGGCACGCCGGCGCAATCGCCTCCCGGCTATTACCGCCAAGCCGTTGGCGCGCTGAAGGTCACGGCCCTGTTCGACGGGCTTGCCCCGCTGCCCGCGGCGCAATTGCACGGCATCGAACCTGCGCAGGCCCAGGCGCTGAACGATGCGGATTTCGTGCCGCAGACCGGCGAAGGCCTGCAGACTTCGTTTGCCGCCTACCTGATCGACGACGGCCAACGGCGGGTACTGGTCGATGCCGGCGCCGGCGATTGCCTGGGGCCCGCGCTGGGCCACGTACCGGACAGCCTGCTGGCTGCGGGCTACCAGCCGGCGCAGATCAGCGACATCCTCATTACCCACACCCACCCGGACCACCTGTGCGGCGTGCGCACGGCCGATGGCCGCCGCGCCTACCCCAACGCGACGCTGTGGATCGCCCGCGAAGATGCCGCCTTCTGGCTGGACCCGGCCACCGAGAAGCGCAGCGACATACCGGCGTTCCTGCGCCAGTTCCTGGGCGCGGCGCGCGCGGCGGCGCAGCCGTACCGGGAAGCGGGCAAGCTGATGCTGTTCGACGCCGGGCAGGCGCTCCCGGCAGGCGCCACCGCCATCGCCGCGCACGGGCACACGCCGGGACACAGCGCCTTCCTGTTCGGGGCCGAAGGCGACGAACGGCTGCTGGTCTGGGGCGACACCGTGCACTACCACGCGGTGCAGTTCGCACATCCCGAAGCCTGGTACGAACCCGATGGCGACCATGCAGCCGCGATCGCCGCGCGCCGGGACCTGCTGGCGCGCGCCAGCCGCGGCCGCTGGTGGGTGGCCGGCGCGCACCTGCCGTTTCCCGGGCTGGGCCACGTGCGCGCCGCGAACGACGGGTACGACTGGGTTCCCGCCGAATACGCGCCGCTGCCCGCGGCCGATTGAAAACTTTGGAGCGCGTCATGCGCGTACAAGCGCATGACACGCTCTAATCCAGGCCGAGCCAGCCGGCGACCACCGCGCGCGCCTCTTCCACGCCCTGCTTCGATTCGGCCGAGAACGCCTGCACGCCGACCGTGTCGCCGAACGCGGAGAACAGTTCGTTCCTGACCTTGCGCAGGGTCTCGGCCTGCTGGCCGCGGCCCAGCTTGTCGGCCTTGGTCAGCAGCGCGTGCGCGGGAATGCCGCGGCGCACCGCGTAGCCGAGCATCTGCCGGTCGTAATCCTTCAGCGGGTGGCGGATGTCCATCACCACCACCAGGCCCTTCAGCGCGTTGCGGGTCTGGAAATACTCGGCGATGAAGGCCTGCCAGTGCGCCTGCAGCTCCTGCGGCACCTTGGCGTAGCCATAGCCGGGCAGGTCAACGAGGAAGCGTTGCGGCCGCACTTCGAAATACACCAGTTGCTGGGTGCGGCCGGGGGTCTTGGACACGCGCGCCAGCGCGTTGTGCCCGGCCAGCGCATTGAGCGCGCTGGACTTGCCGGCGTTGGAACGGCCGGCAAAGGCGACCTCGCTGCCGTCGCCGGGCGGCAGTTGCCGCTGGGTGTGGGCCGACAGCAGGTAGCGGGCGGCGTTGAGGGAATTGGAGGCGGGGGTCGGGGTTGGCATGCCGCCATGGTCGCATTTTCGAGGGAGGCGGGTCCCCGATTGCTGGATAAAGGCGGCGCGATCCCTCCTGCAACAACCAGGAACCCAACAACCGCATTTGACCGCCCCGCCCACCCGTGCGGATAATCCCGGGCGGATTCGCATTCCGGCGGATCCCGTCGAATCACGGAGCTTTAGCATGCGCCACGCTCTTGTCTGGGGACTTGCCGGTCTGGCCGTCGCCGCCACGCTGGGGGCGGTCGCCTTCGCGCAGACCTCGGTCGAACCGCTGCCGGACAACGCGCCGGTGGAAAGCGCGCCGCTGGAAATCGACCTGGGCAAGACCGTCGCCGGCGACGCCCAGGCCGGCCAGGCCAAGGCCGCCGCCTGCGCTGCCTGCCACGGCGCAGACGGCAATTCCGCCGTGCCGATGTACCCGCGCATCGCCGGCCAGAGCGAAGCCTATGTTTCCGAACAGCTGGCACTGATCGCCAGCGGCCAGCGCACCGAAGGCGCGGTCGCGGCGATGCTGCCGTTCGTGCAGAACCTGACCCCGCAGGACATGCGCGACATCGGCGCGTACTTCGCCACCCAGAAGGGCGGCGCGGGCCTGGCTGACGACAGCGTGGTCGCCGAAGGCCCGTACAAGGACATGAAGTTCCACGAAATCGGGCAGAAGCTGTACCGCGGCGGCGACCCCGCGCGCGGCATCCCCGCCTGCCTGGCCTGCCACGGCCCCAGCGGCGGCGGCATCCCCGGCCTGGCCCCGCACGTGGGCGGCCAGCACCAGGAATACGCGGCCGCACGCCTGCAGGTCTATCAGTCGGTCGCCCCCGGTACCGTGGTTCCGCCCAAACGCGCGATGATGGTGCAGGTGGCCAAGGCGCTGACCGCCGAGGAAATCACCGCGCTGTCAACTTACCTGCAAGGCCTGCACGACCGCGCCGACGACGTGGCCGTGGCCAGCGCCAAGCCCGCCGCGCATTGAACGCAAGCCAGCGGCGCACCGCGCCGGTCGCCACAGCCAGGGCCTGCCTCGACAGCGTCAGCAGGCCCTGATTCATCACGCCGGCCCGATCATGGCCGGCGTTTCTTTTCCGGCCCGGGGATCCCGATGAAACTCCGCTTCGCATTGCTGCTGTCCGCCCTGTTCCTGTTGCCCTTCGCCGCGTCCGCCTCGGCCGACGCGCCGGTCGAAGGCCAGGACTACGAAGTGATCGCCAACGGCCAGCCGTTCGCGCCGTCGCTGGACGGCAAGGTCGAGGTGGCCGAGGTCTTCAGCTACGGCTGCATCCACTGCGCGCACTTCCAGCCGCTGGTCGAAGAATGGAAGAAGAAGCAGCCGGCGTGGATCCGCTTCACCCCGGTGCCGGCCCCGCTCAGCAGCGCGTGGCTGCCGTACGCGCGCGCCTACTACGCGGCGCAGAACCTGGGCGTGCTGGCGCGCAGCCACGCGGCCGTGTTCAAGGCCCTGCACGAAACCGGCAGCCTGCCACGGCAGAATCCCTCGACTGGCGAGCTGGCGACGTTCTACGCCGATTACGGCGTCAAGCCGGACGCCTTCGTCAAGGAATTCTCCAGCGCGCGGGTCGATGCGCAACTGAAGCAGGCCGAGGCCTTCGTGATCCGCAGCCAGGCGTTCAGCACGCCGATGCTGATCGTCAACGGCAGGTACCGCGTGCTGGGCAAGAGCTTCGAGCAAACCTTGCGTATCGCCGATGCGCTGGCCCGCCGCGAACACGGCGGCGCGCCGTAGCCCTTGCGTGCGCAAGGAACGCGAGGGCGCAAGAACGAGGGCAAGGACCGGCTTCCGCTTTAGAATCCACCTCGACCGCTTTCCCCGAATCCGCTTTTCCCTGGAGTCGCCGATGAAATTCCGTTCCGCATCGATCCCGGCGCTGCTGTGCGCCGCCGCGCTGGCGCTGGCCGCCTGCACGCAGGAAGCCGCGCCCGCCGCCGAAACCGCGGCCCCGGCGGCCCCGGCCGAAGCAGCGGCGCCCGCCCCGGCCGAAGCCTCCACGCCGGCCGACGCCGCCACGCCCGCCGAAGCCGCCCCCGCCGAAGCGGCGGCGCCCGCGCCCGCCCCGGCCCCGTACACCGGCCCGGCGCTGGTGCCCGGCGTGGATTACATCGAAATCTCCGGCGGCCAGCCGTTCGCGCCGCTGGATGGCAAGGTCGAGGTGGTCGAGTTCTTCAACTACATCTGCCCGGCCTGCAACGCCTTCAACCCGCAGTTCGAAAGCTGGAAGGCGCGCCAGCCCGCCGACGTGCGCGTGACCCTGGTGCCGGCATTGTTCCGCCCGGACTTCGCCGTCTATGCCAAGGCCTACTACGCCGCCGAATCGCTGGGCCTGGTGGAAAAGAGCCATGACGCGGTCTATCGCGCGGTGCACCTGGAAGGCAAGCTGCCCGGCGAAGGCCAGAAGATCGACGAAGACAGGATCGTCGAGTTCTACACCCGGTTCGGCGTCAGCGCCGACCAGTTCCGCAACGCGATGCACAGCTTCGCGGTCAACGGCAAGACCAACAAGGCCAACCAGTTCGCGCTGCGCACCCAGATCAGTGGCACCCCGTCGGTCGTGGTCAACGGCAAGTACATGGTCAAGGGCCGCAGCTGGGACGACATGATCCGCATCACCGACGGGCTGGTCGCGCAGGAGCGCGCCCGCGCCGCCGCGCCGGCCAACTGAACCGGCGGTGCGCGCCTTTTCCCGCATGTTCCCCGCATGACCGCAAACGCCGCCTCCCGCCGGCTGCGCCTGCTCAGCGCCAACATCCAGGCCGGCTCGCGCACCCGCCGCTACAGCGACTACGTGATCCGGAGCTGGTCGCACGCGCTGCCGGTCGGCGGCAAGCAGGACAACCTGGACGCCATCGCCCGGCTCGCCAGCGGCCACGACATCGTCGGCCTGCAGGAAGCCGACCCGGGCAGCCTGCGCTCGGGCTTCACCAACCAGACCCACTACCTGGCCGAGCGCGGCGGCTTCGACTACTGGAGCCACCAGCCCAACCGCAACGTCGCCCGCGTCGCCGGCAGCGCCAACGGCCTGCTCAGCCGGCTGGAGCCGGTCGAGATCACCGACCACGCCCTGCCCGGCCGCATCGCCGGGCGCGGCGTGCTGGTGGCGCGCTTCGGCGAAGGCGACGACGGCCTGCTGGTCGCGGTCGCGCACCTGTCGCTGGGCGCGGCCTCGCGGCGCTCGCAACTGGCCTTCCTCGGCGAACTGCTGCACGGCCACCGCCACGCGGTGCTGATGGGCGACTTCAACTGCACGCCCGACCGCCCGGAGATGGAACTGCTTTACCGGCACACCTCGCTGTGCCCGCCGCACCAGCCGGCGTTGACCTTCCCCAGCTGGCGGCCACAGCGCGCGATCGACCACATCCTGGTCAGCGCCTCGCTGGGCAGCGGCGGCGGCCACGCCGTACCGGCCGGGCATTCCGACCACATGGCGC
This sequence comes from Pseudoxanthomonas sp., assembly GCA_047607085.1. Lineage (GTDB taxonomy): Bacteria > Pseudomonadota > Gammaproteobacteria > Xanthomonadales > Xanthomonadaceae > Pseudoxanthomonas_A. Next base: position 47,786 of record JASGDT010000023.1, on the reverse strand, counting down.
TGGCGATGGAAATCGACGTGCCGGCGCAGGCCTTGCAGGGGGCGGCAGGCATCGCCGCCTAGCCCCAGCCAATCCCATCTCGAATTCCTGCCTTTTGTCGCGTCGGCTGGGGCCCTTCGACATTCCACTCCCACTTCTCGCAAGCCCCTGTTTTTGCGGGCTGATCTTTCCCGCCAGATCACATAGGATCGGGCAGATGATCGAACGTGCCCCCCCCCCCCTACAAGAATTCGCAAGAACAGGCAATGCCACGTTGTACCGTGGCAACTGCATTGAAGTTCTCGATGCACTGCACGAGCGCTCCGTTGACCTGATCTTTGCCGATCCGCCTTACAACCTTTCCAATGATGGCTATTCCGTCCACGCCGGCAAGCGCGTCAGCGTCAACAAGGGCGAATGGGATCGCAGCAAAGGCGTCTCCGAAGACTTCGATTTCCACTACGCATGGCTGCAAGCCTGTCGCCGCGTGCTGCGCGACAACGGCACGCTCTGGGTCAGCGGCACCTACCACTCCATTTACGCATGTGGTTACGCAATCACGCTGCAAGGCTATCGCGTACTGAACGAAATCGCCTGGTACAAACCCAACGCGGCACCAAACCTCGGCTGCCGCATGTTCACCGCATCGCATGAAACACTGATCTGGGCATCCAAAAGCAAGAAAGCGAAGCACGTCTTCAACTACGACGACATGCGCCTTTCGGAATTCCCGAAAGATCCGTTCAAGAATCCCGGCAAGCAGATGCGTAGCGTCTGGGGAATCACCACGCCGGGCATCGCCGAAAAGGAAAACGGCAAGCATCCGGCGCAGAAACCCGAAGCACTGCTCGACCGCATCGTTCGCGCCAGCAGCAATCCGGGCGATGTGGTGCTTGATCCGTTCTGCGGCTCAGGCACCACCGGCGTTGCCGCCTTGCGCCTTGGCCGCAAGTTCATCGGCATCGACATGGACGAGGGTTATCTGACGAAGTTCGCGCTGCCTCGGCTGCGGGGTGCAGCATGAAAGTCGGCGGCATTGGCGGTGGAAACACAAAAACCGGCCTCGTGTTCGAGGGCAAGGTCGATTTCCAGAAACTGCTGGAGACAGTTCCCGGCTATGCCTTGCGCCGGTCAATCAACCGCGCAGGCGTGGACGTGGTTTTCAACGGAGAACCCGTGGCTCGATGCTTCCGCAAGCACGATTTCTACAAGTTTCTCGACGAGCTTGGCATCAAGTGGGAGAAGAAAATTTCCAAACGGTTGCTGCCCGACGATGCCATCCTGGTCATCGTCCGCGAAACCTTGTTCATCATCGAAGTGAAGTTCCAGCAGGTCGCCGGCTCCGTCGACGAGAAGCTCCAGACCTGCGACTTCAAGCGCAAGCAGTATCAAAAACTGTTGCAGGAAAAGGAAATCAAGGTCGAGTACGTCTATGTGCTCAACGACTGGTTCCGGGATTCCGGCTACAAGGATGTCCTGGATTACATCCACAGCGTGAATTGCCACTACAAGTTCAACGAGCTTCCGTTGGCGTGGCTAGGTTTGCCTACGCTTCCTGCACTTTGATTCTGACGATCCGTCATTCCCGTAAAGGAAGATCTGAATAATTCATCCCGGCGAAAGCCGGGATGACGAGCAGGCGACACTACGTCCTCAACGCGGCCGCCGCAAATCCAGCGTGTGCGGGAATTCCGCCGAGACCTTTTCCGGCTGCAATGCATACGCGCCGGGCGTGTGGCCGTCGGCCGCGAAGCGCGCCAGGCGCCGCGCTTCGGCTTCGTTGCCGTTGACCGGGAAGGTTTCGTAATTGCGCCCGCCGGGGTGGGCGACGTGATACGTGCAGCCGGCCAGTGCGCGGCCGGTCCACTTGTCGTAGATGTCGAAGGTCAGCGGTGCGTGTACCGGGATCGTCGGGTGCAGTCCGCTGGCCGGTTGCCAGGCCTTGTAGCGCACACCGGCCACGGCCTGGCCATTGAGGCCGGTGGCGGCCAGCGGCACTTCGCGGCCATTGCAGGCGATGGCATGACGCGCCGGGTTCCAGCCTTCCAGCTTGACTTGCAGGCGCTCCACCGACGAATCGACGTAGCGCACGGTGCCGCCGATCGCGCCCTGTTCGCCCAGCACATGCCACGGTTCCAGCGCCTGGCGCAGCTCCAGATGCAGGTCTTCGTATTGCACCTGCCCGCAGAACGGGAAGCGGAATTCCAGTTGCGCGGCAAACCATTCCGGGCGCATCGGGAAGCCGTGCGCGTTCAAGTCATCCAGCACGTCGAGGAAATCGCGCCACACGTAATGCGGCAGCATGAAGCGGTCGTGCAGCGCGGTGCCCCAGCGCACGAAGCCGCCATCCAGCGGCGCCTTCCAGTAGCGTGCGATCAAGGCGCGCACCAGCAGTTGCTGCGCCAGCGACATGCGCGCGTTCGGCGGCATCTCGAAGCCGCGGAATTCCACCAGCCCCAATCGCCCGGTCGGGCCGTCCGGCGAGAACAGCTTGTCGATGCAGATTTCGCTGCGATGGGTGTTGCCGGTGACGTCGGTCAGCAGGTTGCGGAACAGGCGATCGACCAGCCACGGCAACGGCGCCTCGCCTTCGCCATGCGATGGAACCTGCGCCAATGCGATTTCCAGCTCGTACAGCGCATCGTGGCGTGCCTCGTCGAAGCGCGGCGCTTGCGAGGTCGGGCCAATGAACAGTCCGGAAAACAGGTACGACATCGACGGGTGCCGCTGCCAGTGCAGCACGAGGCTTTTCAGCAAGTCGGGGCGGCGCAGGAACGGCGAATCGTTCGGCGTCGCCCCGCCAACGACGACGTGATTGCCGCCGCCGGTGCCGGTGTGGCGACCGTCGATCATGAACTTGTCGGTGCCCAGCCGGGTTTGCCGCGCTTCTTCATAGATCGCTTCGGTGGTGGCGACGCATTCGCGCCAGTTGGCGGCGGGGTGGATGTTGACTTCGATCACGCCCGGATCCGGCGCGACGCGGATCACGTCCAGGCGCGGATCGTGCGGCGGCGCGTAGCCTTCGATCTGCACCGGCAGGCCGAGCTGGCGCGCGGCGTCTTCGGCGGCAGCGACCAGTTCCAGATAGTCCTCCAGCGATTCGGTCGGCGGCAGGAACACGCTGAGGTGGCCGTCGCGCGGCTCCACCGACAAGGCGGTGCGCACGGCGCCGGCGATGTCGTGCAGTTGCTGTTCGATGCGTTGCTGTTGTTCCCCGTCGGCAGCGGCGAACGAGGCGATGGCCTGTTCCGGGCTTTGCAACGGCACGCTCTGCAACGGTACGAGGGTCGCCTCGTCGCCCTCCGGCACGGGGATGCGCGGATGGAACCGCGAGGCCGGCGGCAGCGGCGCGCGCTCCACGCTGGGATCCACCGGCACCACATACGGGTAATTGGTGGCGCTGACGTAAGGCAGCGAACCCAGCGGCAGGCGGTAGCCCACCGGCGAATCGCCGGGCACCAGGAACAACTTGCCGCGCCGGGTCTTCCACTTCTCGCTGCGCCAGCGCGTGGCCGGCTGCGACTGGCTGTTCCAGCGCTGCACCGGCAGCACGTAGCCGGACGGTTCGGTCAGGCCGCGCTCGAACACCTTGGCCATGCGCGTGCGCGCTTCGGCGTCCTTCAGTTCGGAATTGGACGGATCGACATTGGCCGGCAGGTTGGCTTCCTTCAACAGCCATTCGCCGGGGTCCTCGTAGGCGGCGGAAACGTAATCCGGCGCAATGCCCAGGTCGCTTGCGATGTGCGCCAGCAGCCGCTGCGCGTCGTCGGGCTTGACCGGCCCGGTGTTGCCTTCGGCGGCGATCAGCGCGGCGTCGTGCCAGATCGGCTCGCCATCCTTGCGCCAGTACAGCGAAAACGTCCAGCGCGGCAGCGATTCGCCGGGATACCACTTGCCCTGTCCGTAATGCAGGAAACCGCCGGGCGCGAAGCGCTCGCGCAGGCGGCGGATCAGCGCATCGGCCTTGACGCGCTTGGTCGGGCCGACCGCATCGGTGTTCCATTCCGGCGATTCGAAATCGTCGATGCTGATGAAGGTCGGTTCGCCGCCCATCGTCAGGCGCACGTCCTGCTGTTTCAGCGCCGCATCGACCGCCTCGCCCAGCGCATCGAGCGAGCGCCAGCTTTCTTCGGAGAAGGGTTTGGTGATGCGCGGATGCTCGGCCACGCGGGTGACCGTCATGTCGAAGTCGAACTTCGTTTCGACCGGCCCATCGGCGGTGAAACCGCCGGAAATCGGCGCGGCGTTGCGGTAATGCGGCGTCGCCGCCAGCGGGATGTGGCTTTCCCCGGTCAGCAGGCCGGAAGTCGGATCCAGCCCGATCCAGCCGGCACCGGGCAGATACACCTCGCACCAGGCGTGCAGGTCGGTGAAATCGTGGTCGGTGCCGGCGGGGCCGTCCAGCGAAACCAGGTCGGGCTTCAACTGGATCAGGTAGCCACTGACGAAACGCGCGGCAAAACCCAGATGGCGCAACGCGTTGACCAGCAGCCACGACGAATCGCGACAGGAACCGGCCGCGCGTTGCAGGGTTTTCTCCGGCGACTGCACGCCGGCTTCCATGCGGATTTCGTAGTTCGTGCGCTGCTGCACCTTCGCGTTCAGCGCGACGATGAAATTCACCGTGTTGCACGGCGCGCGGTCGATGCCGTCGAGGAAGGCTTGCAGCAGCGGCCCGGCCGGTTCGGCGCGGCGGTAGATTTCCAGATCGTCGCGCAAGTTTTCCGGGTAATCGAACGGCCAGTTCTCCGCCTCTTCCTCGACGAAGAAATCGAAAGGGTTATAGACCGTCATGTCGGCGACCAGATCGACTTCGATCTTCAGTTCGGTCACCGGCTCGGGGAACACGAACCGCGCCAGGAAGTTGCCGTAAGGGTCCTGTTGCAGGTTGACGAAGTGCTGGCTCGGCGTGACCTTCAGCGAATGGCTGAGCACCGGCGTGCGCGAATGCGGCGCGGGCCGCAGGCGGATGACCTGCGGACCCAGCCGCACCGGCTTGTCGTACAGGTAATGGGTCTTGTGGTGAATCGCCGCGTGGATGGCCATGCTCGTCCCGGTCCGGCGGGTGGGGGACGCCGGTGACGGCAGGTTAACCGGCCGGCGGCGGCGCTTTCAAACGCCGCGTCGGCCAGGCGCGAGGCTCAGCGCGCCGGGGTCGCGGCGCGCTGAGTCAGGTGGACGGCAATCAGTCCAGCCGCCGCCAGACCGAAACCGGAACGCTTCCGTCCGGCCGCGCCGGCACCCGGTAGCTCAGCACGTCGCCTTCGAGTCGGTACTGGCGCTGCTGCGTGCTCCCCTCCCAGTTCGGGAACGAGGATGCCTCGATCCCGAAACTCAACACGCCCCGCGCCGGATCGACGTCGATCGTGCCGTAATGGGTACTGGAGCCCAGCACCGCCGAGGCGAATTCGTCGGCGCGGCCGGCGGCCTTGTCGGCCGCCGCGAAGCGCAGCCGCTCGGCCTTGAATATCTGCAGCGAATAGCGGCCCTGCGCATCGACGATCAGCCTTCCTTTCGGCGCATCGCCATAGTCGCACACCTGTTCGCCGCCGGGCAGGAGCTTGTCCGCCGCGACCAAGGTCCAGGTGCCCTGCAGCGGCGACGTCCGGGCCGGGTCGGGCGCATCGCGCGCGCCCAGCCCGGCCAGCATCGCCAGGGTCATGCCGATCAGCGTCTTCATTGGGGGCTTCCTCGACCGTCGCCATGTACGGAAGACAAGCTAGTCCGCTTGCATGATGAAGAAAAGGCATCTATACCTATACGTGAAATTCGATAATCGAATCATTGAACGATGAAGGCACTGGACATCGGCGCGGTGAAGGCTTTCGTGCTCGCCGCGGAACTGCAAAGCTTCACCCGCGCGGCCGACGCGCTGGACACCTCGCAGTCCGCCGTCAGCCTCAAGCTGCGCAAGCTGGAGCAACAACTCGGCCGACGCCTGCTGGAACGCACCCCGCGGCAAGTGCGTCTGTCGGCCGCGGGCGAGTCCTTCCTGGATGCGGCGCGCGAATTGATATCCAGCCATGATCGCGCCGCCGCGGCGCTCGAAACCGAACAACACCGCCTGGTCGTCGGCATCAGCCACCAACTGGTCGGCGGCGAGCTGCCGTCGTTGCTGCGGCGCACGCTCGGGCACGATCCCGCCCTGCGGATCGAGATGCGCGTGGCGGGCACCCGCGAACTGATGCAGGCGTACGAACAGGGCGAGCTCGATGCAGCCCTGGTGCTGCGTCCCGACGACCGGCGCAAGCAGGGCAAGGCGGCATTCGCCGAAGACTTCTCGTGGTACGCCGCCACCCACTGGCGACCCCCTGCCGGCCGGCCCCTGCCGTTGGCGACGCAAGGCGAAACCTGCCGCATCCGCGCCACGACGGTGCGCGCGCTGGACAAGGCCGGCATCGCATGGAACGAAGCGTTCGTCGGCAAGGGCGCTGCCATCGTCGGCGCGGCGGCAGCCGCGGGCCTGGCAGTGGCGGTGCTGGCGAAGCGCGCGGCGCCGCCCGGCACCATTGACGTCGGCGAACGCCTGGCGCTGCCGCCGATCCCGGCGCAGGACGTGATGCTCTACTGCGCCCTCAACGACCGCCGCACGCGCGAAGTCCTGCGCACGCTGGTCGCGGCGTTCCAGTGAAGGGAAAGACGCACGTTCGGGCGCATGACACGCGCTACGCCCGCAGCCACGGCGTCAGCCAGTGGTCGGCCAGCAGGAAGGCGAACAGCGCCATCAGATACACCACCGAATACTTGAACACGCGCATCGCGAAGAATTCGTCGGGCGGATCCAGCAGTTTCCACGCATACCACAGGAACGCCGCGTCCAGCACCAGCGCGCCGCCGAGATAGAACAGCCCGCTCATGCCCGCCACCCACGGCAGCACCGTCGCCACCGTCAGCAGCACGGTGTAAAGCAATATCTGCCAGCGCGTATAGGTCACGCCGTGGGTCACCGGCAGCATCGGCACCAGCGCGCGGGCGTAGTCGTCGCGGCGGAAGATCGCCAGCGCCCAGAAATGCGGCGGCGTCCACACGAACACGATCAACACCAGCAACAGCGCGTGCGCCCAGTCCCACGGCGCATGCATGCCGGTCACCGCCGCCCAGCCCAGCAGCGGCGGCGCCGCGCCGGCAATGCCGCCGATCACGATGTTCTGCGGCGTGGCCCGCTTCAGGAAACCGGTATAGACGATGGCGTAACCGATCAGTGAGGCGAAGGTCAGCAGTGCGGTGAGCGGGTTGACCATCGAGACCAGGATCGCCATCGACAACGCGCCCAGGCACACCGCGAACGCCAGCACCTGCGCCGGATTCAACACCCCCGTCGCCAACGGCCGATGCGACGTGCGCACCATCACCTTGTCGATGCGCTGGTCGATCAGATGATTGACCGCCGCCGCACTGGCCGCCGCCAGCCAGATGCCGAGCAACCCGAACACCGCCTGCCGCAACGGCGGCAACCCCGGCACCGCCAGGAACATCCCCACCAGCGCGGTGAACGCGATCAACGCCACCACCTTGGGTTTGGTCAGTTCCAGGTATTGGCCCAGTTGTGCGGACAGGCTCATTCCGGCTTCTCCACCCGCGCCAGCAAGGTCACCAGCACGAACAGCAGCAGCACCGCGCCGCCGTTGTGCAGCACCGCCACCGTCAGCGGCAGGGCCAGTTTGACGTTCAGCACGCCCAGGGTGATTTGCAGCGCCAGTGCGAACAGCAGGAACGCCGCCCAGCCGCGCAGGCCGGGGGTCTTGAGCAGGCGCACGGCCAGTGCGATCAGGTACAGCGAAACAATCACCGCGCCGATGCGGTGCGCCATCTGGATGGCGATGCGCGATGCGCCGTCGAGCACGCCGCCTTCGTAATCCACGCCGATGCCGCGCCACAGGGTGAAGCCTTCGTTGAAATCATGCGGCGGCCACCATTGGGCCACGCACTTGGGGAAGTTGTCCGCCGACAGGCTGCCGCCACCGCAGGCCAACGCCGCGTAGTTGGCGCTGACCCAGCCGCCCAGCGCGATCTGCGCGATCAGCAACAGCAGCCCGACCAGCACCCAGCGCCGCAGCTTGCCGGCGTCGGCCAAATGAATCGGCAGGTCGGTCGCGCGCCACGCCATCCACAGCAGCAGCGCGAACAGGGTCAGCCCGCCCAGCAGGTGGCCCATCACCACGACGGGCTTGAGCAGCCAGGTCACCGTCCACATGCCGAGCAGGGCCTGGAACACGATGGTCGCCAGCGCCAGCGCCGCGACGCGCGACAGGTCCCTGTTCGACTGCGTGCTGGTCCATCGCCATGCCGCCGCCAGCAGGATCGCTTCGCCGGCCACAGCCAGCAGCGATGCGGCGACGTGCGCGCCGCGCATGTATAGCGGGATCGCCAGCGCAACCAGCACGGATGCGCCGATGATCTGTGCGATGCCGCGTTTGCGGTTGCGCGCGGCCAGCAAGGCCAGACCCAGCACCTCGAAACCGAGCAGGCCGGCAAGGATGCGGTGGACCTGTTCGCGCCAGGCCTTGTGGGTTTCCAGCGGGCGGATTTGGGTGGCGGCGTGGTCGAGGATTTCGTGCGCGGCCTGCGGCCAGGTAGCGCGGCCATAGCAGGTGGGCCAGTCCGGGCAGCTCAAACCGGCATCGGACAGGCGCACGAAGGCGCCGAACAAAATCGTGCTGGCGGTCATGATCGCCGCCAGCCAGGCGAGGCGGTGGAAATTCCGGTATGGGGCGATGCGATTGCGATGCAGCTTCGCGTGTGCGTTCATGCGCGGGCTCACATCAGTTTCAGCAGCTTGGCGACGTCGTAACGCACGTCACCCGGATCGGCGCCGGGTGCGTAGCGCAGGATGGCGAAGCCGTTCGGGTCGATGACGTACACCGGCGCACCGGCGGCGTCTTGCGAACGCGGCAGTTTTTCCAGCAGGGCAGCGTCGGGGCGCAGTTGCTTCCACGCCGATGTGCGCGGTGCGTTGGCCGGCAGTTCGCCGATCCACAGGATTTGTGCGCGGTCGGCCTCCTTGCCGAACAATTGCCGGACCTTGTCCAGATCCTGCGCCAGCGTGTCGCAGGCGGCAGCGCAGCCGGCCGGCGCGACCACGGCGATGCGCCACAGGCGCTGTTCGGGGTTCCAGTGGTAGGCGCTGCCGTCGGCCAGTTGCGGCGTCAGCGCGCGCAGGTCGGCATAGGGTTGCAGGGGTTCGCCCTTGTTCTTCGACGAAGCCGGCTTCACGCCCAGCACGCCCAGCGCCAACGCGACCAGGATCGGGCCGACGAACAGGGCCAGCAGCAGCAGCAAGGTGCGGCGGCCACGCGCGGCGCGCGGCGTTCCGGTGCGGATGGAACTCATGCCGTCATTTTCGCACGCGGCGCGCGACGGCGGCGGAAGCTCAGGACCGTGGCGGTCGCCAGCACCGCCAGCGCCAAACCAAACCATTGCACGGCGTAGCCGAGGTGGCGTTGCGGCGGCATCGTGTTCGGCAGCACGTCGAGGTCGCGGGCGTAGCCGATGCCTTTCATTGCCGGGTCGAGGCGCAGCACGCGCGGGGGCAACGCATCAATCCCGAGGCTCGACGCGAGATTCGCTGCATCCAGGCCGATGGTCAGCAGTTCACCACTTGGCTGCTTCGTCGCCACCGCGCTGGCGATGCCGTGGGCAGACGGCGGCATCAGCAATCCCTGAACACGGAGTTTGCCTGCCGGGCGCGAAATGGCCGGCATCGTGCGGTCGCCGGACAGCGGCAGCCAGCCCAATTCAACCAGAAGTGGCGGTGCGCCAACGGGCTGAAACAAGCGATACGCACGCACGCCGGCACGGCCTTCGCGCGTCTGGTTGTCGAGCAATACCGCAGGCGCATCGACGAACTCGCCCTCGCCCTCCGCCCAATCGTAGTCATGCGCGCGGGTCGCATCGGCGGCGAGCGACAACGGCTGCGGACGGCGCTGATCCAGCACTTTTTGCGCATCGGCCAGCATTGCCTGCTTCAGCTGCGCGCGCCCAAGCTGCCAGAAACCCAGCGTGCAAAAGCCACCGGCCACCGCCAGCGCCAGGGCCCAGCCAACCCACGGATTCATGCGCCGCGCCATGCTTGTCCGCCTTGCGCCTGCGATAATCGGCTCACACGCACCTGCGCGAGGCTGCAATGAGCGATTCGTTGAAAACCCTGGTCATCGTCGCGTTCCTGGCCGTGATTTTGTGGAACCTGGGCGCGGGCCTGTACTACCTGCTGATCGACAAGGGCCAGGGCAAGCGCACGGTCAATGCGCTGACCCGCCGCATTGCGCTGTCGGTGGCGCTGATCCTGCTGGTGATCCTGGCCATCTGGATGGGCTGGATCAAGCCGCATGGGATTGGCGGGTGACGCAGCCGGGAATGGGGAATGGTTGAAGCAAAAGCGCTTCCGCGCCTTGCCTGTTCCGCATTTTCCATTCCCGCGTCCTTACAGGACGTACACGAACAGGAACAGGCCCAGCCACACCACGTCAACGAAGTGCCAGTACCAGGCCACCGCCTCGAACGCGAAGTGGTTTTCCTTGTCGAAATGGCCCTTGGCGCAGCGCAGCCAGATCACCGCCAGCATGATCGTGCCGAGGGTGACGTGCGCGCCGTGGAAGCCGGTCAGCATGAAGAAGGTCGAGCCGTAGATGCCGCTGCCCAGGGTCAGGTTCAGTTCGTGGTAGGCCTCGATGTACTCGTGCGCCTGGAAATACAGGAAGGTGCAGCCCAGCAGCACCGTCGCGCCCAGCCAGAACAGCAACTGGCCGCGCCGGCCCGCCTTCAGCGCATGGTGGGCGATGGTGATGGTCACGCCGGAGGTCAGCAGGATCAGCGTATTGAGCAGCGGCAGGCCCCAGGCCGGGATGGTCTGGAAATGGCCGCCGACCGCGCCGGGGCCGTTGCTCGGCCAGCCGCTGCTGAAGCCTTCCCACAGCAGCGCATTGGTCTGCACGCCGTCGCCGCTGCCGCCCAGCCACGGCAGCGCGAACTGGCGCGCGTAGAACAGCGCGCCGAAGAACGCGGCGAAGAACATCACCTCCGAAAAGATGAACCACACCATGCCCATGCGGAAGGACACATCGACCTGCTTGTTGTAATTGCCGGCCACCGATTCGCGGATCACGTCGCCGAACCACATGAACAAGGTCGCCAGCAGCAGCAGCACGCCGACGAAGAACACCGGCTTGCCCCACGCGGTCTCGTTGAGCCAACTGGCCACGCCCAGCATGGTGGTGAACATGGCGATGGAGCCGGCGAACGGCCACTTGCTGCCGTGCGGGACGAAGTAGGCGTCGGCGTGGTCGGCGTGCGATTCGTGCGAATGGGACATGGTGGTCGGTTCCGTGGCTCTCGCGGATCGGTCAGGGAGCCGCGCGCGATGCGGGGCTGGCGGCGCCCTGGCCGAGCGCATCGGTCAAGGCATCGTTCTTGTAGAAGGTGTAGGACAGGGTCAAGGTGTTCACGTCCGCCGGCAAGTCGGCGGCCACGAAGAAACGCACCGGCATCTCGCGCGATTCGCCCGGCTCCAGCGTCTGCGCAGTGAAGCAGAAACACTCGGTCTTGTTGAAATAGCCCGAAGCGCGCGCCGGCGCAATCGACGGCGCGGCGCTGCCGACGATGGCGCGCTGGCCGTCGTTGCGGGCGAAGTACCTGGCTTCGTACAACTTGCCCGGCACCACCTGCATCGTGGTCCGTTCCGGGTGGAAGGCCCACGGCAATTTGGAATTGACGCCGCCGTCGAATTGCACGGTGACCAGGCGCTCCTTCGCTTCGCCCGCAGCGGCCTGCGCGGCACGCGCGCCATCGCTGTCGGGGTTTTGTTCCAGGCGGATGCCGAACACCTTTTCGCAGGCCACGCGGTACAGCGGCACCAGCGAGAAGGTCAGCACGAAAGCCGCGGCAATCACCGCCGCCAGCTTGCCCAACCCCGCCGTTGGCGCGACCGGTGCGTTCATGCGGCCAGCACCCCGGCGAGGATGAAACCGGCATACACCAGCACCGCGATCGCGCCGGACAGCAACGCCGTGCGCGCCGCGCGCCTGCGGCGGGCGGCGAGTTCTTCGGCGGGAGTCGGCACGTGGCTCATCCGGGCAGGCTCAAATCAATGGCTGACGTCGTCGTGGGCCAGGTCGCCCGGACGGATGACCGGCGGCACATGGAAGGTATGGTGCGGCGCCGGCGAAGGCACCGTCCATTCCAGACCCTTGGCGGTTTCCCACGATCGCGCTTCGGCCTTGGCGCCGCTGCGCAGCGAATGCCACAAAATGCCGGCCATCATGAACGGCGTCAGGAACATGCCGAACGCGCCGATGCTGCTGACCAGGTTCCAGTCGGCGAACACCGGGTTGTAGTCGGGGATGCGCCGCGGCATGCCGGCCAGGCCGAGGAAGTGCTGCGGGAAGAACAGCAGGTTGACGAACACCACCGTCCACCAGAAATGGAACTTGGCCGCCGCTTCGCTGTACTGCCTGCCGGTCCACTTCGGCCACCAGTAATACACCGCCGCGATGATGCTGAACAGCGCGCCGGTGACCAGCACGTAATGGAAGTGCGCGACCACGAAGTAGGTATCGTGGTACTGGAAGTCGGCCGGCACGATCGCCAGCATCAGCCCGGAGAAGCCGCCGATGGTGAACAAAATCACGAAGGCCACCGCCCACAGCATCGGCGTCTCGAAGCTCAACGAGCCGCGCCACATGGTGCTGACCCAGTTGAACACCTTCACCCCGGTGGGGATGGCGATCAGCATGGTCGCGAACATGAAGTAGATCTCACCACCCAGCGGCATGCCCACGGTGAACATGTGGTGCGCCCAGACGATGAAGCTCAGGAACGCGATGCTGGCGGTGGCATAGACCATCGCCTGGTAGCCGAACAGCGGCTTGCGACTGAAGGTCGGGATGATTTCGCTGACCACGCCGAAGGCCGGCAGGATCATGATGTAAACCTCGGGGTGGCCGAAGAACCAGAAGATGTGCTGGTACATCACCGGGTCGCCGCCGCCGGCCGCATTGAAGAAGCTGGTGCCGAAGTACTTGTCGGTGAGCAGCATCGTCACCGCGCCGGCCAGCACCGGCATCACCGCGATCAGCAGGAAGGCGGTGATCAGCCAGGTCCAGCAGAAGATCGGCATCTTCAGCAGGTCGATGCCCGGCGCGCGCATGTTCAGCACCGTGGCGATGATGTTGATCGCGCCCATGATCGAGCTGACGCCCATCATGTGGATGGCGAAGATGGTGAAGGCCACGTTCGCGCCGCCTTGCAGCGACAGCGGCGGGTACAGGGTCCAGCCGCCCGCCGGCGCGCCGCCGGGCAGGAACAGCGTCAGCAGCAGCAGGGAGAACGCGAACGGCATGATCCAGAACGACCAGTTGTTCATGCGCGGCAGCGCCATGTCCGGCGCGCCGATCTGCAGCGGGATCATCCAGTTGGCCAGGCCGACGAAGGCCGGCATCACGCCGCCGAAGATCATCACCAGCGCGTGCACGCTGGTCATCTGGTTGAAGAATTCCGGCTTGACGTATTGCAGGCCCGGATGCGCCAGTTCGGCGCGGATCACCACGCTCATCGCCGCGCCGATGATGAACATGACGAAGCTGAAGATCAGGTACAGCGTGCCGATGTCCTTGTGGTTGGTCGAAAAGAACCAACGCTCGACGAAGCTTTGCTGGTGCTCGTGGTGATCGTGGTGGCCGACGGCTTCGGGATGGGTCACGGACATGGGCGGACTACCTTGGAATGGGCTTCGTTCAACCCGCCGCCGGGGCGGGGGTTGCGGCATCGGCGGGCGCGGTTTCTTCCGCGGGTGCAGCGTTTTCCGCAGGCGCGGCCTCGGCCGGCGCGGTTTCGGCGGGAGCCGCCTCGGCTGGCTGTTTCGACGCCAGCCACTGCCTGAATTCCTCCTTCGACACCGCCTGCACCACCACCGGCATGAAGCCGTGATCCTTGCCGCACAGTTCGGCACACTGGCCGCGATAGGTGCCGGGGGTCCGGATGTCGGTCCAGGCCTCGTTGACGATGCCGGGGATGGCGTCCTGCTTCCAGCCCAGCGCCGGCACCCACCAGGCGTGGATCACGTCGTCGGCGGTCAGCACGAAGCGGATCTTGGTGTCCACCGGCAGCACCAGCGGGTGATCGACTTCCAGCAGGTAGTGCGGGTTGTCGGCCACGGTGGCCACGGCGCCGCTCTGGCGCAGCGCGTCGGAATCGCGCGCCAGGCGGCTGGTGAACTCGACCCCTTCGCCCAGGTATTCGTACTTCCACATCCACTGGTAGCCGGTGACCTTGACCGTCAGCTCGGCGTCGCGGGTGTCGTACATGCGGATCAGCTTGGCCGTGGCCGGCCACGCCATCACCACCAGGATCAGCACCGGGATCACGGTCCAGATGATCTCGGCCACGGTGTTGTGGCTGAACTGCGCGGCGACCGCGCCCTTGGACTTGCGGAACTTGAACATGGCCACGGCCATCGCGCCGAACACGATCACGCCGATCACCACGCATACCCACAGCGCCACCATGTGCGCCTCGTAGGCGGCATTGGACGAAGCGGTGACGCCCCGGCCCATGTTCAGCTGCCACGGTTCGGGATCGGCCGACTGTGCCCACGCCAGCACTGGCGTCAGCCAAGCCGCCAGCACCGCCAGCCACGGCGTCTTGCCCCGGGAAAAGAAATGTTGCCGCCTGCCCCGCCCATCGCCCTGCGTCATTTGCCTAGACCCTGTCTCGTGTCATCGGTTGCGGCCCACGCGGGCCGCCGGAGTGTCCCGCCGCACCGCTTGCCAACCGCAACGCACGGCCGGACGAAGCCATGTGGATGTTAGCCCCGTGTGGACGATGCCGGCAAGCCGCCTTGCAGCGGGCGGGGGGAATTTCCCTGCCATTGCGAGAAACAGAAACGCCCGGCCTTGCGTTGTGCATCGGCTTCGGGCCCAAGCGCAGCTCCCGCCGGGGATGCTCCTCGGCTCGGGCAAACATCCTGTTTGACTCGCCGCCGCAGGCCATCCATGGCCTGCTTTCCGCATCCCCGGCGCGGGCTGCGCATCGGCGATTCATTTCCGCCGGCTTCGGATGGGAAACGGCAAAACATCCCGTTACGGATAACCGGGCCCTGCCGCCGAAGCCAGCGGCTTCTGCCTCTCCTCTTCGATTGGGCGAAGAACCAAAGGAAACCCCGCCGAAGCGGGGTTTCCGTAACGCAATGCCCAACAGGCGCGGTCAGAACTTGTAGTTGACCGACGCGGCCAGGATGTCGCCCTTGACGTCATAGGCGCCGAACAGGGTGTTGGCAGTGGCGCTGGTGGTGTTGACGTTGGCGTCGTTGGTGAACAGGTGGGTGTAGCCCAGGTTCCATTCGACCTTTTCCGACGCGTTCCAGGTCAGGCCCAGCGACAGCCACTTGCGGGTGACGTCCGGCACGCGCACGTCGCGGTGGGCGTAGCTGGTCGGGGTTTCGTCGTAGGCCACGCCGCCGCGGAAGGTCAGCGCGTCGCTGTAACGGTATTCCGCGCCGATCGAAGCGAAGGTGGTGTCGTCGTAGTGGAAGCCCAGCACCGAATCGTCCTGCGACGAGTCGTAATCGACGACCACTTCGTCGAATGCGCTCTTCCACGCGGTGCGCGACAGGTCGGCCATCACCGTCCACTTGTCGCTGACCTGGCTGGTGAAGCTGATCGTGGCCGAGGCCGGCAGGGTCACCGTGGCCTTGCCGTCGGCATCGACGAACCAGCCCGGGCGGGCCGCCGCCAGCACCGTCGCGGCCAGCGCCGGCACGGTGTAGTCGGCCTTGCCGTTGGTGATCTTGTGCTCGACCTTGGACCGGTAGCTGACGCCGATGTGGGTCTTGTCGGTGACGCTGAACAGACCGCCCAAAGTGAAGCCGACCGCGGTATCGTCGCCTTCGATGGTCAGGTAGCCGTCCTGGGTGCCCGGGCCGATGCCCAGCGCGGTGGCGGTGGTCGGGCTGGCTGCGTAGATGACCGTGCCGAAGTCGATGGCGTTGGCCAGCTCGATGTTCAGGCGTTCGACGAACACATTGGCGCCGAAGGACACGTACGGGTTCACGTCATACGAATACGCGAAAGCCAGATCGATGGCCTTCAGGTCGGTCTTGGTGCCGTTGTAGCGGCCGATCCAGTTCTTGTCGTATTCGGTGGCGAAGCCATACGGCGCAGTCAGCGACATGCCGACGTGCTGCTGTTCGCCCACCGGCAAGTGGAAATACGCCGCCGGCACCGGGACCACGTCGCCGGCGTCGCCGCCGGTGCCGCCGCTGATTGCGCTGCCCGTGGCATAGCGGCCGGTGCCGTCGAACTCGGCGCCGAAGCTGATCACGCTGAGGTCGGCCTGCAGCTGCCGGCCGTCAAGGCCGCGCATCGCGCCGGGGTTGGTGAACACCACCGAAGCATCGCCCGGTGCGCTGATCGAGCCGGCGAAGGCGCGACCCAGTCCCTTGGCACTGTTTTCCTTCAGCTGGAACGCCGCCGAATGCGCGTGGCCGCAGGCCAGGACGCCGGCAATACCGAAAGCCAGCGCGGAAATCCGATTGAAACTCATGGGAACCCTCCGGGGTTTTTTTGACGTTGATGGTTCGTTGCGCCAACGGTCGGCGGCCTGCCGCCGGCCCGTGCCGGAAGCCCTCCCGACAATACGACGCCGTATGCAAATATACACAAATCCGCGTGATGAATAACGCAAGGCTAACGAACGGGTCAGCTTCCGGTGGGGAAATAGCCGTTCATTTTCATGAACCGGACCCCTCCTCCCTGCACCACTTGCAGCAAGGGTTACATTGGCCGCCATGTTCGTTTCCCTGCCTACCCGCCGACGCCTGACGCCACGCTGGGCCACCCCGACGCTGGCGGTGCTGCTGGTGCTGAGTTTTCTCTGGAGCCAGGCGCAGCCGCAGGCCAGCCTGCTGCGCGACTGGGGTGCGCTGTCCGGCGGCCTGGCCGAGCCGCAGGCCTGGCGCGATGGTGCGGCATTGAGGCTGTTCACCGCGCTGTTCCTGCATGCCGACTGGGCGCACCTGCTGGGCAACCTGGTGTTCCTGCTGGTGTTCGGCCTGCCGGCCGAGCGCACGATGGGCCCGTGGCGGTTCCTGATGCTGTTCCTGCTGGGCGGCGCGGTGTCGAATCTGGTCGCCGGCCTGTACATCGGTGCGCCGGAGCGGGTCATCATCGGCGCCAGCGGCGCGGTGTCGGCGGTGATCGGCGCGTACCTGGCGCTGTTCCCCGGCGCGAAACTCGGCGTGGTGCTGCCGCTGGGGCTGTTCCTGGAATTCGTCAAGGCGCCGGCCTTCCTGCTGATCGGCGCGTGGGCGGCGTTGCAGGTGCTGTTCGCCTACATCGGCCCGGCTTTCGGCGCGGTGGCGTGGGCGGCGCATATCGCCGGCTTCGTGTTCGGGCTGGTGTTCGCGTTGTTCGTGCGCGGCGCGATCGCGCGGCGGCTGCGGCGGCAGAAGGGGTATTGAGAGACAAGCCGGTCGCCCGCATTACAATTCCCGCATGTCCAGACCCCTCTACAAAGTCAGCTTCCTCAGCCACGGCAAGGTCTATGAGCTGTACGCCCGGCACGTGGCCGCCAGCCACGTCTGGGGCTTCACCGAAGTCGGCGAACTGGTGTTCGACGTCAACAACGGCCTGGTCGTCGATCCCACCGAAGAGCGCCTGCGCGACGAATTCGGCAACACCAGGATGCTGCACCTGCCGATGCATTCCCTCTTGCGCGTCGAGGAGGTCGAACACAAGGGCCAGTCGGCGATCCGCGACGCCGAAAGCGGCGAAAAGGTGGTGACGCCGTTCCTGCCGAAGAACGGCCCGATGCCGGTGAAGCCGCGTTGAGGAGCACGCCGGGAAACACGCCGAGAGAATCGGCGGTAACATCCCCGCACGGAGATGGCATTCCTCCGGCCCTGATCGCAGGGCGAACCGCCGACTTGGCTGATGATGCCTGCCCACCCCGGAACAGCGGGTGCGCAGGCGTTGCCGTTTTCCTCCACGCCTCGCATGTGATGTTCCGCAAACCCATCGGGAGTCGTTGCGCGTGGAAAACATCGTGACTTTGCGTTTGGCCTTGCTGGTCGGCTTTGGCGGCGCGCTCGGGTCGGTGTTGCGCTGGGCCTTGAACAACCTAGTGTCGCAACAGGTGCCGGCGATGCGGTTCCCGCTGGGCATCTTCGCGATCAACGTGATCGGTTGCGGCATTGCCGGCGCACTGGCCGGGTTGGTGGAGCGCCACGATCTGCTTGGTGCGGACACGCGGTTGTTCCTGTTCACCGGCATCCTGGGCGGGTTCACCACCTTTTCCGCGTTCGGGCTGGAAACGATGCAGATGCTGCGCCGGGGCGAATGGGCGCTGGCGCTGGCCTACGCCGTCGGCAGCGTGGTGGTCGGCGTGCTGGCGGCGTGGCTGGGATTGAAGCTGGCGCTGCGCTGACGGCTGGCTGCGGAAGTGCGCACGTCCGGCTGCAAAAGCCTGTTGTCCGCAAAGAACGCGATGGATGCAAAGAATGGAGGCGACACTGATTGCTCCCCCGCAAGATGGCGGCCCAGCTTTCTTTTTCGCGTTCCTTGCGTTCTTTGCGGACGATGGCCTTGCTTATTTCTTCTTCGCCGCCGCCTGCTTCGCCGCCATTGCACCGGGGTGCTTCAGTTCGGCCAGCGCATCGGCGATGTAGCTGTCGCCATCGAGCACGTCGCCGGGGACATAACCCTCGGCGCCTTCGTCGTCGCCGTGCAGGTGGCCGGGCAAGGCGGCTTCGCTGTAGTCGATGACGGCGCCGTCCCCATCGACGATCTTGGGCGGCTTGCCGTCCTTCACCAGCGTCGGCGGCCGCTCGTCGGGTTCGAACGCCACGTCCGGCACGATGCCGCTGGCCTGGATCGACTTGCCGCTGGGCGTGTAGTAGCGCGCGGTGGTCAGCTTGACCGAATCGCCGTTGTCCAGCGGCAGCACGGTCTGCACGCTGCCCTTGCCGAAGGTGCGGCTGCCGACGATGCGCGCGCGCCGGTTGTCGCGCAGCGCGCCGGCCAGCACCTCCGAGGCGCTGGCCGAACCGGCATCGACCAGCACCACCACCGGCGCGCCATTCATGCGGTCGCCGGGCGTGGCGTCGAACTTCAGGTCGCTGATCGCGATGCGCCCGCGCGTGCTGACGATGCCGCCGCTGTCCAGCAGGTCGTCGGCCACCTGCACCGCCGCAGTCAGCAGGCCGCCGGGGTTGCTGCGCAGATCCAGCACCAGCCCGCGCAGCTTGCCCTTGGCCTGCAACTGGTCGAGGTGCTTCTGGAAATCGGCGCCGGTATCGGCCTGGAAGGCGCTGATACGCACGTAGCCGTAGCCCGGTTCCAGCAACCGGCTCTTGACGCTGGCGATCTTGATGGTTTCGCGCACCAGCGGCACGTCGAAGGGTTTTTCGCGGCCTTCGCGCACGATCGTCAGCTTGACCTTGCTGCCCGGTTCGCCGCGCAGCGGCGCCATGCTGTCGTCGTTGGGCAGCGGCTTGCCGTCGATGGCGATGATGACGTCGCCGGACTTGATGCCGGCGCGCGCGGCCGGGGTATCGTCGATCGGCGCGACCACCAGCAGGCTGTTGTCCGGCTGGGTCTGCAATTCCACGCCGATGCCGGCGTAGCTGCCGGTAGCCTGCTCGTCGAAATCCTCGCTGGCGTCCTTGTCCAGGTAGGCGCTGTGCGGATCGAGATCCAGCAGCAGGCCGCGGATCGCCGACTGCATCAGCTTGGCGTCCTCGACCGGTTCCACATATGCCTGCTTGACTGCGTTGAACACGGCGACGTAGCGCTGGATTTCCGCCAGCGGCACCTTGGCCGGCGCGGTTTCGGCGGCGGCCACGTCGTCGCTGGAAGCGACTTCGTCCGACTTCTGTTCCGCTGGCTCCGGCGTGGCCGCTTCTTGCGCGAACGCCGGCATCGCCGCCAGCCACAGCAGGAACAGAACAGACCACCGCATGCGCGCACTCCGGGAAACGGGAAACGATGCCGGGATTATGCGCGAAGCAGGGATGAATGGCGGCTGGCAGGCAGCAAGCACGTGTTGCCCGCAATGCATGCCTGGGGCGCAAAGGTTTCTGCCCGGAATCGAGAGAACAACCCTAGAATGCCGGCATGTCGCCTTTCGATTCCCTGAAGCCCCTCGCCGGCCGCGCGCTGGAAGCGGCGCTGGAGCGCGCGCTGCAACTCGACCCGGACACGCGCGCCGCATTGAAGCCACTCGATGGTCGCCGCATCGCCTTGCACCTGCGAGCACCGGCGCTGGCGCTGGAAATCCGCGTCGATGACGAGCGCTTGAAAGTCGGCCCGGCCTTCGACGAGGCCGAACCCGATCTGGCCGTGCACGCCACACTGGGTGGCTTGCTGTCGCAATTGCCGGCTTTCAACATGCATGGCCTGCGGCGCGGCGATGCCACGCCCGCCGGCCGCTTGCGCGTATCCGGCGATGCGGAACTGGCGCAGCGCCTGCAAGCGCTGGCGCAGCGTTTCGACCCCGATTGGCAGCAACCCTTCGTCGCCGCGTTCGGCGAGGTGATCGGCGTGCAGGTCGCCAGCGCCGCGCGCGGCGCGTTGCGGCAATTGCGCACGCTCGGCGCGGGCCTGGCCAGCAGCGCCGCCGGTTACGTGGTGGAGGAATCGCGCGACGTGGTGGGCCGCGCCGAGCAACACGCCTTCCACGACGATGTTGACGCGCTGCGCGACGACGTGGAGCGCCTGGCCGCGCGCGTGGCGCGGTTGGGGGGCGGCGCATGAACGGCGTGAAAGCCGCGCTGCGCGCCAGCCGCATCGGACGCGTGTTGTTGCGCTACCGGCTGGACGACCTGCTCGACGACACGCCGGCCGAGCGTTGGCTGAAACTGGCGCGCCCGTTCGTGCCCAGCGCCTCGGCCAGCATCGCCGCGCAATCGCGCGGTGCGCGCCTGCGGCTGGCCTTGCAGGAACTGGGGCCGATCTTCGTCAAGTTCGGGCAGATCCTTTCGACCCGGCGCGACCTGATCCCGGCGGACGTGGCCGACGAACTGACGCTGCTGCAGGACAAGGTCAAACCTTTCGATGGCGAAACCGCGCAGCGCATCGTCGAACAGGCGCTGGGCCGGCCCATCGGCGAAGCCTTCGCCCGTTTCGACACCACGCCGCTGGCCTCGGCGTCGATCGCGCAGGTGCATGCGGCGACCTTGCCGCCCGATGCCAACGGCATTGCCCGCGAAGTCGTGGTCAAGGTGCTGCGCCCAGACATCGAGAAGCAGATTTCCGCCGACATCGCATTGCTGAAATCCGCCGCCGCGCTGGTCGATCGCGCGCATCCCAACGCCGACAAGATCCGCCCGCGAGAAGTCGTCGCCGAAGTCGAAACCACCCTGGCCGCCGAACTGGACCTGCAGCGCGAAGGCGCCAACGCCAGCGTGATGCGGCGCTTCTGGCTGGATTCGGACGACATGTACGTGCCGGAAATCGTGTGGACGCATACCGCGGAACGCGCGCTGACGATGGAGCGCGTGCGCGGCATCCCGTCCGACGACATCGCCGCGCTGGACGCCGCCGGCATCGACCGCAAGGCGCTGGCGGCCAAGGGCGTGCGCGTGTTCTACACCGAGGTGTTCCGCGACAACTTCTTCCACGCCGACGCGCACGCCGGCAACATCTGGGTTGACGACGACCCCGCGCGCAAAGCCAACCCGCGTTTCATCGCGCTGGATTTCGGCATCGTCGGCCAGCTCTCGGCGCAGGACCAGTACTACCTGGCCGAGAACTTCATGGCGATCTTCAACAAGGACTACCGCCGCATCGCCGAACTGCACGTCGAGGCCGGCTGGATGCCGGACACGGTGCGGCTGGACGAACTGGAAGCGGCCGCGCGCGCGATCTGCGAGCCGTACTTCACACGACCGCTGTCGGAAGTCTCGCTGGCCGAAGTGCTGGTCAAGCTGTTCCGCACCGCGCAACGCTACGGGCTGACCCTGCAACCGCAATTGATCCTGCTGCAGAAAACCCTGCTGAACATCGAAGGCGTCGGCCGCCAGCTCGATCCGCAACTGGACATCTGGGCGGTGGCCAAGCCGGTGCTGGAAAAAATCCTGCTGCGCCGTTACAGCCCGGCCAGCGTGCTGCGCGAACTGCGCAAGCGCCTGCCGGAGATCATGACGCATACGCCGGAAATGCCGCGCTTGGTGCACGGCTGGCTGAAGCAGCAGGTGGAAGGCCGGCACGAACTGGCGATGCGTTCGCAGGATCTGACCGAACTCACGCAGTCATTGCGCAATCTGCAGCGGCGCGCGGTGTATGCGATCCTCGGCTCGGCCTTGCTGATCGTGGCCACCGTGCTGTACGGGCTGGACGCCGGCGGGCCGCGCCTGTGGGCGATTCCGGCAGCGGCATGGATTGCCGGCATCGGCGGTTTGTGGGCGCTGATCGCGGCGTGGCCGCGCCGGTGAGGAACGCGGAAGGCGCCATCGACGTCCTGCACCTCGACAACCACATCGCGGTGGTCAACAAGCCCGCCGGGCTGATGGTTCATGACAGCAGACTGGCGCGTGGCGAGGACGATTTCCTCGCCGACCGCTTGCGCGGGCAGTTCGGCAAACCGGTATTCCTGGTGCATCGGCTGGACCGCGCCACCAGCGGCTGCCTGCTGCTGGCCTTCGACCGCGATAGTGCCAGCCTGCTGGGCAAGCAGGTGATGGAGCGCGATTTCGACAAGGCCCGTTTCGAAAAGGAATATCTCGCCGTGTGTCGGGGCTGGCCTCGCGAAGAAACCTTCACCGTCGATCACGCGCTCGACGGCGGCCCCGGCAAGCCGGAGAAGAAACCGGCCATCACCCGCTTCCAACGTATCGCCACCGGCGAATTGCCGCTGCCGTCATCGGGCTTCGAAACGTCGCGCTATGCGCTGTTGCGCTGCTGGCCGCAGACTGGCCGCTTTCGGCAGATCCGCCGGCATTTGAAGCATCTTTCGCATCACCTGATCGGCGACAGCAGCCACGGCGATGGCCGCCACAACCGCAACTTCCGCATGCAAGGCGTGCACCGCATGTTGCTGCATGCGCGGCGCCTGGCGTTCGATCATCCGGTCAGTGGCATGCGCATCGATGCGGTTGCATCGCTGGATGCGGAATTCCGCAAGGCGTTCACGTTGTTCGGCTGGAATCCGGATTTGTAGGGGCGCACAAGCGCGGTCAACCCGCGTGCAACGCCGCCAGCACGATCAGCGCCAGCGCGCAGACGAAGCCACCCAGCCATGCCAGGCTGCGCAGCGGCGGCTTGTCGGCGATATAGAACAGGCCGTGCAGCACGCGGAACGCCACGAAGGCGATGGCCAGCTTGCCGACCACGCCGGTCGGCACTCCTGCCAGTTGCGACAGGATCACGCCGGCGGCGAATGGGCCGAAGCTTTCGAAAGCGTTGAGATGCGCGTTGTAGGCGCGCTGCACATGGAAGTCGTCGCCGTGTTTGGCGACCCACGCGCGCGGGTTGCGGTTGCTGTAACCGGGCCGCGCCTTGGCGATCACGACCCAGACGTAAGGCAGCACGGCGGCGATCAGGATGCACCAGTAGGCGATGGACATGAAGCTTGCTCGGTGGTTGTGATTGCCGGTTTCTTGCTCGTCATTCCCGCTTTCGCGGGAATGACGAGCAAGAGCAAAGGCTCATTTGGATTCGCCTTTCGCCTGCATCATCCGGTCGCGCGCGGCCTTGAAGGCGTTGCCTTCGTACCAGTTGGGCCAGGCGTCGCCGCCGGCCAGTTCCTTGCCGACGCCATAGGCCAGTTCCAGATCCTGCACGGTGCCGTCGAGTTTCCAGGTGGCGGCGTCGTATTCGTCGCCAGGCGCGTGGTAGCGGTTGTCGCCGTAATCCTTCGCCGCCGCCTTGCCGGCTTCGACGCCGCCTTCGATCAGGTCTTCGCCGCCGTCGAGGTACAGCGCCGGCACGCCGGCCTTGGCGAAATTGAAATGGTCGGAGCGGAAGTAGAAGCCGCTTTCCACGCTGCTCTCGCCGTGCGGGCTGCGGCCCTGCAGGGCCGCCAGTGGCTTGAGGATGTCCTCCAGCTGCGACGATCCGAAACCGGTGACGGTGACGTCGCGAGCCTTGCCGGCCACCGACATCGCATCCAGATTGATCACGCCGGCGATCTTGTCCAGCGGGAAAGTCGGATGCGCGACGTAGTACTTGGAACCGAGCAGGCCGGATTCCTCCAGCGTGACCGCAAGGAAGGCGATCGAGCGCTTCGGCTTCGGGTCCTGATGGACGAAGGCGTCGGCGATTTCCAGAATGCCTGCGGTGCCGGTGGCGTTGTCGATCGCGCCGTTGTAGATGTTGTCGCCGGCCTCGCCCTCGTGCTTGCCCAGGTGGTCCCAGTGGGCCATGTAGATCACCGCTTCGTCGGGCTTTTCGCTGCCCGGCAGCACGCCGATCACGTTGCGCGATTGTTTTTCGACAATGGCCGATTTCAGGTCCACCGACAGCTTCGCCTTCAGCGGCAGCGGCTTGAAGCCGCGCTTGCCCGCCGCCTTGTACATCGCGTCCAGGTCCAGGCCGGCGGCCGCGAACAGCGGCTTGGCCGCGTCGGCGGTGATCCAGCCCTGCACCGGCACGCGCGGCTCGGGGTCGCCCTTGGCCGGCAGGTCGTATTGCGCGCCGGACCAGGAATTCTTCACCACGTCCCAGCCGTAGCTGGCGCCGGCGGTGTCGTGCACGATGATCGCGGCGGCGGCGCCCTTGCGCGCGGCCTCCTCGAACTTGTACGTCCAGCGACCGTAATAGGTCATCTTGCGGCCGTCGAACAGCGATTCGTCGCCGTTGTGGAAACCGGGGTCGTTGACGAACATCACCACGGTCTTGCCCTTCCAGTCCTGACCGGCGTAGTCGTTCCATTGCCGCTCCGGCGCATCGACGCCGTAACCGACGAAGACCATGTCGCTGCCGTCGATCTTCACTTCCGGCTGGTTGCTGCGGGTACCGACGACCATGTCCGTGCCGAACTTCAGCTCGCGCGTCTGCCCGCCCTGTTCCAGCTTCAGCACCGTGCCTTCGTCGGCGGTGGTTTCCACCATCGGCACGTCCTGGGTCCAGCTGCCGCCGTTGCCCGGCTGCAGGCCGATGCGCTGCATCTGCTCGATCAGGTAGGCGACGGTTTTTTCCTCGCCGGGCGAACCGGGGCCGCGGCCTTCGAAATCATCCGAAGACAGCGTCTTGACCAGCTCGCCGAAGTCGCCGGCGTCGATGGCCGGGGTGAATGCATGCGCCGACGTGGCAGGGGCCGGTGTGGCAGGCGTGGCGGGCGCGGCAGGCTCGGCGGTTTCGCGCTTGCAGGCAGCGATGACGGTCAGCACGGCCAGGCCAAGGAGCAGTTTGCGGGACATCGGGGGGTTCCCTGAGGAAAGTGATCCCGATTATGCCCTGTTCTTGCAGGCGCTGCTGCGTCCGCAGCCAGCCACTCATTCCTGCGGCGCGGTCGGCGTATCGAAGGTCCTGGCGGTCGCGCCGGTGATCGGGCCGGTCTTCGCGCTGCGGTGCACGTACAGCGTCACCGGGCGCTCGAACACCAACGGCCCTTCGACCACCGCATCCGGGCCGATCACGATGCGCGGTACGTGCCTGGGGTCGAGCTGGATCTTGCTCTTGTCCTTTTCGACCTTCAGCCCGCCCTTGACGTGGCTGCCGATGCCGATGGTGACGTCGCCGCTGACGGTTTCGACGCTGCCGCCGATTTCGCTGGCAACCGTGCCGATACCGCCGTTGACATTGCTGACCTCGCCACGGATGCGGCCGCCACGATCGATGAAGATGCCGCCGTTGACCGTTTCCACGTCGCCTTCGACCACCGCGTCGCGGCCCAGCTTGACCGCGCCGTTGACGGTTTCAACCCCGCCGATGGCCACGCCCGCGCCGACGCTGATCGCGCCATTGACCGTTTCCAGATCGCCGGTGCGGGCCTTGTCCTCGACCGTGATCGCGCCGTTGACGGTGCTGGCATCGCCGGTGGTCGCGCCGCTGCGGATGCGGATCGCGCCGGTGACGGTTTCCAGATCGCCGTGGGGCTGGCCGGCGTCGGCAGTGATCGCGCCGACGACTTTCGATTGGTCCTGCGCCGCCAGGGCCGGGGCGGCGCTCAGCGCCAGGGTCAGCAACAATGTGGCACGAAGCTGGGACATGGGTGTCTCCCGAGTGAGTTCGGCAATGAGATGCGCGAATCCGGGCAAGGGTTTAAGTGGCTTCGATACAATCACGGACTGCCTCAAGCCGCCGTGAGTACCGCCGTGCCCGCAACCTTCGCCCGTTTGCATCCGTTCGCTGCATGGCGGCGCGGCATTGCGGGTGTGGCGCTGCTGGCGTCGGCGCTGGCGGCCGCCCTGCCCGCCCCGGCGCAGGACGCGCGCGAGGCCGAGCGCAAGCTGGAAAAACTGCGCAGCGAGCTGAAAACCATCGCCGCCGAGCGCCGCAAGCTGGACGACCAGCGCGGCGACGCCTCGCGCAAGCTGCGCGAAGCCGACGAACAGGTGGGCCGTTCCAGCAGGACACTGGGCGAAACCGAGACCGCGCTGAAACGCGAGGAAGCCGCGCTGGCCGAATTGCAGCAGCAACGCGACGGCCTGCAATCGCGCCAGGCGGCGCAGCGCACGCAATTGGCCGCGCTGCTGCGCGCCGCCTACCTGCAAGGCGACAACGCGCCGCTGAAGGCGTTGTTGTCGCAGGACAGCGTGGCCCGCGCCAACCTGGCGCTGGCCTATGCCGGCTACGTGCAGCGCGACCAGGCGCGCCGGATCGACGCGCTGGGCAAGGAACTGCAACAACTGGCGCAGGTGGAAAGCCAGATCGAAACCCGCCGCGCGCAACTGGAGCAAACCCGCCGGCAACAACGCCAGCAGGTCGCCACGCTGCGCAGGGACCGGCAATCCCGCGCCGGCGTGGTCGCGCAGCTCGACCAGCAATTCCAGGACCGCGACAGCCGCGAAAAGGCGCTGGGCCGCGACGCGAAATCGCTGGAAAAACTGCTAGCCAACCTGCGTGCCGCCGCCGCACGCGCCGAAGCCGAACGCCGCGCGGCAGAACGCGCGGCCGCCGCGCGCGAAGCGAAACAAGCACAAACGCACAAACCCGGCGACCGCATGCCTGCGCGCACGACTCCACGCCCGCCCGCCGTGGCCAACGCGCCGGCGCTGAAAGTCGGCGGCCTGGGCTGGCCGCTGTCGGGCAACCTGCTGGCGCGCTACGGCGGGCGCATGCCCGATGGCCGCGCCAGTTCCGGCGTGCTGATCGGCGCACCGGCCGGCAGCACGGTCACCGCGGTCGCCGACGGCACCGTGGTGTTTTCCGAATGGATGACCGGCTACGGCCTGATCCTGATCATCGACCACGGCAACGGCTACATGAGCCTGTACGCGCACAACGAAAGCCTGCTGCGCGACGCCGGCAGCACGGTCAGGCGCGGCGACGCGGTGGCGCGGGTCGGCAGTTCCGGCGGCTTCGGCACGCCCGCGCTGTATTTCGAGTTGCGCCGCAACGGCCAGCCGGTGGATCCGGCGACGTGGTTGCAGCGGCGTTGAGCCGGGATTTCCCGTAGGTCGGGGCTACGCCCCCGACGCTTCAGGCATCACATGCAAGGCGTCGGGGGCGCAGCCCCGACCTACGATGCCGTGCGCAGCGATTCAGCCAAACGCTGCAAGCCTTCCTGCATGCTCACCTTCGGCACGTAACCGAAATCGCGCCGCGCCGGCTCCATGCTGTACCAGTGCGGCGTGCACAACTGTTCGGCCAGGAAGCGCGTCATCGGCGGTTCGCCCTTCAGCGGCAAGGCTTTCCACAGCGTTTCGCAAATCGCACCGATGCGCCAGGCGGCCTTGAACGACAACGTTTTTTCAACCCGTGGCGCGCCGGCGGCGGACAGCAGCGCATTGATGATGTCCTTCATCGGCCACGGTTCGCCATTGCTGATGAAATACGCCTTGCCGGCGCAGGCCGCACCGGGGGCGAGATGTTCGAACGCATCGAAATGCGCTTGCGCCGCGTTGTCGATGTAGGTGGTATCGACCTTGTTGCATCCATCCCCGACGATGCGCAGGCGGCCGGCCTTCGCGCGTTCGACCAGTCGCGGCAGGATCTGCTGATCGCCGACGCCCCAGATCAGGCGCGGGCGCAGGGCGACGACGGCAAGATTCGCGCCGTTCGCCGCCAGCACCTCCTTTTCGGCAATGGCCTTGGTGGTGGCATACGGCGCCTGGAAATTCTCGCCATACGGCACTTCGTGCGCGCCCAGGCCTTCCACCGGATGCGTTGCGCGGTGGGTCACGCTGGGCGTGGAGGTATAAACCAGTTTGCCGATGTCATGCGCGCGGCAAGCGTCCAGCACATTGCGCGTGCCGATGACGTTGGCGTTGTAATAGCTGTCGTAGCTACCCCACGCGCCGGCCCTGGCCGCGTTGTGGAAGATCGCATCGACGCCGCGTGCCGCGTCGCATACCGCGTCATCATCGGCCAGATCGCCTTGCATCTGCTGCACGCCGATCGCATCCAGCGCCGGGTAATGGCCGCGATTGAAACTGCGCACCTCATGCCCGCGTTCGACCAGGCCCCGGCACAGCGCCTTGCCGAGAAAACCGCCGCCGCCGGTCACCAGAATCTTCATTTCACCTCCTTCATCTGCTTCGCCGCCCACGCCGCCAGTTTTTCGCGGCCGATCTTGGCGTTGTGGCGGATGTCCACGGGAAAGCCCGGATGCAGCAGGAAATCGCGGATGCCGCGCAAATGCGGACGCGCTTGCGCCAGCGCCGGCAATTGCGCGTGCAGCAGGTCGTCGCGCTGGGCGCGGCTCAGTTTGCGGTCGGTTTCGATGCACACCACCGGCGCCTGCCAGCCGCGCCTGCCGATGCCGACCAGCGCCGAGCGGCGTACCCATGGATGGGTGTTGAACACCGGCTCGACCTGTTCGGTATGGAGCGGGCCGGTGGCGGTTTCCACGCGCTGGCTCTTGCGGCCGCAGAACCACAGGCGGCCATGTTCGTCGCGCCAGCCCACGTCGCCCATGCGGTGGACGATGCGTTCGCCGCCGTCGGCCAGCGATTCGCGGATCTTCGCCGCGCGCGTGGCTTCTTCGCGGTTAAAGTAACTGTCGGTGGCGCTGGGGCCGGCGACGGTGATTTCTCCGACCTGGCCCGGTTCGACCAACAGCGTATTGGACCACTCGGCGATGGGTTCGTCGGTAATGGCGATCAGGCGCACTTCGTTGGGCGGCACCGGCCTGCCGATGCAGGTGCCGGCACCGGTTTCGGTGGCGGCGCGCGTGGCCTGCAATTCGCGGCCTTCGATGACGGCAACGGGCAAACATTCGGTCGCACCATAGGGCGTCCAGAATTGCGCGCCTTCGGGCAAAAGCGTGCGCAGTTTCGCCACCACGTCCGGTGGCACCGGCGCACCTGCGGAAGTGGCGCGCTGCACCGTTGCCGGCAGCGGTTCGCCGTGCTCGGCCAATACCCGCATCAACGCCGGCGAGCCGAACAACTGGGTCACGCCGAACTGCCGCATCGCCGCGTGCAGCTTGCACGGGTCGGCCTTGGCCGGGCGCGTGGGGTCCATGTCGGGGATCACCGACGTCAGCCCCAGCGCCGGGTCGAACAAGGCGAACGGCGGAAACGTCGGCAGGTCCACGCCGCCGGCTTGCATGTCGAAGGCCGTGCGCAGCAAATCCACCTGCGCGGCGAAATGCCGATGCCGATAGACCACGCCCTTCGGCACGCCGGTGCTGCCGCTGGTGAACAGAATGGCCGCGACGTCATCGCCTTTGGTATCGGCCAGTTGCGGGCCATCGTTCGCGCCCAGCGCTTCGACTTCGGCCAGCGTCGCCCCGCCCCAACCCCAGCGCGCGCCGACGGTGACGATGAGCTGCGCCGATTTCGCCCAGCCCAGCACGATGCGCGCCGCCTGCGCCAGCGGGATGCCGACGAAGGCCCGCGCCTGCGCCTCGTCCAGGCATTGCTTCAGCGCGCGCCTGTCGATGCCCGGATCGACCAGCACCGGCACCGCGCCGGCCTTGAACAGCGCGAACATCAGCAGGAAGAATTCCGGCGACGGCCGCACCATCACCACCGTGCGCGTGCCGCGCACGATGCCGATGCGACCCAGCCCGGCGGCGATGGCATTGCTGCGCGCCTCCAGCGCGGCGTAATCCAGTTGCACGTCATACGCGCCGCCCCTGCCGGGGCAGCGGATGGCGACCTGCTGCGGGCGCGCGCGCGCCAGCTGCGGCAAGGCGGCGGCGATATTGCTGGAATTGGTCATTGCCTCGATTATCGCCCACAGCCGCCGGGATATACTGCGCACCGCACCACCGCAGCCGCTTTCGCCGGCGCCCTTCCATGCACCCCTGCCTGACCTGCGGCGCCTGCTGCGCCTATTTCCGCGTCAGCTTCCACTGGTCGGAAGCCGACCCGGTGCTGGGCGGCACGGTGCCTTTCGAACTGACCGAACCGCTGCGCACGCACGAGCGCGCGATGCGCGGCACCAACCAGGCCCGGCCGCGCTGCATCGCGCTGGACGCCGACATCGGCAAGTACAGCCGCTGCACCATCCACGACCGCCGGCCGTCGGCGTGCGCGCTGGTGCCGGCCTCGTGGGAATTTGGCGCGGCCAGCGCGCAATGCGACAAGTCGCGGATTGCGCACGGGCTGAAGGCGCTGACGCCGGAGGATTGGCGAGGCGTTGACGAGGCGGAGAAGAATCCGCTGCCGGAAGACCATTGATCCGACTCGCAGATGCCACGATCCGGTGTAGGTCGGCACTACGTGGCCGATGCATGCAATCCAGTCAATCCCGCCCGTCGCGGCCGTAGCCGCGACCTGCTTTTTTCGACAGGGCCACCGCTTCAAGCCAGCGGATTGGCATCCAGAAATGCGCGGATCGCCGGCACCAGCACTTGCGCCTTGTCTTCCATCACATAGTGGCCGGCATCGTCGAAGGCCATCACTTGCGCCTGCGGCAACGCCGCGCGGAAGCCGTCGAAAAAATGGCGGTCGAACACGAAATCCTTCAACCCCCAGCCGATGAAAGCCGGCAAACCCGCGTATGCCGGCAACCTCTTCCCCGACGCTTCCAGCAAGGCCCAGGCCTTGTCGCCCGGCCCCAGCGGAATGTCCTGCATGAAGCGCACGGTGGCAATGCGATTGGCCCACGAATCGTAGGGCGCGACATAGGCGCGGCGCACCGCGCGCGGCATCTTCTTCTCCACGCCGAAACGCGACGCGCCCCACGAAAACGCATTGAAGGTGCGGATCAGCCATTCGCCGACCTTCCAGTCGCGCCCCAGCGCTATCTGCCACGGCATCTTCTTTGCCGCCGGCATCGGGAACGCGGCGGTATTGGTGATGACCAGCCGCTTCACCTGCGCCGCGTGCGACAGCGCCCAACCGAAGCCGATCATCCCGCCCCAGTCGTGCACCGCCAGCGTGATCGGCGTGGCGTCGTCGATGCCGGCGTGGCGCAGCAACGCCTGCAGGTCGTCAACGCGCGATTGCAGCGTGTATTCGTAGCGGCCGTCGCCGGGCTTGTCGGAAAAGCCCATGCCGACATGATCCGGCACGATGCAGCGGTATTTATCCGACAACCCGGCCACCAGATTGCGCCAGTAATAACTCCACGACGGATTGCCGTGAACCATGACCACGACCTCGCCATCGCGCGGGCCTTCGTCGAGATAACTCAGCGCGATGCCGGGGCGGACTTCCAGATGTTTGGGGATAAAGGAATAACCGGGATAGTTCATCGTTTCACTTCAGTAATGGCAGTTGCCCGCCCTGCTCGTCGCGCAGCACCTCGGCGCGGCGGATCATCTGCTGCACTTCGGGCACGGCATGGATCGCCAACAATTCGACATCGGGATGCGCATTGACAAACACGCGGAAAATCTCGTCGGCGAAAGCCTGGCCAATACCGCCCACTTCGGCGAAATCCAGCACCACGTGGCGGAAATTCTCCACCCGCTGCAACAAGCGCCTGGCCTGTGAACGCGAAATCAGGTTCTCGTCGCCTACCTTCGCCAGCCGCACCGGCACCACGGTGCGGGCGAAGGCGTAATCGTCCGGGCCGCTGGAATACTCGTCGAACACGTCCTTGATGACACGCGGACTGTCGGTTGCGATTTGCATGAAGACATGCGTCCCTCGATCCAGGACTCCCGTATCGATTTCACTCAGGTAGTCCTGCTCCTTGCCATCTGCATGGGCGAACAGCAAACCGCCGGAATGGAGCCAGAAACGATCGAAGATGCGCGAAGTGAAAAAAATGCCTTCGCCGGAATGCCTGGATGGATCCGTGGTCAATTTGCCCTTCGACAACTCCAGCAAGGCCAACCTCTCATCCGGCAAGTTCAGCGCGCGCGCGATCTTGCGGAAGATGCCGATCCCTTCATCGCTTACGCGCAAATGCAACTGTCCTCCGCTGCAATCCATATGCACGGACACTTCGCGCGATTCGGAGTGATCCACCGCATTGTTGACCATCTCGGTAACGCCATGATGGGCGATTTCCAGCACGTTATGCGGCAGGTTGCCAAGCAGCGGCAGCAAATCGCCGAACCAGACCCGGTCTTCGGCCAGGCCCTCGCGTGCATAGCTGCGGATGAAGCGGCGATTGCTGCCCAGCGCATAACGCGGGCGGGTCGTGCCGACCTTGACCAGATAGCCTGCCGCGACCAATGTCTGGACTTGTTGCACCACCCGCTGCCGCGACAAGCCAAGCTGTGCGGCAACCATGCTGACCAAGTCTTGGGGATGCTCGACGACAGTGCGCAACAGGGCTGTTTCGATCTCGGCGGAACGGTCAGGGCGGGCCATCGGATTGTAAAGTTAAACGGATTGATTGACTATTTAATCTTGAAAGATTGACAAGTCAAGACAGCAATAAACTTCCAAGTATTTGTTTTTCCTGGCTTCTCGCCGTTCACCACCGGCCGCAAGCTGGTCAGGGCTTGGTAGCGTTCCAACAGGAAGGCCACGCACTCGGCGGCAGCACAATGCCCGCTGCCGACGATGGCGGCCCCATGCACGAATCCTTCGATACCCCGATGACCCGCATCCGCGGCTGCAACGCGCGCGGTGACGGGCAAAGGGCCTGTCAGCGGAACAGATGCCCCTGTATCCCCACGAACGCCTCCCGGATCCGCTCCACCGACCCCAGCATCCGCTTGGCGTCGTTGATGCCGCCATAGCGGATGCGCAGGAAGTCGCCGACCTTTCCCGAT
The DNA here is from genome assembly GCA_047607085.1 of Pseudoxanthomonas sp. GTDB lineage: Bacteria > Pseudomonadota > Gammaproteobacteria > Xanthomonadales > Xanthomonadaceae > Pseudoxanthomonas_A. Next base: position 14,594 of record JASGDT010000023.1, on the reverse strand, counting down.
GCCAACTCGCCGATGCCGTTGAGTTCGTAGGCACCCAGCACGTAGTCGAGGAAGCTGCGCATCTCGCGCTCGTAACCGTCCAGCCCGGTGCTGCGCGCCGCACGCACGCGCTGCGAGCGCGCCAGCGGCGCAAGCTCGAAGCGCACATAAGCCAGCACGTCGAAGATGTCGCTGTTGGGCGCGTCGATCAGGCGGCGCATGTCTTCCAGCCGTTCGCTGTCGTAACCCAGATCGGTGAGCCGGCGCAGGAAAGCCTCGCGGCGGTCCGGGTCGCTCCAGATCGCGCGAAGTTCGTCCTCCGACACCACCAACTGGCCGAGGTCTCCGAACAACTGCTGCATGAACTCCTGCGCGGTGATCATCCGCCCGTTCCACCAATAGGTGGTCGCACCCACGTAGCGGATGCGGCGCGCATTGCCGTCGGACAGCTTCACCACCGCGACTTCGGGTTTCGGCTCCTGCACGCCGCCCGGTTCGCCGGTCGTTCCCGGAGGGTCGCGCGGGTCGCGGGGTTCGCCGGGCTTCCCTGGCTCGCCCGGCGGCTCCGGCGGCAGCGGTTCGCCATCCCACTCCGGGTCGTTGAAGTGCTCGTAAGCCCGCACGAAATCGTAAATCGTGAAGTAGTCCTTGCCGTCGAAGGTGCGGGTGCCGCGACCGATGATCTGCTTGAACTCGATCATCGAGCGGATCGGGCGCAGCAGCACGATGTTGCGGATGTTCAGCGCGTCCACGCCGGTGGACAGCTTCTGCGAGGTAGTCAGGATCGTCGGCAGGGTCTTGCTGTTGTCCTGGAAATCCTCCAGATATTTCTCGCCCAGCTTGCCGTCATCGGCAGTCACCCGCTGGCAATACAGAGGGTCCGGATTGTCCTTCACCTGGTTGATGAAGTCGCGCACGCGCGCGGCGTGCTCCTGGGTGGCGCAGAACACCAACGTCTTCTGGCGCTGGTCGATCTGGTCCATGAACTCCTGCACCCGGCTCAGCTCGCGCTGGTCGATGACCAGCCTGGTGTTGAAGTCGGCCTCGGTGTACTCGCGCTCCGGGTCGATCTGGCCGGACACCACCTCGTCCTCGTCGGAGAATCGGTAGCTGTCCAGCGTGGAGGCCATCTGTCGCACCTTGAACGGCGTCAGGAAGCCGTCGCCGATGCCTTCCTTCAGCGCATAGCTGTAAACCGGCTCGCCGAAGTAGGCGTAGGTGTCGGCGTTGGCGTCGCGCTTGGGCGTGGCGGTCAGGCCCAGCTGCACGGCGGGCTTGAAGTATTCGAGGATGCCGCGCCAGGTGCTCTCGTCGCGCGCGCCGCCGCGGTGGCATTCGTCGATGACGATGAAGTCGAAGAAGTCCGGCTCGTAGCCCTCGAAGGTGAACCCGTCCTCGCCGGTCATGAAGGTCTGGAAGATGGTGAAGAACACGCTGGCATTGCGCGGAATCTTGCCCTGCCGGCGGATCTCCTCCGGGCTGATCCGGCACAGCGCATCGGCCGGGAACGCGCTGAAGGCATTGAACGCCTGGTTGGCGAGGATGTTGCGGTCGGCCAGGAACAGGATGCGCGGGCGGCGCATCGGGTCGCGGCTCAGGTTCCACTTCGATTGGAACAGCTTCCACGCGATCTGGAACGCGATCGAGGTCTTGCCGGTGCCGGTGGCCAGGGTCAGCAGGATGCGCTCGCGCCCCTGGGCGATGGCATCCAGCACCGCGGTGATGGCGTTGTGCTGGTAGTAGCGCGGCTGCCACTTGCCGCCGCCGGTCTCGAACGGCACCGCGCCGAAGCGCTCGCGCCAGTCGTTGCCGTCGGGAAAACAGCGCAACCACAACTCCTGCGGAGAAGGAAACGGCAGCGCGATATCACCCTCGACGCCGGTGTGCATGTCCACGCCATACCAGCCGATGCCATTGGTCGCATAACCAAAGCGCGCCTTCAGCAGATCGGCGTACTGCTTGGCCTGGCCCACGCCGGCGGTATGCCCCAGCGAAGCCTTCTTGGCCTCGATCACCGCCAATTGCCGCCCGCGATAGCTCAGCACGTAGTCCGCCGACAACGCCGCCGCGCGCTGGCCACCGCCGAGGATGCGGCCCGGATAAATGGTCAGTTCCCGCGCGACGTGCGAGCCGGCCACCACACCCCAGCCGGCCTCGCGCAGCACCGGGTCGATGCGGTTGGCGCGGGTATCGGCTTCGGTTTCAGTCATGGATGCCATAACGCGCCACCGGCTCCTGCACCGTGCCTGCTTCCCAAGGGTTGAGCAACCGCACGCCCGTGCGAACGAAATCCGCAGCATTGCGCGTCACCAGGGTCAACCCATGCGCCAACGCGGTGGCGGCGATCAGCGCATCGCATTCGGGACACGGTTCGGGCACATGCAGGCGGGCGCAATGCCGTGCCACTGCTTCATCCACCGGCAATACGCGGCCTGCGAATTCCGGCAGCACGCTATTCTCCAGCCATGCGCGCAGCAGTGTCCCCTGCCGCGCGTCGCGCCGCTCCATGCGCAGTACGCCGGTCTCCAGCTCCATCAGCGTGATGGCCGAAACGAAGCAGGTGCTGTGATCGACTTGCGCCTGCCAGGTGGCAACGCACGCATCGGCCTTGCCGGCAACCACCTTGCGCAACTCGGAAACGACGTTGGTATCGAGCAGGTACATCGCCGGCCCCAAGCTCAACCCATCCCGAAATCAGGGACGCGATGGCTCGATATTGTCTTTGCCCGCTCGAAATCGATCTCGATATCCTCGATGCCCGGCATGTACAACGCTTCGGCCAGCGTGCGCCGCGGCCCGGTCAGCCGCTCGTATTCCTCGATGGACAGCAGCACATGCGCAGGCCTGCCGCGGTCAGTGATGAACACCGGCCCCTGCAACGCCGCGCGTTTGGCTCGGCCCACGTCCTGATTCAATTCGCGGCTGGAAAGCGTGGTCGTCATGGAAACCTCCTATGATCGCAGATGTAGTCACGTTACTACATCGTGTGGGCCAATGGAATGACGGTCATTCCGGGGCTCCCTGCCCCGCCGGAAGTTCTTGTCGCCAGTCAGAAAACGCGGGCACTTCGTGCCCCCTGCGGGTTTCGCGATCTTTGTAGGGTGGGCACCGCAGGTGCCCACCCTACGCCAGCTGAAGTCTCGCAGTCATGGCAAGCGTGTCGATCCCCGAAGCAGAAAGGCCGATAACAATGCTGGCAACCCATTGCCGATTGAGCGTGTGGCCCTGCTTCGCGGATTCCATGATGGCCCGGGCATTCATGCCCACCTCAAGGCCGAATACACGAATGCAATCGCACCGCTTTGCCAGGCAGCGAAATCAAGGGTTGACGGGGGAGTCCATACATGAACTGTTATGCCCCGAGCGGCAGTAAGACTTGGAGCAATGGTGCTCCCGCTGCGCTAATGAGGGTGCCCAATACAGCGAGCACTAGGCCAAGCTCCTGAGCAAACGAATCACTTAAATCCTCTACCTCTTGCCACATTGCTTGCACATTAAACTGATTGCGGTTGATCACAAGCGGGTCATTGGGAGTGTTGAGGTCGCGAGCGCCTTTGCGGAAGAGCTTCCGAAGGCCGAGTAACGCACCAAGTAGGGCGACGATGCCCCCGCTACGCTCAAGGTAGGCCCAGTCTCCCTTTACGACTGAAAGCCAAGCAAAGAACGCGATGGCCACAACAGAGATTGCCACATAGCGCCACGCCTTGATGCGCTTGTAGTGGGCCCAGCGAGAAACCTTAGATGTTTGGTTTTTGGGCATAACTATGGGTTATCAAGCCAATCGACCCGAAAAAGCTTGCTGGAGCAGGGATTGGCGGAGGGTGGCGATGTCGGCGAGCTGGGTGCGGTAGTTTCCGGCCAGATCGGAGCATTTCTCGATCCCGGATTCAATGCTCTTGACGGCCTCTCTCTGCTTCTGGAGGGGTGGCAGGTCAACAACGACGTTGGAAACAAGGTTGATGTTGAGGTTTCTTACAGTTGACCCGGCAGCCAGGCGATCAAACTCTTGGAACATCCGTCTGGAGCCAAGCAAGTGGTACAGGTAGTCCTGATCGACCTTGGTGTAATCCGGCTCCAGAACGAGCCAACCGTCGTGAATGCAGCCATCCGTCCGAAGGATGTAGGGGCGACCAAAGCTCATGGAATTTGTCAGCAGGAAAGAACCGGAAGTCACGAATCGTGATCTTGAGGCGCCTTCCTTGATGATTCTCTCCTTCGTCGCATCAATGAATTTTCCGCTTGCTGTAGCGTCCGAAATCTTGATCCAGTTGATCCCTGTCTTCTCCGGAGTCAAAAACTTCTGTATCGGCCTTGGTGATCCGCCGCGCGCTATGTTGCATAGTGCTCCCAATCTGATCGAATCCGTTGCTTCCGACGCAGCATGATCAATCGCGGTTGAAATCACGAGATCCCGTATCTCACCCGCATCCGCCAGATTGGCCTCGGCATGGGCTCGGGCGCGATCGAGGGCGGCGAAGGCCTGATCGAGTTTCGCCACGATGCGCTTTTGTTCATCCAGTGGTGGCAAGGGAATCTCTTGCTGAAGAACCTGTTTGTCTGTGACAGCAGGATAACTGGCACCTTTTTGCAGTTTCTCCATCGCCTCCGAGAATTCCGCACGAAACAGGGAATAGAACAAATACGACGGATCTAGTTCATTGCCTGCGCGGAGAACGATATAGCCGGTACTGCACACCTGACGATGAAGCGCAGACGGAATCTTGGCTACGCGCATCAGCGTTGGGCGAACGGTGGCGAAAATTACGTCGCCTGTTTCAATGAGTTTCCGTGCGCGGCTGGGAGCATCTTTACCCAACAACTGACTCGTAGTCTCAATGCGGAATGTCTGGTTTGAAACGCCAGACACATCAACGTACTCGAACGTCTGTTGCGGCGACTTCTGCGGGTCAACCGTTTCTGTTCTGAGGCAGACCTCTGCCAGTTTTGTCAAGCGCCACCCTGCTTTCACAACAACCCCCTCACCTCTTCCAGCAACGTCCTTGTCTCCTCATCCCTCGCCAGCATCGCGTCGATGATCTGCTGCGGACTGCGCTGCGGCGCGACTTCCGGGGTGTGCGGATTCTTCACCGAAAGATCGAACGTGGCCTGATCGATGCTCGCCACATCCAGCGTCCAGCTTTTCGGCGTGTCCGGCTTCTTCGGCTGCAAGGCGACGAACTCAGCCAGGTCGTCGTCGTTGAGCGGGTTGGTCTTGCCCAGGCTGCGGCCGGGGTCGAGTTGGTAGTACCAGATCTTCCGCGTCGGCGCGCCGCGATCGAAGAACAGCACGACGGTCTTGACGCCGGCGCCCTGGAAGGTGCCCTGCGGGCAGTCGAGCACGGTGTGCAGGTTGCAGGTGGTCAGCAGTTCGCGGCGCAGTTCGACGCTGGCGTTGTCGGTGTTGGACAGGAAGGTGTTCTTGATGACGATGGCGGCACGGCCGCCGGCCTTGAGCTTGCGGATGAAGTGCTGCAGGAACAGGTAGGCGGTTTCGCCGGACTTGATCGGGAAGTTCTGCTGCACCTCCTTGCGCTCGCCGCCGCCGAACGGCGGGTTGGCCAGGATCACGTCGTGCAGGTCCTTCTGCCGGTAGTCGCGCACGTTCTCGGACAGGGTGTTGGCGTGGCGGATGTTGGGCGCATCCACGCCGTGCAGGATCATGTTCATCAGGCCCAGCACGTAGGCCAGCGACTTCTTCTCCTGTCCGTAGAAGGTCTTGTTCTGGAGCCTGTTCCACTCCTTCGCGGAAAGGTCGTCGCGCTTGAGGTATTCCCAGGCTTCGCACAGGAAGCCGGCCGAGCCGCAGGCACCGTCGTAGATGGTTTCGCCGACCATCGGCTTGGTGACGCGGATCATGGCGCGGATCAGCGGGCGCGGGGTGTAGTACTCGCCGCCGTTGCGGCCGGCGTTGCCCATGCGCTTGATGCGGGTTTCGTACAGGTCGGACAGTTCGTGCTTGGACTGGCTGCTGCCGAAGTCCAGGGTGTCGATGATGTCCAGCGCGTCGCGCAGCGAGTAGCCGGAGCGGAAGCGGTTGCCGATTTCGGCGAACACCTCGCCGATCTTGTATTCGATGGTGTCGGCGTCGTCGGTGGCTTCGCGGAAGGATTCCAGGTATGGGAACAGTTGGTCATCGACGAAATCGATCAGGTCTTCGCCGGTCAGGGCGTTGGGGTCGCGCTTGCCGTCCTTGCCCTTCGGTGCCGCCCAGGCGTTCCACTGGTATTCCCTGTCGATGACCGGGGCGTACTTGCGCCCTTGCAGCGTGGCCTCGTCGGCCCACTCGCGCTCCATGTCGTCGAGGTACTTGAGGAACAGCAGCCACGAGGTCTGCTCGGCGTAGTCCAGCTCCGACTGCAAGCCGGGGTCGTTGCGCATCACGCGGTCGAGCTGGTTGAAGGCGTTTTCGTACATGGGGTTCCTGTGGGTGGCGGGCCGAATGGATTACAGCGGCTGCGCGCAGTTCATGCCGTGCCGCCTGCGGGTTCGGTACTCTCCTGGCTGAGCAGGGCGAACAACGGCCGGTTGATGTAGTAGTTGTTTCGTCCCACGCGCTGTTTCTCCAACACGCCATCACGCGCCAGCACGTCGAGGTACTTGGTCGCCGTGAGCCGGCTGACGCCAAGATCGTGCTGCACGAATTCCACCCGCGTGTAGGGGTGATTGAACAGGTTGTTGATCAGATCCTGGCTGTAGAACCGGTAATCGTCGCGCACGCGCTGCTTGGTCTGTTGCAGCAGCGTCTTGATTGCCTGGAGGGTGGCGATGGTTTCGGCGGCGGTGACCGCCACGGCATTGAGCATGTACAGCACCCACTCCTCCCACGCATCGTCGTCACGTACCGCCTGCAACAGGCGGTAGTAGTCCGGCTTGGTGCGGACGATGTGGCGGCTGAGGTACAGCACCGGGATGTCCAGCAGGCCCTCCTTCACCAGATACAGCACGTTGACGATGCGCCCGGTGCGGCCGTTGCCGTCGTAGAACGGATGGATGCTCTCGAACTGGTGGTGGATCAGCGCCATCTTCACCAGCGGATCGGCGGCGAACGGCGGTTCGTCGTGGACGAACCGTTCCAGCTCTCCCATCAGGCGCAGCACTTCATTCGCATCCTGCGGCGGCTCGTACACCACGCGCCCGGCTCCGTCGCGCAAGGCCGTGCCGGGCAGCCTGCGCAGCCCGGCACGGTTGCATTCCAGTTGCTCCTGTATGCCCAACAGCGTGTTGAGCGTCAGCAATCCACTGTCGCGTACCTGCTGGTAGCCCGCCCGCAAGGCCTGGCGATACCGCAGCACCTCCTTGATCGCGGTGCTGGCGGCGTCGGTGGGGCTGTCCTCCCGGTACAGGTCGTCCTGGGTGGTGACGATGTTCTCGATGGCCGAACTGTCCCGCGCTTCCTGCAGGGTCAGCGTATTGATCAGGATGTTCTGGTTGGGGATGCTGGCCGCAACGCCCTTGAGTTCGGCCAGCGCGCGGCTGGCGATGTTCAACTGCTTGAGGATCGGCGCCGTGTCGAAGCGTTGCGGGGCAAGCGTGTGCAGGCCGGCGATAGGCATATTCCGCTCATCGTGTATAGAAAATACGTTTTTTTATACACGAGCGCCCCGATTTGTCAAAATCACGGCGTTTTCCATACACGTGCCGGCGACACGCCGGGCGGCCTTACCACACCACTTCAGCCATCGAGCAGTTCAGGCCCGAGCCGATCCCCAGCAGGGCGATTCGGTCGCCTTTCTTCAGTTTGCCCAGTTCCTTCAGCTTGCTGAGCACGATCGGCACGCTGGCCGGGCCGATGTTGCCGTGTTCGGTGAAGATGGTCATGACCTTCTGCGGGTCGATGCCGAAGGACTTGATGAAGGCCTGGGTGTGCGGGCGGCTGACCTGGTGGATGACGAACTGGTCCAGCTCATCGACGGCCCAGCCCAGCGCGATCTTCGCGGCGGCGAAGGTCTTGTTGGCCAGCTTCATGCCTTCGATCAGCAGCATGCGGGTGTCGGTGACCATGCGGTCCAGGTTGCCGCGGCACAGCTTGTTCCACTGGGTCGCCGAGCGGGTCACGCCGCCCTTGTAGCGCGGGGCTTCCGGGGCCAGTTCGCTGCGCGCCAGCACCATCGCGGCGGCGCCGCAGCCCAGGGTCAGGGCGGCCAGTTCGTCGCGGAATTGCTGTTCGGTGATGTCGGGGGAGTTCAGCCGTTCGATGGTCTTTTCATAGACCAGGTTGGCGGTTTCGCCATCGACGATCAGGGCGTAGTCGATTTCGTTGCGCTCCAGCATGCGCGCGGCGATGTCCATGCCGTTGATGAAGGCCAGGCAGGCGTTGGCGACGTCGAAGGTCTGGCAGTTGTCGGAGACGCCCAGGTTGCCGCAGACGATGCTGGCGGTGGAAGGCTCCAGGTAGTCGCGGCTGACCGAGGTGTTGACCACCAGGCCGACCTGCCCGGCTTCGACGCCGGCATCGGCCAGCGCCTTGCGTGCGGCCAGGGTGGCCACGTCGGAGGCTTGCTGGTCGGCGTCCCACAGGCGGCGCGCATGGACGCCGGCGATGTCGCCCAGCACGTCGGTCTTGATGCCCAGGCGGTCGAGCGTGGGCTTGAGACGGGCGTTGATCTCGACGGAGGTCAGGGTGTGGGGCGCGTCGATGTGCGCCAGTCCCGCGATGGAGACATTCTGGAAAATCATGGATCGCGCCAATACGGGCCGGAGAGCCGCCTAGGGTAGCGGGTTTGGGCCTTCACCGCATCTTTATAGAAGCGGCCAAGGGCCCCTGGCCGCGGTCCTTTGACGCTACCTCCCGCAGCGCCAGGCGGCGAAGCGTTGGCCGCCGTCGGCCGGTTCGCCCAGCGGCTGGATGGTGTCGGCCTGGATGCCGGGGGCTTCGTTGCGAGCCAGGGTTTCCAGCTCGTCGCGGACCTTGAGGTTCTCGCGCTGGTAGAAGGCGACCTTGTCCTTGACCGTCACCGCGACTTCGCCGCGATGCTCGCAGCCGGCCGGGGCCGCGCCGGGGGCGATGACCTTGATCGCCTTGGCCTCGGGGGCCAGCGGCACCCAGGTGCAGGCGGCAAGCGGGAGCAGGACGGCAAGAAGCGGGACAAGGCGCATGGTCGGGTTCGCTGCGTGATGGGTCGGAGGGAGTTTGCCGGAAAAACGGATGAACCGCAGGGGTTGCCGGTTGCCGAACTCCGGCAACCCGCAACCCCGAGCCGATTACTTCTTCGCCACCGGCCTGCCATCCGCGTCGAGTACCGTCACCTCGCCCAGGTTCAGGGCGCGCACCGGGGCTTCGATCCTGGACAGGTCGCCGACCACCACCCAGGTCAAGGTACCTGCATCGAGGGTTTTCGCCGCTTCGGCCGCTTGCGCCGGGGTGAAGGTGGCCACCTGCTCGTTGCGCACCTGCACCCAGTTGTCCGGGCGGCCGTAGCGGACGATGCCGCCGATGGTGCCCATCACCGCGTCGGCGGTCTCGTAGGCGCCGGGCTGGCTGCGCAGTTCGTTGGCGACGACCTTGTCGATTTCGGCCTGGGTGGCCGGGTTCTTGCCGCTGACGTATTCGTCGATCTCGCGGCGCATTTCGGCCAGCGATTCCGCGGTCTTGTCGATCTGCACCGGGGCGACGGACAGGAATGGGCGCTGGCCCAGGGCGCCCAGCAACTGGGTGCGGGCACCGTAGGACCAGTGCTTTTCCTCGCGCAGGTTCATGTTCAGGCGCGAGGTGAAGCTGCCACCGAGCACGTCGTTGCTCATTTCCAGCTTGACCGCGCCGGGATCGGTGGTCGAAGGCACCAGTTCGCCGGCGTAGATGTTGGCCTGCACCGCGCCGGGCTGGTCGATCAGGAACACGCGCTCCTTCGCGGGACGCGCCACGGCCGGCGGCGGCGTCACGGCCGGCGCGGCGCCCTGGCCTTTCCAGTCGCCCAGTTGCGCATCCAGCAGCGGCACGATCTCGTCCAGGGTGGTGTCGCCGACCACGATGACGGTGGCGTTTTCCGGGCGCAGCCATTGCCGTTGCCAGTTCAGCAGTTGCTCGCGGCCGATGCCGGCGATCGCCGCTTCGGTGCCGCTGCCGGTGAACGGGATGCCATACGGGTGGCCTTCGCCGTACAGCAGCGGCGGCAGCACGCGCAGGGCGGCGGTTTGCGGGCGTGCCTTTTCCTGCTTGATGCCGGCAATCCATTGCGCCTTGACCCGCTCGATTTCCGCCGCTTCGAAGCGCGGCTTGCGCAGGGTGTCGGCGAACAGGGCCAGCGACGGCGCCAGGTTTTCCTTCAGCGCGGACAGGGTGACGCTGCCGCCGTCGAGGCTGGCGCTGGCGCCGATCTCCGCGCCCAGCTCCTCGGTGCGCGATTTGTACGCCAGCGCGCCCAGGTCGCCCGCGCCCTCATCCAGCATGGCCGCGGCGAAACCGGACAGGCCCGACTGGCCAGCCGGGTCGCTGGCGTAGCCGCCGCCGGCGAATTGCCAGGCCACGTTGACCACCGGGATTTCATGGCGCCGGGCCAGCACCACGGTGCTGCCGTTCTTCAAGGTGGCGCGCTGCAGGGCCGGGAAGGACAACTCGGGGAAGGCATCGACCCTGGGCACACCGGCCCCGCGATCCACCTGGCTGGCGGTGGTCTTGTACTTCCTGTCCGGCTGGCCCGGCACGAACGGCGCCGGCGTGGCGGCGGCCTCTTCCGCCAGCGGCTTGCGTTCGCCGGGCTTGACCACGAAGGTGTGGCTGGGCTTGCCCAGCCACTGCGCACCGACCGCGCGGACCTGTTCCGGCGTGGCCTCGGCCACGGCCTTCAGCGAATCGCGGAAGCAGCCGGGATTGCTTTCGTAGATGGCGCACGCGGCCAGCGCGTCGGCCTTGCCGCCGAAGCCGCCGATGCGCTCGATGCCACGGATGAAGCCGGCGCGGTAGCTGGTGCGGGCGCGCGCCAGTTCGTCGGCGGTCGGACCTTCCTTCAACAGCTTGTCCAGTTCCTCATCGATGACCGCCTCAACCGTGGCCGGATCGACACCCTGCTTGACCATCGCGCTGATGCCGAACTGTCCGGCCAACTGGCTGCCGTAATTGAAGGTGCCGATGCTGTCCACCAGCTTGTCCTGGTGCACCAGCCGGCGGTCCAGGCGCGAGCTGGCGCTGCCGCCGAGCACGTCGGAAAACAGGTCCAGCAGATCGGATTCGCGGCTGCCGACCTGCGGCACGTTCCACAGGCGCTGGATCCGCACCTGCGGCACCTTGTCCTCCAGCTCGGTGCGGCCGGACTGCGCCAGCGGCGCGATGTCGATCTTCGGCTGCGCCATCGTCGGCGTCGCCGGGATGTCGCCGAAATACTTCGCCACCTTTGCCTTCGCCGTGGCCAGGTCGATGTCGCCGGCCAGCACCAGCACCGCGTTGTTGGGGCCGTACCAGGCGCGGAACCAGTTCTTCACGTCCTCCAGCGAGGCGGCGTCGAGATCGTTCATCGAGCCGATCGTGGTGTGGTGGTACGGGTGGCCTTCCGGGTACATCGTCGCGGAGATCACCTGGCGCAACTGGCCGTAGGGCTGGTTCTCGCCCTGGCGCTTCTCGTTCTGGACCACGCCGCGCTGCTCGTCCAGGGTCTTCTGGTCGATCGCGCCGAGCAGGTGGCCCATGCGGTCGGACTCCATCCACAGCGCCATGTCCAGCGCGGTGGTCGGGATGTTTTCGAAGTAATTGGTGCGGTCGGTGTTGGTGGTGCCGTTCATGTCGGTGGCGCCGGCCTGCTCGAACGGGGTGAAGAACTCGCCCGGCGCGTTCTCGCTGCCGTTGAACATCAAATGCTCGAACAGGTGGGCAAAGCCGCTGCGCCCGGCCGGTTCGTCCTTGCTGCCGACGTGGTACCAGACGTTGACCGCGACGATGGGCGCCTTGCGGTCGGTGTGCACGATCACGCGCAGGCCATTGGGCAGGGTGAACTGCTCGTAGGGAATGTCGGCCTCGACCGCCGCCGCCGCATGCGCGGGCGCCATCGACCACGGGGCGAATCCTCCACCCAGGGCAACGGTCAGGGCGGCGGCCAGCGCGACGGTGCGCGGGCGGTGGGTCTTGTTCATTCAAATCTCCTTGTAAGTCGCGGGCCAGCGGTCCGGGCAGGGGTGAAGAACCCGTGATGCTACCCAACTGCCCGGCCCCGGCGCATGGGCCGCAAGGCATGGCTTGGTGGGGATGGTTTTGGGGTGCGGGGTGCGGATTGCGGGTGGACGGGTATCGGCAACCTTTTCGCTTTGCGGCGCATCCCTGAAGGCATCGGCAAGCGTGTTGCCCCCGGCCATCGGACACCGGACAGGTGCCGGACACCACAAGGCCACCATAAAGCCCTTGAAAATCAGCTACTTGAGTTTGGCACGGACATTGCTCTCCAGATACCCGCAAGTCGCAGCAACCGACGCCCCGCCGGAAATCTGAATTCAAGTTGAACAAAGCCAGCGGAGACGATGGTTTCGGTTGCATCTCCTGATCTGGTGTATTACATTACTACAACACCACTCATCAACAACACCAACGAGGCCCGCCATGAATCCCCGCATCCTGCTCCCGCTGACCGCCAGCCTGCTGTTCGCCGCCTGCACCGGCGCCATGCTGATGTCCGCCCACGACCATGTATCTTCTTCGACCGCCGCCGCGCCGACCGCTTCCCGCATCGTCGATCTGCCCGCCGTGGTCGTGCATCCCGAACCGGGCCTGCTGGCCGCCACCACGATGAAGACCGTGGACCTGCCGGCCGTGGTCGTCCGCCCCGACCCGGCCAACGAGCCGCGGATCACCGACCTGCCGACGGTCGTGGTCCATGCCGACCCGGAATACCGCACCGCCTGGCTGGCCAGCCGCGAGCCGAAAACCGTCGATCTGCCGGTGCTGACCGTGCGCCCGCAAGTGGAAGACGTCCCGCTGGTCCCGGTCATCGCCACCGCGCTGGTGCGTTGAGCATGCGCTTGGTCGAAGCCACCGCAGGCGGGCGCTTTTGCCCGTCATTTCCACGCAGACGGAAGTCGCTCCCATTGTTGCTTTCACCACGGGGAAGGCATCAAGCAAGAGCGATTTCCGTCTGCGCGGAAACGACGGGCGTGCCACGTAAAATCCCCGCCCATGGCCGCCCCGTTCGATATCGACATCCTGCTGTATCAGCCGGAAATCCCGCCGAACACCGGCAATGCGATTCGCCTCTGCGCCAACACCGGCGCACGCCTGCACCTGATCCGGCCACTGGGCTTCGAACTGGAAGACCGGCAACTCAGACGCGCCGGTCTGGACTATCACGAATACGCCCGCCTGCAGGTCCACGACTCGCTGCAAGCCGCCTTGCAGGCGATCCGGCCGCCGCGTCTGTTCGCATTGAGCACACGCGGCCGCCAACGCTACGACCAGGTGCAGTACGCACCGGGCGATGCCTTCCTGTTCGGCCCGGAAACCCGCGGCCTGCCGGCCGAAGTGCTGGAATCCCTGCCGCCGGCGCAACGCCTGTGCCTGCCGATGCGCCCGGACAACCGCAGCCTCAACCTGTCCAACAGCATCGCCGTGCTGGTATTCGAAGCCTGGCGGCAAGCCGGCTTTGCCGGCGCGGCGGATCCGACCGCCTGAAACATGCCCGGCTCGGGCCCGCCGGGCTGAACCGGACAAATGCGAGTTCCCGCAACGACCGCTTAATTCATGTACTGGTCAGTTTGATATTCAGGGCCGGTTGCGGCCGCCAACGGAGAATTCACCTGCCCGGCCGCACCCGGCCAACGGCACACATTCATAAGAAACGAGGCTCCAAATGAAGAATTCCGTGCTTGCCCTGACCCTGCTCGCCGCCCTGCCGTTCGCCGCTTCGGCCGCCGACGGCATCAATTACAACTACGTCGAAGGCGGTTACCTGGGCACCAATACCAGCGGTGCCGATGCCGATGGCTGGGCCTTGAAGGGTTCGGCCGCGATCGCCCCCAACTTCCACCTGTTCGGCGAATTCAACCAGCAGGAAATCGACAACACCAGCCTCGACTACAACCAGTGGCGCGCCGGCCTGGGCTACAACTATGCGTTGTCGCCGAACGCCGACCTGCTGGCGCGGGTGGCCTACGAGAAGTTCGACGCCGACTGGTACGACACCCACGGCTACAGCACCGAAGTCGGCGTGCAGGGCAACCTGGTGCCCAACCTGACCGGCTACGCGCTGGCTGGCTGGGAAGACGGCCACGACTACGACGGCGATTTCTACGGCCGCCTGGGCGCGCAATACAAGTTCACCCCGAACTGGTCGGCCAGCGCCGACGTCAAGTTCGCCGACGGCGACAGCCAATGGTTCGTCGGCCCGCGCCTGAGCTGGTAATCCCTGGCCGACAATCTCTTTCATTGAAGGCACAACGACGCCGGTCCCTCTCTCTCCCTGCGTCGTTTCCCGAAGCCCGACCGGATGGTCGGGCTTTTTTTGGGTTCTTCTCCCCTCTGCGGGAAACGGAAGTTCCTGGCTGCCGGCGCGCGCCGGCTTCGGAAACATGCGCCGCCCCCGGTGGGAATGCTCCTCGGCTCGGTCGGACATCCATGTCCGACTCGCCGCCGCAGGCCATCCCTGGCCTGCTTTCCGCATCCCCACCGGGGGCGGCGCATCGGCGCGTCATTGCCACCGCCT